>JAEXGR010000031.1 GCA_023450745.1 Synergistota bacterium
GCCGGGTCGGAGGGAGTTTTGACCTTGGCTTTTCACTTCTTTAAGTTATGAAAACCTTAAGGTCAACGTCAAAACTCCCTCAGTCTCGGCTTCGCCGATCCAGCTCCCTCAGCGAGGGAGCCCAAAACCTTTACCAAACCCTAATTTGTCACGCTAGCCCATCGAAGATAAATCGGCGTTTAGAAGTGCGAGTTGCTAAATAAAATGGGGGCTCCGATACCGGAGCCGTATTTGCATACGGCGAGGATTCGGAGCCCCCGTTTTATGACGCAAATCGTGCTTATAAACGCCGATTTTCTGTATTCTAAAAACCGCACGGCTTATCCCCGGCCCGCGAAAGAATCCTGTAATGGGAGGACATCATTTGAATCCGTCAGGGAACCGTATAGGCCGTGCGGCAGCCTCTATGACATTCCTAACCGCAGCCGTCCTGGGCGGAAAAATATATCGCCCGCAGTTTATCCACGGCGTTCGCGAATGATTTCGTGACGTCCGGGTCAAAATGCCTCCCCGATTCTGCCAGCACCAGCGAGACCGCGCGCTCAAACGAATACGGCTCTTTATAGCTTCTTTTTGAGAGCAGCGCGTCGAAGACGTCGGCGATGGCCATGATCCGCGCCGAGAGCGGTATTTCGCCGCCCTTCAGCCCCTCGGGGTATCCGCTTCCGTCCCAGCGCTCGTGATGATAAAGGGCCATGTTGTACGCTTCGAAAAAGTATGCGTCCTCTTCTTTGTCAATAAAGACGTTTTTTATAATATTGGCTCCGCACAGGGAATGCGCTTTTACCACTTCGAATTCTTCTTTCGTCAGCGGCCCTTCCTTGAGCAGCACGCGATCCGGTATCTTGATTTTGCCGATGTCGTGCAGCGGCGCGGAACGTTCTAACGCTTCGCAGTATTCCGCCGTCACCACGCGCCCGTATTGGCCCGCCGCCAGCATTTCATCGCAGATTGCGCGGACATATTTCGACGTGCGCCAGATGTGGCCGCCGGTGTTGTCGTCCCTGTTCTCGACCAAGGAGGCGAAGCAGAAGATTATATGGTCCTGCATCGTCGATATGATTTCATTCTTTTGAGCGATCGTGTTGTTTCCCGTTCTGATGAGATTCAAGTCCTGGGTTATTTTTTGGGCCGCCGCGGAGAGCACTTCATAGAGATATTCGATTTCGTCGCCGGTCCTGATGTTCACCTGCGGCAGTTTCTCTTTGCCGGCGGCTCCTTCGGTCTGCGACAGGTATTGATTCGCCGCGTCCGCCATGCGCCTGAGGGGCGCGACTAACGCGCTTTGTACATACCAGAGAGAGAAGGAGAGCAGAAACATTCCCGTGCCGAACATCAGCGACAGTACTCTGGCAAGAAAGGCGTTGGCCGCCGCGTGTCTGCCGGAGCCGAGCGTAAGCGCCATCATCTCTTTTGCTCTGATATATCCGGAGATATCCAATTCGGCGTACATGTAGCAGATAATCGCGGCGGAGACCAACCCCAGTGCGCTGTAGGTTCCTATCATCAGCGCGCCGACTTTCGTGCGGATCGACATGCGCCGGCAGATATTGACGCGCGCTCCGGTTCCTGACGGGTTTCCATCCAGATAGATCCCCCCCAGCGGCAGCCGGTCCAGAATGGAGGGCGGCAGCAGGCGTATGATTCCCACGGCGGCGGCGACGGAAAAGAGCTTGTCGCAGTAATCGACGAAAGCGCCCGTGAAGAAGAACGCCGCGCCGCCCGAGAGCCGCCCGGCTTTCGCCAGCCAGATTGCGGAAGAAGAGGTAAAATTCCGCCAGTCGCCGTCGAGCAGCCCCCAGGTGATCGCGTTTCCCAGCAGCACGCCGCCCAGCGAGAGCGGCAAGGCGTATAAGGGCAGGCGCGAAAGGCGGCGAAAACCGCCTTTTTGGGAGATGATCACCGAGAACAGCCCGACAAAAATGCTTACGATTCCGTAATATAGATTGTTCCTGTGGGTAAATGAGTTCAGCACGTTGGAGAAAAAGCCGACGAAGACGCCCGGCATGAAGCCTCCCAGCGCGGCTGAAAGGATGGTGCCCGCCGTGTCAAGGTAGACCGGAATCTTAAAATAAAAAACAATGTAGTTGCCGGTTACGTTCAATATGATGGAAAAAAATACGAGCGCGGCCGTGCTCACACTGAAAAGTTTGTCGTCTCCATTATCCACGGCGATTCACCTCCATTCCAAAATCTGCGGCGCGCGCACCCCCCGGCAGAAAAATTCGGGGAAAAGCCCGCGGGCAAACTTTCTGCCGCGGGGCGCCCCTCCCCTGGGCGCGGCGGCGAAAGAAATTCAGATTTACCGCGCGCCGCGGCGCGCGGGGACAAATTCAACGCTTCCGGCGGGAAGAGGCGGGGCCGCCCCCGCCGGAACGTTTTTTTGTTTTTAGCGCGCGGAAGGTTATTTTACGTTTGCCTTGAGCTGCTCCAGCTGCTCCGCAAGTTCCGCTATCGACTGACGTGATGTAGTTGCCGTCCTGCGCGACTTTGCCTATCTGCGTGTCTATCGCTTGCAGGTTGGCCGCCACCGTGCCAACTGACGTGATGTAGTTGCCGTCCTGCCCTACTTTGCCTATGGCGTTGTCCAGTTTGCCGATGGCCGTTACCGCGGAGTCGCCCTGCGCGACGAGGTTCGTGCTTTGGTAGGCGTTTACGTCGCCTACGCTGTTGTTCAGTTTACCGATGGCCGCCGTCGTCGAATCTCCATTGACTGCCGGGCCTTTTTCCGTCACTTCGGCGTACTGCTGGTTGCCCTGTGCCGCGTCAAGCGCGCTTAAGTTGGCAATTACCGAGTTGGTCTTTTTTATCACATTTTCGCTCGAGTAGTCCGAATTGTCGCCCACGGCCTTCTTGAGTTCTGTAACATCGCCGCTGACGGCGACGACGGCAGTATCGAGCAAGCCCAGGTTTGCCGCCACCGTGCCGGCCGACGTGATGTAGTTGCCGTCCTGCGCGACTTTGCCTATCTGTGTGTCAAGGGCTTTCAGGTTCACCGTCACCGCGTTGTCTGTTTTGATGTAATCGCCAGCCACTTTTGCGCCTATCTGAGTGTCGATGGCTTGCAGATTGGCCGCCACCGTACCGGTCAACGTGATATAGTTGCCATCCTGCGCGACTTTGCCTATCTGCGTGTCAAGGGCTTTCAGATTCGCCGTCACCGCGTTGTCGGTTTTGATGTAATCGCCAGCCACTTTTGCGCCTATCTGCGTGTCTATCGCTTGCAGATTGGCCGCCACCGTGCCGGCCGACGTGATGTAATTGCCATCCTGCGCGACTTTGCCTATCTGCGTGTCAAGGGCTTTCATATTTGCCGTCACCGCGTTGGCAGTGCTGATGTAGTTGCCGCTCACCCTCGCGCCTATCTGCGTGTCGAGGGCTTTCAGGTTCGCCGTCACCGCGTTGGCAGTGCTGATGTAGTTGCCGCTTACCCTCGCGCCTATCTGCGTGTCAAGGGCTTGCACGTTTGCCGCCATAGTGTTGGTAGAGGACGACGCTTTAACGTAGTTGCCGTCCGCCGTGATTTTGCCTATGGCTTCGTCTAGCTTGCCCGCCGCCTTAGTCAGGTCGTCGTTCGCCGTGATGTAGTTCGCGCTTGCGTAGCTCTTATCGCCGGTCACGCTGGCGAGGGCTTTCAGCTGGGCCACGTTGACGGCGTCGGTGTCGTTAATCCCCGCCGCCACGCCCGCCAGCTGACGGGTGGCGGTATCACTGCCGATCGAGGCGATTCCCAGCGACCCCTTTACTGTATTTGTCACCGCCGTCTGGGCAGCCGAAGTAGCGCCCGTGGATCTGTAGATGCCGCTTGTGGTCGTTGTCCTGTCCGCCTTGGAGTTGGCTCCCAGAGCTACGCCAGAGGCTACAGACGCACTAGCCTCAGTTCCGAAAGCAGAACTGCCACTTTCCGACGCACTCGCGCCGGCCCCGTAAGCGGAACTGTCAGCTCCCTTCGCATACGCGGCATAGCCCGCGGCAACGGCTCTTTCTGCCCAGGCGTTTGATTCAGCTCCGATTGCGACGGCCTTTTCCGCTGTAGCATAGCACCATGTTCCGAGGGCGACGCTCTCCTCCGCCTTCGCCGCGCAAGCGCTGCCGATGGCGACACTATGAATAGGGTCAGCATGCGAATCAAAGCCGATTGCGACTGACTCAGCTCCCGCAGACGCCGCTTTATCTGCCGCTGTGGGACTTGATCCTATCGCTATCCCATTTGCATTCTGCCCAGAAACGCCGCCTACGACGGTTCCGCCCCCCGCCGTGTAGCTGGCCTCCGCCGCGCCCGAGAGGGATAGCGCCGCAGTGAGCAGCCATACGGCGACCGCAAATTTAAAGCAATATTTTTTCATTTTCACTTCTCCTTTTTCATTAATAAATTCATGAAACTGACGCCGTAAAACGGTATTGTTTCTGTCTTTACAGAACGGTATTCCTGGCGACAGGCATTCTCCTTTCTTACTTCTTCGCGAAGTCGATGGAGAGGGCGTCGAGACGCCGCTGGATTTCGGCGCTGACGTCCGCCGCCGGAGAGACGGCCAGCGCCGCGCTCGCGGGGATGACGACCGCCGCGTCCCTTTTATTGCCTTTGAGCCAGTCGGCCGTCTCGCGGCGAAGCTCCGCCAGAAGGCGGCCGGTGACGCGGGAGAATTCCGCCTGATAGCGGGCGGCAAGCTCCGCCTGTTTTTGCGCGAGGCGCGCGTCGCCGTCTTTTACCGCGCCAAGGCTTTTTTTGTATTTCTCAAATTCCGCGTCCAGCCCCGCCTTGACGCCGTCCATGTACCGCTGTCCCGCCTTGCCGGGGACGCTGGCGTCGATGACGCGCGCCACGTCCACGACGGCGACCGTCTCCGCCGCGGCGCCGGAGGCGTTCAGCGCGGCCAGCGATATGAAGACCGCGGTGACGATAAGTTTGAGTCCGGAAGATATGCGCATGATGTATGACGTCCTCTCTTTAATATAGATGCTCCCGCGGCGCTTTTTTGGTCTTTGCGCCGTGTTTTTGTTCCTTCCGCGCGCGGCAGCCGGCCGTTTTTTGAGGCGTCTGCGGTTCCCCGCGCGAAACAATCCTCCTTTCTCCACAGCAAAGCGGCGGCAGAGCGCCGCCGCGAGGCCGGTTCTGTTATCCCGCCGCTGCGGCCGCCGGCAGCGCGCGAAGCGGCGCGCCGGAAGAAACGGCGGCAGCCGTTTTTATGATGGTATTTTGGGAGCCGGGGCGGAGCGCTTCGGCGTCAGGGCACGAGCGGCCGGCCGCCGCCGGAATGGAGGCGCTGCGCGCGGCGCGCGGTATGGGTGTATGTAAATAAAATAGAGGATGTGAATGAGATAAAGAGCTTAAAGCAGAGTGCGAACGATATTTTAAACCTGTTTTTACTTCTGGGAGGGGGGGGCACTTTCGTTCAACGCGGCAAGGTTACGGTGGTCGCCAGTCCTGAATGCCATTTTGGTGTTCTCTTTTATACCAATTTTTTTATTATATAAAAACTTAACATTTGACGAAGGAATTTTAGCACAAAATAGAAGTCGTGGCAAATTATTCGCCCAGCGCCTCTTTTATTTTTACGCGTATTTTTTTAAGCCGAAAGGCGACGGCCTGTTGGGTGACGCCCCGGCTTCGCGCGATCTCCCGCTGGCTGTAGCCCTCGACGAGCGCCCGCGTGATTTCCAGCTCTTCGGCGGTGAGGGCGCGCCGCAGGATGTCGCGCAGTTCGGCCTCGCGGTATTTTTGCTCTTCCGCGCCCAGGATTTCTTCCAGCTCTTCGAGCGGCACTTCCGCCCCCGCGGCGCGCGCTTTGCGCAGGCGCGCCGCCGCGTCGCGGATGTAACCGGGAAGGTGGCTCTTTAAGAAGTAGGCGAGCCATTGGACGTCGGGGCATTTGGGGATGAGGGCGAGCAGCGCGAGGCAGCCCTCCTGCACGAGGTCGTCGTATTCCGCGCCGCGCCCCTGGTAGCGGTAGGCGGTGGCTTTTACGAGCGGCAGGTAGGCGAGGACGGTCTCCGGAGCGGGCGCTAAGAGCGGCGGGAGTACGGGTGCGGAAAACAAAGGAACTTTCTGGTTCTCTTGCGGCATTGTCGCAGTCCTCCTTAATATAGTTTGGCAAGCGTCTGGTATAGACAACTTTAACAGTGGGGGAAAGCGCGGGGCGAGACAAGGAACGAGAACGGGGCGGAGCCGGAGGGTCGGGGCAAAAGAGGCGCGGCAGCCGCGCCGGCAGAGGTCAGCACTCATTACGGAACAATAGACGCGGCGGGCGGCGGGACAAAAAAGCAGCTCCCCCATCCGGCGTACCGGCACGGGGAAGCTGCTTTAAGAAACCGCTGATTATATGTTGGTTATTATTCAGCTTATTTTCAATTAATCAACGGTTCCTTAAGCTGGTTATTTTTCTGTTTGCGGCGGGCGGGGACGGCGGTTTTCACCTCAGGCGTTACGGCGCGACAGCTCCCGGACCGCGGTTTTGAGCAGCCCCGGCAGGACGTCTAGCGAGTAGGACAGATGCAGCCGCTCCTCTTTTTTGTGCGGCGACTGCCCGCTCGGCCCAAGGTTTATCACCGGAATGCCGAGGCCCTGCATCTCTTTGAGCGGGATATTGTAGATGACGCCCCAGCCGGGCATATTTTCGCTGAACGCCCGCACGTCGCCGTCGGAGAGTTTCGCCCCCACATAGCTGAGGTCGCAGAGCCCCGCGAAGAGCTCCGCCTCCGTCATTTTCAAACCATATTTCGCGGCGCACTCAGCCTCGACGGCGCGCGCCGCCTCAACGGCGGCCCGGTCGCGCGGGTCGTCCGTAAGGTCGGTACGGACGGGCAGCCACGGCGGCAGGAAGAAGCAGACGATATAGGGCCCCTCCACGCCGGAGCGGTCGGCGATGAAGTCCACGCATTTTATCCCGCGCGCGCGCATATCGCCGGGCGGCAGCGTTTCAACGCAGCGGCGCAGCTCTTCGTCAAAGGATTCCCCCTGGCGCGCGCGCGCCAGCTCTTTGAGCTCCGCGAGCGTGTAGACCGCCGGCTCCGCGGGCTCAAACGCCGCCCCTTCGTAGCCCAGCGCGAGAAGCGCGCGGTAGGAGGCGGTAAGCTGCTCCGCGCTTTGGCGCAGCGCGTAGGCCGCGATGCCGCGCATCTGCTCCATCACGAGGGCCGGGGTGTTGTTCGTCGTGAAACAGTTGAAATAGGCATAAGCTTTGTCGGGAACGGTGACGCTGTAGAAATCGCGCAGCGCCTTCATGTCCAGGCAGATCCACGAGGGCTGGCAGACGCCGTGCAGCGGGTCCGCAAGGTAGGGGTTGCCCTCCGCGTATGAGACGAGCCGCGAGGCGGCAAGCAGCGCGGAAAAGCCGTTGTAGCAGTTGCCGACATGGGCGTCGCGCCCGCGGATGTAGAAGCCGGGCATCAGTTTGCCGAGCGTGCCGAGAAAGATCATCGGCCCCACAAGGCCGGATTTTCCCGCCTCTCCCGGCTCGGTGTTCAGCGCCGCGAGAAAGTCGAGCCCCTCCGCCTGCATTTCCGCGATGACGGGCAGGACGCCCCGCATTCCGGCGGAGGAGTTTTCCTCATCCCCCACCAGCGCCATCACGAGGTTGACGTCGAAGAGGCCGCGGTCGCTCGCGAATTCCTCGATGAGCGCCGTCTCGATCGCAACGCCGCATTTCATGTCCATCACGCCGCGCCCGTAGAGAGTGCCGTCGTCGGCGCCGAATATTTCCGCGAGCCGGTCCGGGTCGAAGGCATGTTCGGCGATGTCGCCGTAGCACTTTGTATCGACGACGTCGTAGTGACCGATGAGCAGCACCGTGCGCGCCGTCTTCGCGGCGGCGTCGACGCGGGCGACCAGCGATTTCAGTTCATAAAGGGAGCCTTCGAGCGGCGTCTCGACAAGCCGGAGGTGACGGGGGTTTGCTTTAAAGTAGGGAAGTTCCGCGAGCCTTTCAAAGAGCCGTTCGCCGGGCGCGCTCTCTGCGGCGCTCTCCGTCACGCTCGGTATCGCGACAAGTTCTTTGATCATCGATAATAGGGATTCTCTGTCCACAGCTACCGCCTCCTATGTTTCTTAAATGATATCACAACAATATATCCGCGGCGGCGCGGGGATGACCTTTCACGCGTTTGTCCCGCGGTCCCGCCGTAAAATTTATCTCTTGACATTCCCTCCGGCGGCTGTAAAACTTGTCGGAGAACTTTTGAGAGGATGTTTATTAAATGGCCAAACCATTTATCAAGCCCGTCATTACCGCGTCCGCGGCGGCGGCTTTCGCCGCGCCGGGGGGGTCGCTGATGGTGGGCGGCTTCAATTACGGCGGCGCGCCATATACGATCATCGAGGCGCTCTGCCGCAGCGGCGTGAAGGATATCGACCTCATCTGCGTGGACACCAGCTATTTCCAGACCAAGGTCCCCGGCCCCGTCGGCGTGGCGCGGCTTGTGACGAACGGGCAGCTCCGTTCTCTCGTCGCCTCGCATATCGGCCTCAACAAACGGACGCAGGAGCTTTACACGAACGGCGAATTGAAGATCGAGCTCATCCCCATGGGCACTTTCGTCGAGCGCATCCGCGCGGGCGGCGCGGGGCTCGGCGGGATTTTGACGCCCACCGGCGTGGACACGGTATATGAGGAGGGACGCGAGACCGTCGAGCTGGACGGACGGCGCTATATCGTCGAACGCCCCTTAAGGGCGGATACCGCCTTCATCCGCGCCTACAAGGCCGACGCGGCGGGAAATCTCATCTATTACGGAACGAACCGGAATTTTAATCCGACGATGGCGACCGCCGCGGCGAAGGTCGTGGCCGAGGTGGACGAGGTGGTGCCGGTCGGCGGAATAGACCCCAACGACGTCGTAACGCCGGGGATTTTCATCGACGCGCTGGTGCTGAAGGGAGACGGCGAATATGCTTCCAGAACTTAATGAAAAGGAGGCGCGCGCGCGCATCGCGCGCCGGATCGCGGCGGAGCTTGAGGACGGCGCGCTCGTCAATCTCGGCATCGGCATCCCCCAGCTCGTGCCGGACTATGTGCCGGAGAACGTGCGGCTCATTTTGCAGACGGAAAACGGCGTGATCAACGCCGGCGCGAGCGCCGACAAGCGCGACCTGCGCGTCATCGACGCGGGCGGCGCGCCGGTGTCGGTGCTGCCCGGCGGCGCGCTGGTCTCCTCAGAGCTCAGTTTCGCGATCATGCGCGGAGGCCATATCGACGTCACCATTCTCGGAGCGCTCGAGGTCGACCGCGAGGGGAGCCTTGCGAACTGGATGATTCCGCAGGTGCGCGTACCCGGCATGGGCGGCGCGATGGACATCGTCGCGGGGGCGAAGAAGGTCTACGCCGCGACGCGGCATTTCGACAAAGAGGGGCGCAGCAAGCTCGTGCAGAAGTGCTCGCTGCCGCTGACGGGGCGCGGCGTGGTGGACGTGATCGTCACCGAATACTGCGTGGTGCGGAACATTTACGGCCGCATGGTGATGACCGAGATCGCCTGCGATACGAGCCTCCAGGCGCTGCTTGACCGCACGGAGATGCAGATCGACGTCAGCTCGGGGCTTAAACGAAGCTCTTTTTAAGGAACCGCTGATTATATGCGCCGCTTGCGTCACGCAGCAGACCCCGCCCGTTAATCAGCGGTTCCTTAAATCACCGAATCGCGCTGCGGGAAGGATCAGGGGGATCAAGGGCATTACAACAGGGGGCGCGCCCCGCCCGTCGCTTATCACCACGGAGGCCGGGCGCGGAAACACCTGACGGGCAGAGCGGCAAAAACATAAGGCGCGGCAGGTAACTCCTGCCGCGCCGATCTAAAGGGAAAGTGGGTATAGTCTGTGAGTGGGGACAGACTTGGGACTCTTTTCTGCCGTATGGGGGCCGTTACATCGCCCTCGCGGGTACTTTCGCGCTCTTTTTCGCTTTACCGTGGTCGTGCCATACCTCTTGAGCGGTCATGACCAGCGCGAAGACAAGGCTGCCGGCCGCTGTAAAGGCTGTGACCCCATACATAAGCATTTCTCCATACGTCATTGTGACAACCTCCTCAGATAGTTCTGAATTTTTTAATCCTGCGGAATCGGCCGTTCCTGATGGCATTAATAGTAGCAGCCATTTATAAATTAGTAAAACGACAAAAACTAATGTGTTGCATGAAAAAACTGCATGTATTGAAGAACAAAAAAGACGCGGCGGAAAAAGCCGCCGCGCCCGTTCTGAAGGGAAGGCGGACGCTGTCCGCCGAGTGGGAGCAAATATTTAGACGGCGCTCAGAGGTTTTCGCCCGCGCTCTTCACAGGCCTCTCCGCCGCGGCCTTCCCGCCAAATATCGCGGGCGACCATCACTACCGCAAAGACAAAGCTGCCGGCCGCCGTAAAGGCCGTAAGCGCCATTAAAAAGATGTCCTGAAATGTCATTGTGACAACCTCCTCAAGTGTCGCGGCGTAAATGCCGCGGAATCATTTATTCTTCGGGAAACGTTCCTGATGGCATTAATGGTAACAGCTATCTATAGATTAGTAAAACGACAAAAAACAATATAATACATGAATTAAATTCATGTATAAAAAGACAAAAAAAGTGCGGCCGCAAGGGCCGCGCCTCTTCCTAGGGAGGAATTTATTAACAACCGACTCTTTTTACCTCAGTCTGAGGAATCTTTGTTCCGGTCGGTTCGCTCCAAATCGTAATCTTTAACATGTACAGCGTGAATCCCGTGGAGAGCAGCGCCGTAATACCCATCACGCTCATCAGAACTATCTCGCCTAACGCCATCTTTATTACCTCCTTCGCCTCTCTTTTCTTTATCGTGAGTCGAGTATAGCCAAGCGGCGATAGATAAGTAAATCAAAACATTTCTCTATTTAACAACCGGTGCGTAGATTTACCTAGACGAAAAAACCCGCTGGCCATGCGGGTTTGGGGGCTTTTTTAAAATCAACCGCCCGCAATATATGGTATAAGCCAATAGCAACGCCGATTATCGCCGTAATGGTCGATAATAGCTTTCACATGGTTATCTTTGTTTAGATAAATATATACATTATTTGTGCTAAAAAAGCGGCGCGGCCCCGGCTGGAGGAGGGGTTTTCACTCGCCGGAGCCGCCGCCGCGGGTAAATTAGGCAATACTACCTACCCCGCCTCAGTTAAGCAGAAAACCGGGCAGCAGCGGGTCGCTCTCATGGCTTATGAGCCAGTTGAAGCCGATGATGTTGGCGCTGCCTTTGATGAAGGGGATGATGGACCGGTAGTCTCCGACCATCGGCCCCTCTTCGTAATGCCCCTCAAAGAGCGTGCCGAGGATGCTCTCATGGATAAAAGGCTCGCGCGGCGCAAGTTCGCCGCGGTCGGCCAGCAGCGCCATCTTCGCGCAGGTCCCCGTCCCGCACGGCGAGCGGTCGACGTTGCAGGTTCCGAAGACCACGCAGTTGCGCGCATGCTGCCCGTCCCGGTGCAGCCCGAATTCCGCGAGCAGGATCTTGTTGTTCATCGGTATCTGCGGATGGCGCACGTTATGCTGGCGGTTGGCCTCCTCCATCACCTCGACGCCGAGCTTTACGAGGTACGGCGCCTCCCGCGGCACCAGGTCGAGGCCGAAATCTGCGGCGTCTATGAGCGCGAAAAAGCTGCCGCCGAAGCAGATGTCGAACTTCACGCTTCGTCCCAAAGAGGGAAGGTATAGGTCGAGGCCGCGCGCGTAGACGAAGGAGGGGACGTTTTGCAGCGTCGCGCTGACGGCCTCGCCGTGCGCGACCTCGACCTTGAGCGTGACGAGGCCCGCGGGGGTGTCAAGTTTGACATAGGTGTAGGGCTCAAAGACCGGAACCATTTGCAGATTCACCATCGCCGAAGCGAGGCCGATGGAGCCGTGGCCGCACATCGAGACGCTGCCGCCGGAGTCGCAGAAGACGACGCCCGTGTCGGCGTCCTCGTGGACGGGCGGCACCATGATCGCGCCGAACATGTCGGCATGTCCGCGCGGCTCCGTCATGATGAAGCGGCGAAAGTCGTTGTGGTTGTGACGGAAGTCCACCCACTTCTCCGCCATCGTCGCGCCGCGAAAAACCGGCGCCCCGCCGATAACGATACGGGTCGGTTCCCCGCATGTGTGCGAATCAACTACTGCGACCATTTTGCCGATCTTCATGCTTTCATCCCCCTGCGTCTGCCGAATCTTTTTTTATCTTATCAGAGATGAGAGAATTTTACAACAATAGGTTATTTTTATATGAAATAATAAAATTATTATATAATATGGACTTGAATATTCAGATATATAATGCTATTTAGGTTTTCTCCGCCGCCGTGTGGACACGCAAACGGCAAGCCGCCGCGCAAGCCTCCCGCGGCGGCGAAAAAGGGCGCGCCGGGAGATGTCAATCCTTGATTTTGACCTCCGTCTGCGGGAAGGGGATTTCGACGCCGCGTTCGCGGAAGGCGTCGAGGATGCTCATACGCACCGCGCTCTGCACGTTGGACTCAAAGACTTTGCTGAGGTCAATGAAGAAAAAGGCGGTAAATTTTATCGCGCTGTCCTCAAACTCCGAGAGGATGATGCGGAAGGGCGGGGTCTTGAGGACGTTGGGGTTTTCGCTGAGGGCCGTCCTGATCAGCCCCATCGCGAGGCTGACGTCGCTGTTGTAGGAGATGGAGACGCTAACCTCGGTGCGCGAGAGCGAATTGTTCAGCGTCAGGTTCAGCACGGGGCTGTCCAGCACCTTGCTGTTGGGGATGATCAGATGGCGCGACTGCTGGCAGACGAGCACCGTGTTTTGCAGCGTGATCTCGGTGACGATGCCATGCGTATCCCCGATTACCACTTCGTCGCCGATACGCAGCTTTTTCTGGAAGAGCAGCAGGATGCCGGAGAGGGTGTCCCCCATGATCTTCTGCGTGCCGAGACCGATGGCGATCGCCGCCGCGCCTCCCATAAAGGCAAAGGCCGTCAGCGGAATGTGCAGCATCCACAGCGTGATCAAAAACGAAACGATCAGCCCCAGGTAGAAGACGATATTCTGAATCAGCAGCGAGCTGTGGCGGCTCACATGGTCGGCCCTCTTTTCAAGGTGCCGCCGCATGAGCAGCACGGCGTAACGGGTGATCAGCAGGCCGATGAGGAAGATCACCAGCGCAAGGGCGAGCTTTTTCGCCGTGATCGGGTAATCGTCGATACTCCAAACCTCCGTGTTCAGCAAGCCTCCGACATTGTCGCGCCAGATGCTTTCTATCCTGTCGTCGGCGTTCGCCTCGCCGATCATGCGCTCCGTCTCCGCAAGCAGGATCTCGAACTGCCCCGACATCTCGCCAAGCATGATGATATAGGAGAGGTAGCGGCCCATCCGCGCCTCGATGTTCGAGCGGAATTCGTCGCGCATCTGGACCTCTTCCGGAGTCTTAAGCGCGCTGCCGTCGCCGAAACGGCGGTTAACCTCCTGGGAGACGCGCCGCAGGTCCTGCAGGTCCTCGTTGGCGAATTTCAGGTCGACGCGGCACTGTTCGATCACCGCCTTCGTCGCCGCCTGCATGTCCCGGCGCTCTTTCAGCGTAAAGCGGCCCAAGAGCAGGTCGTCCATCGAACGCCACGTCAGGCGCGTGGCGGACCACAGCTCCACAAGGTCAAGGACCAGCAGCGTCTCGTCTTCCACCAGTTTTTGCTCCGTCGGAATCCAGTATTTGGTAAAATCCGTCGGCTGCTCAGTGCGGCGGCGCGCCTCGCCGAGGCTGTTGAATTTATGGTTGAGCATGACGACGGTATTTTCCAGCAGCCGCACCTTCGCGTAGGCTGTGGAATCAAGGAAGTCAAAATCTTCCCGCGAGAAATTGATATTCGCGCGTACATTTCTGATTATCGGCTCCAGAGTGTCCAGCTTCTCTTTTATCTCCGAAGCTTCTTGCATCGCAACCTTCGTTCTGCTCTCGTAGAAGGTGTAATCGGCATAGCACCGCTCGAGCTTTGCCTTGATGATCAGCAGGTCGAAGTTATATTTGAGGCGGTTCTCCGTGGAGAGGGAGCTCTTTTCGCGGCAGAGGCGGTACTCCTTCTCAATGTCGTTTTTATGCGCGCTGACCTCCTGCAGGTTCTCCCGATAACGCGCGATATTTTCCTGCAGGCTCAGAAAAGACTGACGGCAGTTGTCGATATCCTCGATAACGTCAAGGTAAAAGACAAAGGAATAGGGCGGCTTGGCCGCCGCCAGCTCTTTCAGCCGGTTGTCGTCAAGGATAAAGGTGCCGCCCACATCCGTGCGCTTCTGGATGAAGTAGATGCTGTAATAGCAGTTGATGATCTTCTCAAGCTCATACTCGTAGGCCAGCACCTCGGAGACGGGGATATCGTACTGCCGCGCGAGCCCGTCTTCGATGTCCCGCACCTTCCGCAGGTCCCGCGCAAGCTGCGCGGCGCGCGCCGCCGGCTCCGTCTGATAGCGGGCCAGCTCCTCGCGGATGTCGGCGAGGGTAGCGGCCTGCGCCATACCGGCGTACAACGAAAAAATCAACGCAAACAGAACGGGCAAAAAAACTTTTTTGTGAAAATCCACCGACATCCCCCTGCCTTCCCCCACTTACTTGGTATATTATATAGGCAAACGCCGCAATGACAAAGGATATGGAGGACGCGCCGTGGATATCAGAAAGTATGAAGTCATCATCAAAGCCGCCGAATGCGGGAACCTTACGAAGGCGGGAGAGAGCTTCGGCTACACCCAGTCCGGCGTGAGCCACATGATAAAGGGCGTGGAAGAGGAGTTCGGCTTTCGGATCTTTCTGCGCAGCCGCGACGGCGTGAAGCTCACCCCCGACGGCGAACGCGTGCTCCCCATCCTCCGCGAGATCGCAAAATGGAACGAGAGCCTGGGGCAGACGGTGAGCGCCATTAACGGAGTCATCCGCGGCATGCTGCGCATCGGCTCCTTCACGAGCATCGCCATCCACTGGCTGCCGAAGATCATCCGGCGCTTCCAGCGGGATTATCCGAACATCAGCATCGACATCACCGAGGGCGGCATCAGCACGCTCGAAGGCGCGCTCGAAGAGGGGGCCGTGGACCTCACCTTCATGAGCCTGCAGCCGGGGCGCAGCTTCGACCGCATCCACCTGAGAAAGGACCCCTTTCTCGCAATCCTGCCCGAGGGCCACCCGCGGGCGAAAGAAAAGAGCTTTCCGCTCGAAGCCTTCAACGGCGAAGATTTCATCCTCGTCACCCACGGCTTCGACTACGACACGAACCGGCTGCTGAAGGAATACGCCGTCACCCCGAAGATCAAGTTTACCTCGCACGACGACCACACCGTTTTTTCAATGGTGGAAAACGGCCTCGGAGTCAGCATCCTGCCCGAACTCGTCATGCGCAGCTACGGAAGCCGGGGCGTCGCGCTGCCGCTCGAACCGGCGGTGTGCCGCGACCTCGCCCTCTGCGTTCCCTCCTTCGCGGAGGCCTCCCCCGCCTGCCGGCGTTTCATCGAATATGTAAAAAAGATGGTCGCCCCCGACGGCAGCATCCGGGAGTACGCCTAACGGCGCGGCCCTGCGGGCGCGGCCGCCGCTTCGGCGTCGCCGGGAGATTTGCCCGGATACCGCTTTTACCGGCCGCGTTTTACCTTTCCGCCTCCGGATACAGGTCTTTTTCGTATTTGAAGCCCCAATTCATCATGGCGTAAAACAGCGGAAACAGGTCGCGCCCCTTTTCCGTAAAGGAATACTCCACCCGCGGGGGAATCTCGTTGTATTGCTCTCTGTGGATGAGCCCGCTTGCCTCCAGGTCGCGGAGCGTCGAGGCCAGCATCGTGTTGGTGATTTCCGGAAGGTCTTTCTTCAATTCGCCAAACCGGACCGTCTCGCGGACACACAATTCATAGAGGACGATATTTTTCCACTTTCCCTGCAGCATTTCCATCACGGGAGTGACCGGGCAATTTCCGGACGGCGTGGTGATCCCCTCATGGACTTTGTCAAGAAATTCGTCATAACTCATAGCCTCATTCATCGCGATTTTCCCTTCCTTTACGCAAAGCTTCGGAGCCTGTCTCCGGAATGTCGGGCCGGTACCAAAAAACTGACTGAGTACGAAATTTCTGCGTACTTGATTGCTTTTTTCCAGTTAGTATAATAAAAGTATTATAGATCTCCGCTCCCGCAAGCGCAAAGAGCAAAACGATTGGAGATAAAACGAAAATAGTGAAAACCCCCCGTTTCTCACCCCAGCCCGCGAGAAGCGGCCATCAAAACAACGAAAGGAACAACCTAAAATGCATGACCCGCATAAGACGGAAATTTACAGCCGGCGGAGAGGTTTTGAAGCATGATGCCGACCAACGCCGCCCCCGCTTATATAGAAATACGCGGCGCGAAGGCAAATAACTTGAAGAATATCGACGTGGACATCCCGCTGAACCGCTTTGTCGCGGTCTGCGGCCTTTCCGGTTCGGGAAAAAGCACGCTCGCCACGGACGTTCTGTATGCCGAGGGGTCGAGAAGATATTTACAGGCGCTGTCGACATACACGCGGCGGCGTATCGGGCAGGCGGCGCGCCCCGACGTCGAGCATATCCGCTATCTCCCGAGCGCCATCGCGCTGCGGCAGCGGCCCGTGGTGCCCGGCATCCGCAGCACGCTGGGAACGATGAGCGAGCTGCTCAACGTCCTGCGGCTCGCCTTTTCCAGGCTCGGCTCCCACGTCTGCCCCAACGGACACCGGCTCCCGCCGTCTCTTGACACGGCGCGGTTCGGCAAATGCGTGTGCCCGGAGTGCGGCGTGGAGTTCGCGCCCTTTTCGGCGGAGGATTTCGCCTTCAACTCGCTCGGGGCCTGCCCGGACTGCCGAGGTACGGGGCTTGTCGAAGAGATCGACGAAAGCCGGCTCATCGCCGACCCCAACAAGAGCATCAACGACGGCGCCGTCGCCGGCTGGCGCGTCCCCGGTTCTTTTTTCTACATCCCCACGGCGGAGGCGCTCGGCATTCCCCTTGACATCCCCTATAAAGAATTGACGGACGCACAACGGGATTTCGTCCTTCACGGAAAGACGGACGAAAAGACGCCGGTCTCCGTCATGTCGAGCGCGGGAAAGGTCTACGATATGAAGGCGCAGTACCTGAACGCGGCGGACGCGGTGGCCCACGCCTATAACGGCACGGACAGCGAAAAAGTCAGAGCGCGGCTCGCGGAGCAGTTCTATCATGTCGGAACGTGCCGGAGCTGCGGCGGGAGCCGGTTCGCGCGAAAACTCCTCACGACGCTTCTGGCCGGAAAAAACATTGCCGAGGCCTCCGCCCTTTCCCTCGCCGGTTTGAAATCATACGCGGAGTCGGTGACCGGCGCGGTGCCGGAAATTATGCACCCGATGGCCCGCAAGCTGATGGAAGAACTGACCGACGGCATCGAACCGCTGCTCTCACTGGGACTCTCTTATCTGTCGCTCGACCGCGGCGGCGGCACTTTGTCAACGGGAGAGCTGCAGCGCGTCCAGCTCGCGCGGACGCTGCGCAACGAGACGACGGGCGTGCTCTACGTGCTGGACGAGCCCTCCATCGGCCTTCACCCGCAGAACGCGGAGGGGCTGACGGCGGTCTTCCGCAAATTGCTGGCGCAGGGCAATTCCCTTGTAGTGGTGGACCATGACGTGGATATTCTGCGCCAGGCGGACTGGATGATCGAGATGGGGGTCGGCGCCGGCGAAAACGGCGGGCGCGTCATTGCCGCGGGAACGGTGCCCTCTATAGAAGAAAACGGAAATTCCGTCATCGGCGGCTATATCGCCGGCAAAGAGAGGCTGCTCGTCCGCGACGGACGCCGTCCGGAAAACGGCGGCGGGCGAATCTCGCTCGACGTAAATGAAATTTATACGCTGAAAAACGTGAGCGCCTCATTCCCCACCGGCAGACTCACGGCCGTAACCGGCGTCTCCGGCTCGGGCAAGTCGACGCTGGTGCTTGACTGCCTTGTCCCCGCCCTCCTGGCGTCGATCAAGAAAAAACCGCTGCCCAGCCATATCGCAAAGGCGGAGACGATGGGAATCCGCCGCGTCGTCGTGGCGGACGCGGTCCCCGTAGGTCAGAATACACGCTCGACGCTGGCGACATATTCCGGCATTATGGACGACGTCAGGAGCCTATTTTCGGCGACAAAAGAGGCTAAAAAAAGAAAATGGGACGCCGGGCACTTTTCTTACAACCTGAAAAGCGGCGCCTGCCCGACCTGCGGCGGGACGGGCATCGTCTCCCTCGACATTCAGTATCTGCCCGATATGGAGATGGTCTGTCCCGACTGCGGCGGCATGAGGTATGCGCCGGAGACGCTTTCTGTTAAATGGAACAATATGAGCGTCGCCGACGTTCTGGCACTGTCCGTCGACGCGGCGCGCGCGGTGTTCAAAGACCACGATTCCATCCGCGAGAAGCTGGAATCGCTGTACGGCCTCGGGCTCGGCTACCTTAAACTCGGCGAATCGACGCCGACGCTGTCCGGCGGCGAGGCCCAGAGGCTGAAGCTCGTCTCGGAGCTGGGAAGGAACCAAAAAGGAACGCTGTTCGTCTTCGACGAACCGACGACGGGCCTTCACCCGCAGGATATCCGCAAACTCTTACAGGTATTGGACGGCCTGATCGAAAACGGCGGCACCGTCATCGTCATCGAACATGACCTCGATATGATCGCCAACGCGGACTATATAATCGACATGGGCCCCGGCGGCGGCGCGGAGGGCGGCCTGATCGTCGCTCACGGCACGGCGGAAGAAATATGCGAAAATAAGACAAGCCTGACGGGAAAATACCTGAGGAGATACGCGGAACATTACGGCGCGGCCCTGGGCGGCGCCGGAAAATAAGGCGCGCGGGACCACGCGGCGCGGGGACGGACAAGGGGACGGCCCGCCGCGCGTTTGCCGCGCCCTCCGGAGGCCCTTACGCGTTGTCCTCGGCGATGCGCCTGATGTCTTCTTTGATATTGAGGAAGGCGGCGACGACATCGGGGTCGAAATGGCTCCCCGATTCACCCTTTATGATCGAGACGGCGTTTTCAAAGGAGAGTGGCTCTTTATAGCTCCTTCGGGAGATCAGCGCGTCAAACACGTCCGCGAGCGCCATAATGCGGGCGCAGAGGGGAATCTCGTCCTCCCTCATCCCGTTCGGGTAGCCCTTTCCGTCCCATTTCTCGTGGTGGCAGTAAGCCATCTTCATCGCTTCGGAAAGATAGTTGTCGTCCTCGCCGCCGATAAAGGCGTGTTCCAGAATCTCGCGTCCCGCGGAGGTATGGCTCTTGATGACCTCAAACTCTTCCGGCGTCAGCTTGCCGGGCTTGTTCAGGATGCCGTCCGGAATCTTGATCTTGCCGATATCGTGAAGGGGCGCCGATTTTTCAAGTTTTTCCCGGTACGGAAAGGTCAGCTGGTCGCGATACCGGGGGTTTTTGCTCATCTCGTCGCTGATCGCGCGCACGTAGGCGGCGGTGCGCTTGATGTGGCAGCCGGTATTGTCGTCGCGGTTTTCCACCATGTTGGCAAAGCTGATGATGATATTGTCCTGCATTTTTGAGATGACCTTCGCCTTCGCAGCGACGTCGGCGTTTTTTTCGTCTATGACGCGCAGGTAATCGAAGATGTCCGAGATCGTCTTTGAGATGGCGGTGTAGAGGTATTCTATCTCGTCGCCGGTATTGATGCGCAGGTCTTTCAGGATGCGCCGGTTCTTCATCCGCTCGTCTTCGCTCTCATAGGCGAAGCGGTTGGTGGCCGAGGCGAGAGAATTGAGCGGGGCCACGATGTTTTTCTGGGCGAACCAGAGCGAAAAAGAGACGATGATCACCGACGCCCCAAAGAGCAGCGACAGCACGCGGATGACGAATATGTACCGGTCGGCCACCACGTCGTCCATCGCGATGTCCACCGCGGCGTAGGCCACGCATTTCTTTTCCGAATCGAGGATGGGTTTGTAGACGGACATCAGCCACCCGAACTGTCCGTACGCGGTTACCGGCGGAATCTCCCGTCCCGCGAGCAGGTCCGGGAGATACTTTTTAAACATGTCGTCAAAGTCGACGACATCCCCCAGTTCGGCGCCCTTCACGTCTGGCGTGTCAAGGTCAAAGACGACGTGACAGCCGTCATTTTTTATCTGGTAGACATACATGTACGTGATATCCGGCATATTGCGCTTTATGTGAGAGAGCCGTTTTTCAAATTCCCGGTAGTCGGCGGTCTCTTTGCCCGCCGAAATGATTCCTCGCAGGGCGTCGCCGTCGAGCGCCGCCGACATCAGGTTGACCGCCGCCGCACACTGCGCGTAATAGCGTTTATCCATGGTCTCCCGGTAAATGCGGTAGCTTATGGAGACGGAGAGGAGGCTTAAGATGGAAGCCGTGATGATGATAAGCGTCGCGACTTTCGTGCTCAGCGAAAAACCGTGATAGCCTTTAACGAGCCGGTCGCCGATTGCGCCCCCGGCGCTTCCCTTTCGTACGTAAAGGCCGCCCAGAGGGAATTTTTTCAGCAGGTCGCCCGGCAAAATGGCAAGCACAAGGCAGACGAGCATGACGATGAGCGCCTTGTCGGCGACGTCAAGCAGGAGGTCGGCCGTCAGCTGCGCGGCAAACTTTTCCATCGCGAACCGGGCGTTGAGCGCGACGGCGAGCGGCGCGGAGATACCGCTGCCGAAATCGAAGCCAAATATCCCCCAGGTGATGAGAGCCCCGAGCACGCCGCCGATGAAGGCGAAGACGCAGACCGCGCCGCAGGCGGAGGTAAAATGTTTGAAAGCGCCGCGTTTTGAGAGCCGCACGGAGGCGATGGCAATCAGAATGTTCAGGATGCCGTAGTACATCGTCACTTCGTCGCCGAAGGAGATGATGTAGTTTGAAAAGAATCCCACCACGATGCCGGGCAGGTACCCGCCAAGCGCCGCCGCCAGCACGGTGCCCGCGGAATCCAGAAAGAGAGGCCAGCCGAGCGCCGTCGCCAGATGGGAGCCGAAGATGTTCAGGGCCAGCGAGGCCGCCGTGAGAAACAATATGTCTTTATTGAACAGTCTGTCCCTGTACAATTCGGAGCGCTCCTTCTTATACGCACTTTTACTATTATCCGTTTTTATCAAACAGCAGAAACTTCCTCAATAAAAAACCCGCGGACGCGCGGCGGTCCAATATCGGCCGCGGAGAATGACGGCCGCCGCCCTTTTATACATAATTTCGCCAGTCGCTAAAAATCATTGAGAGACCTATAACAGAATTAGAATAACAGATTTTCGCCGTTTTGAAAACAAACCGCGCCGCCCTCCAGGACAAACGCGTGAAAAGCCGTCCGCCCCGCCGGGCGGAAAACGGCGAAGACATCGCCCGCACGGCGTTTTCTCCCGTCTGCTTATAGGCGTTAATTTCCCCTTGCCAAATCACAAAGAGGAACCGGGGAATAACCGCGACAGGCAAACGTGGTAAATGAAGGGTTATCAAAGGTTTTAGGCTCCCTCGCCGAGGGAGCTGGCCCGCAGGGCCTGAGGGAGTCGTGACCTTGGTTTGATGTTCTTATCTTCTTTAAGTTATGAAAACCTTAAAGTCAACGTCAAAACTCCCTCCGACCCGGCGAAAACCCGTCGCCGGCCCACCTCTGATGTAACTACCAGCCGAATCGCACAAATCAGAAAAACTCTGATTTGGCTCCCTGGCCGCCTCCCTGAGGGAGGCTTTTAAGGCGCAAACAAAAATCGCTGAACACCAGCAGATTGTTTTTTGTAAGTAGCACGCTAAACCCTAATTTATCCTCTACCCCATCGAAGATAAATCGGCGTTTAGACGTGCCGATGACGACGCGAAATAAAGCCGGAAAACCGCAGGCGCACTTTGGTGCGTCGAGGATTTTCCGGCTTTGTTGAGCTAAGTCAGCGGCGCGTATAAACGCCGATTTAC
>JAEXGR010000083.1 GCA_023450745.1 Synergistota bacterium
GCGCCGGGTCGCACTCTGAGCGAATGGCCTCATCGAATACGTGATATACGGGAAGTCCCAACGGGACTCCAGCAAGCGGACCTGCGAAGGTCGGGTCGCCGTTTGTGACGGTTTCGGCGTAGATTTCTGCGCCTTCCGCGTCTGAAGAACCTAATACTACTACACAGTTCTCGGCTCCGAATTTCTCAGCTGCGTCTTTGATGCGCTGCTGATTCTGCAAGTCCATTGCTCCTGCCGCGGTTCAGACAAAGCATTCCGTTGCGGAAAATACGATTTCTGCTCCGGAATCCTTAAGGCACGCTTCCATCGCGGGCCCAGGTACGCCGTCTCTTTCACCAAGCAGGAGAAGTTTCTTACCACTTAATTTACCCATGGACAAGATACCTCCTATTTGTGATTTATGCTAAAGCGGGCGCTTCGCGCCCGACTGTCGCCTTACTTAATCAGGTTCTCTATCTCCGCTCTGATCGACTCGGGGGTGCACTCTTCTTTTGAAAGGCGCTTTACCTCGACTCCGTCCTTCCAGAAAAGGAACGTCGGCAGTCCCATAACGCGGAAGCCCATCGCGACTCTTTTGTTCGTCGAGCAGTCGACGGAGGTGAACTTCACCTTGCCCTTGAACTTCTCATCCTCTTCCATCTCGTGATAGTGGGGCATAAGTCCCATGCAGGGGACACACTGCGGTCCCCAGAAATCTACTACTACGGGAATCGATTTCTCTTCGCGTACTTCAGCGTCGCAATTTTCTTTGGTAAGTGCAATCATTTTCGTTGCCTCCTGTTTATATTTTAAAAGTCACAGCTTTTAATTTCTATTTCTTATCATATCATTCGTTAGTCAGAAAGTCGACCTTACAGACGATATTCAGTTTTCTTTTTCAGCCTCGATAATCATAGCGTCGCGCAGCATACGCTGGAGCATCTGGCGGTCGATCACGCCGAAATCTTCGCTGGGTTCGGGAAGATTATGGTGCTCCCGCTCCATCTTGTACCGATCTCTCGCTTTATCGATCGCCAGCAGTCCGTCCTTGTCATACTGGCGGTCGTTCTTTTCTATTACAAGCGACCTGTAAGGGCCGCGCATTATCGGAACATTCGGCGGCAGCGGCGCGGATACGAGCCGCCAACCCTCTTGGAGCAGCGCCTCGACTTTGTCGAGGACCGCAAGCGGCGTGCCTTCGACGAGGATTATCTCGTGAGGCACCGCGGGTCCCGTCTCTATCCAGCCGTTGTTTGTCACGATGCGAATCTCTTTTGTCGCCATTTTCTGTCTTCCGGCCTCCTCAGCTCACACCGCTTTGTATAATATGATATTCTACAGCAAAATGCAAAGGCTGTTTTTGTGCATTTTTATAAAAATGATATAGAATATACGGGTTTAAGTTATTTTTTTGTTCGGATAAATATTTTTGAAAGGGCGGACGGCATTTAATGCCGCCCGCCTTGACGCGTAGTTTTAGTTCTTTTCGAAGATCGTCTGTTCTTCGATGGGGGTCGTCATCGCCTTGAAGGCGCGCAGGATAAGCTCTCTGCGGGCCGCTTTGTCAACCTCGGGGCCGAGTTCGGGGTTGCCGGCGGGATGGGGGATCGCCACGCCGGGGACTATTCTGTTCGTTCCGACCGTGAGCATAATGGGCACGATCGTCGCTATCTGGACAACGGGGATGCCCGCCGCGTTTTCGATTTCTCTGGTCATCGATGCACCGCACCGAGTACAAGTTCCTCAGGTGGAGGTGAGGATCACGGCGTCAACGCCCGCTTCTTTCAGCTTCGCGCCGATCTCCTGGCCGAATTTTTCGCCGAAGGCGACGGCGGTGCCGGTGCCGGTCGTGGTGTAGAACTTGTCGTGGAGCTTGCCGAAGACGCCCTCTTTTTCAAGCTCGCGCATTACGTCGAGGGGAACGACCACGTCGGGGTCGAGGTTCGCCCACTGACGGTCGTAGCCGCCGTGGATCGACTCGTAGTTCTCCGGGGTCATGTCAAAGAGCGCGGAAATGTCATATTCGCCGAAGCTCTCCGCCGAGGAGACGCGGATACGGTCGGGGTTGCCCTTCGGCACGATGCCGCCGGAGGTGACGAGCGCGATCTTCGCGTGTTTCAGGTCTTTGACGGGCGCTGCCGGCGGGATCTTCTTGAAGGTCGGCATCTCGTACTCCGTCTGGAACTCTTCGCCGCGGAGCTTTTTGAGGAGCATCTCTACCGCGCGCTCGGCGCCGCTCTTCTCATGGAAGAAGGACTTGCGCATGCCGCGGTGGATGTAGCCTTCTTCTTTTGCGGGGCCCATCGGTTCGCCCTTCGCGAGCTTTGTGCCGAGCTTCGCCATCACGGGCAGGGCTTTGCCCATGCCGCGCGCCGAGTCGGCGCAGGGGACGATGTAGGTCTTCTTGGAGTAAAGCTCGACTCCGGGGTTCTCGGGGTACATTGAAGTCACCGTGGGAATGCCGAGCTCGGCGGCCACCGTGGCGGCGATATCGCCGCAGGCGAAGCCGTAGCGTCCGGCGTTGAAGGCGGGGCCGGCGATGAAGAGGTCGGGTTTGGCGGCCTTTATCATCTCCAGACACTTGGCGCGCGCCTCGTCCGTATGCTCTCCGTAATAGCCGTCGCCGCAGATCACGGTGGCGACGATTTCCGCCTCGCCGCCGAAGGCGGCGTTAAGGCCCATTCCGGGACCGACGATGCCCTCGCGTATCTCGGGCTGGTGGTCGGCCTTCTCTTCTCCGCCGATGCCGGCGTAGAACTGGTTGATATAATGGACAACTTTTAAGGTCATTGTGATTACCTCCCTATACCCATTCGCAGCCGAGCTTGTTGTAGCCGATTTCAGCTGTGGAAGCGATGATGGACTGAAGCTCTACGTACATCGAGCCGTCGGGACGCAGGCTCTCCTCCGCGCCGCCGGAAAGGACCGCGATCGACTCGGGATAGCCGATGACCTTGTCCATGGCGGGAACTTCGATCATCTCGTTGACGTTGCCCGTGGAGATGAAGCCCGTGAGCTCCGGCGTGGCGTCGGCAAGGCTCTGGCTCGCGCCGTCCGTGCCGGCAGATTCGTCGGAGACGAGCACGGCCTTGATGCCGGCGTTCTCAAAATTCTTCGCGTTGAGGCAGAGGTCCGTATCCGGGTTGCCGTAGCCTTCCTCGGAAACGATGACGCCGTCGGCGCCGAGCTGCTGCGCGATCGAGAGGTTCATCTGCGAGGCGCGGATCTTGCCGGCGAGCACGGTGCTCTCCTGGGTGGGAACCATGCCGAGGAAGTTGATCTCTTTGCCGTGGCGGGCATAGAGGGCCTGAACGATGGGGTTGTGGCAGTGATGCCAGGTGGTGTTCTTGTCGCAGGCGGAGACGCAGTTGCCCGAGACCATCGCGCCGTCGAGCACTTCGTTCGGATGGATGAGCGTCGGCAGCGAGGGACGAAGGTCGGCCGCGTAGAGGTAGGTATCGTGCAGCAGTCCCTGGGTGATGTTCATGCAGACATAGATGACCTTCGGAAGATCGGGATACTTCTGGCTCTCTTCAAAGGTGTCGCCCTTTTCAAATACCGCTACTTCGTCGGCCTGCGCGCCGTTCTCTTCTGCGCAGCGGGCGAGGTAGACGCCGAGCTTCAGTCCGGCTTCGCGGAGCGAAGTCTCGTAGAGGTGTTTTTCAAGGTCTTCGACGGGCTCAACCGAGAGGACGATGTTATATGTCTCTGAGAAAGGCGAATAGGGGGCTGCGGGGCCGCTCATATCGATGAAGCCCTCCTGGAAGGCGACGATCGGGCCGCAGGTGATGACCGCCGCGCCGTCAAGGACGAGCGTCTCTCCGTTTCCGGCCTTCTCCATGGGGGCCATGAATCCGGGGAAATAGTTGCCGCGGCCGATCTTCACGCGGGGTTCGACCGCGTCTTTGACCGGAATGATGCGTGTCTTTTCGCCGGGGCGGGCAAAGTCTATGCTCACCTTTGAGAAGTTTCTGTCCTCGGCGATGAGGGCTTCGGCTTCCGCTTTGTTGACATAGAGCACGCCGTTCTTTACGTGGGTTTTTTCTGCAAAATCAAGTCCTTTAATATGGACCTTATGCAACTCCAAACGCATTTTGCATTCCTCCTTATTTATTGATAAAACAAACATTGGATTCTTTTGGGGAGATTCAGGCGCTTCAGCCTCTTTGTCTCCCTATTCACATTCTAACCATATGCAAAGTAAAATACATCATTCCTAAGAACATAAAAATGATATATAATAAAAATAGAACTATGCTCTTGAATAAAAAATCCGGGAGTGGTTTTCGATGTTTAAGAAGATGGCCCAGAATATCGCCGAGAGTACGAGTGAGGTTATCGGCCGCGGCGTGCTGGTTACCGACGAAAACGGCATCATTATCGGCTGCAATGTAAAGAAAAGACTCGGCACCTACCACGAACCGTCCATAAAGGTGATGCAGGAAAACAAGCCCTGCGTCACATACAGCGAAGAGGCGAAGAAAATGCCGGGCGTCTATCCCGGCTATACTCTGCCGATACAATTTTTCGACAAGGTCATCGGTTCCGTCTCGATAACCGGCATGCCGGAGGAGGTCGAGCGCTTCGGGCTGCTCGTCCAAAAGCAGGCGGAGATAATGCTGCGCGAGCAGGCCTTCCTTGAGTCAAACCTCATGCGCGAGCGCGCCCTGCGCGACCTGGTGGAAAACGTCGCCTCCTACGACGCCTCGCAGGGAATGGGCGAACTAATCACTTTACAAGGTAAGGAACTCGGCGTCACGCTCGCGCGCTGCAAAGCTTCCATCGTCGTCGAAATGAAAAAATGGAAGGACGACTCAAGCGAGAACGCCTACCAGACGATGGTGCGCGAACTGCGCTCCGCCTTCTCCCATCCGCGCAACGTCATCTGTCCGCAGCGGAACCGGCGCGTCACCGTCTTCGTTACGCCGAACCGCCCCGGCACCAACGACGATATCACCCAGAGCATCGAAGCCACCGCGCACGGATTTATTGAGAGCCTGGAAAACAAAGGCATTACGGCGGATATCGCCGTCGGCTTTCCCGCGAACGACCTGAACGGCCTCGCCATCTCCCTGCGCTCCGCGCGCGACGCGATGCGCCTCGCGGGGCAGCTCAAACTTTCAGGCGTCATCTCGGCCCGCAGCCTTACCAGCGAAGCGCTGCTCGACCTGCTCCCCGTCGGCAAGCGGGAGGAATTCGCCGACCGGACTCTCGCGGGGCTTGAGGGACGCAACGACTACGAAGAGATGCGCGACACCTTCCTCGGCTGGTGCGAGTCTCCCTTCGCAAGCGGCGAAGTCGCCGACCGCCTCGCGATGCACCGAAACAGCCTCCAGTACCGCCTCAAAAAAATTCGCGCCCTCACCGGCAAAGACCCCTGGAACTTCAAAGACGCCTTCGAACTATGGGCCGCCTTTGTGCTGAAGAACATCAGCAGCGCGGAAAGAAAATAGAAGAAGAGGGTAACATCCAGAACTCGGCAAATGCCCCTAATCTTAAAAGGCACGCCGCCGCTTGCATCCTTTTGGGGGCCGTCTTGGCAAAAGGCAGCGCCCCTTAATGCGGGAGCAAGCGGGGCGCGCCTGATGCCACCCTAAGCGATTGATGAACAAATTAAGTTCGATTACGAAAATCAAAGATTTTCTATCTTGCTTATCACACAAAACGCCGGTTTTGTGTTTTGTGTGAATCGCTTAGGGTGTTCATCAGAAGTGCCGGATGCTAAATGACTTTACCTTCGGAATACCGGAGCCGTATCTGCATACGGCGAGGATTTCCGAAGGTAAAGTCATGACGCATACGGCGCTTATAAACGCCGATTTACCGGTGTTTGACCTCTCATAACCGAGTGTATATAATACCATGATGTACAAATGAAAATTCTTCATCCAAGAAGGAGAGATATAGATGCCGTATGATTTTTCCGCCATTGAGCCAAAATGGCAGAAAGAATGGGCCGACGCGAAGGTATTTGAAGTAGAAGCCGACCCCAGCAAAGAGAAGTTCTATTGCCTTGAAATGTTCCCCTACCCGAGCGGCGCGCTCCATATGGGGCACCTGCGCAACTATTCGATCGGCGACCTGCTTGCCAGATTCCTGCGTATGCAGGGACTCAACGTCCTTTATCCGATGGGATTCGACGCCTTCGGCATGCCGGCGGAGAACGCGGCGATCAAAAATAAGACGGCTCCCTCCGACTGGACGTGGAGCAATATCGAGCACATGACGCAGCAGCTCAAGCACGCGGGGTACAGCTACGACTGGCGCCGCCGCGTGGAGACCTGCAACGTCGATTATTACCGGTGGAACCAGTGGCTCTTCTTACAATTTTATAAGAAGGGGCTCGTCTACCGCAAACACGCGCCCGTCAACTGGTGCGATAAGTGCCAGACGGTGCTCGCTAACGAGCAGGTCGTCGACGACGGCGTCTGCTGGCGTTGCGGCACGCCGGTCACGAAGCGCGACCTCGACCAGTGGTTCATCCGCATCACCGATTACGCTCAGGAGCTGGTGGACTGCCTTGACGAGCTCAAGGGCTGGCCGGAGCGCGTCGTTACCATGCAGCGCAACTGGCTAGGCCGCTCGGAGGGCGTCCACTTTGAGATGGACATCGCCGATACGGACCTCAAGCTGGAGGCCTTCACGACGCGTATCGATACGATCTACGGCGTCACCTTCGTCGCGATGGCCGCAGAGCACCCCTATGTGGAAAAATTCGCCGAGATGACAGGCGGCGAAAAGGCCGCCGAAATGCGCGCCTTCGCCAGAAGGATGGCTTCGCGCAGCACGATCGAGCGCACCGCCGTCGGCACCGATAAAGAGGGCCTGGATACCGGTTTCTTCGCGGTCAACCCCGTCACGGGGGAGAAGTCGCCGATTTGGATCGCCGACTATATCCTCACCGATTACGGCACGGGCGCGATCATGGGCGTTCCCGCGCACGACCAGCGCGACTTTGATTTCGCGCGCAAATATAATATCCCCGTCATCACCGTCGTTCGTCCTGCCGACGGCCCCGCGCCCGACGGCGCGACGATGCCGGCGGCGGTGGCCGCCGACGGCGTCGCCTGCAATTCGGGCTTCCTTGACGGCCTGCCCACGGAAGAGGCGATCGATAAGGCCGCCGAGTGGTTTGTGGAGCACGGTAAGGGCAAGAAAGAGGTGCAGTTCCGCCTCCGCGACTGGCTGATCTCGCGCCAGCGCTATTGGGGAACGCCGATCCCGATGGTCTACTGCGACCACTGCGGCATCGTTCCCGTTCCCGAGGATCAGCTCCCCGTGAAGCTGCCGCTGGATATCGAGATGCCGGCAAACGGCGGCAATCCGCTGGCGCAGCGCCCGGACTGGTATAATACGACCTGCCCCGTCTGCGGCGGCCCCGCGCGCCGCGAGACGGACACGATAGACACCTTCTTCTGTTCCTCCTGGTATTTTGACCGTTATACTTCGCCGTGGAGCACGGACATGCCCTTCGACAAGGCGGCCGCGGCCTACTGGATGACGGTCGACCAGTATATCGGCGGCATCGAGCACGCCTGCCTCCACCTGATCTACGCGCGCTTCTTCACGAAGGTACTCTCCGACCTCGGACTGCTGCCCGCCGATATGCGCGAGCCCTTTAAGAGGCTGCTGACGCAGGGGATGGTTATCAAGGATGGCGCGAAGATGTCAAAGTCGCTCGGCAACGTCGTCGACCCGGATGAGATAATCAAAAAATATGGCGCCGATACCGCGCGCCTCTTCATTCTCTTCGCCGCCCCGCCGGAAAAGGATCTTGACTGGTCCGAGCGCGGCGTCGAGGGCGCGAACCGTTTCCTGGGCCGCGTCTGGCGTCTCGTGGAGCAGAATCTGGAAGAGCTCAAGCGGGCCGCCGCGGAGCGCGTGGGGATGGATTCCCTCACGGAGCCGGCGGAGCGCGATATGAAGCGCATCATCCACAGTACGCTTGACCGCGTCACGAAGGATATCCGCGACGAGCGCCAGTTTAATACCGCGGTCGCCCGCCTGATGGAGCTGACGAACGCCCTTATATCCTTCGCGCCCGCGGACGCGAAGGGCTGGAGCATCAAGCGCGAGGGCGTCGAGACGCTGCTCTGCTGCCTCTCGCCTTTTGCGCCGCATATTACCGAGGAGCTTTGGCATCAGCTTGGCAACGATGATTTCCTCTCCGTCCACCGGTGGTTTGAGGTGGATAAGGGCGCGCTCGTCGCGGACAGCGCCACCGTCGTGTTGCAGATAAACGGCAAGGTGCGCGAACAGTTCACCGTGCCCGCCGGCCTCTCGAAGGAGGAGCTGCTCTCGGAGGTGATGTCGCGCGGGGAGACGAAGAAACGCCTGGAGGGCAAGGAGATCGCCAAGACGATCGCGGTGCCGGGAAAACTTGTAAATATAGTGGTGAAGGGCTGATGCCGGCCCTCCTCCTGATCGCCGCCTCGGGGACAGCTCAAAGGCGCCTTCTCGAGGAGACCGCCGCCGGGCTTGAAAAAAAAGGATATGTGGCCGCCGGAAAACAGGAGGGAGGGGAGTGGCACTCCCTTCTCTCCGACAACATGACCGGCGGCCTTTTTGACGAAAGCCGCTTTGTAATCGTGGAATCCGCGCCGCTTCTCGGCGCGTTCCCGGAAAAGCTCTCTTCGATGATCGATCCTGCCTCTTCCGTGGCGCTGGTGCTCGTCTATGAGGGCGAGGTGAAATCGCAGCCCGCAAAGTTCATACCGAAAGAGGTGCTCGCGAAATGCAAGCTGCTTAAAGCGGCGGAGTTCCCGCGCTGGCCGCGTGAACGGCAGCAGTGGGTGGCGGCCCTCGCGAGGGAGCTCGGCGTGGAGCTTGCGCCGCCGGGCGCGGCGATGATCGTCGAGCTGCTTGAGGACCCGGAGGAGATCAGGGCCCAGCTCAAGAGCCTTGGCTTTCTGAAAAAGAATTCTCCCGTTACGGCGGATGATGTGGAGCGCCTGTGTCTCGACGACGGCAGCCGGAACCTCCTGCGCCTGCTGGACGGACTCTGCACCGGGGATTGCGCGGGGGTGCTGAAGAGCCTGCGCGCGATGGCCCGCGCCGGGGAGCTGATACCGACGCTTGCGCCGATACATAACCGGATGCGGCTTGCCTGGTACGCGGGGCTCGGCAAGGACGGCATCGCCTTCGCGCAGGCGCTCGGCGCGAAAGATTACGCCTGGCGCATGGCAAAGCAGGCCGACCAGAAATACGGACACGCCGCGGTCACGGATTTCGTGGCCGCCCTGATCAGAATGAATATTGAGGAAAGAAGCGGTCTTGGCTCAGGCTGGCAGGGATTGGAGACGGCGGTCATCACTCTCATGAGTTCGCAGCCCGCGCCCCGGTAAACGGACAACACCGGCAACCAAAAACAGCGGACCTCCAAAGGGAGCTCCGCTGTTGTTTTTCTAATGAAGTGCGTCTGCAGCCTAGGCTGAGAGGGCCTTGACTTTTGCAGCCATGCTTGACTTGCGGCGGGCCGCTGTATTACGGTGGACGACGCCCTTAACTACCGCCTTATCCAGTACGCCCTGAGCCTCGTTCAGCTTCTTTGTCGCAAGATCAAGATCCTTGCTCGCTACCGCCTCGAGGAGTTTCTTTACCGCGTTCTTGCAGCGGGTTTTCCAGAAACGGTTGTAAATGCGGTTTCTCTCAGTGACCAGGACTCGTTTTTTTGCTGATTTCTTATTTGGCAATGCCGTCACCTCCTTCATAAAGACAGCGAACATCTTAGCACAAAAGGGGGGCGTTGCGCAATAGTTCAAAAAATTTTTACCCAAAAGATTATTATTTTCTTGCGGCGAGAGCAACTCTATGTTATATTTATCAGGTTGTTTATGGGCCAATTATTCTGCAAAGAATTTTTGATAGTTTGATAACGATGAAAAACGCAGGAGGTGTAGTCTGTGAAACGAACATTTCAGCCGCACAACATAAGACGCAAGCGCTCAATGGGCTTCCTTGAACGTTCTGCATCCCCCAGCGGACGCCGTATTCTTAGAAATCGTCGCCGTAAAGGTAGAGCACGTCTCGCCGTCTAGCAGCTGTGGATTTTTGCTTTTCATCAGCTAAAAGACTAAAGAGCGGGTGGCAGTTTGATCTTGTATTCCGCACCGGACGTCGTGAAACTGGCGCACTGGTGCGGTTGTTGTTTCTGACAAAGGTCGAAGGCCCCGCTCTTGTGGGCGTGACGGTAGGCAAGAAGATCGCCTGCGCCGCGGAGCGCACGCGCGGACGCCGCGTGATGCGCGAGGCGCTCAGGAGGCTTCTTCCCTGGCTCAGGGAGGGGACGTGGCTCGTCGCTTCCCTGCGTGAAAACGCTCTTAAGGCCGGTGCCGACGAAGTCTACGCGGATATGGCGCTTTCGCTGAAACGCCGCGGGCTGTTGGTCCCGGAATGGCCGGGCGCGGATTGGAACGTGGACTCACGGCACGCCACAAAATGCGCTTAGTTTCCTATTGTATGATATTCTGCATCAGGGCCTATCAGGCGTTAATTTCGCCGCTTCTGGGCGGGGGAAAGTGCAGATTTTACCCCACCTGTTCAGAGTACGCGGCGGAGGCGCTGCGGCGTTACGGCCCCTTGACCGGGCTGCGGCTTGCGGCGCGCCGAATCGTAAAATGCGGCCCGTGGCACGAGGGAGGCTTCGACCCCGTGCCGGAGCCGGCGGAAATCGCGGCACGGAAGTAGATCGGAAGGCTCTGCGAAAATACGGAGCAAACTTCGAAAGGTTAGGTGAAAGTTTTGGGCGCGATATGGAACGGAGCTAGCGAGCTCCTTCTGACGATACTTGAGTTCTTTTACGGGATCACCCATTCTTACGGACTGGCGATAATACTGCTCACGATAGCGGTGAGGATTGCGCTTTATCCGCTCAACCAGAAACAGATGCTCTCCATGCAGCATATGCAGAAGATACAGCCTATGCTGAAAGTGATCCAGGAGAAATACGCTAACGATAAGGAAAAGATGAATCAGGAGACGATGCGTCTCTACAAGGAATATAAAGTCAACCCGGCGGCGGGGTGCCTGCCCCTGCTCGTGCAGCTGCCGATACTCATTCTCCTCTTCAACGTACTGCGCACATATGATTTCGCGGACACCTCCTTCTTCGGCGTCCTTCTCGGCTCCTCGACGACGGCCGGGCTTGCCAAAGCTCTGGGCGTAGCGGCCGCGGCCAATGGCGAGTACAGCATTATGGCCGTCCTCTCCGCGGTCGTCTCGAACCCGGCCGGCCTTTCCCAGGTAAATTTCTATCTCGGCAACCTGGTGCTGCTGATCGGCATCTCGGTGCTCACCTGGGCCCAGCAGAAGCTCTCCGGCGGCAATAACCCCCAGATGGCGATGATGAATACGATCATGCCTTTCTTCATGGCGTTCATCTGCCTTTCGATGCCGGGCGGCGTGATGCTCTATTGGGGCCTCTCTTCGCTGATGGGCGTCGCGCAGCAGTATTTCGTTATGAAGAAGACCACGGAGCAGCTTGCGGTGAAGCCGAAGCTTCACAAAAATAAGCCGGTGAATGTGGCTGACGACGACGATGATGACGATGAGGATTAAATTATGAAAGAGACCGATTTGACACCGATGCCCGAGATAGAATCCGTAATGGTGGAGTGCTCGTCGATAGACGAGGCGAAGGCGAAGGGCGCCCAGATGTGGGGCATCCAGCCGACGGACGTTGACGCCACGGTGATATCCGAAGATAAAAAACTTTTTGGCCTGCTGGGGTCGACGTATAAGATCGAAATACGCCCCTTTGCGCCCGTTTCTTACATAAAGTCCTGCCATTTCGTCAACGATATCCTTGATAAAATGGACCTCGACCTTATACCGGAGCTTACCGACGACGGCATGATAAACCTTGTCGGCGAAGACGCGGGAGTGGTGATCGGCCGTTACGGCGAGACGCTCAAGGCTCTTGAGTACATCACGAACCTCGTCTGCCACGAAGATATGTCGACGCGGCGCGTCCGCTTTGACTGCGGAGGTTACCGCGCCCGCCGCGAGCAGACGCTGCGCCGCTTAGCCGAGTCCATCGCGCGCGAGGCGAAGCACAAGGGCTCGCCCGTGAGCCTGGAGCCGATGTCCAGTTGGGAGCGCCGCCTGATTCACATCGCGCTGCGCGACAATAAGGACGTGGAGACGCGCTCCATCGGCGAAGAACCGCTGCGCCGGGTTCTCGTCTGCCCGGTAGGCGCCGCCGCGCGCAGCCGCGGGGGAGACCGCGGCCGGAAGCGTTCGCCTCACGGAAAGTTCAACTAGCAAAAGGGGATTATGTACCCCGTAATCTTTAAAATTTCATTTGTGGAGGCCCGCAGCTATTATTTGCTGTGGGCTTTAGCTTTGCTGATTTTCGTATTCTGGACCCGCCGCCGCGCCGAAAAGCTCTGGGGAATGGACGACGACGCGGTGACTTCCGTGCTGCTCTGGATATACTGCGCCGGTATTCTCGGCTCCTCCGCGGCGAGTATCGCGGAAAAGCTGCCGTTGTATTTCAGCGGCAGGCTGTCCCTTGGGATGGCGCTGCGCGGCCTTTCTTCCGGGGGCGGGATGCTTGCCGGCGGGCTTGTGGGGATCTGGCGGCTGCGGAGGTGCCGGATAAACGTCGAGGATTTTGCCGAAGCCGCCGCCGTCCCCGCCGCCGCGATGCTCGGCGTCGGCCGCCTCGGCTGCCTTTTTGAGGGCTGCTGCGCGGGAGTCGGAGAATATTACCGCGTCATTCCCTGGTGGGCGGTGCACCTCCACTTTGATCCGGCGGGCTTTTACCGCTATCCGTCGCAGCTTGCCGAGTCTTTAGCCGCCGGCGGCATATTGCTGTTGCTGCTGCTGGTCGAGAGATGCGCGCGCCGGATTAGGGGCAGCCAAAGCGCCGCGGTGGTTTTTCCGCTCTTTATGACGCTTTACGCCCTGTACCGGCTTTTATTTGACCATTTAAGAGATGTCCCCGTGGGCGGGAAGTGGATCTGGCTTGCCGCCGCGGCCGCCGGACTTGTCTGGCTTGCCGCTTCCGCTATACGCGTTTTACGGTATCGCCGTCGCTGAAGCTCTTAAGAAACTGCAGCAGCGCCTCGCCGTTCAGCGGTCTCGCGATCAGGTAGCCCTGTATTTTGGGGCAGCCGATGTTGAGCAGCGCGGCAAGCTCGTCTCTGCTTTCGACTCCTTCGACGACGACCTCATGGCCGGTGGCGCGCGCGACCGTGATGATCGCCTTGATGATCTCCCGCTGCTCGAGAGAATTTTCTACCCCTTTAACGAAGCTCTTGTCTATCTTTAAATAGTCGGCGTTGAGGTTTTTCAGATACGAGATGCTGGAGTATCCCGTGCCGAAGTCGTCGATGAATATTGCGATCCCCGCCTCTTTAAAGGGCCGCAGCCGCTCTTGCAGCGCCGAGGCGCTTTCAAAGCCGTTTGATTCGGTGATCTCTATGCCCAGCGACTTTGCGGGAAGGCCGGACTCCTCCACTTTGGATAACAGCTTGGCGACGAAGTCGGCCTGCGCGAGTTGGACCATGGAGATGTTGAACTCTACGGCGACGTCCTCTCCCAGCGCCAAGAGCTTTTTGGCGAAGGCGATTGATTCGCGCGCCACCCAGTCGCCGAGCGCGTTGATAAAGCCGTTTGTCTCCGCCAGCGGGATAAAAACAGACGGCGGGACCTCTCCGTAGCGGGCGCTGTGCCAGCGTGAGAGAGCCTCGACGGAGGTGATCCGGTCCTCCAAAACGTCGTATATCGGCTGGTAATAGAGCTCCATCTCCCCGTTTTTCAGGGAGTTTTGCAGCGCCAGCTCAAGGTCCAGGTGGTGCAGGATGGAGCGGTATCTCTTTTCGTCAAGGATGTAGAGCCCGTCGTTTGCTTTCGCCTGGCGGATTGCGATCTCTCCGTAGCGGAAGATGTCGTCCGGCGTCACGCTGCGGTTGGCGATATATTCCCGGTAAGCGACGATTCCGATGACGACGGTGACTTCAAAGGTGTTGCTGTCGATAGTAAAAGGCGCAAAGAAGGCCTCTTTGACGGCTTTGCAGAGCGCCGGAAGCTCCCGCTGCTCATTGAATGTGTGATAAATGACGAAGTCGTCGTGCCTGAGGCTGTAGAGCTCGGCGTTAAAGCCCTTTACGGCGTCGGAGAGCCGGCGCGCGGCCTCCGCTACCGTTTTGTTGTGGACGGGGCTGCCGAATATTTCCAGAATTTTGTGTCCGTCGTTAATTTCGACGAAGCAGCAGGCGGCCTGGTAGCTCGCCGGCATATTCCCGGCCATCACCGCGCGGATCTTCTGCGAGAAGACCTCGGAGTTCGGCAGCTTCGTCAGTTGGTTGACGTAGGCCAGGTCGCGGACGCGCTGCTGTAACTTCTCGTCCTCCGTGATGTCGATTGCCAGAGCCTGCCCGACGCCGCTCTGGTCGGCTTCCAGAATCTGGAGGTGCAGGTAGACGCTTCTGCCGTTGGGGGTCACACAGCATAGGCGCAGCGACTCGCCGCCCTTAAACGGCGCCTGTGGAAAATTTTTCTGTCCCGCCGCGGCGATCTCGTCGAATTTAAAATGCCGCGTCTTGGGCGGCAGCCCCAGCAGCTTGGCAAAGCTCTCGTCGAAATCGTCGGCCCGCCCCGAAGGATGGAGGGTCAGCAGATGCAGCCCCGAAGAATCGATCACTCTGTCGGAGATGCTCTGGAGACGCGCGGAGCGCCAGGCGTAAAAATAAACGAGCAGGGTGATGCCGATCAGCAGCAGCGTCAGCGCCGCGAAGGAGACGCCGATCTTGATCATCAGTTTCTGCTGCGCGCCTCTGATGCTTTTATTTGACGAGACGGCGACCAGCTTCCAGTTGCTGGTATTCGGCAGCGTCACATAAGAGACGAACCTGTCCGTGCTCTTGGAGGTGTAGTTATAGACCGTGGAGCTGCCGGCGACGGAAGCCATTTGCACGGCGAGCTCTTTTCTTTCCTCGGGTGAGAGTATCCCGCCCATAAAGTTGAAGACGTTCGTCGAGCCGCTGAAATACATCTGCGGGTCGCTGAAGACGCCGGAATTGGAGATGACGGAATTTTCGCCGTCGATCAGAAAGAGAACGGCGCCGTTGTAGGGGATGTCGATGTCTTTGAGGAAGGAGGCGGCGTCGCTGATACCCATGACGGCGTTGAGCGTGCCGATGACCCTCGCGCCCATATAAACGGGGACGCATAGCGCGATGAACTCCGTGCCCTGTATCCGGTCCTTCGCGGAGGGATCGAGAATCACGGATGAGGTGGAGGAGAAACCTCGCAGCGCCTGCTGAAAAAAGTCATAGACATAAATGTTGTAGGTTTTGTCTTTTGATGCGACCACGTCGCCGTTTTCGTCGGCGATCGTGAAACGCTTATAATTCATCCGGTCTTTTATCCGGCTGTAAAAGAGGAGGTGTTCCTGTAGTTCCGTCAGCACGGTACGGGGAGTGCGGTTCTCATTGTTGGTGCGGAGCCTCGCGATCGACGAGAGCATTTGGATACGGGTGTTGATTCTTTCATTGACGATGTCGGCGGCGAGGGAAACCACGGAATGCGTCTGAGCGTCGTCCTGCTCCATATACAAATCCTTGGTGCGGAGCAGCAGCATTACGCCTAGGCAGCCAAGCAGAAGAAGCATTATTATGAGGAGAACGAAAGTACGTGTCATAAAGAAACGTGTTTTTATCCTATTCTTCAATAGCCTAACTCCTCTAGTTGTACGGCTTCGCTAACATATTATAGCATATTAAAGCGCGGATATATCTTTCCGCCGCTGCGTAAAATACTGACTGAGCGGCGCGGCCGCCTTTTCGCGGCGCGGCGGCGGGCGGGGCGGCAAATAAAAGAGCGCGGGCGCGAAGGATGTTTTTTGCCGCACATAACGCATACGGCATTGTCATCTTCACAAATATTCCACAAAAAACATCGTTGACTTTCGTTGACCATATGGTATTATTATGAGCCATGCAGCAAGTATATAAGAAAAAATTTGGAGGTGTCTCAATGGAAAAATTCAATCTGAACAGCAGCTTGAAAAAGTTCGGCACGGCTGCGCTGGCCGCTTTGATTTTATTTGCCGGCGGAGCCGCGGGGTCCTATATAGCGACGAGATATACAGTAACCGAGACGGGCATCGGCACGGCGTCAAATCCCGGCGGGGCGGCGGTGGCTTCCACCCCCGCGGTCTTTGACCAGAAGAACCCCTACGTGGCGATCGTCAAGCGGAGCTCGCCCGCGGTCGTCAACATCGACGTCGAGACCATGGTGACGGAGCAGCCGATGGTCAATCCCTTCCAGGGCAACCCCTTCTTCGAGGAATTTTTCGGAGAGGACTTCTTCGGCCCGCAGCAGCGGCAGAGCCAGCCCCGCAAGGTGCCGCGCCGCGGCAAGGGCTCGGGCTTCATCGTCAGCAAGGAGGGCTATATCCTGACGAACAACCATGTCGTCGAGGATGCCGACAAGATAAAGGTCACGATGCTCGACGGCAGGACCTTTGACGCGAAGAAGGTCGGACAGGACCCCACGTTCGACCTCGCCGTGATCCAGATCAAGGCAAGCGACCTTCCCGTTCTGCCGCTGGGCGACTCCAGCGCCACCGAGGTGGGGGAGCAGGTCGTGGCGATCGGCAACCCGCACGGCTTTGAGAATACCGTCACCGCGGGAATCATCTCCGCAAAGAACAGGACCCTGCAGGCGCCGGGAATAAATTTCCAGGGATTCCTTCAGACCGACGCGGCGATCAACCCCGGAAACAGCGGCGGTCCGCTCATCGACCTTAACGGCAACGTCATCGGGATTAACACGGCGATTGTTCCTTACGCGCAGGGCATCGGCTTCGCGGTCCCCGTCAACATGGCGAAACAGATCATGGACGACCTCATCAAGCACGGCGAGGTGCGCCGCGGCTGGCTCGGCGTAACGGTGCAGCCGCTCACGGCTTCGCTTGTGGAGGCCTACAAGATCCCTGTCAAAGAGGGCTCGATCATCGCCGACGTCCAGAAAGGCTCGCCGGCGGATAAGTTCGGCCTCCGGCGCGGCGACGTGATCGTGGCGGTCGGCGACAGCAAGATCAAGAACAGCGAGGACGTGGTCTTCGCGGTGCGCAACAAGCTCGCGGGCGAAAAGGTTCCCTTTGAGCTCTACCGCGACGGCAAGAAGATGACGATCGAAGTCACCCTCGGCGACATAGACGGCGTGAAGGGCGCGAAGAGACAGAGCCCCAGCGCTCGCGGCGGCCAGCAGAGCGCCCCGAAGGAATCGACGCAGATGGGAATTACGGTGGTGCTCAACAGCCCTGAGTTCAGTAAACAGTATGACCTTGCGGAGACAGAGGGCGTGGTGGTGACGAAGGTTGCCCAGGGGTCCCAGGGACAGCGTCTGGGCCTCCGCCCGGGAGACGTCATCCTGGAGATCAACCGGCAGAAGATAAACTCCATCGCCGATTGGGAGCGGATGATGAACGCCAAACGGGGTGCGCTGGGCTTCCTGATCTCGCGCGACGGACAGACGCTTTTCATCTCCGTCGGCCAGTAGGGCCGCGCCTGCCGCATGCGCCGGCAAGTCTCACGGGCCTGGCGGCGCGGATAGGAGAACGGGCGGCAGCGCCCTTGCGGAAAAATTAATGGCATAAAAAAGAACCAGCCCCGCCGGTAAGATATACGCCGGCGGGGCTGGTTTTCGTATTAGGGAACCGCTGATTATATGCGCCACTTGCGTCACGCAGCAGACCCCGCCCGTCGCTCCCACGTATCAATATACGCCTCCGCGCCGCTTGGGGCCTGCTGCGTTTAGCGCCTGGCACATCTAATCAGCGGACATACGCTGGTTATTATTCGGCTTATTTTCAATTAATCAGCGGTTCCTTAGAAACGCGGTCGGGTCAGACGCGTGAAGGACCGCCGCGCGTCCATACTGTCAGGGCGGCGGGCTCTTTTCGCCCGCGGCATGTGTTTGCCGCTATTTTTTCCGATAGCAGAAATCGCAGCAGTCGCCGCCCTCCATCAGCGTCTGGGAACGGACGAGCTCGAGGTCCTCGTCAAAGCCCTCGAGGAAGGCCGCGTCGCGCTCGCAGGAGATGATGGTTCCGATATCGCCGTAGCCGAGTTCCCGGTAAATTTCTTCGAAGGCGCAGTAGGTGACGTCGAAGCTGCAGCAGTCGCCGCTGTTCTCCCGCGGCGTGGATTTTTGCGCGCCGCCCTCGCCCCATTTCGCGACGCAGTTTTTCTTGAACGACTCCAGCCCCTTGCCGTACCGGGCGCTCAGCTCTCTGCCGCTCTCTCGCGAAATATCCTTCAGCGTGCGGCGAACGATCTCGTAGGTGCGTTCTTCCCCGAACTCGCGGCAGAAGGCGCGTATAAGCGGCCCCATAACTTTTGCCTCTATCTCCCTCTGTTGAAGCAGCGGGATCTCCTTAAAATTCTCTCTCAAGATGAAACCTCCTTTAGTTACATACAGCAACGATAATGCCATTATTTTACTCTGAAAGCCGCTTATACGCATCATTTTGCGCCGCGGGCCGGCAAAAAACCAAAGGCGCGACGCCGCTTTCCTCGGTAAATATCGCGCCGCCGTTTGCCATCTTTCCGGGATAGGGATATATTTGTCAAGGAGGCGGGCAGCAACGCGCGCCGTGCCGCGGAATGCCTGAAAAAGAGGTACGATGATTTGCCAATCATTAGTTTTGCCAATTTTTTTCAGGCAATTATAGATAAATAGCCGGGCGGCCGGATGTTAAAATAAACTGACGAGCGGCGGCCGCTGAATAATGACAGAACAATTTGAAGGAGGTCTATACCGAAATGAACGATCAGCTTACTGAGACGAGCCAGGCCAGAATAGAGGCGCTGGAGGCAAAGATCGCGGAGCTTGAAGCCATGCTGCGGAAGCAGGCGCCGGAGGCCTGCGAGGGCAAAGAGGCGCTTCTTGAGAATCTAAGAAGCGGCGCGGAGAGGCTTTATGAGGACCTGACCCCGTTTGTCGAGAAATATAAAGAGGAGCGCGACGCGGCGATGCGCGCCGCCTGTACGAAAATCCGCGAACATCCCCTGATGTCGGTGGCGGCGGCCTTCGGCGCGGGGCTTGTGATCGCCAAACTGTTGGAGAACAAGGTCTGCCACGGCGGACATTATCACCGTTCCTGATGGCGGCGGCGAAACGATGCCTTGCCGCGGCTTCCCTGAGCGGGGGCGTATCTGAGTGAACAGGCTGACCGAGCTTGTGCTGAGCTTCTTCGACCTGCTGGAGGCGGAGGGGCGCGAGTTTCGCGGGCAGGCGCAGGCCGTCCTGCGCGGCGCGATGATGCTCTTCTTCGGCGGCGTCCTGCTTATCGCGGGTACGCTCGCGGCCGGGTACGCCCTTTATCTTGCGCTGGCCTGCCTGCTCGGGCGTCCGGCCGCCGCGTTTGTCGTCGCGCTGCTGCTTTGCGCCGCAGGGATGACGCTCATCTCAAAGTCGTCTTCGCCGGATAAAGGCCGCGGGGACGAGGCCCGCGTGGAGGCGGAAAATGACAAATAAAGCCAAACCGAAAAGTATTGCGGAGGCAAAGGCGGGCTTTGCCGCGGCGATGGACCGGATTAGCCCGACGAATATAGTAAAAAGCCATCCGCTGGAGAGCGCCGCGGCCGCGGCGGCGGCCGGAGCGCTCTCGGCGCTTGCGGGAAGAAGGCTTTTATCGCTTGTCTTTCCGATAACGGAGTTGATTTCGCTATACGGCAGGCTGAAAAACGGCGGCGCGAAATAGCCTTACGAGGCGGCCGCCGTCCTGGCGTAGAGGATATGAAAGCCGCTCTTGTGCTTGCGGACCAGTTTGTAGCCGGCATATCCCTCGGCGATGGCCTTCATCTGCGCGGCCTTATCCCGAATCGGGATCTGCAGGTGTCCATGCGTCCAGATCGGCAGCAGCGAAGGGCGGAAGTCTTTTTTTAGGATGAAGCGCAGATAACCGCCGTAAACCTCTTTAATGCCGATGATTCTGAAATTACAGGTTAAAATGTTGTTCAGGCTGAAGATGTTCTTCGGCGAGACGGTCGTTATCAGCGAAGTGTGCGTCTCCGCAACGACATCCTCCACGATGTACTGGGTCAGATACTGCACATTGTTGCCGCGGAACTCCCAGTCGACGACGCAGAAGCCGGTGACGGCGGGCAATTCATCATCTTCAAGCGTCATTCCGAAAGAATCCGCCGCCTCGCGAACCCAGCCGTCAGCCATCTTAATGGTGCGCGCGGTGACGAGCCGCCCCTCGTAGCGTATCCCTACCGCCAGCCCTTCGCCGCCGAGGAAACGTTCTATCTCCTCATAGGGGCTTGCCGCGAAGATGTCGCGCGACAGGCCGTTGGCCACCTCGTTATGAAGGGCTGCCGTTTCTGCGACATCCCCGGGGCCAAGCCTGCAAAGCTCGCACGCGGCGAGTTGCGCCGCGCCGTTTGCGTTATGCTTTCTGATGAATATCTTTCGTGAATTGCTCTCCCTGAATAAATTCATACCTATCCCCTCCTTTTTGCGGCATAAAATTTTTAGAAAAGGAGACTATAAAATTATAATTGAAAATGAGGGGATAGTTCAAGGGCAGTGCCGTTTATTTTATCAATACCAATTGTGATAATTTTCGATTATTAAGGCTCACGCGGTGCGCGGCCAAGGATTTCCGCGGATGGCGGCGGAGGGAAAGATAAAACAGCGGCGCTGGTTGTTTGCTTATCTTAAAACGCGGCGTCGTTGCATCCCCCCGATTAGTCTGTTCGATTAGTCCGTCGGTCAAATCAGAGGTTTTTGAGAGAAGAAAAATAAAAAATCCCCTGCTGCTGCAAGGGATTGTCTGCTTATTGGAGACTCTCCCGCTTCTAAAAAATAATTAATTTATATTGATATATACTGTATATAGCAGAAAAAATACATTAATGATTATACGGTTATTTATACAAAAAAATTTAAGACTGTGAATCGCCCTTCTCGATTTCGCCAACCAGCTCAATAACGTTGGTGAAGTCTATCGCGTTCTGCTTGGTAATGACCGGGCGGCCGGAGGTAGCCTCAATGGATTTTCTCGCGTCTCCGGCAACAGCCCCGCCCTTTTGTGCCAGCTGAACATTTTCGTCAAAAGTTTCCGGCTTGAGGGTCTTTGAAAATTCTGTTGTCGTTGCTTCGGCCAACATATTCAGCACAAGCTCCAAGTCGCTCATATTGTCGCGGAGGTTTTCCTTCTTAAGGCCTTTGAGATTCTTATACTGGCGTGTAGTCATGCCAGTCCACGCCTTGGTGATCTCATCGGTGAGGATGGCGTACTCCATGCCCTTCTGCACACCGCGAGCGTCCCACTCTGTAGTCAGGTCATTACGGATGCGGATCGATAACAGCCGCTGGTGAATCCATTCCTTCGTATAGCCCTTTTTCAGATATGTTTCAAAGGCGCGGTCGATGGCCAGTTCAGGATCTGCGGTTTCTTCAATCCGTTCCGCGCCGACGCGCGCGAGCCAGAGCTTAAAAGGTTCTGCTTTGGGAGAAGGGATAGACTGGATGATTCTAAGTATTTGTTCGGCATTCCCCGCAAGTGTTTTTCTGATTTTTCCTGTTTCTGTCAGCATTCCTATCTGGGGACAATTTGTCCCCAGATAGGCGGCAAGCTCATTGTCCCTCTTCCGCATTTTTTTGAGATAATCGGTGGGATTTACGCTGTCAGTTAGCGCCCCCACAATATCCACAACGGAGAAGTACCACTCTTCCTCTGTCTCCATCCAGACGGAGCGTATCTTTTTATTCTCGAAAATTGTTATTTTATTGGACATTAAGGTACCTCCTCCAAATGAAATAATAGCTTAATCGCTGTACCGTATAATAGAGAAGAAAAATAAAAAATCCCTTGCTGTTGCAAGGGATTGTCTGCTTATTGGAGGCGGCACCCAGACTCGAACTGGGGATAAAGGATTTGCAGTCCTCTGCCTTACCACTTGGCTATGCCGCCGTAACGAGAGAAAGTATAGCAATCATGGAGGATGGTGTCAAGGAAGCGGCGGGTAATTCGCGCCCTTTTATTCAAATTGTTAATCTTCAAAGTAAAAGCGTCCCTTTCGAAGATCAGTGTTGCATTCAATCTGACGAATGAAGTTATTGCGTTTAATCTGACAAAGCGACATAAGAAACAACTAACAATTCCTTTCATCTCG
>JAEXGR010000009.1 GCA_023450745.1 Synergistota bacterium
TGCATGATATTGAGGATGTCGCCGAAGCCGGTCCCCTCAACGAGGGCAAAGACGACGGCGATGAAGATGCCGACCCAGAGGGCGGGCAGGGCGGGCTTGCGCATCGCGGAGAGGACGATGACCGCGACAGGGGCGAGGAGCGATATCGGGCTGATCCAGAATTCCGCCGCGAGGAGGGCCTTGAGCGCCGCGATCTTCGAGTAGTCAAGCTCTCCCTGCGCATAGCCGAAGCCGAGGAAGAGGGTGATGCAGACTACGATGATATACGTCGGTCCCGAGGTCCAGCACATCGCGCGGATATGCTGGAAGAGGTCCGTACCGGCGACGCCGGGGGCGAGGTTCGTCGTGTCCGAGAGGGGGGACATCTTGTCGCCGAAGTAGCCTCCGGAGATGATGATGCCGACCGTCAGCGGCGCGGGAACGCCAAGGCCCATGGCGATGCCGAGAAGGGCGATGCCGACCGTTCCCGCCGTGCCCCAGGAGGTGCCGGTCGCCAGTGAAACGACCGAGCAGATAAAGAGCGTGGCGAAGAGGAATATTGAAGGCGAAAGTATTGAGAGTCCGTAGTAGATCATGCTGGGGACGACGCCGCTGCAGATCCACGTGCCGACGAGCGGCCCGACCGTGTAAAGGATAAGACAGGCCTGCATACCCACCATGATGCCGTCGATGACGCCCTTTTCAATCTTTGAATAAGGATTGCCGAGATAGAATACGCCTACCAGTCCGGCAAGAAGCGCGCCGAAGATGAGGATGATGTGAATGTCCGTCTCCCATACGAGGACCGCGGCGGCAATCATCGCCGCAACCGCGAGAAAAACCAGAATAGACAAGCCTAACGATGGTATTTTCGGTTCTTTTACCTGTTCCATAATAAAGCAACTCTCCTTTCATTTTGTGAAGATAATGCGAAGACAAAGATAAAATATCAGCGTACTTTAGCTTTCAATAACCACCTCCACGGTGAATAATGATACGAAATATGTAACTGGAAAAACAGAAAACTGAGAATAAAAAAACTTTGCCCCAACCTACATCGATATTTTATAACTCTTCTATCTAGTTTGTCTATACTTCCGTACTATGAATACCATATATACAATTGATATATCTTAACTATTTATATTTTTATGTTCACATTTCAAGCGGGCAAAAAAAATAGTTGAAGGTTCGGAGGTTTCACGCTAGAATAGGACGGTATGCGGGATGCGGTCCCGCAAGAACAAGGGAGTATATAAACTGAAGGAGGACTTCTTACTATGGCTAAAGCAACAGTTGATCAGTCAGTTTGCGTGGGCTGCGAGGCCTGCACGGGCGTATGCCCCACATCGGCGATATCAATGAACGACGGCAAAGCGCTCGTTGACGGCGACACCTGCGTGGAGTGCGGCGCCTGCGTAGCAACCTGCCCTGTAAGCGCGATTTCCCTGTAAGTTTTACCTTACGGAAAAAAAAATAAAAAACAGGCCGGAGCAAAGACTTCGGCCTGTTTTTTATTCAACCGGCCCGCTTTCGCGGCTCAGCGCTGGCCGTAGCGTCCCGCCACGTCGGCGGACACGCGGCCGGCCTCTTCCGCCGTGAGACACACGCCTCCGCCGCAGCTCTGCGTGAGGAAAAATATCTTTGCGAATATTTCAAGCATCCCGCACCGAAGCGCCGCCTCTTTAAGCGAGGAACCGACGCAGAGAACGCCGTGGTTCGCCAGCAGCACGCCGCCGCCGCTTCCCAGCGCGCTTACGGCGCTGCGCGCAAGTTCCGGCGTGCCGATCGGCGCGTATGCCGCGACGGGGACCTCCCCGCCGAACATCACCGCCTGATTGTCGGTCAGCACAGGCAGCGGCCGGCGCAGCGAAGCCGCCGCCGTCGCGTACACCGAATGCGTATGGACGACGGCGGCTACATCGGCGCGCGCCAAGTAAACGGCCCGGTGAAGCTCCCTCTCAATCGAGGGCCGGCGCGAGCCCTCAAGCACCTCGCCGTCAAGCGACAGCTTCGGCAAGTCTTCCGGCGCGAGCGCGGCGTAATCCATTCCGCTCGGCGTGATGACGAACCCCTTCGCGCAGCGGACGCTGAAATTTCCTCCCGTCCCCTGCACAAGCCCGTTTTCCAGCATTTCACGGGCCGCAGCGATGATATCGGCCCTGATCTCAAAATCAGTCATAGTTCACCCTCGATAATTTTATTGTCAGCGGCAGCATCAGCAGATTGATAAAGGCCATGGAAAGGAAGATGGCGATGATCGACATGCCGGCGGCGATCATCAGCGCCGTCAGCGCCGCCGCCATCACCATCCCCAAAGAATCTATGATGTTGAGCGAGGCGATGACGCGCGCCATGTGCGATTCAGGCGTCATCCGCTGCATCATCGCGTACATCGGCACGCTGTAGAGGCCGCCGCAGGCGGCGATCATGAACATCGAGAAGATTATCCCCGCCGACTGCGGCCCGCGGACGAACTGCCAGACCGATATCAGCTCGCGCCCCGCGGGCGCGGCGGCGCTGAATATATAGAGCGTTACGATAAACAGGCTCATCCCCACGAGGCTGTAGGAGAGGTATTTCCCCGACACGCGCCCTTTAAGCAGCTTGTTGCAGAAGGTCGCTCCCGCGCCGACGCCGATGGAGAAGATCACGAGAAAGAGGGTGGATACCTGCTCGTCGCCGCCGATCGTATCTTTGGCGAAGGAGGGAAACTGCGCGAGGAAGACCGAGCCGAGAAACCAAAACCAGCTGATGCCGATTATCGAGCGAAAGACGTTTTGGTTCGACAGCGGGTAGACGAGCATTTCCCAGGTGGAGCGAAAGAGATTGCGGTCGATTCGAAGCCCGGGAGAGGCCGGTTCGGCCGGCGGGATGAAGCGGCTCGCGGCGTATCCCGCGACGGCCACGCCGACGACGCCCGCCGAGATATAGTGGCGTCCCAGCGGCGAGAGGATGAAGAGGCCGCCGCAGAGGGTGCCGGTGAGGATCGCGATGTTCGTCCCCGCGTTCACGAGGCCGTTGCCGGCCACCAGCTCCTCGTCGTTGAGGTGCTGCGGCAGGATGCTGAACTTGAGCGGGCCGAAGAAGGTTGACTGCGTTCCCATGCAGAACAGCAGGAAGACCAGCCACCAGAGCTGCATCGTCTCGAAGGCCGCCGCCGTGAGGCACATGAGGATTATCTCCACCAGCTTGATGACGCGGATGAGAAACGACTTCTCGTATTTGTCGGCGAGCTGCCCCGCGAGCGAGGAGAAGAGGAAAAAGGGCAGGATGAAAAGCCCCGCCACCGCCGTGATCATGATCTGGGCGTTGACCTGATATACTTGCGCAAGGCGGAAGGTGATGAGGATCACGAGCGCGCTTTTAAAGAGATTGTCGTTAAAGGCCCCGAGAAACTGGGTCAGAAAGAGCGGCAGGAAGCGGCGCTTCGTGAAGAGGGAGAATTGTGTTTTTATAGCCCCTTCCTCCCTTAATCTTTAGGTTTCACGTCATCCAGCGAAATTCCGCGCGTGTGCTCCGTCTTTACCCACTTGCCCTGGTCCTTCGCGAGGAAGGCGGCTTTGAAGAGGATCGGTATCCAGGTGAGGCCGAACCAGAAATAGGCGAAGGTGTCTTTAACGTAGCGCAGCGTGAATTTTTTTTCGTGCATCGAGGGGCCCGCGATGGCGCAGAGCAGGCAGAAGGCGATGATCGAGAATATCGGCAGGCCGAAAAACAGCGTCCACTCAAGCATCGACTGCGGGATGTCCGACGAGGGATAGAGCACCATGTTGTTTATCAGAGTAAAGGCCATGCCGGCGATCATGATGATGATCCCCAGGCACGACTTGGCGGGTGCGAGCAAGTAAAGGAAGAGGTCGAGATATTGCAGCCGGCGCGTCACGAAGAAGGCCTTCAGCGAATCCCAGCCGTAGTTCCAGAATACCCAGTAGTGCCCCTGCATCCAGCGCGTGCGCTGGCGTTTGGAGACGGCGATGTCCTGCGGCTTTTCGTCGTAGATCACCGCGGCGTCGTTCCAGTGGACGCGGCTGCCCGAAAGGATGAGGCGCGTCGACATCTCCAGATCCTCCGTGAGGCTCTGGAGGTTCCAGCCGATACGTTCCAGCGTCGCCGTGCGGATGACGAGCCCCGTGCCGCCAAGCGTGCATGAGAGCCCCCAGAGGCCGCGCGCAAGCTGCCAGAAGCGGTTTGTAAACCAGTAGGCGAGCGCGTAGGAGCGCGTCAGCCAGTTATCGTCGGGGTTCTTCACATCGAGCACCCCCTGTATCGCCTCCGCCTCCGGATGGAGTTCCATGTAGTTGTTCATCGCCATCAGGAAGTTGTGGTCGGCGAGGTTGTCGGCGTCGAACATCGCGAGCGCGTCGTATTCCTCGAAGGAGATCTTCGTCAAAGCCCAGCGGACGTTCCAGGTCTTGCCGTTGTGCTCGTCGTCAAAGCGCTCGAGCGCCACGGCGCCGTTTGCGCGCGCGAGCGCCGCGGTGTTGTCGGTGCAGTTGTCGCAGGAGGCGTATACCTTATAGCAATTCTTCGGGTAGTTCTGCCCCGCGAGGCTTTTGAGAAGCGGCACGATGACCATCGCCTCGTTGTGGGCGGGCACAAGCACCGCGAAACGGCGGTACCGCTTCGCCTGCGGCATCTTTTTCTGGCTCCAGAAACCGCGCAGGCTGACGATTATCTGATATACGCCGTCGCACATCAGCGCGCCGAGCAGTGTATAGAGGACGAACTGGATCAGCCACCAGCCCCACCATATCAACCAATAGAAAAGTTCCGTCTTATCCATAATAAAGCCACCTCTGTCTTATTTTCACACATGCCGTAATCATACCCTCAGAGCGGGCGGATGACAACTTCCAAGCCGCGTTATCTTACGATGATTTTTTCCATCAGGTTCTTTTCCAGTATCAGGTCGTTATATTTGAGCCGCCGCTCCACCTCGTCGGTCAATACGTCGTAGGCGGAACAATCTAGGCGTTCGCCGCTGCCCAGGTCGGTGGCGCGCCCGGCGGCGGGCTCCACATAGACGTTTCCCTCGATATAGCTGCCGTTGCGGAAGATCACGGGGCCTCCGGCCTCTTTGCCCAGCAGATCGGCGCCGAAAGCGGTGCCGATATCTAACCCCATCAAACCGGAGACCGTCGGCAGGATGTCCATCTGCCCGACGTTTTTCTCCACGACGCGCGGCGCCGCAGCCGTCTCCCGCGTGCGGAAAAAGAGCGGAACGCGCCGCGTCGCCTTCCACTCGGCGGCCTCTTCTATCTTCTTTCCAAGCAGCTTCTCCATATCCTTTTTGTAGGCGATCGGGATCGCCGGATGGTCGCCGTAGACGACGACCAAACTCTTGTCAAGCAGCCCCGCGCCTCTAAGTTTTTCGATAAAGACGCCGAACTGCCGGTCAAAGTAGTTTATCGAGAGCAGATAATCGCCGATCAGCGTTCCCCGCAGCTCGGGAGGCAGCGGCAGCGTATCCCGCGGCAGCTCCGCGAAGTCGAAGGGGTGGTGGCTCGAAAGGGTGACGATAAACCCATAGAAGGGCGTCTTCATCGCTTTGAATACTTCCAGCGCCCGCGAAAAAATCACCTCGTCGCTGAGGCCGAGACCAATCGCCTCGTCATCAGGAAAGGTATTCTGACTGTACTGCCGGTGGAACCAGAGCTTCGGATGCATCCGGTGGCAGTTCCAGAAGGCGCTGCGCGTGCCCTGCACGACGACGGCGCGCGCCCCCCGCCTGCGCATCGCGCGCGCGAGGGTATTGTAATCGTTGTCCGCGTAAAGCGTGTAGGCGGCGCCGAAGGCGGCGGGGAAAAGCCCGGTGTTGGCCATAAACTCCGCGTCCGAGCTGTTGCCGGCCGCCACCTGGCTCCAGGTGTTGGGAAAATAGAGGCATTCTTCTTTAAAACGGTTGAGGTTGGGCGTCACGGGGACGCCGCCGATCTCAAGGTCCACGACGAAATACTGCAGCGCCTCGCACTGCACGAGGATGAGGTTCTTCGCGCGCGTCCCCCGGTGCGGCCCGGGGCGGCGGCGCTCAAACCAGCTTCCGATCTCGTCTATGGTCTCCTGCGACACGTTCTGCGGCTCCAGCGCCTTGCGCGCCAACGAAAAGAAGTCCCACCAGTGAAAGGTGGCGGTGCTGACCCAGGCGCAGACGGAGAGGCGGTCGTACATCGCGTTGATGATGTTCGGGCGGAACTTTTTGAGGTGCCAGACGGACATCCCCTGCGCCGCTACCGCAAGCAGGAAGACGGCGAGCAAAAGCAGCGCCTGCCGCCGCCGCTCTCTTTTAAATTCTACACGGAGCCTGCCGCCGCGCGTCAGCCAGACAAGGAGCGGGATGTCGGCGAAGATCAGAAAATCCCACGGTTTGAGCAGCGCCCAGATCGATTTCGCAATCAGCCCCGTCTGCGGCACCAGCATCAGGTCGTGAAAGATAAAGATGTCCGCATAGTAGCGGATAAACAGCCTGTCGGTCAGCACCAGCGCCGAGAGCAGCAGGTCCATGACGATAAGCGCCGCCGCGCGCCTGCGCGGCGCGAGAAACATCAGCGGCAGAAGCAGGCAGAGGATGGCGCCGAGCGAGGGAAGCGAAACGGCAAAAGCGCGCGCCGCGTGGCGCAGCGCGTGCATCGTCAGCACGCCGAAGGTGGGCCAGTTGAGCACGTCGGCGACGGCGTAGTCCACGGAGAAAAACTTGAGCCACACCGAGGCGGCGACGACCGCCGTGAACAGATATCCGCTGATGAAAACAGGCTTGTTTTTTGTGGGAAGAGACATCTGTTAACAATCACCTATTTGCGCAAGATTTTCGGCATCAGATCATATTCCAGTATTTTATCACTGACGTCAAGTATCTTGCGAACCTTTTCCGTCGTCTCCGCGTACGCCGCGTAATCGCGGGCCTCGCCGCTCTCGACGTGGACGGCGCTCTTTTTTGCCGGTTCGACAAATATTTTCCCCACGACGTAGGAGCCGTTGCGGAAGATCACGGGAGCCTCTGCGGCGTCGAAGAGGTCGCTCCCCAGGCCGCTTTCAAAATCGACGCCCAGCAGCAGCGCGAGCGTGCGCGGGAGGTTGGCGAGCCCCAGGGCCATTTTCTGGTTCCAGGCGAGTTTCTTCACGCCCGGCACGTTGATCACGAGGGGGACGCGCTGCACATAGCGCCAGTGATGGTCTTTGGCAAGATCTATTCCCAGCAGCCTGGACAGCGTCGGGGAATCCCAGCGGGGGATCGCGTTATGGTCGCCGTAGAGCGCGATGACGCATTTATCATAAAGCCCCGCCTTTTTCAATGCCTTGATAAAGGTCCCAAACTCACGGTCAAAGTAGTGAATTGCCGAGAGATAGCTGCCGACCACCGTGCCGTTGTATTCGCCGGTATCGAATTTGGCCTGGGCAAGCAGCTTCGGGAAGTTAAACGGATAATGGCTCGTAAGCGTCACCATGAAAGAATAGAAGGGCTGCGGCTCCTTGGAGAGCATTTCAACAGACTGGCGGAAGAAGCTCTTGTCGCTGAGCCCCATGCCGATCGCCTCGTCATTGACGTAATCCTTTTTGCTGACGAACCGCTCAAACCCCAGCGCGGGATACATGTGCCCCCTATTCCAGAAGCCCGCGCGGTCCCCGTGCATCGCGAGCGTCCGGTAGCCGTTGTCCAGCAGCGCTTTGGGGAACGCCGCGTAGCGGTTGCCCGCGAAGCGGGTATAGGCGACGCCGGAGGCCGCGGGGTAGAAAGAGGCGTTCGCCAAAAACTCGGCGTCGGAGCTGTTGCCCGAGCCCGTCTGGTTATAGGCGTCCGAAGCCAGCGAGGCCTCCTTTATAAAGGCGTTGAGGTTCGGCGTCACCTCCCGTCCCCCCACCTTGAGGCCAATGACGAAGCTTTGGAGAGACTCAACCTGGAGCACGATCAGGTTCCGCCCCTTAGCCACGCCGAATATCCCCTGCGGGCGGCGCTGCTTCGAGAGGTGTTCCTCGTACCATTCGCGGACATCCGCAAGCTCGGCCTCCGAAAGCGGGCGGCGGCCGGTCCGGTCGGTCAGCGTGTTCCAGCTGTCCGCCAGATGATAGGTCAGAGCGCCGACGTTGTTGCAGACCGCCGGACGGTCCCACATCGAGCGCAGGACCCCCGGCACCTTTTTGCTGTAGCTGGCGATATGAAAGGCGACGACGCCGGCGGCCGCCGCAAAGAGCAAGAGGCTCCAGGCCGCGCGCCGGGATGTGACCCGGTGAAAAAAGGGATGAACGGAGATGCGCCGAAAGATCCGGAAATAGCCGCAGAGCAGCGGGATGTCGATAAAATAGAGCAAGTCGCGCGGCGAGAAGAGCGCGAAGACCGACTCCGACACTTCGCCCACCTGCGTAGAGAGCCCGAGGTTATGGAAGGTGAAAAGGTCGGAATAATAGCGCATATGCAGGACGTCCGTTATCACCAGACCGGTCAGCAGAAAATCCAGCAGCAGCGCAAGAGGCAGCCGCCCCCGGCGCCAGAAGAGCGACACGAGAACGACGAGCGCCGCCGAGATCGCCGCCGAGGCGGCGACGGAGAGCGGAAAGCGCACGACGAGCCGCGAAACCTCGTACTCAAGAAAATAAAACTTTATAAAGAGGGCGGCGGCCATAAACGAGAAAAAGATCAGCTCGCGGTAGTCGCGCCCCGCCACGCGGTAGACAACCCTTGAATCCAGCAGGTGGTTCATTTAATTTACCTCTTTAAAACGTCCGTATAATATATTCAGCTCTTTAAGCCTCCCGGAGAAATTATGGCCGCCGGAGATGAGGGACTCCAGCTCCTGGGGGAGCATCCGCCAGCCCCAGTTGCCGCCGGCCTCCGCCGGCCGGTTCATGCGGCACGACCCGTCGAGCCCCAGAATATCCTGCGCGGGGATCACGGCGGTATCCGCCGTGGAGGAGAGCGCCATCCTCACCAGGACCCGGTTCACATCGTCCCGCGTCACCTCCTGTCCCGTATAGGCGGCGAAATTCATCCGCTCGCGCACCGTCGAGCTTCCGCGCCACCAGCCGACGGCGGTGTCATTGTCGTGCGTTCCCGTGTAGACGACGCCGCGCGGCCCGATGTTGTGCGGCGCGTAGGGGTTTTCCGCGACATCCCCGCCAAAGGCGAACATCAGCACCTTCATGCCCGGCAGAGAAAAATCTTCCATCAGCGCGCGCACGTCGTCAGTTATGATGCCCAGGTCTTCGGCGACGAGCGGCAGCGCCGCGCCCGCGGCACAGTCGCGGTCACGGAAGGCTTCGAGCATCTCGCGCCCCAGCGCGGGACGCCAGCAGCCGTTCTGCGCCGTCTTTTCGGCGGCGGGGATCTCCCAGTAGGCGCAGAGCCCCCGGAAGTGATCGACGCGCATCAGGCCGCAATACTTCAGGCTGTGGGCCAGCCTGCCGCGCCACCAGGCAAAGCCGTCGGCGCGCATCGCTTCCCAGTTGTAGAGCGGATTGCCCCAGCGCTGCCCCGTGGGGCTGAAATAATCCGGGGGCACCCCCGCGACGCAGCGCGGCCCGCCGTCCGCCTCAAGGTCGAAGAGCTCCGGGCGCGCCCAGACGTCGGCGCTGTCCCAAGCGACATATATCGGGAGGTCTCCCATCAGCGTGATGCCAAGCCCGGCGCAATAGGCGGACAGCGAACTCAGCTGTCGGTAAAAGAGAAACTGCGTAAATTCGACAAAGGCAAGCGCGTCCTCGTGCTTTGCGGCAAACTCTGCTAAAGCGCCGCGGTCACGCGCGGCTATGGCGCGCGGCCATTCCGTCCAGCAGCGCCCGCCGTGCTTGTCCTTCAGCGCGGAAAAGAGCGCGTAATCGCGAAGCCAGCCGCTCTCCTCCTCCCGGAAACGTTCAAAGTCCGCGCGCAGCCCGGGAAACGATTCCGGCGCGGCGCTATAGGCCGCCCAGGCCCGCGAAAGCAGCGCGCCGCGGCAGGCCGCGGCCGAATCGAAGTCGGCCGCCCTCTCGGAGGGAAGGATACACGAATCCGCCTGCGAGGCAGAGACGAGCCCGTCTTTACAGAGCTCTTCCGGACTTATGAACAGCGGGTTCCCCGCGAAGGCCGAGGGGCTGCTGTACGGCGAGTTGCCGAAGACGGAGAGCACCGGCGTGAGCGGCAGCACCTGCCAAAGGGAAAAACCGGCGCCATGCAGGAAATCGGCAAACCTTCGCGCGCCGTTCCCGAAATCCCCGACGCCCCACGCCCCGGGCAGCGACGATATATGTAAAAGCACTCCGCTTCTGCGTGAACCAGACAAAATAAAGCCCTCCGCTTACACTGTCATCAAAGATAAAAACCCATCCTGTACATTATACATGTAAACCACGCGGCGCGCACTTCCCGCGGCGGCGCGCCAGGCCGCCCCCAAGAGGGCGGCCTGGCGCGAAAATCATTTCAGCGGGAGCAGAGGCGGCCGCGGGAATATTTACCCGCGCGCCTCCGGCATAAATATCAGGCAGCCCAGCGGCGGCAGCGTCAGCACCGCGGAAAAATCCTGCCCGTGGAAGGGCGCCGCTTCGGCGTCCACGCCGCCCAGATTGCCGGTCCCCGAACCGCCGTAGGCCGCCGCGTCACTGTTCAGCGCCTCGCGCCAGCGTCCGCCGGCGGGAAAGCCCACGCGGTAGCCGTCGCGCGCGACGGGGGTAAAATTGGCGGCAAGCACGACGGCGTTCCCCTCTTTGTCACGGCGGATAAAAGAGACGACCCCCGCGTCGCGGTCGCTGCAGTCTATCCATTCAAAGCCGTTGGGAGACGAGTCGAGCTCCCACAGCTCCGGCCTGCTCCGGTAGAAATTGTTCAAGTCGGCAAACCATCTCGCAATCCCCGCGTGTCCTTCGTCGCCAAGCTCGTGCCAGTCGAGGCTGCGGTCGTGGTTCCACTCGCGGCTCTGGCCGAACTCCCCGCCCATAAAGACGAGCTTCTTGCCGGGGTGGCCAAACATCCAGCCGAACATCAGCCGCAGATTCGCCGCCTTCTGCCAGCCGTCGCCGGGCATCTTCTCCAGCAGCGAACGCTTGCCGTAGACCACTTCGTCGTGCGAGAAGGGCAGCACGAAATTCTCCGCGTAGGCGTACCACATGCCGAAGGTCAGCCGGTCGTGGTGATACTTGCGGTAGATCGGGTCCTGCGACATATAGGAGATAAAGTCGTTCATCCAGCCCATATTCCACTTATAGCCGAAACCGAGGCCGCCGAGCCACACCGGCTTCGTCACCATCGGCCACGAGGTCGACTCCTCCGCCGTCACCGAGATTCCCGGAAAATCGGCGTAAAGGGCGCAGTTCATCTCGCGCAGAAACTCGATCGCCTCAATATTTTCCTTGCCGCCATATTTATTCGGCACCCACTCGCCGTCGCGCCGCGAATAGTCGAGATAAAGCATCGAGGCCACCGCGTCGACGCGCAGGCCGTCCGCGTGATAGCGGTCCAGCCAGTAATGCGCCGAGGAGATGAGAAAGCTCCGCACCTCGTTGCGCCCGTAGTTGAAGATCGCGCTCTTCCAGTCGGGATGAAACCCCTGGCGCGGATCTTCGTGCTCGTAGAGCGCCGTGCCGTCGAAACGCGAAAGGCCGTAAGAATCCGTCGGAAAGTGCGAGGGCACCCAGTCGAGAATGACGCCGATCCCGCGCGCGTGCAGCGCGTCGACGAGCGCCATAAAATCCTCGGGCGCGCCGTAGCGCGACGTCGGCGCGAAATACCCCGTCGTCTGATAGCCCCACGAACCGTAGAAGGGATGCTCCATGACGGGCATGAACTCCACGTGGGTAAAGCCGTTCGCCGCAAGATACGGCGGCAGCTCGCCCGCCAGGTCGCGCCAGGAAAGAATGCCGTCTTTCTCGCCGCGCCGCCACGAACCGGCGTGCATCTCGTATATCGACTGCGGCGCGCCAACGGCGTTTGCCTCCGCGCGCCGCGCCAGCCATTCCGCGTCGCCCCACTCGCGCGAGGGCGCGCAGACCACCGAAGCGGAGGCGGGCGGCAGCTCCGTGCCGAAGGCCAGAGGGTCGCTCTTTTCAAGCAGCTCGCCGCCGGCGGTCCTGAGCACATATTTATAACGGCAGCCGGCGGCCGCCCCGGGGACGAAGCCCTCCCAGATGCCGGAAGAGTCCCACCGCGGCGCAAGCGGACAGCCCTCGCGGTCCCAGGCATTAAAATCGCCCATCACATAAACATCGCGCGCGCCCGGGGCCCAAAGGGCAAACAGGACGCCCTCCCGTCCCTCGTGCTCCAGCAAATGCGCGCCAAGAAAATCATATATCCGTCTGTGGGTTCCCTCGCGGAAGAGATAGACATCCCCCTCGCCTACAAGCGTCGGGCCGTAAATGATCTCATTATGAACCGTCATCCGTCATCGCCTCCAGCCATATTTATGATATTATATCCTGATATTAGGTTCGGAGGTATGTCAATGAACGATCTCTTTTCGTACAATAAAGTCACGACGGAAATCATAGAGGTCCTGAAAGAAAAGATCGGCGCGCACAACGTCTGCGCCGATAAAGAAAAGCTTGAGACCTACTCCCGCGACGAGGTGCCGCAGAGCGCCTACGATAAAAAATATGTCGCGGAGCTGCTTCTCTTCCCCGAGAGCACCGAGCACGTCTCCGAGATAATGAAAATCGCCTATAAAAACCGGATTCCCGTCACGCCGCGCGGCGCGGGCACCGGGCTTTCCGGCGGCGCGCTGCCGGCCTGGGGCGGCATCGTCATGAGCTTTGAAAAGATGAACCGCATCATCGAGCTTGACAGGGAAAACCTCACCATCACCACCGAACCCGGCGTAGTGACGGCGGAGATCAACCGTATGGCGTCGCAGCACGGCCTGCTCTACGCCGGCGATCCCTGCAGCGACGGCGCTTCTTTTATCGGCGGCAACATCGCCGAAAACGCCGGCGGCAACAAAGTCATCAAATACGGCGCGACCGGCGCGCAGCTGCTGGCGCTCGAAGTGGTGCTCGCCGACGGCTCCGTCACCTGGTTCGGCGGCAAACGCCGCAAAGACGTCACGGGACTGGACTTCGTTCACCTCATGGCCGGCTCCGAAGGGATACTAGGCGTCATCACCAAGGCGGTGCTCAAGCTGATGCCGCTGCCGCGCCACTCGGTGGACCTGCTGGCCGCCTTCCCCGACGCGCAGAGCGCAATCGACTTCGTGCCGCACATCATCACCGAGGGCGGCCTCATCCCCGCCTCCATTGAGTTCCTCGACAAAAAGGCGCTGAAACTGGCGGAGAAATACCTCAACACCGAGGTGCCGGCGGGAGACGCGGGCGCGGCCCTCATCATCCAGCTGGAAAACAACGACGCGGAGCTCATCGAAAAAGAATTTGAGGAGATCGGCAGGCTTTCACAACAACACGGAGCCTGCGAGGTCTACGTCGCCGACACCCGCAGCACGAAAGAGCGCATCTGGCAGGCGCGCAAAGCGGTGCCGGAGGCGGTCTCCTCTTTCTACAGCCGCTATACGAAGGAAGACCTCGTCGTCCCCACCGCGATGGTGCCGCAGCTGCTCGAAATGATCCGTGAAAAGACCGAGGCCGACGGCCTCGAATGGATCGCCTACGGACACGCGGGCGACGGCAACATGCACTGCACGCTGATCTCCCCCGACTGCGCCGACTGGCACGAAAGGCTGCACGCCGCGCAGGAGCGGATATACTCCGAGCTCATCAAGATGGGCGGCACCATCTCCGGCGAACACGGCATCGGCTTCAAGCGCAAGGGCTATATGAAATTTTTCCTCGACGAGGCGCAGCTCGCGCTGATCAAACGCGTCAAGCTCGCCTTCGACCCGCGGAACATTTTAAACCCCGGAAAACTCGTGGAGTGGGAAAAATAAGCCCCTCCCTGCGACAAAGGCCCGTCATTCCAAACAGCGCCTCGGAATGACGGGCCTTGCCTTACGCGCCCCCGACGGGGCGGCGGCTTTTAGTTCCCGTACCCAAGCTCCCTCTTCGTCTTCGCGATGTCGGCCTCGGTATCCTTTATCCAACGTTCGAGAGTCTCAGGTTTTATCTTCTTTGACTTCGGGTCGTTCAGCAGCGTGTCGAGCTTCTTCTCCTGTATCTTGAGCCACTCGACCTTCGCTTCGCGGAACTGGATGTCGGCGACGGCGTTTCCGCGTTCTCCGTCATCCTCTTTCACAAATGCGCGGCTCATGGACATACCGCCTCCTTTCAGCTTGTTTTACAGATTTTAAATCGTCTCTTTTGAAAAGGGCATCTCGTTGTTTTCGACGATGACGACCTTCATCTTTGGTTTGACGTAGGTGACGAGATCTTCGATATCGGGATTTTTCAGCCTGATGCAGCCGTGCGTCGCCCAGCGTCCGACAGAACGGGGGTTGTTCGTGCCGTGGATTGCGATCTGCCATTTGTTATAAAACGAGATCAGCTTCGAGCCGTAAACTCCCGCCGCCGCCTCGCCCGGCTCGTCGAACCAGGCGGGGTCGAAGACGAGCTTCTCGGCGTCGGGGATCACCCGGTAGATCGTAAAGGTGCCCGTCGGCGTAATGAGGTCGAGGCGCGAGCTCTTGACCTTGCCGCGTCCCTTGCCGACGGAGACGGGCCAGCTCTTCACGATATCGTCCCCTTTGAAGAGCGTAAGCCGCAGCTGCTGCTTGTTGACCTTAATCCAGTACTCCCCCGCCTTCGGCGACCACGGCGACGCGGCCTGCGCGGACACGGAACAGATGAGCAGAAACAAAATCGCGATGACAAAAATCTTTTTCATAAGAACACTCCAATTTTTTATAACTGTTTTTATTATAATACAAATTCGGCATTCGGGCATAGGATAGTATACGTACAGGGACGGCCGCGCGGCGACGAGGGACAATCTTTTACCCGTTTGCCCAGGCAAAAGTAACCTCCAAGCTTGACATTTTTCCACAGCTGCGTATAAAATCATCTCCAATGATTTACAGCGCCTATTTTGGAGGAAAGGAGGAAACGCCGTGTATTCAATAAGCCATTCTTCAATAATGTACATGATGATGTGCGCTCACTGCGGGTCCTCTCCTGAATTGGCCGGCGCTTAAGCACGCGTTGTCATTGCAGGACCGGGTCCGTTATTGCGGAGCCGGTCCTTTTTTAATGTCTTTTGAAATATCGGGAGGAAAGGAGCGGGAGTGAAGAATCAGAAGACAGCCATGCGGTTTTTGGTAAGTATATTAAATATGTAAAATCTAACTGGAGGTATCACATTATGAAAAAGGTTTTTCTGGCGCTGCTGGCGCTGCTCGTACTCTCGTCATCGGCGCTCGCGGCTGAAAAAATCATCCTCGGCGTCACCCCCTTCCCCGCGAAGGAAATCGCTGACGTCGCCAAAAAGGTACTCGCTAAACAGGGCTATGAGCTGGTAATCAAAGAATTCACAGATTTCGTACAGCCGAACTTCGCGCTGGCAGATAAGAGCCTTGACGCGAACTTCTTCCAGCACATCCCCTACCTTGACAACATGAAGAGCGAAAAGAACCTCGATATCGTACCGCTCGTGAAGGTCCACCTGCTTCCCATCGGCATCTATTCGCAGAAGATAAAGTCGCTGAAGGATGTCAAAGAAAGAGCGGTCGTCGCCGTTCCCAACGACCCTACCAACGGCTTCCGCGCCTACAAGCTGCTCGAACGCGAGGGGCTTCTTAAAATGAAGCCCGGCAACAAGCTGACCGCCGCCGATATCGTCGATAACCCCAAAAAGCTCAAAATAAGAGAGCTCGAAGCGCCGCAGCTGCCGCGTACCCTTCCCGACACGACGCTCTCCGTCATCAACATGAACTTCGCCGTCGACGCTGGGCTCGACCCTTCAAAGGACGCCCTCGCGCTCGAATCGAAAGACTCCCCCTACGCGGTGGTGCTCGCCTGCCGCAGCGGCGACAAGGGAAGCGCGAAGATAAAGGCGCTCGCAAAGGCGCTCAACTCTCCGGAGGTCAAAAAGTTCATCACCGAGAAGCTGTCGGCGAAGGGCGTTATTCCCGCCTTCTAGGTAAATCGGCGTTTATAAGCACGATTTGCGTCATAAAACGGGGGCTCCGAATCCTCGCCGTATACAGATACGGCTCCGGTATCGGAGCCCCCATTTTATTTAGCAACTCGCACTTCTAAACGCCGATTTATCTTCGATGGGCTAGCGTGACAAATTGGGGTTTGGCGTTCAATCGCAAAAAATAACCTGCTGCCAATTAGGCGGTTTCTGCCTAGATTTTGATCTTGGCTCCCTCCGCGAGGGAGCTGGCCCGCAGGGCCTGAGGGAGTTTTGACCTTGGTTTTATGTTTTTCTCTTCTTTAAGTTATGAAAACCTTAACGTCAACGTCAAAACTCCCTCCGACCCGGCGAAAACCCGCCGCCGGGGCACCTCCCTCAGCGAGGGAGGCTTTAAAGGCGCAAACCTAAATCGTTGAATACCAATAAATTATTTTTTGCGATTGAACGCTAAACCTCAATTTATCCTTCACCCTATCGAAGATAAATCGGCGTTACGCTTTAGCCTGATGACAGAAAAATCGGCGCGAAGAAGTGCCGTAGGCTAAATAAGTCGGTTCCTGAGTACCGGAGCCGTATTTTTCATACGGCGAGGACACTCAGGAACCGACTTATGACGCATACGGTGCTTATTCGCGCCGATTTTTATAAACGCCGATTTACTGCCAATTAGCGGGATAAACGAAATACGCATACCTCGCCTTGTCCGGCGTCTGGAAATGGATGCGGCTTCCCTTGGGGATGTAAATAATATCCCCCGGTTTGCCGGTCACTACGCGCCCGTCTATCTCTATCTCCAGCACGCCCTCGAATATCACGTCGTATTCGTCATAGGTGAGCGTCCATTCAAAGCTCGTCTTGTCGAGCTCCATGATGCCCGCGCCGATGCGCGGCGCCTCTTCGAGGGTCACGACGTCTTTTAGTCTCACTCCCGCCTCTCCCTGAAATGGCTCGCATTTTACCGTTTCGCTTTTGATGAGGATGATGCCGCTCGGGTCCACGATCTTCGTGAAGCCGCCGGCAGAGGGCCGGCGGGCGGCGAGTCCCTGCACGACTTCCTGCACTATTTCGCGCAGCATCTTTTCGCTGACGTTCATTCCGTTGGTGTCTGCCATTTTGTTCGCCTCCTGTTTGGCTATCGGGCAGCCGTCGCAGCCGCCTTCGCAGAGCGCGGCCATTTCATCAGGCCTTCGCTTCCTTTATTTTTGCCAGCAGCATCGGAGCGAGGAAGTTCGCTAAGATCACCGCCGTGATGCCGGCGACGAGTTTACCGACGACGACGGGGAATATCATCTCGGGGTTGGCGCCCGCGGTGAATCCCAGATGGTCGCCGAAGACGAAGGCCGCGGAGACGGTGAAGGCCACGTTGAGCAGCTTGCCCTTCGGGTCCATTTTTTCAAATATATTGAACATCGCGATGTTGTTGGCAAGGTTCGCCACCATACCGGCCGCCGCCTCTTCGTTCATTCCCAGGTGACGTCCCACCGCCTCCAGCGCGCCGCCGAAGGTGCGCGTGATCCATTTGACCATCGGGAAGGCGCCGATGAGCACCGTCGCGATCTGCCCGCAGATCAGCAGCCCGTCTTCAAGCGGGACGCTGCCGCCCTCTTCCGCGGGCACGACCATCTGATCGAAGAGCGGGAAGTGGATGCCGGTCTGGTATTCAAAGACGGCGATGGCGGTCAGGACGGTAATGAGGATCGTGACCGCCGAGCCGAAGACGTTGAAGCCGTTGATCATCTTCTGCGGCGCGAACCAGAGGCCGACGCAGATGAGTCCCGCGATGATGATGACGGGGATGAGATTCACCAGGATCGTCGTCAGATCTATCTTGTAGGGCGTCATGTTCATCAGCAGCCCGCCCGCGACGCAGCCGAGCGGGATGGTGATGAGCCCCGCGAGGACGCCCGCGCCGAGGTAGGGGCGGTCCTGCACTTTGATGATCGAGAGCGCGACGGGAATCGTGAAGACAATCGTCGGCCCCATCATCGTTCCCAGTATCAGCCCCGAGAAGTTGCCGATCGACTCATCGGCGGCGAGCTTCATCGCGAGCGGATAGCCGCCCATGTCGCAGGCAAGCAGGGTCGTCGCGAACATCGAAGCGTCGGAGCCGACCATGCCGTAGATGGGTACGATTATCGGTTTGAGGATTATCGCGAGCACCGGCGCGGCGGCGACGACGCCCGCCATCGCGATGGCGAGCGGCCCCATCGCGTTGAAGCCATTGTCAAATTCTTCCCCGTAGCCCCATTTGTTGCCGCGTATTTTATCGACCGCGCCCAGGAGCATGAAGAGCATCATCACGAAGATGATGGCGGAGTTGACCGAGAGGCCGCTGACCCAGGCATGCAGGCTTTCCGTGAATACCCGCGTGTTTGATAGGTTCATAAGCAGTTCGTCAAACATTTTCATTCCCTCTTTCCTGATTTTTTTGCAAAAGCGCCAACAGCGGCCGCCGCCGTAAGGCGCGGCGCGGACTGTTTTTTATTCCCTTTTTAGATGAGTTTGTCCGCGAGCTGCCGCGAGGGCCGCGGGATCACTGTCTTGGAGACCAGCAGCGCTTCTTCTTTCGTCGCCGCGGCGACGGCGGCGCGCACGGAGCCGACGTCGCCCGTGAGGGTGACGAAGCCCTTGCCGCCAATCGCAAAGCCAATGCGTATTTCGATGAGCCTCACGTTCGCGGCTTTCGCCGCGATGTCCGCCGACATGATCGCCGAGGCGACGGAGAAGTATTCCATGACGCCGACCGCCTCGATCTCCCCCGGCTGGGTGGTCATCATGATCGCCGGGCATATTTGCGGATCGACGTTCGGTATCAGCAGCTCGTCGACGATGTAGTGCCCAGCCGCCGCCACTCCCGCGCCCATCGCCGCGCGCGCCGCCCCGACTTCTCCATGGACGATGACGATGTATTTGCCGGGACAGATGGTAGAGGCGTGGATAAGTTCGACGTTCGCCGCCTTCACCATCGCGTCGGCGGTGTTAATTCCTTCAGCGATGCTCGATAGTTCTACCATTCCTATAGCGTTTCCCATCTTCGCTTACCCCCCGCTTGCGATGCGCGCGCCCTGCACGCTGAGATCTTTTACTATGCCGTCAATGCTCGCGTAGATATTGGAGGAGAGCCCCTCCGCCGCCCGCGCTATGAGGTCGCCGCGGTTTACCCGCGCCCCCTCTTCGACGACGGCTTCCGCCGCCCGGCCGATGCTCTGCCGGAAGGGGATGTAGACCTCTTTCGGCGTGTATTCCAGACAACGGGCGGCGTGTCCCGGATAGTAGTCCCGGAGGCCGAGGCGCGCGACGATGCGTTCAGTCGGTATCAGCCGGTCGGCGAATGAATCGCGCGCCGCGGGATGCGGGTCGACTTTCGATTCAAGGCCGCGCGAGCGCAGCACGCCTTTGAAGTATTCGTTGACGCGGCGCGGCGAGAGGTTCATCGGGCAGGCGTAGAGTTCGCAGATCCCGCAGCTGCAGCAGTTCATCGCGTCGCCGAAGGCGCGCACGAATTCTTCGTCATCTTTTATCCGCCCCTCCATCCAAAGGCCGCGCATCACCATGTGAGGCTCCATCTCCTGCCCGATAAGCCAGCGAGGGCAGAGGTCGGTGCAGTAGCGGCACTGGATGCAGGCGCTGCGCGACTGGAGGCGTATGCGCTGCATTTTGAGCTTTGAACGCTCTACCAGATAGTGGTCCGGCGGCAGCACGAGGATGTTGCCCGTCGTCTTCGTCACCACCGCCGCGTCGATCTTTTCCGGCTCCGAAAGGACCAGCCCCATCATCGGGCCGCCGTTGACGACGGCGTATGCGGAGAGCCGCGCCCCCGCGAGCGTCACGCATTCGCGGAAAGAGGTGCCGATCGGCACGCGCAGCATGACGGGCTCGCGCACTTCGCCCGTGACGGAGAGGTATTTATCCAAGACCGGCCGCCCCGCAAGCGCCTCGTGGACGCTCCGCATCGTGCCGACGTTGTCCACGACGCAGCCGACGCTGATCGGGATGCCGCGCGCGGGGATGCTGCGCCCCGTGACGTAGTAGACCAGCGTGTGTTCGTCGCCCGCCGGGTAGAAGGAGGGCATTTTCACGATCTCAATTGCCGCGCCGCTTTTTTCAATCGCCGCCGCGAGAGCCGCCGCCTCGGCCTCATATTTCGTTTTGAGGGCGATGACGGCGCGCCTGGCGCCGAGGTGGGCGGATACCGCGGCGGTACCGGCGACGATCTCGTCGGGGAAGGTACGCATGAGGTATTTATCCGTCTCGATGAGCGGCTCGCACTCCGCCCCGTTCACTATAAAGCATTCGGCCTTCGTGCCGAGCTTCGCGCAGGTGGGAAACCCCGCGCCGCCCTCGCCGACTACGCCGGCCCACTTGGCCGCCTCTAATAATTCCATCTTCTCACTCTCCCTTGCCGCCGGGCAGTTCAAAGTTGTCGACTATCGCCACGACCGTGGCGTCGACGGGGACGGACATGTCGCCCGCGGCGCTGCGCGCCGAGCTTCCCCCGACGAAGAGCACCATTTCGCCGCAGCCCGCGCCGATGACGTCGGCGGCGACGATCGGGGCCCCGTCGTCGTTCCCGGTCGTGATGTCTATGCGCTGAAGGATCAAGAGCGTAAGCCCGGAGAGCTTTTGATCTTTGCGCGTCGCCCATATGTTGCCTATCACTCTCGCAACCTTCATCGTCTCTTCCTCCGTCAGCGGCGCTCTATGACGATCTCATGCGCCTGCGCGTATTCTTTGGCCAGATCGGTGAGTATCGCGCGTTCCGCGACGCGGACCACGGAGGCCCCGCTGCCGCGCGCCGCGACGATGTCTTTTTCGGTGATCACGCGCTTTTCAAACGCGACCTCTTTAGGCGGCCTTCCGCTTGCTTTTTCAGGGGCGCGGGAGCACGGCGCGCCGCCGTCTTTTTGTTTTTCAAGCATTTCCAGCTTTTCTATGACGCGCGTTACGATTTCCGCGATCAGCTTTTCGTAATCCATCCGGGCGCCTCCTTCCTAGACCTTGCAGTTCATCGCGATCCCCGCGGGCGTTACGAGGAAGGGATCGTCCGGCTTCACGGTGCGGATGCCGGTCACTTTTTCAAAGACCTCCTCGATGCCGGTGAGGCAGCTCGTCCCGCCGCAGAGGTAGATCGCGTCGGTCTCGTCTTTATCTATGTTGCGCGCGACGATCGTCGCCATCTTTTCAATTACCGGGCGCACGACGGGGAAGATCTCCGCGTGCTTGCGATAGTCCTGTTTGACCGCCTCGGCCTGGTCAAAGGGGATGTGGTAGTTTCCCGAGAGAACGAGGCTTAAGTGCGTCCCGCCGGTCGGTTCGTCATAGACCTTTTCCACGACGCCGTCTTTGAATACCGCAAGCCCCGTCGTGCCGCCGCCGATGTCGACGACGACGCCGTTTTCTATTTGGTAGACGGAGTTCGCCGCCGTCGGCTCGTCAAGGATTTCCGTCACTTCGAAGCCCGCGCCCTCCGCGATGTACTGGTGCGTGCGGGCGCTGCTTTCGGTGCCGGCGGGCATCGCGATCGCGCATTTGCCAAGCTCCGTGCCAAGCCGCCTCTGCAGCTCGCCTTTGAGGCGGCGCACGGTCGCAAGCGCCCCCTGATAATCGACGACGACGCCGTCGCGCAGGACGCTCGCCGCCTCTTTTTCACAGGCGACGGGGTTGTCCTTCTCGTCGAGCACGACGATGACGATATAGGCGGTGCCAAGGTCGAGGCCGGCCTTGAGTTTTTTGCCCGCCGGCTTGAAGCACTTTTTCTCCGCCGCCGCGACGCGCGCCATGTAGTTGTTTACCCGCTTGAGGTCCATCATTGTACGGGCTCCTGTTTCATTATCTGTCCGAGCGTGAAGCCGCGCACGTCGGCGGCGTTCGCCTCGTCAAAGTCTATGTGCATGCGGTAGCTGAATTTATCGCTGACGCGCAGCACGACGTCCTGTAAGATCACCGGCCTGTCGGTAAAGAGCCGGACGCTTACAATCTCGCCGTTTTTGAAGCCCAGGTGACGCGCGGTCGCCGCCGGCACATGGACGTGGCGCTTCGCTATGATCACGCCCTGGGGGATCGTCACCGCTCCTTTGGGACCCTCGATCGTGATGCGGCCGCTGCCGTCGATGTGTCCCGACTCGCGTATCGGCGCGTCGATGCCGAGGGCGACGCAGTCGCTTTTGGAAAGTTCCACCTGCGTCTGTCCCCGGAAGGGGCCGAGCACCGCGACCCTGTCCATCCGCCCCTTCGGCGTGACGAGGCTCACACGCTCCTCCGAGAGGTATTGCCCCGGCTGGGAAAGCGGACGCTTGGGGGTCAGGTCGCCTTTATCGGCGCCGAAGATCACCTCCCAGTCCTTCTCGGCGAGGTGCACATGGCGCGCCGAGACCTCGACCTCGACGAGCCCCGCTTTCGCGATCGCGTCAAGGACGCGGGTTACGATCTCCGCCGTGATGCCGTTCGCCGCGCCGCTCATAGGTCGTTCTCCTGCAAATAGAGGCACATCATGATGTGCACGGCGCTCGAGAGGCGGTTGAATATTTCGAGGATATCCTGCCGCTCATAGTTCGTTCCATTTTTAAAGGCGTTCACCGCCGTCACCTCCGTTTCACGCACCGCGGCGCGCAGTTGGTTCAACAGGGCGTAAGCCGCCCCCATCTTGTAGTCGGGCAGACGCATGTATTTCACGTGGAAGAACTTCATCGGCGCGTGCGAACGCTCGCGCAGTTCGGCCGGCGTGAGGCCGATGATCTTCTCCACGCGCAGCGGCTCGTTGAGGGCGTCGCAGCGCATGATTTCGCGCAGCACGCCGAGGATATCGTCAAGCTCCGCGATCAGCTTGCCATAGCCCGTCTTTTCGTTCAGTATCGCCTGATCGAGCACGATGAGCGACTGGAGGCTGTCCAGCTTGCCGCGAAAGACGATTCGCGGGTGGTTTTTCACCACCAGCATGTCGCCCTCGAGCTGCGTCATGTATTCCGGCTTTTCGAGATAGAGCGCGCCCGTCTCGTAATCTCTGTATTTCGCCTGCAAGGGGGCCGCCGCCGGCGTCTCTTTCGCGGGCGCCGCCTCCTTTTGCCGCCCGGGGTCAGGCTCCCGGCCGATCTTTATCTTTCGCTGCTGCAGGTATTCGCGCGCCGCGGGCGAGAGTATTTTGCCCGCCGGCACGTAATATTCCGTAATCTCGCTTCTTCTTAATTCATCGCGCAGCATCGCCTCGGTAATAATTTTCAAGGGAATCAACTCCTAACAGAACTCCCATAATCCAGAAGGGCTCTTACGCGTCTGCCAATGGCGGATGTGCCGGACGCTAAGCGCGCGGGGCCGGCGGGCGCGCAGCAAATACGCCGAAGCCTCAGGCCGGCGCCGCGCGCGGCGCGTTCAATCACTTGCTTCCGAGAGTCGGAAGCAGGTAGTCCACATCCGCCGCGGGACGCGGTATCACATGGACGGAACGCAGTTCGCCGACCCTTTCGGCGGCCGCCGCGCCCGCGTCCGTCGCCGCCTTCACCGCGCCGACGTCGCCGCGCACCATGACGGTCACGAGGCCGCCGCCGACATGTACTTTACCGATGAGGTTCACGTTGGCCGCCTTCACCATCGCGTCCGCCGCCTCGATCGCGGGGACAAGCCCCTTCGTCTCAATCATTCCAAGCGCCTGCTGGTCTGCCATTTTCGCCACTCCTTTTTGTCGTTGTCGTCGGGCCCGTCAACTGCCGCCCGAGCCGGAATTCCGCCGGCCTGAGCGAAAATCGTTCAGGCCGGTTGCCAAGGACGTATTCGCCGTCGTCTATAACTCTGCTTTAAGCGAGGGCAGAAGATAGTCCACGTCGTCCGCGGGGCGCGGAATCACATGAACGGAGAGAAGTTCGCCCACGCGCTCCGCCGCCGCCGCGCCCGCGTCGGTAGCGGCCTTCACCGCGCCGACGTCGCCGCGCACCATGACGGTCACGAGACCGCCGCCGACCTGCACCTTGCCGATGAGGCCCACGTTGGCCGCCTTTACCATCGCGTCCGCCGCCTCGATGGCGGGGACGAGCCCCTTTGTCTCAATCATTCCAAGTGCCTGCTGGTTCATCATCGTTTATTCCTCCGTTAGTCTATTTTTTATTTCCGCCGGTCCCTTGCCGCGCGCCGCAAGGCGGCGCTAGGAACGCAGCCTTTTCAGTATTTCCGCCACTACCGCGCCCACATCCACGTTCTCAAGGTCCGCCGCGCCCTCGATACCGCTCTCGCAGATACCGTCGGGACATTCGGGCATCGAGGCGCGCACCTCCGCCTGCGTCCGCAGCGGATAGGCGACGCGGCGTTCGTTGATGAGGTTCAGCGGCCCGACGTTGTCCGAGGTCGAGCTGCCGCCCTCCGCGCCGCAGCCAAGGGTGAGCGCGGGCACCAGCCCCGTCGTCGCGCCGACTCCCCCCAGCGTGCTTCCCGCGTTGACGATGACGCGCGAAACGGGGACGCGCGCCGCGAAGTAGGCGATGATCTCCTCGTCGCGCGCGTGGATGGAGAAGGTGTGTCCCGCTCCCTCGTAACGGAGGATCTCTTCGCACTTCTCGCAGACCTGCCTATAGTCCGGCGCTCTGTAGAAGGCGAGTATCGGGGCCAGTTTCTCGTTCGAGTATGGATGTCCGTAGCCGACGCCGTCCTCCGGCGCGACGATGGCCTTCGTCCCCTCGGGGATGACGAGCCCCGCGAGTTTCGCGATGACCTGCGCGCTTTTGCCGACGATCTCGGGGTTCATCGTGCCGTTGGCGCGAAGAATGTACTTTCCGAGCTTGGCCCGTTCGCTGTCGTCAAGGAAATAACAGCCCTGACGCTCCATCTCCGCCCTGACCTCCCCGTAGTAGTCGTCCGCGCAGATCACGGACTGCTCCGAGGCGCAGATCGTGCCGTTGTCAAAGGTCTTGGAGGCGACTATCCGCGCCACCGCCTCTTTGAGGTCGGCGGAGCGGTCGATGAACGCCGGCCCGTTTCCCGGGCCGACGCCGATCGCCGGGTTCCCCGAGGAATAGGCGGCGCGCACCATCGCCGCGCCTCCCGTCGCCAAGATCAGCGCGATGTGCGGGTGGCGCATCAGCGATTCGGTCGCCTGCATGGTCGGCATGGAGATGCAGCCGACGAGGTTCTCGTTGCCGCCCGCCTCGCTGATCGCCTGTTTTATCACCTTGACGGACTCCATAATGCAGCGCTTCGCCTGCGGGTGCGGCGAAAAGACGATGGCGTTGCCCGCTTTAAGCGAAATCAGCGCTTTGTAGAAGGTCGTCGAGGTCGGGTTCGTCGAGGGGATGATCCCCGCGATGACGCCTAGCGGCACGGCGATCGTGCGTACCCGCTTCTTTTCGTCCCAATCGATAACGCCGACGGTCTTCAAATCTTTGATATATTCATAGACCGCGCGGCTGCCGAATACGTTCTTTATTTTTTTGTCCGCCGGGATGCCGAAACCGGTCTCTTCGCAGGCCATCACGCCGAGGCGCTCCGCGTTTCTTACGCCGGCGTCGGCGACCGACTTCACGAGCCGGTCGACATATCCCTGGTTCTGGGCCGCAAGCTCCGTCTGCGCCTCTTTGGCCGCGCTGACCAGCTCGCGCACCTCCTGAACGGACAGAAGATCTTTATCACGCAGCTGCATATTATCTCTCCTGTTCTCTCTCTATCGCCGCCAAGAGAGTCCTTTTGTTGGCCCTCTTGATCTTTTTCTCGCCCATCGGGAGCCCCAATTCGCGCGCCAGCGCGCGGAGCTCCGCAAGCGTCATCGCGCCGGGCTCTTTATCTACGGGCTTCGCTTCGCGCGCCGGCTCTTTTTCCGCCGGCGGCAGCGCCGCGGGCAGGAATGATCTCTCTGCAAACGCCGCTTCGCCCGTTTCTTTCTTTTCAGGCTTTGGCGCTCCCAGAGGCGAGGGAAACAGCCGTGCGAGCATGGCGGCAAGCTGGTCGGCGGGACGCGCGATTACGGACGCCGAGAGCAGCGTCCCCCGCGCCGCGCCACGCGCGGCGTCCAGCGACGCCCTGACCGCGGCCACTTCGCCCGTTATCAGCAGCGAAACGAGGCCGCCGCCGTCGCGGCGGCAGCTCTGGAGCCGGACGTCGGCGGCTTTCAGCGCGGCGTCCAGCCCGTCCACCGCGGGCAGATATCCGAGAAATTCCATCAGCCCCAGCGCTTTCATCGTTTAGACCCTGGGATTCTCCGCCACATGCTCGACGGCCGCCGCGAAGGCGTCGCAGGCCGCTTTGCAGGCCGACTGCGAGCCGGTGAGCAGGCCGCCGCCGAAGTTGGTTTCGGAGGGCGGGGCGTAAAAGACGCACATGCGGACGTCGGCGGCCTTCATCGCGGCGTCAATGCCGTAGACCGCTTCCAGCGGCGGCGCGATCAGGTAGGCCAGCGCCTCGCCCTCGGTGACGCCCGCCATCTTTGAGAGATAGGAGCCGGTGCGCGATATACAGAAGGCGTAGTAGGGCACCGAATCGTCGTCGTTCGCCGAGACGAAGTGCGCCACGTTCTCTATCATATCCACCGCCGCCGCAAGGCCGCTTTTGACCTCGGCGGGATTCGGCCCCGCGAGAATGCCGATGATCTCTCCCGCAAACTTCGTCGTCGCGTTGCCGGCGCCCGCGTACATGCTCTTCGCGTAGACGACCTGGACGTCGGCGGCCTTCGTCGCCTCGTCGAGCGCCGTGTAGGTGACGTCGTCGGAGTCCGAGGTGATGAGCGCCAGCGAACGCTGAGCGGGCGCGAGGCCGAGCTCTTTGGCGAGAGAGGGGTCAACGTTGGGAATTATCTTTGTTGCCAGTACATTTGCCTTCAAAGGATCTCTTTTCATAGCCCGTGCCTCCCCTGTTACAATTTTAGGTCTGTGCCGCTGGCCTTCTTTTCCAGCATTATTTTGATGACTTCCGCGATGTGGGCTCCCGCCTCCACCGGCGGCGTGCCGTCCCGGTGGATGTTGGAAATCACCGTCCGGCGCGCCTCGGGCATGCCGACCGTACCCTTATAGGTGATGTAGGCCGACATCGATTCGGCGGTGATCAGCCCCGGACGTTCGCCGACGAGGTCGCAGGTGACGGTCGCTCCCGTGAGCTCGGTGATTTCGTCCTCGACGCCGACGCGCCCGTATTCAACAAAGAAAGGCGTGCCCACGTCGATGCCGTAGCTCTGGAGCCCCTGCAGGAGGGCCGGGAGCAGGTCGGGAATGTTCGCCACCACCGCCGCCGAGGAAAGCCCGTCGGAGACGAACACCTGGACGGTCGGATTCTTTTTGCATTTTTCTTTTACCATCGCCACGCCTTCGGGGTCGAGCTTACGTCCGAGGTCTGGGCGGGTGAGATATTCGTCCTTGCTAGTGCACATGGTGCGCACGACGAAGAGGCCCAGCTTCTCGACAAATTCAAGGTCCATCGGCGAGAAGACCGCGTCCTGCGCCGCGGAGTGCGCCGCGCGGAACTCGAGTACCGGCAGCGTCTTGTAGCGCGCGCCGGCCTTGCCGATCCCAAGCCGGGCGGGGGCGTATTGTTTCAGGTCGTAGTAGGCGTCGCAGTTCACCGGATTCTCCACCAGATATTGTTTGCGAATATCGATCGCCGAGACGTCGGGAACAAAGCCGTCGTCGACCATGACGGCGCTCCCGGCAGCCGGCCGGTCTGGGGTTTCACCGGCCTTCTCGGCCGCGGCCATACTGGGAACCGCAGTACCGCCGAGGTTCATCTCCGTCAGCACCTGTTCTATAATTGCTTTAAGCGCGTTCTGATCTACCATTTTCAAAGCCTCCTATCTGCCCGCGAACACCGAAGCGTCTCCCGCGAGCGGCGTCAGGCGGCCGTCCCTCAGGAAGCCCATCTTTTCAAGCCACTCCTCGAAGGGCTTGATGGGGCGCAGGCCGAATATCTCACGCAGCGTCTGCGCCTCGTGATAGCCGGTGCACTGGTACATAAGCATGCAGTCGTCGCCCTGAGGGACGCCCATGATGTAGTTGCAGCCGGCGGCCACAAGCAGCGCCGCGAGGTTTTCTATATCGTTCTGGTCGGCCTTCATGTGGTTCGTGTAGCAGGCGTCGCAGCCCATCGGGACGCCGGAAAGCTTGCCCATGAAGTGATCCTCGAGCCCCGCGCGCGTCACCTGCTTTGAATCGTAAAGATACTCCGGCCCGATGAAGCCGACGACGGTATTGACGAGGAAGGGATGATAATGGCGGGCGAAGCCGTAGCAGCGCGCCTCCATCGTCAGCTGGTCCCAGCCGTTGTGCGCCTCCGAGGAGAGCTCCGAGCCCTGTCCCGTCTCAAAATACATCACGTTCGGCCCCGTCGAGGTGCCGTGATGGAGCATCATCTCGCGCCCCTCCTCAAGCATCGCGGCGGTAAGGCCGAAGGCTTCGTTGCCCTTCTGCGAGCCGGCGATCGACTGGAACATCAGGTCGATCGGCGCGTTGAACTTACGCATCGCCTCCGTCTGCGTCGTCACGTGCGCGAGGACGCAAATCTGCGTCGGCACCTCCCATTTGTTCTTAAATTCGTCGAACAGCTTGAGAATGCGCGCCACCGACTCGACGCCGTCGTCAACGGGATTCAGCCCGAGCACCGCGTCGCCGCAGCCGAGGCTGAAGCCCTCCATCACCGAGGCGATGATGCCTTTCGGGTCGTCGGTCGTGTTGTTTGGCTGCAGCCGCGAAGAGAAGGTCCCAGGCAGCCCGATCGTCGTGTTGCAGTGGGCCGTCACCGGTATCTTTTTCGCCGCGTAGATGAGGTCTAGGTTGCTCATCAGTTTGCAAACGGCAGAGACCATCTCCGAGGTCAGCCCGCGCGAGGCGCGGCGGATCATCTCCGTCGTCGTCTCCTCCCGCAGAAGCCATTCGCGGAATTCGCTGACCGTCTTGTGCTTGTGTTCGTCATAGATCCTTTCGCTGATGTCGTCCTGGATGATGCGCGTAACCTCGTCCTGCTCATAGGGCACGGCGGGGGTGTTGCGCAGCTCCGTGAGCGTCACCTCGGAAAGCACCACCTTCGCGGCGACCCGTTCCTCCGCGTTTTCCGCGGCGATCCCGGCGAGCTTGTCGCCGGATTTTTCCTCATTCGCCTTAGCCATCACCTCGCGCAGCGACTTAAATTCATAGGTATGGCCCAAAAGTTTTGTCTTGAGCTTCATGCAGCTATCACCTCTCCATTTTTCGTATACTGCTAATCTGAGAACGGAAGGAAAACTTTTTCCGTTCAGGAATTGAAAATCAGCGTCTTTATCACTACCGGCAGCACGTGGCCGCCAAATACCGGCTCTCCTAAATCTATATAATCGCCGCTGGCCGAATGTATCCCGTCGATACATATCACCGGCTTTTTATGGGCGAGTTTGACATTGAGCGCGTGGCCGAGCGCCTTGCCGACGTCAGTCTCCACGACGACGATCAGCGGGTAAGGGCCTTCTACCACGGCGCGCGCCCCGGAAATCACCGCCTCGGCGAGCCGCTGCACCGCGGCGAAGGACTTGTAGCGGTCGCCCGCGAGCGAAATCGCAATCTGCTCCGCGCGCCCGTCGGGCATGTAAAGCGGCAGCTGGAACTTTATCGAGCGCTCCACCCCCTCCGGCGTCGCCTCGTCCGCTTCCGGCACGCGCAGGATGGGAATGTTCTGCAGCGGCAGAAGCCCCGGCGCGTAGGAAATGGTGCTGCCGCTGATCTCCGTGGCGCAGGTCCCCGCGCCGACGACCGTCGCCCGGATCGTCTCCAGCGGCGTGTAGAGCTTGACCTGGGAAAAGGCCGGATGCTTCCGGATCTCGTCCCCAAGGATGACGCCGATGTCGCCGAAGCGGAAAAGGCCGCCCGCCGGCGGGTCATAAACAAAATCCGCCACGCCGCCCGAGAAAGTGACGCCCGCCACCGCCGGCAGCCCCGCGGGCAGCCCTTTGCCGTCGTTCGTATATAGGTAACGGCAAGCCTCCGACTGCGGCAGAAGGCCGACCGCCTCCGCCAGGCATCCCGCCATCAGGCGGCAGAGGCCGCGCAGCCGCTCCACGTCCGCCCTCGCCCCCACTTCTATGGTTAGTCCGCTGTCGGCTGCGACCTTTGCAACCTTCGGATAAACATAGGTGATAAAGTCGTTCTCTACCTTGACGAGGCGGCCGCCGACATCGAGACAGGCGACGCCGCGCAGCGTTCCCTTGTCAAAGAGCGCGATATTGCTTGTGCCGCCGCCGACATCCAGGTTTGCGACGACCGCGCGCTCATCCTCCGATATCTTGTCCGTCCCCGCGCCGCGCGCCGAAAGCACCGACTCCAAATCCGGCCCCGCCGTCGCGACGACAAAGTCGCCGCTCAGCGCCGAGAGCGCCGAAAGCAGTTGATTGGCGTTTTTTTTGCGCGCCGTCTCCCCCGTGATGATGATCGCCCCGGTATTAACCTGGGCCGGCGTCATCCCCGCCCGCTTATATTCCTCTGTGACGATTCGCTTCACCGCCTCCGCGTCTATCTCCGACGGCGAGAGCAGCGGCGTGAAATAGATCGCGCTCCGGTAAAAGACCTCCTTGCCGACGATAGCGATGCGCGGCGCGGTGTAGGCGCTGGCGCGGTTCTCTATCTTTATTCTGCTGAAAATGAGCTGCGTCGTCGACGTGCCGACATCGATACCGACGCTCGTAATCGTTTCTCCGCCCAATCAGTCCACCTCTTCTCTCTCTAATGAATCGATGAAATCCAGAAACTCCGCGATCCCCGCGCCCGTGTAGGCGCTGGTGACAAATATCCGCTTCACGCCCGCGCGCGCAAGCCGCCGTTTCGCCTCCTCAACCTCCGCCGCCGAGGCGATATCCGCCTTGGTCACCACTCCTGCGACCGGCTTGCCGAACATCGAGGCGAAGGCTGGCGGGAAAAAACTCTGTACGGCCGTCCCGCTCTGGAGAAAGACGACGAGACGCGCCTCCGCGGCCGCCACCGAGAGCGCCCCGCGCATCGCGCCGCGTTCAAGGTACTCGCCCGGCGTGTCGATGATGAAACCGCCCGCGATATTGAGCGTCTGCGTCTTGCGGTAACGCAGCTCCTCGCGCAGCATCGCCTGCGCCAGCGTCGTCTTGCCCGCCATCGAAGCCCCTACGAATATGAGACGCTTCTTTTTAACCCTGTCCATGAAAACCGTCAGGTGCGGGTGATACGCGCGGGCGTAAAGGCCATCAGGTCGCAGAGCACCGACATCACGTCGCGCATCGCCGCCTCCACCGCCGCCACGTCGCCCGTGATCAGCAGCGAACCGTTAAAACGGTCCACGTAGCCGATTGAGATATTCGCCGCCTTCGAGGCGATATCGGCGGCGATCATCGCGCCCTCGCTCGGCGTGATCGTAAAGATGCCGATCGCTCCCTCCGTTTCAAAGAGGCCGAGCTTCCCATAAAGATCCGCCACCGGATGGGCGATGACATGCGCAAGGGTGACTTGCTTGCCAGGCACAAATTCTTGAATTATTCGCTGTTTATTCTCGAATTCACCGGTCATGGCAGTTTGCCGTTATAGGCGTTCTCAAAGACCCGGCGGATATCGTCTTGCGTACAAGGACGCGGCGCCGTGGCGAGGCAGCCGTCCGCGTGAGCGTCCGCCGCCATCTCCGGCAGCCGCGCGAGAAAGTCGGCCTCGCTCACCCCCGCCTCCCGGATCGTCTGCGGAATATCCATCTTTTTCGTCCAGGAGCGTATCGTGCGGATCACATTCAGCGCGCTCTGGCGCACGCTGGCGGTGGAAATATCGCAGAGACGGGCGATCTTCGCGTAACGCTTGGCCGTCTCCGTCAGCTGCGTCGCGCAGCCAGCGTTAAAACTCATCACATAAGGCAGCAGAATCGCGTTCGCGCGCCCGTGCGCGATATGGAACTTCGCGCCGAGCGTGTGCGCCATCGCGTGATTCAGGCCAAGCCCCGCGTTGGAGAAGGCGATGCCCGCCATACAGGAGGCGTTGTGCACGCGCTGGCGCGCCTCGTAATTTTCCGGCTCCTGATAAACGGTAAGCAGATAACGGTAGATGAGCTTGATCGCCTTCTCCGCCATCGCGTCCGTGAAATCCGTACGGTTCGTCGAGACGAAGGCCTCCACCGCATGTGTCAGCACGTCAAGCCCCGCGTCGGCCGTCACCTTCGGCGGCACGCTCATCACCAACTCCGCGTTCAGCACCGCCGCGGTCGGCAGCAGGCTCTCGTCGACCATCGGATACTTGACATTCTTATTATGGTCCGTGATGACGGCAAAACTGCTCACCTCCGAGCCCGTGCCGCTCGTCGTCGGGATCGCCGTGAAAGGACACGGCGGCATGGCTCCCTGCCGATGCGCGAAAAAGACCATCGCCTTCGCCGCGTCGATCGGCGAACCGCCGCCGAGCACCACCACATGATCAGGCTTGAACTCGACGATGCGCGCCATCCCCGCAACGACGGTCTCTATATCGGGGTCGGCCTGCACGTCGGAGAAAATCTCATATTCCGCCCCGGTACCTTGAAGGTAATCGGTGACATAGGATACCTTGCCGCTTGAAACCATGAAGGGGTCGGAGACGATAAAGACCCGCCGCGCGCCGCCGACGGCCTCCGCCAAAGCGTCTTTTCCCATATATATAGTGGTAATAGAAGAAAACTTTTCCATAACTTCCCTCCTTAAAACATTACGGGGAACATCTTTATCATGCTTGAATTAAGTATAAAAATAAACGCCAACCACACCACGGCCTATCTACTCAGCAGCAGGTAGGCAAAAAAATCAGAGACCGACACGTATTTTCCGCAGTCGGCCCCTGATTAAGCAGTTTTACTTATTAGGTATTAGTTGTTTTTTAGTAAATATAAGTACGCGATCAAGAGGATTGACAAATTAAGATTTTAATCATCTATATAGATGGCATTTACAGTGCCGAAGAGGCCGGGGGCAATCCTGTACAGGAAGATTATAGTTTAGAGAAGCCTAAAAACAAACGGTACTATTCACTATAGTTTCCAATCTTCAAGAGTCTTTAAAGAGAACGTTTTGTCCCGTGCCTGCGTTCCGAGTAAATCATTACAGGAACGACAGGCACAGGATTCAACGTGTGGGGTTATTTCACTTTTACTTTAAGTTCTTCAAGTTGTCTCATTAGCTCTTCGATCTGTTCGCTTTGCACTTCAAGTTTTCCGTTGAGTTCTTTAATAGTTTCTCCCATTGTCTTATACTCAAGCGCGCTGATCTTCTTCATTCTCTTCGCCCCACCAAAAGTGAACGCTACGCCAAGGTTAAATTGGTTTCTATCGTTGCTTAGAGTGGATGCTAAGCTATATATTACGCTCTCGCTTGGACGATAGAACATTCCTGCTGCAAGTGCGTGTTGGCTACCATAATTGCCGTATGCCGCAGCAAAGCTAAATTTATCATCAGGGTTGAATTCAAGTGGGTGTAATCCAGCCAGTGCAGCAGAACCTGCACCAACTTTTTCAATACTTGTGTTCAGTTCACCCTGTCGCCAGTAGAGATCGGCGATGCTGCTTGAGTTTCCCATCACCTGCTCGTCAAGCGCACTTACGTTATCTGTCAGCGAAGCTCCCTGCGTGATGATATTGGTGCTTGTGTAGCCGTTTACATCGCCAATGCTGTTGTTCAGCTTGCCTATTGCAACAGTAACGTTATCACCATCTAGAACTCTGCCCTTATAAGCTTTCGCTTTAGATTTCGTGGCAAATGAGGAGCCACCGACTGTTTGCTTTTCTTCAGCATTATATTTGAGGTCACCAATATTCTCATCCAACTTGCTAATAGCAGTCACAGTAGAGTCACCCTGTTCAATTAGGTTAGTGCTTACGTAATTGTTCACGTTTCCAACACTGTTGTTTAGCTTGCCAACTGCTATTGTCGTGGAGTCACCATTACGCACAGGAGCGACTTCTTTTACAGCTTCATACTGCTGGTTCCCCTGCGACGCATCGAGTGCGCTGATATTTGCAATGACGGAACTATTTTCGTTTATGATATTCTTGCTAGTGTACTCCTCCTTGTTCCCTAGTGTTTTTTTAATCTCCGCTACGTCTGCAGAAACTCCAGTGTTGATGACAGAATCAAGCTTGCTGATGGCTTGTGTAACATTCATCGTGTTATCGACATAGTTTGTACTGGTATAGTTTATGTCGCCCACTTTGTCGTCCGTCGTTTTCAGCTGCGTGTCAAGCGAACTAAGATTCTGACCGAGCGTCTTCGTACCGCTGATGTAGTTGCCGTCTGGCACCGCCACCGTTATGCTGCCGCTCTTGATCGCCGACATATCGCTGCTTATCGCCGCGATGTTTGCCGTGTTGGTGGCTATGTTGTTCGTGTTCGTCTGGATCGCCGTCTTGTTCACCGCGACGTCGCCGCTTACCGTCGTAATCGTATCGGCGTTCGTCTTGACCTGCGTGTCCAGCTTGCCTATCGCCACCGTCGAACTGTCGTTTGCGGCCACGTAGTTCGTGCTCACGTACTGGTTGTCTCCGACTTTGTCGTCCGTCGTCTTCAGCTG
>JAEXGR010000034.1 GCA_023450745.1 Synergistota bacterium
GACTTGCATGTGTTAGGCACGCCGCCAGCGTTCGTCCTGAGCCAGGATCAAACTCTCCGTTTGATTCCTAGCGTGCTTACTTCTCGCTGACTTTTTTGTTCTTCAAATACACACGCCTCAAGGTCCGCCTCTTGCAGAATCTCTGGCAATTGACCGCCCCTTCGGCGTATGTCGCTTTTGCTTTCTCGTTATTCTTTTTGTCATGGTGCTTGCTGCGCGCGATTTGCGGGAAACCCGCCGGTCGCGGGCGCAACGAGAGTAAGTATATTATTTTTTCGTCTTCGTGTCAACACTTATGAATCTCTTTTTTGTAAGGACGCCAGGCCTCGTGCGGCTTGCCGTTATGCTCCGGTTCCGTTTGCGGCGGACTTTTATTGTACGCAGGTCCTTTGAGGTTGCAATGAGCAATATGGGCGCGGCGTTTGCACACCGGCCCGGCCTTATGCGCACGCACGCCCCGCGCGGAACCGGCGCGCAGCAAGCGCCTAGGCGGATTTTTCTGACTAAAAGAAACAAAGATGTTCATAGTTATTATATGATTTTATTCAATATGTTATTGCAAACGTCAACTGCAACATGCTGATTTTTAACTATTTTCTAATTTTATAGTTTTTATTTTTGAGCATATTTTTATTTTTAGAACAGCATATTAGCCGAAGCTGCTTTTTATCCACTATGTTAAAATTCTACAAACAGCTTAAAAAATTAACGAGAGGTTGTTTGTTAATATTTATACTTAAAGTTATATTTTTAGCATGAAGAAGAATCACCGAGAAAGCAAATGCGGCAATGTGATAGGCAAACGTCTGAAGTCCCTGCGAGGCGAGCTGTCGCAGGGGGAGATGGCTAAGCGGCTCGATATAACTCAGGCATATTTGTGCGAGATAGAGAAGGGCAAGAGAACGCCTTCGTTCGACCTTTTATGCTCATTCGCCGAAAAGCTCAATACCTCTATTTCTTTCCTCGTCGGCGAAAATAAAGATTTCTCCTTTTCGGAGCTGTATGGCAGAAACGGGACGACGACCTTTGAACGCGGCGACGATCTTGCCTTTGAACTGAAAAATATCATCAGCGGCAGCGGGGACTCCGTCTCTATCGAGCTTTTGCTGGTTCATGTCAAGGATAAGCTCCGAAAACAGGAGCCGCCGCTCAGGGGGCATGATCGGGACGCGGTGGTTTCTTTGCTGCACAGTTGTCTGGAGTTGTTGAAAACGGAGGAGGAATCCTCATAGCGCGTGATCCCGCCTTGCGGCTGAGCCGCGGGCGGGATCGTCTTATATCACCGTTCTGGCGAGGTATTCTTTTATTTTCTCAAACGTCTCTTCGCTTATTATATGTTCTATGCGGCAGGCGTCGCTCTCGGCCGTCATCGGCGAGACACCGACTATCTCCGCAAGGAATTTAGTTATGAAGCGGTGACGCTCGTAGATAGCGTCAGCCCGAGCACGCCCCAGTTCGGTAAGGTTCAGCTCGCCGTTCGTCTCCATCGTGATAAAGCCGTTGTCTTTCAATATGCCCATCGCGCGGCTGACGCTCGGCTTGCTGACGGACAGTTCGCGCGCCACGTCTATCGAACGTACGGAGCCGTTTCTGTTTTGAAGTATTAATATGGTCTCAAGATAGTTTTCTCCCGATTCCTGCATAGAGATCACCTGCGCATTTTATTTTTCGGTCATTATATTCTATCCTAAAAAACACGGTAAGTATACTTTGGATAACGCCGCCGCATATCGGCCGGGAGAAGACGCTCAATGTGACGCCGTCCGGCGGCACGGACGCGCGGAGGCCGGCCTTTTATGCCCTTGTCCCGGCGTTTGCGCGCTGACTTGAATCTTTCCCCTGTTTTACCTATACTTTCAGATATAGTCAGAGGTATCGCCGCCGCGGCCAGGAGGTGTTTCCGGTGAAAATATCTTCTTTGGAACTTAATAATTTTATGCTTTTCGACAGGCTCAGCTTGAGGTGGTCCCCAAAGATCAACATCATCAGCGGGGAAAACAGCACGGGTGAGACGACGCTGATAGATGATCATGGAAAGGCTCCAGGCGGGTATCCGCAAGAAGCTTCCGCGGCTGAACGGCAGCGCCTCCGTCACGGATTCCTCAATATACAAGAAAAAATTTTTTACTATAAGGCGGAATTATACTGAATCATGCTGAATAACTACTTCGCCAAAAAAGAACCATCGATCGAGGCGCTTGTACGCTGGATCGCCGATCTCGGCGGCAAAGCGCCCGCGATAAAGCGGCTGCCGGCGCGCCCCGCCTCTTTCGGAAGTTTCGGCGCGCTTGACGCCCGGATCGTGAACGCGCTGAAGAAGCGCGGCGTGGAGGCGCTCTACTCGCACCAGAGCATGGCGGTGGAGTGCGCGCTTGCGGGGATAGACTGCGTTATCGCGACGCCGACGGCCTCGGGCAAGACTCTCTGCTATAACCTGCCCGTGATGCACGCGGTACTGCAAGACCCCAGCGCCCGCGCGCTGTACCTTTTCCCGACCAAGGCGCTCGCGCAGGATCAGCTCGCGGAGTTTGGAGAGCTCGCCGCCTTTGCCGACGGCAAAATACACGGCTTTGTCTACGACGGCGACACCGACCCCGTCAAGCGGCGGCAGGCGCGCAGCGAGGGACATATCGTCATCACGAACCCCGATATGCTCAACTCGGGAATTCTGCCGCACCATACAAAATGGTCCGACTATTTCCGCAACCTCAAATATATCGTCGTCGACGAGCTGCACACCTATCGCGGCATCTTTGGCTCGCACCTCGCGAACCTATTCAGCCGCCTCGCGCGTATCTGCGAGTTTTACGGTTCGCACCCGACATTCATCTGCTGTTCCGCGACGATCGCGAACCCCGACGAGCACGCCCACGAACTGATAGGCCGCTCCGTGAAGCTGATCACGGAGAGCGGCGCGCCCGCTTCGGAGAAGGAGATCATCATCTACAACCCGCCCGTTATCGACTGGCGGACGGGAATGCGGCGCTCGTCGCTGTTTGAGACCTCGCGTATCGCCTCCGAGGCGCTCGCCTCCGGCATCAGCACGATCGTCTTCACGCGCTCCCGCCTCAACGTGGAGCTGCTGCTCAAATCCATCCGCGCCGACCTCACGAAGCGCGGCGCCGACCCCATGATGATCATGGGCTATCGCGGCGGTTACCTTCCGAAGGAGCGCCGGAAGATCGAACACGACCTGCGCAGCGGCGAACTGCGCGGCGTCGTCAGCACCAACGCGCTGGAGCTCGGCATCGACATCGGCTCGCTCGGCCTTGCCGTGCTGCACGGCTATCCCGGCAGCATCGCCTCCGCCTGGCAGCAGATCGGGCGCGCGGGGCGGCGCGGCGCAATCTCGGCGGCGGTAATGATCGCCTCGGCGGACCCGCTGGACCAGTTTCTCGCGCAGCGCCCCGAATGGTTTTACGGCGCGCCGACAGAGAGGGCGCGGATCGACCCTTACAACCCCTACATACAGGTGAGCCACGTAAAATGCTCCGCTTTCGAGCTGCCCTTCCGCGCCGGAGAGAAATTCGGCGGGCAGGAGGTGGACGCGATCCTCGACTACCTCGCCGACCACGAGGTGCTGCACCGCGTGAACGAGGCCGACGAAGGACGCTACTACTGGCAGGCCGACTCTTACCCCGCCGCGGACCTCTCGCTGCGCAGCGCGACGGGAGAAAACTACACCATCACGGATATTACCGTCGAGACGAAGCCGGTTATCATCGGCACGATGGACCGCCGTTCCGCGCCGACCCTGATATTTCCCGACGCCATCTATTTTCACGGCGGCAAATCGTATATCGTCGAGTCGCTCGACACGGAGAAGATGCAGTGTTTCATCAGGGAAATCGCCGCGGACTATTACACCGACGGCGACGCCTCGCTGCGCATCAACATCACCGACGACTTTGAGACGCAGGGCAACTACGGCTGGGGCGAGGTGGTGGTGACGCTGACGCCGACGATCTTCAAGAAGATCAAGCTCGCGACGCACGAGAACGCGGGGTTTGGGCAGATAAGCCTGCCGGAGGAACAGATGCACACCACCGCCTGCTGGCTGATGATGCCGCAGTGCCGCCAGGAGGACGCGGAGCTCAAGCTCGCGATGGAAGGGCTGGAGCACCTGATACGCAACACCGCGCCGCTCTTTCTCATGTGCGACCGCGCGGACATCCTCGTCACGAGCCGCCTGAAGGACCCGCAGCTGCGGCGCGCGGCGATCTACATCATCGACAATATCCCCGGCGGCGTCGGCCTCGCGGAGGGCACCTTTGAAATTAAAAACGAACTGGTGAAGACGGCGCTTGGCGTGATGAACTCCTGCGGCTGCCGCGGCGGCTGTCCCGGCTGCGTCGGCGCCGCGGGCGGCGACTTCAACATCAAGGCCGCCGTAAGGGAGCTCGCGGAGCAAATACTGGCGGGGAAGTAATGCAAACGCCGTCCTTCGCGGACGGCGTTTGTATATTAATCTTTAAGCTAAGGCTCTACAGCCCCAGCAGCCTGGCGGCGTTTCCGCCGAGGATCATCTCTTTTTCCTCTTCGATGATATCGAGGCTTTTGATCAATCCGATCTCCATCGAGGGCAGGTGCCACGGATAGTCGCTGCCGAAGAGGACGCGCTCCGCGCCGTGGCGGCGGATGATGTCGCGGAACATCCCTTTATCGAGCCAGGGGTCGGCGGCGTAGGCCGTATCGAAGTATAGGTCATGCTTGCCCGCGAGGCGGTCGAAGACGTCGCGCGCGAGGTGCAGCCCGCCCATATGCGCGGCGACAAGTTTCAGGCCGGGAAAGTTTTTCACGACGTTGAGCGTCATTTCGACCGAGGCGCGCATTTCGTCTCTGTACGTCGCGTCCCAGCCGGCGTGAAAGACGACGACGAGGTTGAGCGCGCGGGCGAGGTCGTAAACGGGAAAGAGCCTTTTGTCGTCAAAATCGATACGCTGCAGCGGCGGGTGCAGTTTTATGCCCCTAAGCCCCTCGTCCGAGACTTTCCAGACATATTCAAGGGCGTATTCCGAGCCGGGCATCACGGAACCGAAGGATATCAGCCTCTCCGAATCGATCTCCTTTGCAAAAGAGAGGACGTGTTCATGTTGGGTCTCCTTCGTCACAATATTGAGCACGACGCTTTTGTCAACGCCGCACTCGTCCATAGTTCCGATAAGCGATTCCACGATCGCCGGAGCGTAGTAGGGAACGGCGCACTGACTCTGGAGCTTGGTCATCGCCGCGCCGGCGATCTTATGAGGAAAAACGTGAGTATGAAAATCTATAATCATAGAAAAAACTATATCACGATTTTTTATTTTCGGCATAAGCAAAATTGATTTCGCCGCGCGCCGGCCGGCTCTTTTGCGAAATTTTTACCGTGCTGTTGTAATATTGGCGCTGAAATGTCAGAATATATGGTCATAGAGGCAGCAGGGAGGAATCGGTTTGCAGATTTTAGCCGCGTTATTGCTTGACGCTCTTTTCGGGGACCCCAAATGGCCGCCGCATCCGGTAACCTTGGTCGGACGGCTGATAACTTTTTATGAAAAAATCTTCTATTCGCCGACGGACGGCAGGCGTTGCGGCATCATCTTCTGCGCCGCCGTCCTCGCCACCGTCGCGGCCGTCGTAACGGCTGGCATGACGATTGCGGGGCTGTTCGGCGGGTGGGCGCAGAGGGCCTTCAGCATTTATCTGCTCTACGCGGCGCTCGCCCTCAAATCTCTCAAGGACGAATCGCTGCCCGTGGCCCGCGCGCTTGCCGACGGCGACCTTGAGCGCGCACGCCGGCAGGTGGGGCGCATCGTCGGACGCGACACGGAGCGGCTTGACGCGGCGGGCGTCACGCGCGCGGCGGTCGAGACTATCGCCGAGAGCTATATCGACGGCGTCGTCTCCGTACTTTTCTGGATGACGGCCGGCGCGTTCTTTGGACAGGCGGCGGTTTTCGCCTGGCTCTTTAAAGCGGCCTCCACGATGGATTCCATGGTCGGCTACGACGACGAGCGTTATCACGATTTCGGCTGGGCGGCGGCGAAGCTGGACGACGCGCTGAACTTCATCCCCGCGCGGCTGGGCGCGGTGATCGCCGTCGGCGCGGGGGCGCTGGCCAATATGGATTACCGCCGCGCCTGGCGGATATTCCTGCGCGACCGGCTGAATCACAAGAGCCCGAACAGCGCTCACGGCGAAAGCGTTTTCGCGGGGCTGCTCGGCATCCGCCTCGGCGGCGGCGCTTTTTACGGCGGCGAGTGGGAGGCCCGTCCCGCGCTCGGCGACGACCTGCGCGAGCCGGAGCCGGACGACATCCTGCGGGCCCACTATATTTTAAATATCTCGGCGGCGCTTTGCGCCGTGCTGATCTTCGCCCTTGCGAGGCGCGGCTTCTGATGGAGTTCCGGCTGCACGGGGCGAATCCCGAAAAATTATACGAGCTCTTCGGCGTGCCGATGCCGGAGCGGATATACGATTTCAGCACCAATACAAACGCCGTAGCCCAGCGCGAAGGGTTCGTCCCCGACCTGCGCGCGGCGATCGAGGACTATCCTGACGACGAGTGCCGCGCGCTGCGCGCGGCGATTTCGGAGACGACGGGGGCCTCGCCGGAAAACATTCTCGTAACGAGCGGCGCCAACGAGTCGATCTACCTCATCGCCTCTTACGAGGCGGCGCGGGAGAACCGCATTCTTCAGCCCGTCTACGGCGAGTATCTGCGCGCGCTGAAAAGTTATGGCGCGGACCCGCGCAGTATTTTCGGCCTCCGCGCCGCAAAGATCCCCCGCAACGGCACGGTCTGGCTTTGCAACCCCTGTAACCCTACGGGCGGCTTCATCCCCGACGCCGAACTCAACGACTTCGCGGCGGCGCATCCGGAGACGCTCTTTATCGTCGACGAAGCCTATCGTGATTTCATCTGGACCGACGAGGACTTGCTGCCCTTCAGCCCGCTGCCGAACGTCATCCGGCTCCGCTCGCTGACAAAGACGTACAACCTCTGCGGCGCGCGCATCGGCTATATCCTTGCTGACGCGCGCGTCGCAGAAAGGCTGAAAAGGCGGCAGCCGAGCTGGAGCGTCAGCGGCCTCGCGCAGCAGGCGGCGCTGTTTTTCCTCGCGGACGAGACGCTGACGCGCCGCACGAAGGACTATTACGCGGCGGAGATGCCGCGGCTCATCTCCGCGGTGAGCGAAGCCGGCTTTGCGGCGCTGCCGAGCTGCGTGAACTATTTTCTGACCGCCGTCGATCACGACGAGCGATTTATCCGTTTTCTGCTTGAGCGCGGCCTCGTCGTGCGCCACACGCGAAATTTTCCCGGGCTGGACGGGAAGTATGTGCGCATCGCGGCGCGAACGAGAGACGAGAACGACCGGTTGATCGCCGCGATGAGGGATTACCGGTGAGGATATACCTCATCCGCCACGCGCAGTCGCTTGCGAACGCGGAAAAGGTTTGGACCGGACAGCGCGACATTCCGCTTTCGCCGCGGGGCGTCGCGGAACAGCGGGCGCTGTGCGCGCGTTTTTCTTATCCGCGTGCGGAGCTTTATTTTTCCTCGCCGCTTGCGCGCTGTACGCAGTCGCTTGAGTTGATCTACGGACGGGCGGCGGATTATCTCGCCGCGGAATTATCCGAATGCGCTCTCGGCGTCCTTGAGGGACGCCCCTATACGAATCTCGACGACGACCCCCAATACACGGCCTGGCTCGCGGAGCCGGACCGGCCGATAGAGGGCGGCGAAAGTTTCAACGGCTTCACGCGGCGCGCCTGCCGCGGCTTTGAAGGGCTGCTCGCCCGCTGCCGCGCGGCGGAGGTCTCCGCCGCCGCCGGCACGATGCACGGCAATGTGATGCGCGCGGTGCTGCACCGCTTCGCGGCCCCCGAAATACCCCACAGCGAATGGCGGATACCGAACGGCGGCATGTATATTCTTGATTTCGCCGCGGACGGACATCTCGCGTCATGGCGCGCCGCGCCGGATTTTCTCTTTGTATGATGTTACAAAAATACCCCGGGTACGCAAAAAAATCTCTGTACGCGCCGCGCCCTTCTGCTATAATTACCGAAAAATTGAATACTGTCTCTTGCTGTTAGGGAAACCGGTGCGGATTTTTTCCAATGCCGGTACGGCCCCGCCACTGTAGTTCAGACGAAAGCGCAAAGATGTCACTGGATTTTTCCGGGAAGACGCGCACGGAGGATGAAGAGAAGTCAGGAAACCTGCAGAGAGAGGTAAAAGGAGGGATCTGTTTGCGCGGGCAAACATCTTCGCAGTAGCTTGTACAGCTTGGCATAAGTTGACAGGATAAAGACTCGAAGGATCGCTTTCGGGTCTTTTTTATTGGGCCCAGAATTTTTCTGGATTGGCGTGATTGAAAGGATGGAAATGTTTCTTATGAAATCGTTTGTAATAGCTCTCGTAATGCTCACCCTGGCAATGTCCGGCACGGCCTTCGCCGCCGCCCCCAAGGACAAACCCGACAAGAAGGGCATTCTGGTCGTCTCCTTCGGCACCTCGATGCCGGAGGCGAAGAAGGCGATCGACAATCTCGTCGATTCGACGAAGAAGGCCTTCCCCGACACCGAAGTCCGCCTCGCCTATACTTCGAACATCATCCGCCGCAAGATCGCGAAGGAGCAGAACGTCAACATCCCGACTCCGACCTCCGCGCTCGCGCAGATGAACGACGAGGGCTTCACCCACGTCTACGTGATGCCGATGCACATCATCCCCGGCGAAGAGTATGACGATATCGCGGGCATCGTAAACGGCTTTGCCGCGGTAAAGGGAAAGTATGAGTTCAGGGAAATCACGCTCGGCCGCCCCTACCTCTCTTCCACCGCCGACTGCGACGTCATGGCAGACATTCTCATGAAGCGTTTCGCGAAAGACCTCGCGAAAAAGGGGACCGTGATCGTCCTGATGGGACACGGCACGCCGCATCATGCCGCGAACGCGATGTACAGCCAGCTCCAGCTCTCGCTTGACAAGAAGGCCCCCGGACGCTTTGCGATCGGCACCGTGGAAGCGGCCCCGATGATTGAAGACGTCATAGCGCGCCTCAAGCATGACAAGGGCGTGAAGACGCTCGTCCTTTCGCCGCTGATGATCGTCGCCGGCGACCACGCGAACAACGACCTCGCCGACAAGGACGACCCCGAATCATGGTACAGCCAGCTCAAGGCGGCGGGCTATAAGGATATCAGGACCTTCCTCGTCGGGCTCGGCGAAGACGCGGAGATGGCCCGCGTCTACGTCTCCAAAATCAAGGACATGATGAAATAAGAGATGACCGGCGCGGCGGAACTTGCTGATCACAGACGGCAGCTTTATCGGAGGCGCCTGCGTCTTGCGGCGCTGCTTTCTCTGTTTTTGCTCGCCGCCGCGCTCTGGCGGCTCGGCGCTGGCGAGTGGGATATTCCCGCCGCCCGCGTCGCGGCGCTTTTGAATCCCTTTTTAGACGAAGCCTCGCGCGCCTCGCCCGAGGCCCTCGTCGTCCGCGGCGTCCGCCTGCCGCGTTTTCTTGCCGCGGTGGGGACGGGCGGGCTGCTCGCCGTGGCGGGCGCGGTGCTGCAGGGGCTGCTGACGAATCCGCTGGCCGAACCCTATACGCTCGGGATCGCGGCGGGTGCGGCCTTTGGCGGCGCTCTCGGCTTCTTCTGCGGCTCCTTCGCGGTGACGCCGCTGGCCTTCGCGGGCGCGATGGCCGCCCTCTGGCTCGTGAGCCTCATCGCTTCGCGCAGCGGCGGCGGCGCGGCCTATATCGTTCTTGCAGGCATCATCACGAACGCGATCCTCTCCGCCGGCGTCACTTTCCTCAAGGCGATCGCGGACGACCGTCTCAGCGCCATCGTCCTCTGGCTCATGGGCAGCCTCTCGGGGGCCTCGCCGTTTTCCGCCGCAGCCGTTTGGGGCGCGGCCGTCGTCCTGTTTATCCCCGCCTTTATCTACGCGCGCCAGATAGACGCCGTCTCCCTCTCCGAAGGTCAGGGGGCGCTGCTCGGCATCGACGAGAAGAGGCTGCGCGGCCTGCTGCTCGCGGCCTCGTCGCTCGCCACCGCCGCCGCCGTCAGCTTCTTCGGCATCATCGGCTTCGTCGGCCTCGTCGTGCCGCACCTGATGCGCGCCTTCACGGGACCGGCGACGAGGCCGCTCCTCGTCTTCAGCTTCTTGGGCGGCGGTTTGCTGCTTTCGCTCGCCGACGGCGCGGCGCAGGCACTCGGCGAGCTTCCCGTGGGCGTCATCACGGCGCTCATCGGCGGCCCCTTTTTCTGCTGGATACTGACGGGCAGGAGGCGCGGCGCGTGAATCTCTACACCTTCAGCGGCTTATGCGCCGGCTACGGCGCGAAGCGGATTATCGACGACATCAGCGGCGAAATCAAGCGCGGCTGCATCACGGCGCTCATCGGGCCGAACGGCGGCGGCAAAAGCACGCTGCTGCGCGTCATGGGAGGCCTCGGCCGCTATAGAGGCAGCCTGCGGCTCGGTGCGCGCGAGGTAAAAGATATTCCGCGCCGCGACTTCGGACGCACGGTCGGCTTCCTTCCCCAGAGCATCGGCGTGAAGGCGGCCTTCACCGTTTACGAGGTCATCTCGCTCGGACGCCTTCCCTTTCACGGCGCGCTCGAGCCGATGCGGGCGCGGGACGACAAGATAATCCTTGAGAGCGCATCTCTCGCGGAGGTGGATCATCTGCTTTTCCGCACGGCTACGGAGCTCTCGGGAGGCGAACGCCAGCGCGTGCTCTTCGCGATGACCCTCGCCCAGCAGCCGGAGCTATTTCTGCTTGACGAACCGACGTCGGCGCTCGACCCGAGCCATTCGCGGCGGATATTCTCGCTGCTGCGGCGGCTTGCCTCGCAGGGCAGGAGCGTCGTCGCGGCGGCGCACGATCTGAACGGCGCGATCTCCTGCTGCGACGACTTTATCGCGCTCAGAGAGGGAAAGATTATCGCAAGCGGCCCCGTGGGGCTGCTCGACGAAAAAATTCTGCGGGAACTTTACGGAATAAAGTTTCGCCGCTACACATCGGAGGATGGCGACATCGCATGGCACCCAGAATAGTTTTATCCGTCCTTATCCTGCTTTTGTTCTCCCCGTTCCGGTTGGAGGCGTCGGCAGCGCGCATCGTCTCGCTTTACCCCGGCCATACGGACAATATCGTCGCGCTCGGCGGAGAAAAGAAGCTCGTCGCCATCTCGAAGAACGACGATGACGACATGCTGCCGCGGCTGCCGCGGCTTTCCGCGAAGAGCGGCGCGGAGGAGATTTTAGCGCTCAAACCCGACCTCGTGCTGACGCGCGGCCTCGCGGAACGCCAGAACCCCCGGCTGCGCGGCGTGCTTGAACGCGCCGGCGTCAAGGTCGTCTCAATAGAGCCGCCGCGGTGGGATGAATTCGCCGCCTATCTGCGGGAGCTCGCCGCGCTCATCGGCGGCGACCCGGCAGCCGCGGAGGCGAAGCTGAAAAAGATACGCGGCGCGATCGCCTCGGAGGCGGCGATGAAATCAAAGGGCAAAACCCCCGCCGTTTTTGTGGAGGCGACGGCGAAAGAGCTGCACACCTGCTCTCCCGACTCATGGGCGGCCAGGCTTGTCGCGCTTGCGGGAGGCCGCAGCGCCGCCCCCGACGCGCAGGCGATCCGCAAAGGCAGCGCAATCGCCCCCTACGGCCTCGAACGGATACTCAAGGCCGCCGCCGCGGGCGAAATAGACGTATACTTAGTACAGCAGGGCACGATGAACGCCGCCGATATGAAGTCGTTCGCGGCGCGCCCCTGGTATCCGGCGGTAAAAAATATCACCGCCGCGGCCGTGCCGGAAAAAGAGCTGAGCCGCCCGTCGCTGCTCGGACTTGAGGCCGGGGGCCGCCGGCTGATAAAAATATTCTACGGAGAGTGAAGACTTTGAAATTTACAGTTGTCGGCGTAGGGCCCGGAGATCCCGAGCTCGTCACGCTCAAGGCGTTAAGGATCATAAAAGAGGCGGACGTCGTGCTGACGCCCTATTCGCCGCGCGGGAAGTTCTCCGTCGCCGAGCAGATCGTGCGCGCGAATCTTCCGGAGATCGAAACGACGCCCATCACCTTTCCGATGCTCACCGACGCAAAGGAGCGCGAAAAATTCCTCTTCGGCGAGCTTGAGAGGATAGGCGCGGCGTGGCGCGGCGCGAAGAGCGCCGTGCTGCCCGTCATCGGCGACTCGGCGCTTTACGCGACCGGCTCTTATCTCTTCGACGCCTGGAAAAAACTCGTGCCGGGGCTGGAGCTGTCGCTCGTTCCCGGCATCTCGGCGCATCAGCTCGCGGCCTCGCGTATCGGCTCCTTCCTCGCGATGGGCGAGGATATCTTCTCCGTCGTCCCCTGCATCGACGACCGTGAGGGAATCGTGGCGGCGCTGCGCCGCGCCGACGCCGCGGCGCTCTACAAACCCTGCATCCTGAAGGAGGCTCTCGCTGCGGTCGTCGACGCGGCGGGACCGTGGCGGCGCCTTGTGCGCATCGACCGCGCGGGGCTCGCCGACGAAAAAATATACGAGGGCCGGGCGGCGCTTGATCCCGCCGGGGAGTATCTCTCGATACTGCTGCTCTGGCGGCACTAAATGGACTGGCGCGGCCTGGTCGCGGGCGAGCTGCGGCTCACCTTCGACATTCTCTTCGGACTTCTGATCGGTTTTGCGATCTTAAGAAGCGGCCTCGCGGACAGGCTAATGCGGCGGCTTGTGCCGCATCTGCGAAAGGCGGGCATCGGCTCCGCGCTCGGAATGGCGCTGACGCTCTCCCTCGGCTCCGCGAAGGCGGGCGCGGCCTTTATCGCCTCGGCGCTGGAGGGCGGAAGGATATCAGAACGCTCGGCGAAATGGGGAACGCTGCTGCTCTCCTTTCCCGCCTACCTGCACCGCTGGCCCTCGACGATGGTGATGGCGGCCTCGATGGCGGGAACCGCGGGGGCGATATTCGGCGCGATTTTGCTGCTGCGCAGCGCGGCGCGTTTCGTATTGATACTTTTTATCCTCCGGCGCGGCGGCGCGGCGGCGGAAACGGCGGCCGAGGCCGGCGCGGGCGGCTCCGCAACGACGGTGCGCTTTAATAAAAAGCTGCTCAGGACGCTGCCGGCCGCCTGGTTCTTCTTCGCCGTCGCCTACCTGCTCGTACCGTGGGCCGAGAGCGCGATCAAGGACTGGCTGCTCGCGGGAACGATACTGCCGCTCGCGGCGCTCGCGGTGGCCGCCGCCTCTATCGCGCACGTCTCGGCGGCGCTCGCCATGGCGGGAGGCAGCCTCGCGGCGGGCGAGCTGACGATCGCGCAGGCGGTTTTCGCGCTGCTGCTCGGCAACAGCTTCGGCATCGTCACGCGGCTCTTCCGCGCGAACGCCGGCTACTATTTCGGCCTCTTCAGCAGGGATATGGCCAAGTGGCTTTTGTTTTGGAATTTTACGACGACCGCGGGCTTCGCGGTACTGTCGATCGCGCTGGCGGCGCTACCGCTGGTATTATAAAAATTTTGCGGATGAGGTGGACCGATATGAGGCCAAGCGAGATAGAACGGGCAAGCATGAACATTATCGCCTCCGAGATGAGGCCCTGGCCCGGCGCTCCCGAGGAGCTGCCGGTGGTAAAACGCGTGATACACACGACGGCGGACTTCGACTTCGCGGATAATATGCGCTTTTCGCCGGACGCCGTGAGGCTCGCGCGCGAGGCGCTGAAACATGGCGCGCCCGTCGTCACCGACACGAACATGGCGGCGGCGGGAATCAACAGGGCGGCCTGCGCGCGCTTCGGCGTCGAGGTCGTCTGCCGCATGGCCGACCCCGCGGTGCGCGAGGCGGCGGAGGCGCGCGGCACGACGCGCGCCGTAGTAAGCATGGAAGAGGCCGCGAGGGCGACGCCGAACGCTGTCTTCGCAATCGGCAACGCCCCGACGGCGCTGATACGCCTCTGCGAGCTGATCGACGCGGGACAATGCGCCCCCGCGCTCGTCATCGGCGTGCCGGTCGGCTTCGTCAACGTCGTCGAGTCGAAGGAACGCCTGCTCGCCACGAAGGTCCCCTACATCGCCGCCGTGGGGCGCAAGGGCGGTTCGCCCGTCGCTTCCACGATCGTAAACGCGCTGCTCTATGGCATCGAATAGGGAACTTCGCGAAGGATATTCGACGGGAAGCTGCGCGGCGGCGGCGGCAAAGGCGGCGGCAATCCGCGCGCTCGGGCGGCCCTGCCCCGCAAGCGCTGAGATCACGACGCCGGAGGAGCGCCGCTTCACGCTGCCCGTCATCGACTGCGAAGACGGCGGCTGCGGCGTGATAAAGGACGCAGGCGACGACCCCGACTCTACGGACGGCATCCTGATCAAGGCGGCCGTGGAGATTCTGCCGGAACCGGGAGCGGTGAGCTTCATCGCGGGAGAGGGCGTCGGCACGGTGACGCTGCCGGGGCTCAAGGTCCCCGCAGGCGAGCCGGCGATCAACCCCGTGCCGCGCGCGATGATCGAACGCGCGGTGCGCGAAGTGATCGGCGCGCGCGGCGCGCGGGTGACTATCTCCGCGCCGGCGGGGAAAGAGGTGGCGAAGCGCACCTTCAACCCGCGCCTCGGCATCGTCGGCGGCATCTCGATACTGGGCACTTCGGGGCGCGTGAAACCGATGAACGAAGCCTCGCTGCTCGAATCGCTGACGCTCGAGCTCAACACCCACGCGGCGGAAGGGCGTGAGGCCATAGCCGTCGCCTTCGCGGGAACGGGCGAAGAGGCGCTGCGCAAGGCCTACGACATCAAGAACCGCGCCGTCGTACAGTGCGGAAACTACATCGGCCATCTGCTGGACGAATCGGCGCGCCTCGGGCTGAGACGGCTGCTGATCGGCGGACATCCGGGAAAGCTGCTCAAAGTCTCGGCGGGGAGCTTCAACACTCACAACCGCACCGGCGGCGGCGCGAAAGAGGCGCTCTGCGCGCAGGCGGCGATCGCGGGGGCCCCCGCTGGCACGGTGAAGGCCCTCTACGAATGCCCGACCACCGAGGAGGCGATGCGCCTCGTGCGTGAAGAGGGGCTGGATTTTTTATGGGAGAGACTGGCGCGCGTCACGGGCAAACGCTGTGAAGAGCGCGCCTTCGGCGAGATAACGGCCGCCGTCGCCTTTATCGACAACGGCGGCAATATCTTGGGCGCGACAGACAACGCGCCGGCCTTTGCGGAGGAGATAAGAGATGGGAAATAGGCTTTATGTGCTGGGAGCGGGCCCCGGAGACCGGGAAGAGGTCACGCCGGCGGTGAGCGCGGCGATCGCGGCCTGCCGCGCGGTCGCCTGCGCCGCGCGGCATCTCCACATCGCCGCGGGGCATCCGCGCGTCATTGAAATGAAGGACTTCAAAGAGACCTTCGCCCGCCTGCGAGAAGAGCTGAAGCTCGGCGACGCGGCGGTCGTCGTCTCGGGCGACACGGGAATATTCAGCCTGCTGCCGCTGATAAAGAAAAACTTCGCCGGCGAGGAGATCGTCGTCCTTCCCGGCGTCAGCTCGCTCCAGAGCCTCTGCGCCAAGGCGGGCGAGACCTGGCAGGAGGCCGTCATCCTTTCGGGGCACGGACGCGAAGTCGGCACGGCGAAGATTCTCGACGCCGCGGAGCACAACCGCGCGGTGATCTTCTTCTGCGACGCGCAAAAAAACCCGGCCTGGCTCTGCGCCCTGCTTGAAAGGGCGGGGTTAGGCGCGGTTGATACAGTCGTCGGCGAAAGGCTCGGCGCCCGCGACGAGCGCGTGAGCCGCGGCGCGGCGCGCGAGTTCGCGCGGGGAAGCTTCGACGCGCTTTCTATCGTGCTGCTGATAAATGAGAATTGCACAAAGCGCGCCCCTCTGCTGCCGGCGGACGCCGACTTCGTTCGCGGCGGCGGCGTGCCGATGACGCACGAGGAGGTGCGCGCCGTGATCACGGCAAAGCTGCGCCTCACGCCGGACTCCGTCGTCTGGGACATCGGCGCGGGCACCGGTTCGGTCTCTGTGGCGGCGGCGCAGCTCTGCCGCGAGCTATACGCCGTGGAGGTAAACTGCGAGGCGGCGGCGCTGGTCCGCGCGAACGCGGAAAAGTTCCGCCTGCATAACGTCACGGTCCGCGAGGGTTCGGCGCTGGCGGTGATGGACGGCCTGCCGGACCCCGACGTCGTCTTCATCGGCGGCAGCGGCCCCGAGCTTTCCGCGATCCTGGAGCGGATCGCGTCTCGCGGCGCGGGAATCCGCGTCGTCGTCTCCGCCGTCTCGCTCAAGACGGCCGCGCTCTGCACGCAGGAGCTCGCGGGAGAAAAATTTGCAGACTTTGACGCGGCGCAGGTCGCCGTGAGCAGAATAAAGACCGTCGGCCAGACGCAGATATGGCAGGCGCAGAATCCCGTCGTGATCTTTTCGGCGGTGACGCGCGCCGCGAAGGGAGTGTAAGTAATGATACATTTTGTCGGAGCGGGGCCGGGAGCCCCGGACCTCATCACACTGCGCGGAGCGAGGCTCCTCGAGGAGGCGGGAATGATAATCTACGCCGGCTCGCTCGTGAACCCGGAGCTTCTGAAGCGCGCGAAGGCGGGCTGCGAGATTCACGACAGCGCCGCAATGACGCTCGACGAGGTGATAGAAAAGCTGCGCTGCGCGCACGAGGCGGGAATCAACGCGGTGCGCCTCCACACGGGAGACCCCTCCATCTACGGCGCGATCCGCGAACAGATGGACCGATTGAAGGCGCTTTCCATCCCCTACGACATCACGCCCGGCGTCAGCTCCTTCTGCGCCGCGGCCGCGGCCGCGGAAGCTGAATACACGCTGCCTTCGGTGAGTCAGACGGTGATCATCACGCGCATGGAGGGACGCACGCCCGTCCCGGACAAAGAAAAGATACGGCTGCTCGCGCAGCATCAGGCTTCGATGGTGCTCTTCCTCTCTACGGGGCTGATAGACGGCCTCTGCGCCGAGCTGATCATGGGCGGATATGCCCCCGAGACCAAAACGGTGATGGTCTATAAGGCCTCGTGGCCCGAGCAGCGGGTGCTCCGCGCCACGCTCGCCACCCTGCCGTTGCTCGCGGCGGAGGCGGGGATAAAGAACACGGCGCTGATCCTCGTGGGCGACTTCCTCGGCGACGAGTACGAGCTTTCGAAGCTTTACGATAAACATTTTTCGCACGGCTTCCGCAAAGCCGCCGAATAAGAGATGAAGCTCCACGCGGCGGCATTCTCGCAAGAGGGGGCGGCGCTCGCGCTGCGGATCGCGCGGGCCTTCGGCGGCGCGGCCTGGGCCCCTGAAAGATACGCAGGCGCAGGCGTGCTTCCCTTCGGCGCTTCGCTCGGCGACTGGACCGGCGCGCGATTTGCGGAAAGCGAGGCGTTGGTCTTCGTCTCTTCCTGCGGCATCGCGGTGCGCGCCATCGCGCCATACCTTAAAGGCAAAGAGCGGGACCCGGCGGTCGTCGTCACCGACGAACGCGGCGCAAGCGTCATCTCCCTGCTCTCAGGGCATCTCGGCGGCGCCAACGAGCTTGCGCGGCGCATCGCCGAGATCATCGGGGGCCGCCCCGTAATCACCACCGCTACCGACGTAAACGGCATCACGCCGCCCGACTCGTGGGCGGTGAAGAACGGCTGCGCGATCGAAAACCTGCCCGCCGCGAAGCGCGTCGCCGCGGAGCTGCTTGCGGGACACGCCGTCGGCGTCGCCGTCACCGACGAACTGCAGCCGGCCCCCTACCCCGTCACGCTGTGGCTGCGGCCGAAGAATCTGGCCGTCGGCGTCGGCTGCAAGCGCGGCACGGAGCCGGAGCTGCTGCGCGGATGCTTTTTAGACTTTATGAAGAACAGCGGCTATTCTCCGCTCTCGGCCGCCGTCGTCGCCTCTGTCGAGCAAAAGAAAGACGAGGCGGCGATCGCCGGGCTCGCGGAATTTTATCAAATACCCTTTGAGACCTTCACGGCGGCGGAGCTGATGGCGCTGCCGGGCGAGTTCACCCCCTCGCCCGCGGCAACAGCGGCGGTCGGGGCCGACAACGTCTGCGAGCGCGCGGCGCTTGCGGCGTCGCGGGGCGGCTACCTGGTGCGCCTCAAGACAAAATACCCCGGCATCACCTTCGCGCTGGCAAGAAAAAGGAGTCTGTGATTTATGGCTACAGAAATAAAGATCGCCGGATTGGATTACCGGTCGGCCTCCGTCGACATCCGGGAAAAATTCACCTTCACCGAAAGCGAGCGGCGCGCGCTGCTGCGCGAAGTCGCCCCTTACGCGCAGGAGGCGGTCCTCATCTCGACCTGCAACCGCACGGAGCTGGCCGTCGTCTCCGAAGAGGAGCCCGCGGAGCTGCTGCACCGCGCGCGCGGCTGCGGCAATTTCTTCTCGCTGCGGGGAGAGGCCGCCGTCGCGCGCATCTTCGAGATCGCCGCGGGACTTCACTCGCAGATACCGCTTGAGGATCAGATCCTCGGGCAGATGAAGGACGCGCTTTCCGCCTCGCGCGAGGAAAAAACCTGCGGCGCGTTGCTCGGGCAGCTTTTTCAGCGCGCGGTCACGGCGGGCAAGGAGATCCGCACCAAATACAAGGCGCTGCCGCACGAATGCTCCGCGGCGGCGGCGGCCTGCACGGCGGCGGCGGAAGGGCTCAAGTCTCTGCACGGCGTCCCCGCCCTCGTCGTCGGCAGCGGCGAAATGGGCATGATCGCGGCGCAGCTGCTGCGCGACCGCGGCGCGGTGGTGCGCATGACGCGCCGCCGCTGCCGCAAGGACGGCGCGCAGCCGCCCTCCGGCGTAGAGCTGATCCCCTATGACAAAAGATACGAGGCGCTGCGGGAATGCCGCCTCGTGATCTGCGCGACGGCAAGCCCGCATTTCGTCCTCACGGCAAAAGAGTTCCCCGACGACGGCGTAGCCAGAATGATGATAGACCTCGCCGTCCCGCGCGACATCGAACCGGCCTTCATGAAGCGCCCCTCGGTGACGCTGGTGGACATGGACGGCCTGGGACGCGGCGTGCTGCCGGCGGATTTCCTGCGGGAGATCAAAAAAAGCGTCGCGGAGCACACCCGGCGCTTTCACGAATGGCGGCAGGTACATGAATGTATGCCCTATATAGAAGACGTCTGTTCCTTCGCCGAGCGCGAACTGGCAAGCGAGCTCGGCTGCGAAAGCGACGAAGAATACTCGCGCGTAAAGGCCGCCTCCCGCAGCATGATGAATAAGCTTCTCTTCTCATTAAAAGAAAGGGTTGATATAGATATGGCAAAAGAATGTTACTGCGCGCTCGCAAAGGCGGCGCAGAGATGATATACGTCGTCGGCTTGGGCCCCGGAGGCCCGGAACAGATAACGCCGCGGGCGCTGGCGGCGCTGGAAAAATGCGATCTGATCGTCGGCTACAAAGCCTACATAGAACTGATTCGCCCTCTCTTTGAGGGACGTAAGGAGCTCGTCGCCTCGCCGATGAAAAAGGAGCGCGCGCGCTGTGAGGAGGCGCTTTCGCTTTCGCTCTCCGGTCGCACCGTCGGGCTCGTCTCCAGCGGCGACCCGGGAATATACGGGATGGCCGGGATCATGCTGGAGGTGGCGCAGGACAAGACGGAAGTAGAGATCGTACCCGGCATCACCGCCGCCGCGAGCGCCGCCTCGATACTCGGCGCGCCGCTGATGCACGACTTCGCGGTGATCAGCCTCAGCGACCTGCTGACGCCGTGGGAGCTTATCGAAAGGCGGCTGCGCGCCGCCGCGGAGGCCGATTTCGTCATCTGCGTCTACAACCCCGCGAGCCACGGCCGCCCCGACCATCTCGCGCGCGCCGCGGCGGTCCTCATGGAAAAACTGCCGAAGGACCGCGCCGCCGGCTGGGTGCGCAACGCCGGGCGCGACGGGGAGAGCCGCGGGCTCACCACGCTCGACGGACTGAAAGAGGCGCCGATAGATATGTTCTGCACCGTGATAATCGGCAACTCCGCCACCCGCGTGATAAACGGACGCCTGGTAACGCCGCGCGGCTATCGGCAAACCGAAGAGAACGATGGCTGAGATGGAGCGGCGGATACTGCTTTTCGGCGGCACCACCGAGGGGCGCGAACTGACGCGCTTCGGACTGCCGCTCATATATTCGGTCGCCACCGCCTACGGCGCGGAGTTGGTACGCGGGGCGGAAAACACCACGACCGTCGTCGGGCGCATGAACGCCGAAGAGATGGAGAAATTCATCAGAGATTCAGGCGTCGCCTGCGTCATCGACGCAACGCACCCCTACGCGCGCGAAGCCCGCGAGAACATCCGCGCCGCCTGCGCCGCCGCCGGCACGCCGCTTATGCGCGTACAGCGCAAAGAAAGCGCCGCCGGCCGCGACGTCGTCCGCGTAAAGAACGCGGAAGAGGCGGCCCGCTACCTTGAGGAGACGACGGGCAACATCCTGCTGACCACCGGCAGCAGGGAACTTGAGGCGTTCGCCCGCATAAGCGCGCGCGCGCGGCTTTTCGCGCGGGTGCTGCCCGACCCCGAGGTAATAAAAAAATGCGCCGCGTGCGGCTTTGACAGCGGACATATCATCGCGATGCAGGGCCCCTTCAGCCTGCGCATGAACGAGGAGATGATCCGCTTAACAGGCGCGCGCTGGCTCGTCACCAAGGACGGCGGCGCCGCCGGCGGCCTGGAAGAAAAGATCGAGGCGGCGCGCAGCTGTAAGGCGCGCGTCGTCATGATCGAGCGGCCGCATGAAGAAGACGGACACAGCTGCGCCGAGGCGCTGCTCTGGGCGCGCCGGATGCTCGGCCTTTCGCGCCCGCCGCTCTTTCCGCTGCTCACGGACATGGAGGGACGCGCCGCGGTGATCGCGGGCGGCGGCCGGATCGCGGCGCGGCGCGCGGCGACGCTGGTGAAATGCGGCGCGGCGGTGACCGCCGTCAGCCCCGAATTCTGTCCGGAGTTCAAGGAGCTGAAATGCCGGTGCGAGAAAAAGCTCTGGGAGCCGGAAGACCTGGAGGGCGCGGCGCTCGCGGTGGCGGCGACCGACGACGAAAAGGTCAACGCCGCCGTCGGCGCCGAGGCAAAACGGCGCGGCATACCGGTAAGCGTGGCGGACAGCGCGGCGGACTGCAGCTTTTATTTTCCCTCTCTCGTAACGAGCGGCGAGGTCTCGGCCTCCGTCTCGGCGGGGGCGCTTTCCCCGGCGCTGACGCACAGGCTCGCGGAGCGTCTCCGCTCCGTCTGGGACGAGTGGGTGAAAGAGGAGCGCGCCGCTTTGGAGGACCAAAGGAACCATGGATAAAAGAATCATTCGTTTCGGAAGCAGAAGGAGCGCGCTCGCGCTCGCGCAGACAAAGCTCGTGATGGAAGCGGTGGCCCGCGCCCACCCCGAGCTTGCGGTCGAGCTCATAGCGATGGAGACCACCGGCGACCGAAATATGAAGCCCTTCTCCGAAGCCTCCGATAAATTCGGCATCAAAGGACTTTTCACACAGGAGCTTGAGGAGGCGCTGCTGTCGGGGGCCATCGACGTCGCCGTCCACAGCCTCAAAGATATGCCGATGAACGCAAACCCGGCGCTGCCGCTCGTCGCCTATTCAAAACGCGAAGACCCGCGCGACGCGCTCGTCCTGCCGGAGGGGCAAACGAAGCTCGGGGCAGGCGCCATCGGCTGCTCCTCGGCGCGGCGGCGCGTACAGCTCGCGGCGCTCTACCCCGGCGCGCGCATCGAACCGGTGCGCGGCAACGTCAACACCCGCCTGCGCAAGCTCGACGGCGGGGAATTCTCCGCGCTCGTGCTCGCGGCGGCCGGCCTCAAACGGCTCGGCCTCAAGGGGCGCGCCGCCAGATATTTTGAGACGGACGAAATGATCCCCGCGCCGGGGCAGGGCATCCTGGCCTGCCAGGGGCGCGCGGGAGAGGACTATTACTATCTGGCGGCGGTGCGCGACGAGGAGGCGGCGGCCTGCGCCGCGGCGGAACGGGCCTTCTCCGCCGCGCTCGGCGGCGGCTGCACCGCGCCCGTGGGTGCCTTCGCCAGGCTTGACGGCGAAGAGATAACGATCATGGGGCTCTACGCCGACGAAAGCGGCCGCGACATCCGCCGCGGCACGGCGCGCGGAGCCATAAAAGAAAAGACCGTCATCGCGACGAAGCTCGCGCAGGAACTTTCAAGGGGGGAAGAGCTATGACAGATAAAAAAGGAAGCGTGGCGCTCATCGGCGCGGGCCCCGGAGAGGCGGGGCTCTTCACCCTGCGCGGCCGCGAATTGCTGGAGGCCGCCGATTGTGTAGTCTACGACCGGCTCGTCGGCGACGGCGTGCTCGCGATGATGCCGGCGGCGGCGGAAAAAATCAGCGTCGGCAAGACCGGCGGCGGCCCCTCCGCGCCCCAGCGCGAGATCGAAGAGATTCTTGTGCGCGAGGCGAAAAAGGGGCGGCGCGTCGCGCGGCTCAAGGGCGGCGACCCCTTCCTGTTCGGGCGCGGCGGCGAGGAGATCGAGGCGCTGAACCGCGAAGGCATCCCCTTTGAAGTCGTCCCCGGCATCACCTCGGCGCTCGCGGGACCGGCCTGCGCCGGCATCCCCGTCACACACCGAGGCATCGCGCGCTCCGTCCACATCATCACGGCGCACACGAAAGAGGGGACCATCGCGCCCGTCGATTACGAGTCGCTCGCCAAGCTCGGCGGCACGCTCGTCTTCCTCATGGGGGCCGGCGCCGCCGCCGAAATATGCGCGGCGCTCATGAACGCCGGCATGGGGGCGGACACTCCCGCCGCCGCCGTGGAGAACGCGAGCACGGCGGCTCAGCGCCTCATCGGCGGCACGCTCGCGACCCTTGCCGCCGCCTGCGCGGAGCAAAAACTGAAATCTCCCGCGCTGATCGTCGTCGGCGCGGTAACGGCCTTCGCGGAAGAATTCGCCTGGAAAAAATTCCTGCCGCTCGCGGGGCGCAAGATAATCGTCACCCGCCCGCGCGAACGGGCGGGGAGGCTGGCGGCGATGCTCCGCGAACGAGGCGCGGAGGTGGTGGAGCTGCCCAGCATCAGCACGCGCCGGATATCCGCCGAGCTGCCGGACTTTGCAAAATATGGCTGGCTCGGCTTCACGAGCATGACCGGCGTGGAGGCGCTCTTCGCGCTGCTCGCGGAAACGGGCCGCGACGTCCGTTCCCTCGGCGCGGCAAAGATCGCGGCGATCGGCCCCGCGACCGCGAAGGCGCTGAGGGAGCGCGGCCTGCTCACAGACTACGTGCCGGAGGTCTACGACGGCGTCCACCTAGCGCGCGGCCTCGCCGCGCTCGCCCAAGGTACGCCCATTTTGATGATCCGCGCGAAAGAGGGCTCGCCAGAGCTGACGGCGGAGCTCGCGGCGCGGGAACTCGACTTCACCGAACTGCCGCTGTATGAGACAATATACGAAAAGGCCGAGACCATCCCGCAGGGCGCGGACACGGCGATCTTCACGAGCGCCTCTACGGTGCGCGGCTTCAAGGCGGCGATGCCGGAGCTTGCAATAGAACACGCCTGCTGCATCGGCGAACAGACGGCGGCCGAAGCGCGCCGCGCCGGCTTTAAACGGATAATAACGGCTCAAAAGGCGACCCTGGAGAGCCTTATAAATACTTTGGAGGAAGATATAAGATGATCGTACGTCCAAGAAGGCTGAGAAAAAACAAAATAATCCGCGACATGGCGGCGGAGACGCGGCTCTCCCCCTCCATGCTCGTCTATCCGATATTTATCCGCGAGGGCGCGGGCATCATTGAAGACATCCCCGCGATGCCGGGGCAGAAGCGCTACAGCCCCGACACCTTCCCCCGCGTCCTCGAAGAGGTGCAGCGCGCGGGGGTAAACTCCGTGCTCCTCTTCGGCATCCCCGAACATAAGGACGAGCTCGGCAGCGAGGCCTACAACGAGAACGGGGTCATCCAACAGGCGCTGCGCGCCGGTAAGAGACATTTCCCCGAAATGTGCTTCATCGGCGACGTCTGCCTCTGCGAATACACCTCACACGGCCACTGCGGCCTGCTCAAGGGCGAGACGGTGGACAACGACCCGACGCTCGACCTGCTCGCGAAGACGGCCCTCTCCCAGGCGCAGGCGGGCGCCGACATCGTCGCCCCCTCCGACATGATGGACGGGCGCGTCGCGGCGATCCGCGCGAAGCTGGACGGCGCGGGCCTGGACGACACGCTGATCTTTTCCTACGCCGTGAAATACGCCTCAGCCTTCTATGGGCCCTTCCGCGAGGCGGCGGGCTCCGCTCCCTCGTTCGGCGACCGCAAAAGCTACCAGATGGACCCGCGCAACGTGCGCGAGGGCGTGCGCGAGGCCCTGCTCGATATTGAGGAGGGCGCCGACATGATCATGGTGAAACCGGGACTCCCCTACCTCGACGTACTGCGCGCGGTGAAAGAGGCCTCCTGCGTCCCCGTCGGCGCTTACTGCGTCAGCGGCGAGTACTCGATGATCAAGGCCGCCGCCGAACGCGGCTGGCTTGACGAAAAACGCGTCGTCGCCGAGTCGGCGACCTGCCTCGCGCGCGGCGGCGCGGACGTCATCGTCAGCTATTTCGCCCCCGAGCTCGCGCGGATGATGAAGGAGGGCGAACTCTAATGAGCCAGAGCCAGTGCGAAAGATTGTTTGAAGAGGCGCGGCGGTTCATCCCCGGCGGCGTCAACAGCCCCGTCCGCGCCTTCAAGAGCGTCGGGCGGACGCCGGTCTTCGCCGCGCGCGGCGAGGGAGCCTACATCTGGGACGCCGACGGCCAACGGTACACCGACTACATCGGCTCTTGGGGCCCGCTCATTCTCGGCCACGCCTACGGCCCCGTCGTGGACGCCGTCTGCGAGGCGGCGCGCGAGGGCACGAGCTTCGGCCTGCCGACGGCGCTCGAAGTTGAAATGGCCCGCCTCATCACGGAACTCGTCAAAGGCGTCGAAATGGTGCGCATGGTCTCCTCCGGCACCGAGGCGGTCCTCTCGGCGATCCGCGCGGCGCGCGGCTTCACCGGCCGCGAGCTGATCGTGAAGTTTGAGGGCTGCTACCACGGACACTCCGACGGCATGCTCGTGAAAGCCGGCTCCGGCCTGGCGACCGCGGGACAGCCCGACAGCGCCGGCGTCCCCGCAAATATCGCGGCGGAGACCATCACCTGCCGCTACAACGACCTTGAAACGATGAAAGAGATCTTCGCGGCTCACCGGGACGAGGTCGCCGCGGTGATCGTCGAACCGGTCGGCGCGAACATGGGCGTCGTGCCTCCCGCGCCAGGATTCCTTGAAGGGCTGCGCCGGATCACCGCCGATCACGGCGCGCTGCTGATCTTCGACGAAGTAATCACCGGTTTCCGCCTCTCGCTGCACTGTGCCTCGGGATACTTCGGCGTCACCCCCGACCTCTGGACCTTCGGCAAAATCATCGGCGGCGGCCTGCCCGTCGGCGCTTACGGCGGGCGGCGCGACGTCATGTCGATGGTCGCCCCCTTGGGCCCCGTCTACCAGGCGGGAACGCTCTCGGGAAACCCCGTGGCGATGGCCGCCGGGCTCGCGGCGCTCTCGGCGCTGCGCGAAAACCCGCTCATCTATAAGGAGCTGGCGGCCAAAGGCGAAAAACTGCGCGGCGGCCTCGGCAGGATCTTTAAAAAATACAACGTCCCCGCCTGCGTGCAGGGCGTCGAATCGCTCGCGACAATATTTTTCACCGCGGGGCCGGTAAACAGTTATGACGAGGCGAAAAAGAGCGACACCGCGCGCTACGCCCGCTTTTGGAGCGGCATGGCCGCGCGCGGCGTCCTGCTTGCCCCCTCGCAGTTCGAGGCGCTCTTCCTCAGCGCCGCGCACACAGACGAAGATATCGAATACTTTCTCGTCTGCGCCGGCGAAGTGGCGGGAAGCGCGGAGTTTTAAAAGATGCCAGACGAAAAACAGCAGGGAAAAGTACAGATATACACCGGCTGCGGCAAGGGCAAAAGCACCGCGGCCTTCGGCCTCGCGATGCGCGCGGTCGGCTGCGGCGGTAAAGTATTCATCATTCAGTTTCAAAAAGCCCTCCGCTGCGGCGAGCACAAGAGCGCGGAAAAACTCGGCATCGGACTCGCCCAGTGCCCGCAGGGACGCGGCAGCGGCCCCTGCGCCGCCCCCTGCCCGCTGATGACGATGGCATACGGGATGCTGCGGGATGGCGACGCCGACCTGCTGATCCTCGACGAGATCATGGCGGCGATGCGGTACGGGTGCGTCACGCAGCAAGAGGCGCTTGCGCTCCTCGACGCGCGGAACGAAAAGACCGAGCTCGTGCTCACGGGACGCGGCGCGCCGGCGGCGCTGATAGAGCGCGCGGACCTCGTCACCGAAATGAAAAAGATAAAGCACTACTACGACGGCGGCCTGCTGGCAAGACGCGGGATAGAGTATTAGCAACCGGCGGACGGCACGTCAACGTGAGATTTTATATGACAAAGAAACACGAGGTGGGGACAACATGAAAAACTGCACCGGAATCATGATACAGGGAACTTCGAGCGACGCGGGCAAAAGCTTCGTCACCACGGCGCTCTGCCGTATATTCTCCGACATGGGCTACGCCGTCTGCCCCTTCAAATCGCAGAACATGTCAAACAACTCCTGCGTCACTCCCGACGGCCTCGAAATGGGGCGCGCGCAGGGAGTACAGGCGGAGGCGGCGCGCGTCGAGCCGCAGACCTACATGAACCCGATTCTGCTAAAGCCGCGCAAAGACACCTCCTCGGAGATCGTGCTTATGGGCAAGGTCTTCGACGCCCCCTGCGACAAAAACTACTACCGGACCTTTACGCTCGGCAAAGGGCTCGAGACCCTGCGCGAAGCGCTCGCCATCATCGACGAAAAATACGAGGTGATGGTCTGCGAGGGCGCGGGAAGCCCCGCGGAGGTCAACCTCAACGCCGCGGAGATCGTCAACATGCGCGTCGCGCAAGAGGCCGACATTCCCGTGCTGCTCGTCGCCGACGTCGACCGCGGCGGCGCCATCGCCTCCGTCGTCGGCACCCTCGAACTGCTCGGCCGTGACCGCCGCCGCGTCAAAGGGATCATCTTCAACAAATTCCGCGGCGACCTCTCGCTCTTCGAGGACGCGGTGGAATTCACCGAAAAAAAGACCGGCGTCAAAGTGGTCGGCGTCATGCCGTGGCTCACCGACGTCGTCATCGAGGGCGAAGACGTCATGAGCATCAACTGGACGAGGGGAGAACGCGGCGAGGCCGCGGAAAAACTCCGCCTCGGCGTCGTCAAGTTTCCGCGCGTCTCCAACCACACCGACATCGAAGCCTTCCGCTTCGAGCCCGACGTGGAAATAAGCGAGCTCTCCTCCCCCGCGCAGGCGGATGCGCTCGACGCCATAATCCTGCCCGGCACCAAGAGCACCGTGCTCGACATGAAATACCTGCTCGACTCCGGCATCGCCGCCGCGATTCGCCGCTTCTACCAAAAAGGCGGCGTCGTCTACGGCCTCTGCGGCGGCTACCAGATGATGGGCGAGAAGATCGACGACCGCGGCCTCCGCGACAACGACAAAATCCCCGAGATCGAAGGCCTCGGCCTGCTGCCCGCCGTCACCACCTTCGGCTGTGAAAAAACGACCGTCCGCCGCCGCGGGCGCGCGATACACCCCTGTTTCAAAGAGGAGACGCCCGTCGATGGTTACGAAATACACTTCGGAAAGACGTGCCCGCTGCGCGGCGCACCGGGCTTCGCGCCGCTCTTCGAGCTTGACGGCAAGGTCGACGGCCTCGCCGACAGCGAACTGCGCGCCGCCGGCAGCTACCTGCACAACGCCTTCCATAACGACCTCTTCCGCTCCTTCTGGCTCAACCGCCTGCGCCAAAAACGCGGCCTGCCGGAACGCGAAGCCGTCTCGACGACGGCGGCCAAGGAGGCGGCCTACGACGCCCTCGCGGCGCAGGCGCGCCAAAATCTCGATCTGGACTACATCATCAAAGAGGTCATGCATCTAACGAAGGCTCCAAAAGAGGGCGTCAAATGAGCCGCGCCGAACGCCCCCGCCTGCTCATCGCCGCCGCCCACAGCGGCAGCGGCAAAACGACGATCACAAGCGGTATCGCGGCGGCGCTCGCCGCACGCGGCCTGCGTGTGCACCCCTACAAGGTCGGCCCCGACTACATCGACCCTGGATACCTCGGCGCGGCGGCGGGCGGACGCGCCGACAACCTCGACACCTGGCTCACGGATGAGGCGGCAATGAAAAGAATCTTCGTCTCCGCCTCCGAAGAGGCCGACATCTCGATCATCGAGGGCGTCATGGGACTCTACGACGGCGGACGCGGCGGCGTCAGCAGCACCGCGCAGATCGCAAAGGCCCTCCAGGCCCCCGTGCTGCTCGTCATCGACGTCCGCTCCATGGGCGAAAGCGCGGCGGCGGTCGCCAAAGGCTTTTGCGACTACGACCCCGAAGTCGACCTTCGCGGCGTGATCATAAACCGCTACGGCTCCGAAAGCCACAAACAGATGGTCTGCGAGGCGATAGAACGCCTCGGCCTGCCCGTCGTCGGCGCCGTGCCGCGCAATAAAGAGGCGGAGGTGCGCGAACGCCACCTCGGGCTGCTGCCCGTGGAGGAAAACAGCAACCGTGAATATATTGAAAACATCAAAAAAATGATCGAACCGGCGATAGACTTGGGCGCGATCCTGAAAATCGCCGCCGGCGCCCCGCCGCTTGCGACGGAGGCCGCCGCCGCGCCGCGCGCGGAAAAGGTGACGACGATCGCCGTCGCGCGCGACGAGGCCTTCTCCTTCTACTACCCCGAAAGCATCGCCGCCCTTGAGGCGGCGGGGGCGGAGATTATCAGCTTCAGCCCGCTTAACGACACTAAGATCCCCGCCTGCTGCGGCCTTATCTTCGGCGGCGGCTTTCCCGAGGTCTTCGCGGCGCGACTTGCGGCAAACATCTCGATGAAAGAGTCGATCGCCGGAGCCGCGGCCAGCGGGATGCCGATATACGCCGAATGCGGCGGCTTCATGTACCTCACGCGCGAAATTAAAGACTTCGAAGGCGCGGCGCACCGGATGTGCGGCGTCATTCCCATGAGCTGCAAAATGAACGACAGTCTGCGCACCGTCGGCTACGTCACCGCGAAGGCGCTCTCCGACAACGTCGTCGCGAAAGCGGGCGAAGAGCTGCGCGGGCACGAATTCCACTTCTCCAACGCCGAAACCGGCGGCGACTTCCCCCGCGCCTTTCGGTTCACCAAAAACCGCACCGGCGAAAGCTACGAGGCCGGCTACGCCAAGGGCAACATCTTAGGCTCCTACCTCCACCTGCACTTCGCCGGCTTCCCCAAAGCGGCGGCAAGATTTGTGGAGAGGTGCGGGGAATACTGTAAAACAAGTAGCGGCGGGTAAAATTAGTTTCTGGTACGGAGAGCTCGAACAGGTAAAATATCACCGTGGGCCGCTTCTTATTCGTGCGTCATCGTGAGAGGATGATTTTTTTGAGAAACTGGATAAAACAGACATTCCTGCCGGCTGTGCCATTCGCACGGTAAAGGTTGTAGACTGCGTCCCTATGACGGCGGAGCTGGCGGGCGCCGTCTATTCTGGCGCTGTCATCATTTTCATAAAACAAAAAACAGATTCAAATTGCTTCTGAAAAAGACAATGAACACGCTCCGGCCTGTAGGATTTTCTTACCAGCCGTTTTCTACGCCTGGACCGGCCCTTGTTCTCCCCGTCACTTGCTGTTAAAATAAAATCAGTTCAAGGCAATATTCCGTCTCGGCGGCGCTTTCCGCCGGGAGGGACGCATGTCAAATCACATTACTGCCCGCGGCGGAATCTTCCGCGCGGGGGGAAAGGATGATCGAATATGTACAGCAAAACGGAGTTTCAGGATTCTTCTTTTATTGACGACGCGGAAATATTAAGTTCACTTGAAGAGGCGAAAAAGCTCGCTAAAGACCCCGCTGCGGTGCGCGCGATTCTGGACAGGGCGCGCGAGTGCAATGGGCTGACCCACCGCGAGGCGGCGGTGCTGCTGGAGGTTGACGACCCGCAGCTCGAACACGAGCTTTACGCGCTCGCAAAAGAGATCAAGGAGCGCATCTACGGCCGGCGCATCGTGCTTTTCGCGCCGCTCTACGTCGCGAACCACTGCGTCAACGGCTGCGTCTACTGCGGTTTTCACGCGGGCAATGCCGCGATGTGCCGCAAGAAGCTGACGATGGCGGAGGTAGACCAGGAGGCGGACGCGATTCTCGCCCTCGGTCACAAGCGTATCGCGATGGAGGCCGGAGAGGACCCCGCGAACGTTCCCCTTGACTACATCATTGACTGCATGAAGCGCGTCTACGCCTATAAGAACAGCCGCGGCGACTCGATACGCCGCATCAACGTCAACATCGCGGCGACCACCGTTGAGGAATACCGGCGGCTGAAGGCGGCGGAGATCGGGACCTTCATTCTCTTCCAGGAGACCTTCCACCGCCCCACCTACGCGAAGATGCACCCGAAGGGGCCGAAGAGCAATTACGACTGGCACACGACGGCGCTGCACCGCGCGCAGGAGGGCGGCATCGACGACGTCGGCACCGGCGTGCTTTACGGGCTTTACGACTACAAATATGAGACGGTCGCCCAGCTGCTCTTCGCGGAATCGCTGGAAAAAATGTGCGGCGTCGGGCCGCATACGATTTCCGTCCCCCGCCTGCGCGAGGCCGAGGGCGTCGACATGAATAAGTTCCCCTACGTACCGACCGACGAACAGTTCCTGCGCATCATCGCCGTCATTCGCGCCGCCACGCCCTATACGGGGATGATCCTCTCGACACGCGAGACGCCGGAAACGCGGCGCCGGGCGCTTGACCTCGGCATCTCGCAGGTGAGCGCGGGCTCCTGCACCGGTATCGGCGGTTACCACAAGGAGATCGGCCAGCCGGCACAGCCTGACACGGCGCAGTTCAAGGTCTCGGACGAGCGGTCGCCTGACGAAGTGCTGACATGGCTCTGCGAGGACGGTTATATCCCCAGCTACTGCACCGCCTGCTATCGTCAGGGGCGCACCGGCGACCGTTTTATGTCGCTTGCGAAGTCCGGGCAGATACGCAACATCTGCCAGCCGAACGCGTTGCTGACTTTTAAGGAATATCTGCTCGGATACGGCTCCGATCATTTGAAAGCGCTCGGTGAAAGGGTGATCGCCGGGGAGGTCGAAAAGATACCGAGCGACAAGATAAAGGAACTTACAAAGGAGAGGCTGCGCAAGCTCGAAGAGGGCGCGCAGGATCTCTATTTCTAACCGCGCGCCGAAGGCCGCCGTCTTCCGATAAAAATATTCTCTTTAGCCCTATACCCTGGCGGCCAAAGGGCAGATATTTGGGGATTGGGCGCTGTTGTGCAGGGCGATTTAGGAAAAAAGAGCTTGCGGGGCGGCAGATATTCGTTTGCCGCCCCGCCTTTTTCGCGTTTTCTCTATTGCAAAAACGACCTCAGATAATCGTCGACCTGGTCAAAATCTATGAGAAAGGCGTCATGGCCGTTTTCGCTCTCTATCTCCTCATAATAGGCGGCGACGCCGTTTTTCGCGGCGGCGCGCACCGCCTCCTCGACCTGCCAGTTGGGAAAGAGCATGTCGCTTGAAATGCCCAGCCCGAGCAGCCGGCGTCCCGCGAAACGCTTCCAGCCCTCGTCAAGACCGCCGCGTCCCGCGCCGATATCGTGCAGGTCCATCATCTTCGTCAAATAGAGGTAGCAGTTCGCGTCGAAACGTTTGACGATCTCCTCGCCATGATAATGCAGATAGCTCTCGACCTGAAACTGTCCGTCCCAGTCGCGCGTGGACCCCTGCGCCATCTCGCGCATGTAGCGGTGGGAAAAGGACTGCTCGCTCTTGTAGGTGATCATCGCGAGCATCCTCGCCGCGGCAAGTCCGTTCACCGGCCCCGCGCCCTCATAGTCGCCGCCCGCCCAGAGCGGGTCGCTCTTGATGCTCTGCCGCTGCACGGTGTTGAAGGCGATCGCCTGCGGGTAAAGGCGGTCCGGCGCGGCGATCAGCGCGCAGCGCGGCACGTCGTCGGGAAAGGAGATCGCGTGCTCCAGGCTGATCATACCGCCGAGCGAGCCGCCGACGACGGCGTAAAGCCGTTTGATTCCCATGGCGCGGAGCGCCTCTTTCTGCGCGAAGGCCGTATCGCGCGGCGAGAGGATAGGAAACCGCATCGCCCAGCGTTTACCGTCCGCGGGATTTTCAAAGAGCGGCGAGGTGCTGCCGTAGGGGCTCGCGAGGTTGTTGAAGCAAACGACGCACCAGCGGCGCGTGTCGAGCGCTTTGCCGTCGCCGACGACGGCGCTCCACCACGGCTCCGGCTCCCCGGGAATTTTCTCGCCCGCGAGCCGGTGGCTGCCGGTCAGCGCGTGGCAGACGACGATCACGTTATCCGCCGCTTCGTTCAACTCGCCATAGCGGCCGTAAACCTGATCCAGCCTCTCAAAGAAGGCGCCTGAGGGCAGCGTTACATTTTGCAGCGCAACGGAGCCTATCTCCTCTTTCATCGTTATTTTCCCGCCGCCGCAAGGCCCTTTTCAAGATCCGCCGTGATATCCTCCACATTTTCGACGCCCACTGAAAGGCGCAGCAGGCCGTCGGAAAGCCCCGCCGCCGCGCGCTGCGCCGTCGTCAGCTGGCTGTGCGTCGTGCTCGCGGGGTGAATGATCAGCGTGCGCGACTCTCCGAGGTTCGCCATGTGGCCGATAAGTTCAAGGCTGTCGACGAGCTTGCGCCCCGCCTCCACGCCGCCTTTTACACCAAAGGCGATCATGCCGCCGCAGCCGTCCTTGAGGTAAACCTTTGCCATGTCGTTCTGCGGATGGCTCTCAAGCCCCGGGTAGCGGACCCATTCCACCATCGGATGCGCCTCCAGAAAGCGCGCGACTAAAAGGCCGTTCGCGCTGTGACGCTCCATGCGCAGGCCGAGCGTGCCGAGCGAAAGATGCAGCAGATAGGCGTCAAAGGCCGAGGGGCAGCCGCCGAGGTCCCGCAGGATTGCGGCGTGAAGTTTTGCGGCGAGCGCCGCCTTGCCAAAGCGCTCCGTGAAGACGATATCGTGGTAGGCCTTGTCCGGCTTCGCCAGCTCGGGGAATTTATCAGGATAGGCCGCCCAGTCAAAGTTGCCGCCGTCCGTCACCGCGCCGCCGATGAGATTGCCGTTGCCGGAAATGTATTTCGTCGTCGAATGGACGACGACGTGCGCGCCCCATTCGATCGGGCGGCAGAGGGCGGGAGTCGCGAAGGTGTTGTCGATAATGAGGGGCACTCCCTGGCGGCGCGCGATGCGCGAGAGCGCCTCCAGCGGCGCGACGTTCATCATTGGGTTGCCGATGACCTCGGTGATGATGCCGCGCGTTTCGTCGTTTATGGCCTGCTCCACCTGGCAGGGGTGGTCGCTGTCGACAAGAATCGTCTCCACGCCGAAACGTGAAAAAATATTCTGCAGCAGCGTCAGCGTGCCGCCGTAAACCTTGCGCGAGACGACGAGATTCGTGCCGGAGGAACAGAGCGCCGTGATCAGATGGGCGAAGGCCGCCTGTCCCGACGCGGTGGCAAGCGTTCCCACGCCGCCCTCAAGCGCGTTAAGCCCCGCCTCAAAGGCCTGCACCGTCGGGTTCGCGAGCCGCGAGTAAATGAAACCGTCCTCTGCAAGGTTGAAAAGCCCCGCCGCGTGCGCGCTGTCGCGGAACTGGAACGCCGAAGAGGCATAGATCGGCAGCCCCGCCGCCCCCGTCGCCGAATCGCAGCTCCAGCCCGAGTGGAGCGCCTTTGTCATAAAACCGCGGTTCTTATTCTCTTCCATCAAAACATCCCCCTCACAATAATAAAAAAGGCCCTGCTTATAAAAAGCAGAGCCGGCTGAACAGATTACGAAAAACTTCGTCTACTGTCTCAGAGGGGCTCTGCCGTTATCGCACATCATCATGCACATCTGCATATATGAAAAGTTTCTCACGCAAAGCCCTCCTAAAGAAATAGAATTTCAAACATTCTAACGGCGCGCCCGCCGCTTTGTCAAGGAGCAATCAAAAACCGGCCAAACATTCGCGCGCGGTTACTGCTGCGGGACGACGGAGAGAAAGACCAGCGCCTCGGCGCCGTCGTTGACAAGGCCGTGGGAATGCCCCTTAGGGCAATAGTGGCACAACCCCGGACGAAGCTCATCCGTGCCGCCGTCGCAGACCGCTTTCCCCCTGCCGCTTAAAACATAGACGATCTCGCTGCCGTTTTCGTGCGTATGCGTACCGATCGACGCCCCCGGCGCGAGAGTGCCGTAGGCGATACGGTTCATCCCGTCAAAAAACATCCGGGCGACGGTATCCCTCTCGCCGCCGTAAAAATTTTTGATCACGCTCTCCGGTATCTTTTCAAAATCTATAATCACCGCCCGACGCCCCCCTGATTATATAGTTTATTTATCGCCTTTCAGCTTAGCGGCCTCCCCGCCCCGCGTCAAGGCGGCGTTCATGAGTCCGCCCCGCAAAAACAGGCCGAGCACACGGAACCGTACCGTCATTTCTATCTTCTGGCGGTCTTTTTCTTTAACAACGCCCGCGCGCAGAATTTCGCCGGCGAAATGCCGGCCGGCGCACTCGATAACGACCTCACGCTCGGAGGAGGGACGGCGGAGGCGGCCAAATACATCGCGGCGCACAAACCGGGGCTCGCTGGCGAAGCGGGCAGGGCCGCCAGAGAACGCATCCTTGAAATACTCAACGATCAGGGGCTTCTGCCTCAATAACCGATAATTCCCCGCGCGCCCTTTATGCTATATAATAGCAAGGATGAAAGCGGGGAATATATTGTGGAATTATTTAGCTCAATGCCACTTTTTGGGAGCGTTGCGAACGCCCTGATGATAATCTGCGGCGCTCTCACGGGACTGTTGCTTCGCAAAAAAATCCCGGCGAAAATCATGGAACTGCCCGTACAGGGAATGGCGCTCTTCGTGATAACGCTCGGCATCGGCATGGCAATAAAGACGCGGCAGCCGCTGGCGGTCATCGCCAGTATCGCCGTGGGCTCGCTCTTGGGCGAACTGATGAACCTTGAAGGGGCGCTTGAAAAAGCCAGCATGAAACTTGAGCGGAGCATCGGCGACAGCGCCAAGGGATTCTCCGCGGGATTCATCACGACAAGCCTCATCTACTGCACCGGCTCGATGGCCGTACTCGGCGCCTTTGAAGAGGGGCTCGGCGGATATCCCTCGCTGCTTATCGCCAAGGGACTGATAGACGGCCTTACCTCTGTGGCGATGGCGGCCTCGCTCGGTTTCGGCGTAGTTTTTTCCGCCGTCCCCGTATTCCTCTACCAGGGGGCGCTGACCCTCGCCGCCGGCTGGATACAGCCTTTCATGTCGGAAGCCGCCGTCACGGAGATGAGCGCGACGGGCGGCCTCATGCTTATGGGCATCGGCGTCAACCTGCTTGGCTTCATGAAAATACGGGTAATGAACATGCTTCCTGGACTTATAGTCGCCGTCATACTTGTGAGATTGTTTTTTTAGCTTTTTTTGTGCATTAAACTAAATAGTTCCTTTTTTCCCTAAGCCTAAGAGAAGAATTATATGAATTCTATACTATTTTCTGGAATTCACAAATATAACCTTATTTCTGGGCTCTTTACGGAAAAACTAATCAGGAATACAATAGCTATGTACATTAAAATTCGTCCCGCAAAGGATACGATTTTAAAGTGACCGCCCCGCAGGGGGCGAATATACTAAGGGGGTTTTTTGTATGGCCGTACAGAAGCGTACTTCCAACAACGTACTTCTTCACACCGCACTGCAGAATTTCTATTCGGCAGCAGAAGAAATGGGACTTGAGGACGGTCTCGTTGAAGTTTTAAGCCGCCCGGAGCGCGCAATCTGCGTCTCAATCCCCGTCCAGATGGACGATGGCTCAGTAAGAGTTTTTAACGGTTATCGCGTACAGCATTCAACAGTCTGCGGACCCGCCAAGGGCGGACTTCGCTTCCATCCCGACGTCAACCTCGAAGAGTGCGAAGCGCTCGCCAGCCTTATGACCTGGAAATGCTCGCTCGCCGGTATTCCTTACGGCGGCGGCAAGGGCGGAATCTCCGTAGATCCCTTCGAGCTCTCACCGCGTGAGCGCGAAATGATGACCCGCACATTCGCAGCCCGTATCGCCCCCTTCATCGGCGACTGGACTGACGTACCCGCTCCCGACGTCAACACCGGCGGACCCGAAATGGTTTGGATCATGGACACCGTTTCCAAGCTCCGCGGGAACCTCGAGCCCGGCGTCGTAACAGGCAAACCGATCGCCTACTGGGGTTCAAAGGGCCGCACGGCGGCTACCGGACTCGGCGTCGCCACCTGTGTGCTTGAGCTCCTCAAGACCCAGAACATCGACCCGAAGACCGCTACCGTCATCGTACAGGGCTTCGGCAACGTCGGAACCTACAACGCCCTCTTCCTCCAGGAAGCCGGCGCGAAGATCGTCGGCATCAGCGACATCACCGGCGGCTACTACAACCCGAACGGCATCGACATCAAAGCCGCGAAGGCCTATGTTGAGAAGCACCCGAAACGCATCCTCGACGGATACACCGAACCCGGCCTCGTCAAGATGAGCGGCGAAGACATCCTCGAGCAGGAATGCCTCGTTCTTTCACCCTGCGCCCTTGAAGGCGTCATCAGCGAAAAGAACGCCGGCAAACTGAAGTGCAAATACATCGTTGAAGGCGCCAACGGACCGACCAGACCCGAAGGCGACGCGATCCTCGACCAGCGCGGCATCATCGTCGTACCTGACTTCCTCGCCAACAGCGGCGGCGTCATCGGCTCATACTTTGAGTGGGTACAGGACCTCGCTGGATTCTTCTGGACCGAGGAAGAGTACAACAACCGCCTCGTCCCGATCATGAAGGACAACTTCAAGAGAGTTTGGGACTATGCGCAGGAGCATAACGTGAAGATGCGCCGCGCGGCGTTCCTCGTCGCCATCAAGCGCGTTGCCGACGGACTCAAAATAAAGGGCTTCTTCCTCTAATAGAAGACGGCTCCGATATAAAGCAGTTTAAGGGGACGGGCAAACGCCCGTCCCTTTTTTTATGCGCCGCCGCGTTTCATACAGTATAATGATCGGCGGTTATCCAACATGATTGCGGGGAAGATGATGAAAAACCTTTTACAGCTTTATCTCATATTTTTAAAGATCGGCAGCGTCACCTTCGGCGGCGGGCTTGCGATGTACCCCATTCTGTACGATGAATTTGTCAAAAAGCGCGGCTGGATAACCGAAACCGAGCTGACCGACTACTACGCCGTCGGCCAATGCACGCCTGGCATCATCGCCGTCAACGTCTCCACCTTTGTGGGAAATAAGCGCGGCGGCCCGCTCGGCGGATTTATCGCCACCCTTGGCTTCGTCACCGTGCCGCTTGTCCTGCTCGCGGCGATCGCGGCGTCGCTGCGCCGCGTCACAGAGTTTCCCGCCGTCCGCAGCGCCTTCGCCGGCATCCGCGTCTGTGTCTGCGTCCTGATTGTGAACGCCGTGCTGCGGCTCTGGAAAAACTCCGTCGTCGACCGCCCCACGCTGCTGCTCTTCGCGGCGGCCTTCGCCGCCAGCGCAGGCTCGCCCTATATGCCCTTTTCGGTGAGTCCGGCGCTCATCGTCCTCGCCTCGCTCCTCTTCGGGATAGCGTGGCGGCGAAGGATGGGAGGCAAGCGGTGATCCTCCTGCTGCGCCTCTTCGGCGAATTTTTCAAGGTCGGCCTCTTCGCCGTCGGCGGCGGGCTCGCGACGCTGCCCTTTCTCTACTCCCTCTCCGTCGAAAGCGGCTGGTTTACTCCGACCGACATCGCCAATATGATCGCCGTCGCGGAGTCTACCCCCGGAGCGATCGGCGTCAACATGGCGACCTTCGCGGGATATCTGACCGCGGGAATCCCCGGGGCGGTCATCGCCACCATCGGCCTGGTCACGCCTTCGATAGTCGTGATCCTGCTGATCGCGAACTTGCTTGACAATTTCCACGAACACGCCGTCGTCAAGGACGCCTTCTACGGCCTGCGCCCCGCCTCCATCGCGCTGATCGCCGCCTCGGGGGTAAACGTCGTCGCCGTCACGCTGCTCGACCTCGAAAAGTTCCAGGCAACGGGCAGAGCCGCGGATCTGTTCTCTTGGAAGGCGGTCCTCTTTGCCGTCATCCTCTTTGCGGCGCAGAAAAGGCTGCCATGGAGCCCGATCGTATTCATCGCCGTCTCCGCGGCGGTCGGAATATTGTTCAATTTCGGCTCTTGATCAAACCGGCGGCGCTGGCATTATCCCCCGTTTTGTACGGCGGTCATTAAAGCAAGGTAAAATATCGATAAACCTGATAAGAACAGGAAATCTTCATAAAATCCCCATATTTAAGTTGTATATTACCTGCCAGAGAGAATAAAATTCGTTAAGCAGAACAATTTGGGAGTGATTTAAATGGCGATAACGAATATTTGGAAAAGATCGGGAAAAATTATCACGACAGCCGTCCTTATTTCAATAATGGCCGCTTCGGCCGCCTTTGCCGCGCCGCAGCCGCATGGCGGGCCGGGACAACAAAAAAATCCGCCCGCGGCACAGCCCGTGCCGAACAATCAGCGCCCGGGGCAGCCGGGGGCGAACAATCAAAAGCCAGGGGCGGCGGCGCCCAAGCCAAACCAGCCGCAAGCAAAGCCCGCGCCCCATAACGTGCCGGCTCCCGCCCCCAAGCCGGTTCCCGCGCCGCAGCCGGCGCGGCCGCATGACGACGGCGGCTCAAACGCCACGGGAGCGCTGGTTACGGGAGCGATCCTCGGCGCGGTGCTGACGACCGTGATCAATAATTCGGCCTCAAATTAGGAGAGACGATATGAAAAAAATTCTTTTCGCGGCGCTTATACTGACGCTTCTCGCCACCGTCTGCCTCTCGCAGGCGGCCTTCGCGGAGAATTTCGCCGAGGTCGAGAGGACGGAGAGGAATATCGCCTATCTTGATACCGACTCGGTTAAAGACGAGGGCGACTATCTGACCGCGGTCACCAAGATCACCCTCCGCACGCCCGAGGAGAGGGCGAAGTTCAAAGAGCGCTGCGGCGTTGACGCGCACTATCTCCTCATGACTTTCGCCTATAATAAGAGGGCGCGCGAAGACCAGCTGCTCGCGGCTGAGGCCGTTTACGGCTATGAGACGACGGGAAGCGAGTCAAATGAATTCTCCGACCGGAGCTGGCGTGCCATTCCGGAGGGAACGATCGGCGCGGTCATCTACGAAAAAATTATGGCGCCAACTAAATAACGGCTTTCCAATATTACCCCTTTCAATATATACCCCTTCTTCAAGATGGGCGGACGAGGCGTTGCCCTCACCGCCCATTACTTTTTATTTAAAATCATTACAAAAGTTGACAAAATTATTAGCTTATGCTAACCTTAGCGTCGTAAATGAGTTAGTGGTATCTAACCACATTTGAGAGACGGAGGTAACGTCAATGATGCCTTTAATAATGGCTGATACGGGTGTGGTCTGCGGGATCAAAAGGATCGGCGGCGAGGGCGCTCAGAGGCAGTTCATCGAGGGACTTGGTTTCGTCCCGGGAGCCGAAGTCGTAATCATATCAAAAAATGCGGACAATCTTATTGTCAGCATCAAGGGCTCGCGAGTCGCGATAAATAAAGATATCGCCCTTAAAATCATGGTTTGACAAGGAGAGGATTTATGATGAAAACTCTGAAGGAAACACAGCCCGGGGAGTCCGTCAGCGTCGTAAAGGTCCACGGGACCGGCGCGCTGAGGCGCCGCTTGCTTGATATGGGCATTACAAAGGGAAGCCGCATCGACGTCTTGAAGACGGCGCCGCTTGGCGATCCGATCGAGGTCACGATACGCGGATACGAACTCTCCCTGCGGAAGTCGGAGGGAGAAATGGTCGAGGTAGAACCTATCGTTTAAAGCTGTGCGTAGGATGTGTGTCTTACGCATTTTAAAATCTTATTTGGGTTAGGTTTTGCTAACCACAGGAGGAATTGGCATGTTTAAAAAAATTGCTCTCGCCGGCAACCCCAACAGCGGCAAGACGACTTTATTCAACGCCCTCACCGGCGCCAACCAGTCGGTCGGCAACTGGCCGGGCGTTACGGTGGAAAAGAAGGAAGGCTGTCTGCGCGGCAAAAAAGAGGTGCGGATCATCGACCTTCCCGGCATATACTCCCTCTCTCCCTACAGCCCCGAGGAGCGCGTCGCCAGAAATTATCTGCGGGACGAGGCGCCTGACGCGATCATCAACATCATCGACGGCAGCAACCTCGAACGCAATCTTTATCTGACGACGCAGCTCACGGAGCTCTCGATTCCGGTCGTGGCGGCGGTCAATATGATCGACGTCGTAAAGAAGAGGGGCGAATCGATAGATTGCGCCAAGCTTTCAAAAAAGCTCGGCATTCCCGTAGTGGAGATTTCCGCCCTTAAGGGGACGGGGATTGACGCGCTCGTTAAAGAGGCCTGCGTCGCGGCGGAGGAAAAGACGGCCCCGGCAACAAAGAGAATCTTCCAGGGTTCCATCGAAAAGGCCCTCGCCGAGATAGAGCTGGCCTTCGCGGACACGCTGCCGGCAGACCGCGTCCGCTGGTACTCCATCAAACTCTTCGAGGGAGACCCCGAGGTGCTGGCGGAGCTGAAAGACAACACCCGCGGCATCAAGACGGCCAACACCGTTCGGGAAGCCTGCGAAGCGAAATTTGACGACGACGCCGAAAGCATCATCACCAGCGAAAGATACGCCTACATCAGCTCCCTGATCAAGGAATCGCACAAGAAGCAAAGCGAATCCGTCCTCACGATGACGGACAAGATAGACGCCGTGGTGACGAACCGCGTGCTCGCGCTGCCGATATTCGCGGCGATCATCTTCGCGGTCTACTACATTTCCGTGACGACCGTCGGCGCTTTCGTCACGGACTGGACGAACGACGTTCTCTTCGGTGAAATCGTCCCGCCGGCGGTCGAAGGCGCGCTGGCGGCGCTGGGTGTCGCGGGCTGGCTCCAAAGCCTGATCCTTGACGGGATCATCGCCGGCGTCGGCGCGGTCCTCGGCTTCGTGCCGCAGATGCTGGTCCTCTTCGCGCTGCTGGCGGTTCTCGAATATTCCGGATATATGGCGCGCGTCGCCTTCATCCTTGACCGGATCTTCCGCCGTTTTGGGCTCTCTGGCAAGTCGTTCATTCCGATGATCGTGGCCACCGGCTGCGGCGTCCCCGGCATTATGGCCTCGCGCACGATAGAAAACGAACACGACCGCCGGATGACGATCATGACGGCGACCTTCATGCCCTGCGGCGCGAAGCTGCCGATCATCGCCCTCATCGCGGGAGCGCTCTTCGACGGCACCTGGTGGGTCGCTCCGAGCGCCTACTTCGTCGGCATCGCCTCGATAATCATCTCCGGGCTGATCCTGAAAAAAACGGCTTTCTTCGCGGGAGAAAGCGCCCCCTTCGTCATGGAGCTGCCGGATTACCACATGCCCTCGCTCTTCAGCGTCTTAAGCAGTATGTGGGAGCGCGGCTGGAGCTTCATTAAGAAAGCGGGAACGATCATCCTGCTCTCCACGATCTTCGTCTGGTTCACCTCCAGCTTCGGCTATGTCGACGGGCAGATCGCGATGGTTGAGGACCTCTCGGACGGCTTCCTCGCCGGCATCGGGCGCTCGATCGCCTGGATATTCGCGCCTCTCGGCTGGGGCACCTGGCAGTCCGCCGTCGCCGCCTTCACGGGACTTGTCGCTAAGGAAAACGTCGTCGGCACCTTCGGCATCCTCTTCGGCTTCGCCGAAGTATCGGAAGAGGGCGAAGAGATCTGGAAGCAGCTTGCGGCCCACTACACGCCGCTCGCCGCCTATTCCTTCATGATCTTCAACCTTCTCTGCGCCCCCTGCTTCGCCGCGATGGGAGCCATCAAGCGCGAGATGAACAGCGCGAAATGGACCTGCTTCGCGATCGGATACCAGACCGGATACGCTTACGCGGTGGCCTTTGTGGTCTATCAGCTCGGCCTCGTCTTCGAGGGCAAGCCGCTCACAGCCTGGACGGCGGCCGCGGCGGCGGTCCTGCTCTGCGGGATTTACCTGCTGCTGCGCCCCGCAAAGAAAAATTACGCCCTTGACGGGAAGGTAAGCACCGCCGGCGCTAACGGATAAAAGATAAAGACTAAAAGTCAGGAGCGATGATCAGATGATTGCCACTATCGTAATAAGCATACTTCTCTTCGCGGCGGTGGTCGCGATATTGATGAAGATGAACAGGGACCGGCGCGAGGGCAAAAGCTCCTGCGGCTGCGGCGGCAGCTGCGGCAGCTGCCCGGGGTCGGCCGTCTGCCGCCCGCCGGAGAAAGACAAATGAGATAGACAAGGTTTCTCCCAAAACCCTTCTATAAAACCCACACCACACACACAAAGCGATGCCAACTGCCTCCTAACTTCACGGGAGGCAGTTGGCGCGCTCCTTCCTTTCCAACGAAAAAACGTCAGAATCGAGCGTTTTGCGCTCCTATCTCGCTTCGCCGTCAGCGGCGGCAAAGCGGTTGCGGCCGTCCTGCTTTGCACGGTAGAGGGCCCGGTCAGCGGCCCTGTAGAGCTCCGCGAAGTCCGCGCCGTCCGTCGGATAAAAGGCGACGCCGGCGCTGCACGACGTGGCGTTATCTTTATCAAGCCGGATATTGAGGGCCCTGACTATGTCTTCGGCACGCTTTCTGGCGATGCCGCGGTCAGGAACGCCGCACATGAATACCATAAATTCATCGCCGCCGAAGCGGCAGAGAAAATCGTCCTTGCGCGACAAGGCGCGGAGCTTTGCCGCGACGTCGGCGAGCAGGCGGTCTCCCGCCCCGTGGCCAAAAGTGTCGTTTACGTTTTTAAAATGGTCTATATCTATCATGATCAGGGCGTGAAGCGCGGCAGGCTGACGCAGCGCCGACTCCACGCAGGATGTGAAGGCTTTGCGGTTCAGAAGGCCCGTAAGCGCGTCTTCCCTCGCGCTGGCAAGCAGGGAGAGCTCCTCTTCCTTTTCCTCGGTGATATCGGTGTGGACGATAAACGCCTTGATGTCGCTTGAATCGGGGTACATCACAAGCTGCACCTTGACATTGATCCAGCGGAAAGCGCCGCCGGTCTTCGCCATGTAATCCAGGCTCTGCTCCCGGATGCCGTCGTAGTAGGCGGCAAGAAGTTTTTCCCGGTTCATCAGGCCGATGAAGGCTTCCGCGTCTTTTCCGTTCATAAGCTGGGCGGCGAAGCGCCGCGCCTGGAAGTTTATCTCGTTTACGGAGGGCTGCGCGTTCAGCAGCAGGTTTCCATACTGCCTGTCGCAAGTGTTCTTGGTGAGGTTGTATTCCGTCACCCGCGTTTTGTCCGGGGGTATGGACAGGAGGCTTTGGTTCCATCGCTCGTAGGCAAGTTCCTGCTCGCGGCGCTCCGTTATATCGACCTGAGAGAAGATCGCGCGGGAGGGTATGCCCCGCGTGTCGTATATGAGCGTGTACTCCATCAGGTGCCAGCGAGGCCGGTGAGAGTTGGGAAACGCGAAATGCACGTGGCACGTCCCCCTCTTTTTGCCGTCAAAAACATCTTGATATATCCCGCGGTAAGCCTCCTTACTGTCCTCCATGACCAAGCCGGCGCTGATGGCGCTTTCCGGAAGACCGTGGTATTTTTCCGGCAGACCGAACGCCTCCTGCGTCCGCTTTGACAGCGTAAGCACCCTCGCCGCGATGTCAAAACTGGACAGCATCCGCTCCCCGTGCTCCGAAGCGATCTTATACCCCTCTTCGCTGATCTTGAGCCTTTCTCTGTCTTCTTCAAGTATCTTTCTGTTGGTCTTCTCTCTGTAAACGATGAAGAGGATCAATCCGCCGGAAAACAGCACCGCCGCCACCGCTAAATAGAAATAATCCAGCGTCGCGGCTGCGGCGTTCTGCTCGATATACTTCGTATCGACCATGATAAAAATGTATGTGTCGTTTATCCCCGTCGGAAGATACATGGCGTATTGCCTGAGATCCCCCGCCCTAAATTCAACGCTTCCTCTCCGGCCGGATTTCAGGTCTCTTCGGATGTCCGTCTCCGCGTTCTCAAAAAGGGAGGCGTTTTTAAAAAAATCAAAGATATTCTCGCTGCCGGAAAGCAGGTTATTCGGATGGCTGCTTCCAACGATCACCTCCCCGTCGCTTCGAACCACACAGGAGTAAGTATTCCCGCCGCAGGCGCTCGAGCTCAGTATCCGGCGAAAGGTGGGCTCGCCAAAGACGCCCATGATAAAGCCCCTGACCTTACCTCCGCGGACGTCCGGCGCAGTAAGCACAAAGCCGTCGATCCCATAGACGCGGTCGTTTATGACCTTGTCGAGCATGTGATTGCCCCGCATCGTCATCTTAAAATACTCCCTGTTTGAAATATCGGCCGTATTGCCGTCCGTCACATGGGAGACGCCGTCCGCGGTGACATACGTTACGGCAATATAGCGCGTCTCTTCCCGCATCTTCTCACCGCGTTCCAAAATCAGGTCAAGGTCTAAACCCTCCTCTGGCAGAGAAGAAAGGAAAACGTCCAGCAGTTCAAACTGGCAGAGTACGGTATTTGAAAGGAGTTTGACCTGCTCCTGCGCGAAGAGAGAGAGCGTCTCTTTCGTATCCGCTTTGGCCCGCGCGAAGGCGCGGCAGTAGCCGATCAGCACGGAAATTCCCACCGCCAACACAAACACCAGCGGAATAACAAAAACTATAATCTTGCGTCTATTTACCGCTGTCATTTATACCCCCCTTTTTCCTTATGAATACAGAGACGCAACAGTCAGAAAAATACGCGCAACCTACTCCGGCATAACCGGCTATTATATATCACGCCGCGCCGCGGAAGGCGTCGGAGAAAATTATTTGTACACATATTTATCATTATAACATGATATAACAATAGCACAATTTTATTCTTTCGGGGTTTTATCGAAAATTGATATTCGCGGCCGCGGCCATCGCGCCGGCAGACACGGCAATGCCGCGAAGGAGCTAAAAGAAGAGGGCGGAGGCGCCCGGTTGCCGCGCGGCGCCTCCGCCCTCTTTGGGCTGTCGGAAAATTATTGCTAAAGGCTTGTAACCTTCGCCTTTGCGAACCACTCCTTGCCCTCGACGAGGCGGGAGATGATAAGCGCCGAGCAGGTATCACCGGTGGCGTTGACCATCGTCGCCGCGGGGTCCACAAGGAAGCCGATCGTGGCGATGATCGGGAAGGCCTCGGGCGGGAAGCCGTAGAGGCTGACGATCAGCATTTCGCCTACCAGTCCGCCGCCGGGGATGCCGGAGAGGACGACGCCGGAGAGCACCGCGACCGCGACCGCGGTCGCCATCGTGCCGATACCGGTGAAGGGCAGGCCGAAGATGCCGAAGAGGAAGGATATCTTGAGGATGCCGGAGAGGCAGGAGCCCTCCATGTGGGCCGTCGCGCCGATCGGCAGCACGATCTCGCTGATGTCGCGCGGGATGCCCATATTCGTCGCCGCTTCAAGGTTGATCGGCAGCGTGGCGGTGCTGCTGCCCGAGCCGAGCGCCATCAGAGCGGGGGCGATGATCTTGCTCCAGAAGACCCGGACGCCTTTGCCGTCGGTCGCCCACCACGAATAGATGGTGAACGCGACGAAGAAATAGGCGAAGGTGGCGACGTGATAGACGACCATCGAACGGAAATAGGCGCCCAGCAGCTGCGGGCCATAGTCGCCGACGAGCGTCGCAAAGTAAGCGCCGAGGCCGATGGGCGCGTAGTACATAAGATACTTGACCATCTGCAGCATCGCGTCGGCGACGACGGAGATGCCGCGGCCGATGGCGCGTCCCCTCTCGCCGAGGGACTGGAGGCAGAAGCCGAAGAAGATCGTGAAGAGAATCAGCGGCAGCATCGCCCTGCGCGAGAGCAGGTTGACGAAATCGTCGGTGGTAAAGGCCTTGACGATCTGGTCCGGCGTGCTGAAGGCCTGAATCTCGCCCGCGGCCTGCATCTGGATGTTCGCTCCCTGCGCCGGCGGGAACAACGTGACGGTGACAAGCATGAGGATGGCCGCCAACGCGCCGGTGATCAGGAACACGACGACCAGCGACTTCATGACCTTTCCGAGGCGTTCCATCGAGGACATCGAGGCGACGGCGCTGCATATCGTCGTAAAGACGAGCGGCACAACCACCATAAACATCGCGTTGATAAATAAATCTCCAAGAGGCTTGAGCACTAGCGCCTCCTTGCCCATTACGGCGCCGATGACGCAGCCGACGGCGATGGCGCAGAGAAGGATTATCGGGAACCGGTAGGCCTTCCATAAACTGTTCGATTCTGACATAAAAATGCACTCCTTTCGGTATTGTATAGATAAAGCAATCTATCTGCATAGCCATATATGCCTGACTTATACGGCTTTATACTCGCGGAAACCACGAACTATATATGACAATTATACTATATATTGTGTTAATGTAGTGAAATATTAGTCACTATGTCACAGGCTTACTATTAATTCGATTATACCCCATATTTTAATAACATGCAGGCGAATCTCGCAGATTTTAAAGTTTGCCCCGGCAGCCCGACAAAAACGGCCGCAGCATCGCGGCGGCGGCGATAAAGGTCAGCGCCTCCGCGGCAACGAATGAAAACCAGAGGCCGCGCATTCCGTAAAGCCAGGAAAAAAGGGCCGCCAGCGGCAGCACCAACAAAAAGGCGCGCAGCGAAGAGATAAGAAAACCTCTTTTCGGCATCTCCGCCGCGCTGAAAAAGGCGGCGATTACGACATTGAGGCCGCCAAAGAAAAAACCGGCGAAATAGACGCGCAGCCCCTCTTCCGCATAGGCGGCGAGCGCCGCGTCGCCGGCGGAATTGAAGAGCGCGGCGATCTCCCGCGCCCACGGAAAGACCACGCCGTAAGTCAGCGAAGCGACCGCCAGAGCGAGAACCGCACCGTACCCCAGCAGGAGGCGGCAGCTCCGTTCGTCGCCCAAACCGCGGCTGCGGCTGACAAGCGGCTGCATCCCCTGGGCCGCGCCGACGAAGACGGCGAGCTCGACAAGCGCAAGATTCGCCACAACGCCATAGGCGGCGACGCCCGTGTTGCCCGCCATCGCGAGAATCATGAGGTTGAAGGCCGCAAGCGAGGCGGCGGAAGAAAGCTCCGTTATCATCGAAGAGAGCCCCAGAGGGATGATCTTGGCAATCTCCGCGAAACTCAGCCGAGGCAGAGAAAGCGCGAAAGAGCTCCTTCGCAGGATAAAATGCAGAGAAAGCAGCGCCAGGCTTATCATCGGGGCGATCGCCGTGGCGAAGGCCGCGCCGAAGAGGCCCCAGCCGAAGGGGAAGATAAAAATATAGTCCAAGACGATATTTGAAAGGCTGCCCGTCACCATCGCCGCCATCGCCAGCCGCGGGCTGCCGTCGTTGCGGACGAAGGCGAGAACGATATTGTTCATGATGAAAAATAGCGAGAAGGAGAGGATCGTCCGCAGATAGGTCCGCGTCATCGCAAACACCGCCTCGTCCGCGCCAAGCAGCCGCGCCGTCCAGCCGCTGAAAAAGATTCCGACGCCGGTAAAGACCGCGGCGAGCAGCAGGCCGAGCGCCGCCGTCGCGGAAAAGATCTCCGCGCGCCTCGCCCTCCCCGAAGAGAGCGAAAGCGAAAACAGCGTCGCCCCGCCGATCCCCGCCATCAGTCCGGCGGCGTTCATGATACTGTAAACGACGATCGCGAGGTTCAGCGCGGCAAGCCCCTCCGCGCCGAAGGCGGCGGCGACGAACCAAGTGTCGGCCAGTATATAACAGGAAATGCCGATCATCCCCATGACACTCTGCGATACGTATTTAGAGAATGTCCAAAAAAGCCGCTCTCCCATACAAACTCCTCCCAGAAAAACAGAAAACGCTCGAAGACTCACCCCTTCTAAGGCCTAACGGCGTGAGCTCCGCGCGTTTAAAACCACGCTACCCGGCGGCTGCGTGATACGCATTATTTTTTACTGGGGATATTTTAGCATAAAAAACATTTCACCGTAACACCGGGCCCGGCTGCGTTATCGTTCTGCGTTAACGTCATGCACATTGAGAAATGTATAAGCCCCGAAGAAAACATTTTTCCCATAAAGCATTATAATGATACCCGTTCTTATAGACGCCATAAAAAATGACCGCCTCCGCTCACGGTAACGCAGAGGGGCGGATACCGACAAAAATGGAGGAACGTCATGATAAAATTATCGATCTCCGCCGAACTGGCGGCTTTATGGCCGGAAACTGCGCTGGGGGCGCTGCTCTATGAGGCCGACGTCGCGCCGAGCTCTCCCGAATTGCTCGCCCTTTTTGACGAGGCGGTCGCAAAACTTTCCCGCGAATACACGCTGGAGGCCGTCGCAAAAAACCGCCGCGTCGCGGCGACGCGGCGGGCCTATAAAGCGCTGGGGAAGCCGCCGCAGGAATATCGCTGCGCCTCGGAAGCCATGCTGCGCCGCATTGCCAAAGGCAGCGGACTATACCACATCAACAACGTCGTCGAGATCAATAACCTGATCTCCGTCTCCTCCGGCTACGCCATCGGCTCCTACGACACCGGCGCGCTGCGCGGCGCCGTCGAGCTTCGCCGCGCGGAAGAAGGCGCGCATTACGGCGGCATCGGCAAGAGCAGCGTCAACATCGGCCATTTGCCGGTACTCTGCGACGAGGAAGGGCCCTTCGGAAATCCCAGCAGCGACAGCCGCCGGGCAATGATTCAGCCGGGCAGGCGCGAGGTGCTCTCCGTCATCTACGCCTTCGACGGCGGCGAGGACCTTGACGGCTGGCTCGCGGACTACGCCCGAGAGCTAGAGCGGCACTGCGGGGTCCGCGGCGTAGACAAGAGGATCATCCGGCCAACAGGCGGCGGGAATTAGCCTCGCTTAATAAAACATTCGTCAGGACGTGGGGAGGATGCCGGGGGCGGCTTTTCAAAACAGCAGCCGCGGCCGCACCCTCCCCCGGCGCATTTTGCCATGGCCGCTATCCCAGGCGGTTCAGCCGCTCGGCGGCGTATTTGACGAACCGTTTGACGGCGGGCGAGGCGTTTTCCCGCGACAACAGCGCCATACCGAGAATGATCTTCTGCGGCGGATCAAGAGGGAGCTTCACAACGTCGCACTGCCAGTTGCGGGTGATCAGCTCATTCATGATGCTTATTCCCAACCCCTGTTCGACCATGGAAATCGCCGCGAAGTTTTGCAGCGTGGTAAACTGAACGTTCAGCTCCAGACCGTTTCTTTCAAAGAGGGCGGCGACGTCGGCGTCGCGCCCCATGGCCGGCATGATAAAACTCTCCTCATGGCAGCGCCGCAGCGGATAGGCCGCCGCCGCCGCGAGCGGGTGCGCCTTCGGCAGCACCGCGAGCATTTCATCCTCGGCCAGCGGGACCCAGTCGTAGGGCATGGGCTCTTTGTAGCTTAAAAAGGCGACGTCCGCTCTCTTTTCTTCGAGCCACTGGATTATCTCCTGCCGGATGCCCTCCATAAGCTTAATCTTGATTCGCGGATACTGCGCCCGGAAGCCCCGAATCACTCCCGGCAGCCAGTGCGTAGAAATACTGGGATAGGTGGCGATCGTCACCTCGCCGACCGAAAGACCCTTGATATCCGCCGCGATCTGATAAATACGCCTTTCGTGCGCCAGAAAATCTCGCACGGCGGGCAGCATCCGCTCCCCGTCGGCGGTCGGCGCGACGCCCCTTTTGTTTCGCGTCAGAAGGGCGAACCCCAGGTCGCCTTCAAAGGCCGTCACCAGCTGGCTCACGCCGGAGGGCGTATAGCCAAGCGCCTCCGCCGCCTTTGAAAAGCTGCCCGTCTCCGCGGAGACCAAAAAAGCCTTGCATCTGGCGCTCTCCATGACGCCGCCTCCTTTTAAGTATTGCTAAAAACAAATATTACGAAGCATAGTTTTACTTTATATTATAGCCTTTATATAATGATCTCGCAAAGGCCTGGCAGGGCCAACAAAGACAGGAGGAAAAGATTATGAAAAAAACCACTCTTTACGGTGTTACGGCAATTATCAGCCTGTTGGCGACGTTCGTTCTGCGCCACTTTTGGATAGCGGCAGGCAGCGGCGGCTCGACGGTCCTGGCCGTTTCAATGCTCGCCTCCTGCGCGCTCTTCAGCTTTGCGGCGGCGGGGTATGTCACCGGCGGATGGACGATACGGTGGAGATAAAAATAAGGCCCGAATGCCGCCGCCCGGCCGGGCGGCGGCATTTTTTTCGCTTTCGCAGGCAACTGAAAGACGGCGGTGAATATTTTATAGAAGAGAAACCGCGGCATTTTTCTACCCCCTAGTCATATATCGCCGGTTTTTGCTATATAATAGTAGCGGTTGTGTCGCTCGCCAACATATCCCACGAAAACCGGCGCGCGGCGGCCACCGCATCAAACAGGGGGGTATGGAAAAATGCTTTCATGCCTGAAGCGTTTTATGGGGCTTGCCCCGGAGCAAGAATACAAAGAAGAGATATACCGCCGCCTCTGCGAAAGCGCAAGAAGACAGCACCTGACCTTCCGCCTGCTGATTATCGCCTACGAAGTCGTTATGCTCTTTCTCATCTCCTCCAGAGACGGCGGCCCTTTTCTCAAGCCGAGGCGAACGGCATACGTCGTCCTCTATCTGGTGCTCATCGCCGTCACCTGTCTGACGACCCTCGCGCAGGACCGCCTTTTTCATAAAGATCCCCAGAACTATAAACGCTATTTTATGACGGAACACCTCTATATCATCCTGCTCTGCCTCTGGAGCACCGCCCTGACCCTGAACGACCAGCTCGGCGGGAACGGCCTGACCGTCTTCACCTACGTCACCATCCTCAGCGCGATCATCTCCCTGATGAAACCATGGGAGAGCTTCCTCCTCTACGCGGGGAATTTCGTCCTCCTCAACGCCCTGCTTCCTTACTTCCCCTGGCCGAACGGGCTGAACCAGACGTTCAACAACTTTGCCAACAGCCTCTTCGTCTCCGTCATCGCTTTTGTGCTCGCAAATTACTTTTACAAAAGCCAGCTCCGGCTGAAACATAACGAGATCATCATCGAAAAACAGTATCAGGAACTGGAGCGGGCCAACCGGGTGCTCAGCCGCGAGGTGATGATCGACATGCTGACCCAAGTCCATAACCGCCGTTACCTGCAGGAGATCATCGCCCGGCGTTTCCCGGTGGAGGAGGCGGCGGCCTGCCTGATGATCGACATCGATCATTTTAAAACCTTCAACGACCGTTACGGACACCTGGCGGGGGACAGGCTATTGGCCGACCTTTCCCAGTACCTTGACGGCGAGCTCCGCCAGCGCGGCGCGGACCTCGTCCGCTACGGCGGCGAGGAATTTCTCGTCTTCCTTTATGGCAAAGAGGCCGCGGAGGCGCGCCTTACGGCGGAAAAGATTCGCCGGGATATCGAGCGCCTCCGCGGCGGCCGAAAAACCGGCGAAGACCGCCGCGTCTCCGTCAGCATCGGCCTCTGCCAGAAAAAGCAGGGAGAGGAAAAAACGATGGCGGAGCTCATCTCCTGCGCCGACGACGCCCTCTACAAAGCAAAAGAAGAGGGCCGGAACCGCGTCTCGTGGCACGGGGGCTGATAGGACCGCCGATAAAACAGCCTGCCGGTACGGGGCAAAGATCTCAAGCCTTTTTATGGCGTCACCGCGCCGCCGGTAACACCGGGCGGCGCTGATGCCGGAGACAAACTCTTATGCGCTTGCGCTGTATTTTAGTAATTTCTTTTTGTGAAAATTCGCCTGATTGGTATATTATATATCGGTTACGGTTAGTGAAAAGGAGACTTCGTCAATGTTCAAAACGAAAAAGAACCATCTTTATGCGATCATCGTTTTAATTATGGCCCTCCTCGCCGTCGTCGCGGCGGGCGGCTGCAACGGCAGCGGAGGAAGCGGCGAGAAGCTTTACGTGATGGGAAAGATGCACGGCGACCTCGCAAACGAGTTGGAGGGTATCTGCGACGTCGCCGCGTATGACGGCGTAAGCGCGGACGCGCCGCTGATAGTTTCATATCGGGACGGCTTTGTCGTGAGCGGCGACACGGTCCAAACCCTGCGAAAGTTTCTTGACGCGGGCATGAGCGTCGCGCTGGAGCACGCCAACGAAAAGGAGATCAACGATTTTCTTGACGCGCTCGGCTTCCAGGGCGATTTCGTCATGCCCTCCGGCGACAGCTACGTCGAATATTACGGCATAAAAATACTGAGCGGCGACATCTTCTCCTATGTGGCGCTCAACGACGACGAATCAAAGCCGGCAGCGGTCGACGAGGCGCCCGACAGCATCATGTCGGGAGACGTGCTCGTTTCAGCGGACAAAACACTGCCATGGGAGGCGATCGTAACATCCGGGGACGAGACGATATCCTTCGACAGGCCGCCAGTCCCCAGCAACGCGCCAACGGAAGACGAAACGGGCAGGGCGCGCGACATCGTACGCTGGATGAACGACGGCGCGGCCCAGGCGAAAGCGGCGGAAGCCGGCAAAGCGGCGGAACAAAGAGCGCTCAACAGCGCCGCCTCGGGGACGAACGACCTCACGCAGATCTCGCGCATGTACCAAAAAACCTACAATGCGTCCCAGTGGGGCAACACCTTTGAGATCACCGTCGACGTTTACGCCTGCCACACCTACAACGAGGCGGACAAAATAGATTCGGACTGGTTCTTCATTAAGCAGAAGGGACAGCTGAACCCCTCCGCGAACTACAGCAACAAAGACCATCATAAAACCACGGCGGCGCTCATCCAGAATTACATGGCCGAATACGGCTTCGACAACTGGACGGTCAACGCCGACGGAAAGCAGAACAACAAAGCAGTGCTCATGGATTCGAAGCCCAACACCTCGGTCGGTTCGACCGGCTTTTCCAGCGGCATATCCTTCTCGCTGGGCGGCAATATCGGCTTCTCGGGCTTATCCGGCAGCGGCGGTGTCAGCGCCGGGGTCAGCTATTCCACCAGCGAGAGCCAAACGGTCTCTGAATGCCAGGTACAGAACGAATCAAAAGGCTCCGTAAACAACGTGACCCAGCAAAACGCGAAATGGAAATACACCTTCTCGCGTCCGCTGCTGAAAGGCGGCCCCTACTTCGCGGCCTGCAACGACTTCTACGACGCTCCGCTCGCCTCGCGCAGCCTCTTCCAGCCCGTCAACCAGTGGGCCTGGAAGATACCGCCGGCAGAGAGGGACAACATCAAGGGCTTTAAATTCAAGTTCAAATGGATGACGGGTTACTCCTACAGCGCCGCCTACGCCTGGTGGGTAAAGGTCTCGAGTGAGGAGCATCACAACAGCACTATGCAGGAGCGCGAATTTTACGTGCCGCTCGCGGAGATATATCCTCCGCTGATCGCCGCGAACAACTTGGACTTCTCAAAAACCGCCGGCCACAAAAAACTTGAACTGGGAACCTTCCGCGACTGGACCGCCGAAAGCAGCGCCTCCTGGTGCACGCCGAGCAAGACACAGGGAACAAAAAACGACGCCGATCAGGGTGTCTACGTCGACGTCTCTGAAAATACCACCGGGGCTAACAGAGAGGCCGTCATCACGCTGAAAACGCAGGACGGCAAAGGAAGCTCGACCGTGAGAGTCTTCCAGTCAAGATACTAATAACGAATCAAACGCTAAGCCAGAGTTTAGCAACGGTTTCAGGCCCCCTCTCCGAGGGGGCCTTTAAAAACAAAAATACCATCACGATAATTGAACGCTAAGCCCTAATTTACCACGCTCGCCTATCGAAGATAAATCGGCGTTTAGACGTGCCGATGACGACGCGAAATAAAGCCGGAAAACCGCAGGCGCACTTTGGTGCGTCGAGGATTTTCCGGCTTTGTTGAGCTAAGTCAGCGGCGCGTCTAAAC
>JAEXGR010000064.1 GCA_023450745.1 Synergistota bacterium
GAGGGTCGGCCAGAGCCTTCCTCGCGGATTTGACGTCCTTGAAGGTAAACGGGATGTCATAGACGGCAAGCGCGGGGATGACGTTGACGACCATCGCGGGAACCGTGACCATGAAGTCCACCTTGCCAACCTTCATCGTTGAAAGGCAGTCGATATCCGTGCCGAGAATATTTTGCCCAAATATGTCGACTTTAAGCTTTCCGCCGCTCTTCTTTTCGACCAGTTCCTTAAAATTGTTGGCAAAACGCGCGTTCGTACAATCGAGAGGCCCAGCATAGTGAAATACCATCGTTCTCGGCTTGATCTCCGCCGCCGCGGCCGCGCCTCCGAAAATACCGCCGAATGCCATTGCGCTAACGGCTGCCACCATTAAGATTACGCCATAAATCTTCTTCATAAACCCATACCCCTTTACAATTTTATTTGTTCAATCGTTTATGCCGATTGACGTTTCCGTTCGTTTTTATGCCGTGGCGGAGAAGATTACTCGGGCTTCTTCGTCACAACTTCGATAAAGGCCCCCATCTCCTTGCGGCAGTCATAGTAGGCAAACTGCGTCAGCGCCCCGATACCGTTGAATATCGGATCGCCGTACAGTCCCTTCATATAAACGTTTAATTCGTCGAACGGGATATCATCGGTGTCAAAACAGAGATGGTGGAGCCCCTCGCCGCACTCTTGCAGAAAATCATAATAGATGCTCTGGTCGTCAAGCGGCTGCATCAGCTCTATCTGCACGCCGTTAAAATCCGCCACAGCCATGCTCGATTCGATTCGATGCGGACACCCGTTCTTAAATACCGGGCCGCATGTGCCGCGTGAGGAACTCAGGAAAAATTTCCGGAACTCCCCAGCGCCAAGACCACCCCAATGCTCAATTGCCTTGTCGATATCCGTCACCACCATGCCGACTTGCTTTAACCTTTTTGCCGCAATCTTCATAATCATTCACCTCAAGTTATAAGTTTTTAATCTATATGACACCGTCCGAAGCCGCTATGCGATGCCGTGCTCCGCAAAATATTTCTTGGAGCGGCGAAGCACCCGTCTTACATGCTCCTCTGCCCCCAGCCGCTTCGTGCGTTCCGCGTGCGGTATCTCAAGGCCTAAGACAGTCTCCGGCGGCAGCGCCGCCGCGTATTCCGCGACGGGCAGCGCGCCTTCGCCAGGATAGAGCCTCTCATTACTAGCAGTGTACGCAAGACCTCGCGGGTCAACCTCGGCGGGCGCGTCGCAGATGTGAGCCACAGGGGCGATCAGTTCGCGCGGGCAAGCGGCGACCTCCTCCGGCGTGACGCCAGAACGGAATGTGTGGAGCAGGTCGAAGGCGACGCGCGCGTTTTTTCTGTCAGTCTTTTTTATGAGCGCAAGAGATTCTTTCAGATCCTTAACATCGGACCAGGTTACAAACTCCAAATTGACCGACATTTCAAACTCGGCGGCAAGATCGCAGAGCCCGGCGAACTTTTCTTCGTAGAAGGGAACATTTCCCGTCCAGATATTCGTCGTCAAGTTCTTCACGCCAAGGCGCGAGGCCGCTTCAAGGTCGGGCGCGAATTCGCGGATATCCTTTATCGACTCACTGATCTTTACCAATTCGATATCGACGATGGGGACGTCAGTCTCCCTCACCGCCCTCTCCGTAAGCGTGAAAAGCTCCCTGTCAAAAGCGATGTCATGGACCAGTTCCGCCGGCGCGCCGCGGTTGATCGTCCGCAGACTCACATAGTCGTAACCCGCGGCGGCGGCGTTATATATCATCTCCGGAAGCGTCCAGCACATTCTTGTAAGATGTACGAGCGCGTACTTTCTCATCCCTTTTCTCTGCTCTTATGATTTGAGCCGGCCCTGCGCGCGCAGAAAATTCATCTCGGCGAGATACATAAAATCGGCCGGCGCCTCGATGCCGAACCAGAGGCGCATCTGCTCGATCGCGCCGTTGATATTCATCCAAAGGCCCGAAAGCGTCGCGCAGCCGCGCGCCTTTGCCTCGGCAAGCAGCTTCGTCTCAACCGGGACGTAGACGACGTCGCAAACCGTGTGCGCGGGTGAAAGCCATTCCGCATTGAAAAGCGCCGCGTCGGTTTTGGGATACATTCCGACCTTCGTCGCGTGGATGACGACATCGTAGCCAGCGAGGTTCTTCTTTATTGTTTCGTCATTCATATAATCAACGGAGCAGCGGCCCGGATAGAAGGTCTCTATTCTGCTTTGCAGCTTCTCCGCAAGAGCGAAGTCTTCTTTGATGTTAAGCACTTTCAGGTCCTTCGCGCCGCTCTTTGCGAGGGCCGCCGCCACTGCGCTCGCCGCGCCGCCCGCGCCGAGAATGAGGAACTTATGTTCGGCGATATTCATGCCGCAGCGCGTCTCAAAAGCCTTGACACAGCCAGAGCCGTCAGTGTTATGCCCGATGAGCCGGCCCTCCCCGTCGATGACGATAGTGTTGACGACCTCCGTACAACGCGACGATTCGTCGAGACCGTCCAGGTACTTGTAGACAACAGTTTTGAAAGGCATCGTCACGGAGGCGCCGCCGAAATGGAACCTCTTGAGATTCCTTACGACATGCTCTAGGTCCTCCATTTCAACTTCGTACGGAGCGTAAAAACAGTCCATGCCCAGCGCCTGATAGACGCTGTTGTGCAGATATGCCGCCGCGCTCTGCCCCAGCGGGTTGCCGAAAAGCCCGATAAATTTTGTGTTGACAGTCGAATTGAACATCTTTAGACCACTTCTCTCTTTTGGATTTGCTGTTTCTGTTTCACTGAAATTATTTTTAGGCCTTTTCGTCATGATTTAGATATCCGCCGGCTTTATTTCTATCTGCTTAACGCGTTTTGCCGGTTTCTTAATGCCACACCACTCATTGCACAAAAATTTCTAATATATCTAGCGCACACTTATTTGTATAAAATATTTATTAATCTTAATAGGTATACCTTAATCAACATGGTGTGGATTGTCAAGCATCAAAATGGTACTTTAAAAAGTGCCATAGAGGGGATGATATTCCGCCGGGAGAAAACAAAGTGCTGTCGGAGTTTGCGCAGGTCAAACGTGTCAACGAAGATCAGGACATCGACGCTCTGATGGCCGCTGGCGCGGCCTGCTTTGCTGTTTACAGCGGTGTGGGCTTTGGTCGAATGCGGCGCGCGGCGGCGGTACTGAAGAGTCACACCTTTTCTGTTATAATGCAATACAATTAAGTTGCATTATTGTTTGAGGTGAGGCGGATGTTGGAGATCGATGTCGTAAAAAGGGTCGGCGGCTTTTTACTCGAGATGAGAACCGCTATCGCAGAGACAGGCATCACCGCGCTCTTTGGCCCGTCTGGCGCTGGTAAGAGCACGTTTGCCAAGATACTGGCCGGGCTTTGCGTTCCCGACCGCGGGGAGATATCGGTGGACGGCAAGGTCCTCTTCAGCAGCGCGGCGGGTGTGAATCTGCCGCCGGAAAGACGCGGCTTCGGTTTTTTGTTTCAGGAGCACAGGCTTTTCCCGCACATGAACGTCTTCAAAAATCTCTCCTTTGGCTGTTTTGCCGGCGGCAGGCCTCCCTGCGGCGATATTGCGGAGATCGCCGACGTCTTCGGCATCGGCGCCCTGCTCCGGCGAAGCCCCTCCTCTCTCTCGGGCGGGGAGAGCCAGCGGGTGGCGCTTGCGCGCGCGATACTCGCGGCGGAGAATTTTATCATCATGGACGAACCCCTATCGTCGCTCGATGAGGCGCGCCGGGACGACCTTATGGGTTATATCGAGAGGATACCGCGGCTTTTCGGTATCCCGATAATTTATATCACACACAGCCGAGAGGAGGTTTTACGGCTCGCACAAAGCGTCATCTTGATCGAAGAGGGAAGGGTGAAGGGCTGCGGGTGCCCCGCGGACCTGATGAAAAGAGGCTGAAGCGCCGCGCCTCACGGATATTTTAATTTCCTGAAAGGATGGATTTGTCAATGAAAAGGTTATTCGCCGCGCTGCTCGTCCTGCTGGCTTTTTGCGCCGAGGCCCGCGCCGGCGCGCTCGCCGTCACCACCGGAGCCGGCTACATGAAGATGGTACAGGAGCTCTCCGCGGCCTACAGAAATGAAACGGCAAAGCCCGTCGAAGAGGTCTACGGCGGCAATATCGGACAGATGCTCGCGCAGATAGAGGCGGGAAACGGCGTCAACATCGTAATCAGCGACAAGGGAACGCTCAAAACCGCGAAGTCGAAGGTCAGGATCGCGAAGATGCAGCCGCTCGGATCGACGGTGCTCGTCCTCGCCTGGCGCAAGGGACTTGAGCTTTCTTCGCCTAACGACTTAACGAGCGAAAACGTCAAATCGGTCGCCTATCCCGACCCCAAGGCGGCCATCTACGGCAGGGCCGCCGCGAAGTATCTTGAAACAACCGGCCTCGGGGCCAAGATCGCGCCGAAAGTGTCGCAAGTTTCGACCGTGCCGCAGGTCTTTTCTTATCTCGTCTCGGGAGAGATGGACGCGGGTTTTGTGAACCGCGTCGTCGCGCGCGCGGGAGCCGCGAAGATCGGCGGCTCGCTGGAGATACCCTCGGGCTATCCGCCGATTGAGATGGTGGCGGCGGTCGTCGAGGGCGCGGCGGGCGACCCCGCCGTCGCCGATTTCCTGCGGTTCCTCGGCGGCGGCACGGCGAAGGCGATCATGAAGAAGCACGGCGTACAGTGAGCGGGAGCGTAAGCTATCGTTAAGGAGCTTTTCTCGCCCGCGCTGATGTTTCCGCTGCGGCTGACTCTGGTGAGCTGCGGGGCGGCGCTGGGGCTGTTTCTCGCGCTGGGGCTCCCCGCGGCCCGCTGGTTCAGCCGTTCGCGCGCGCCCGGCGCGAGGGCGGCGGCCTTTTTTATCACGCTGCCGCTCGTCTTCCCGCCGATCGCCCTCGGATATATGCTCCTTCTGCTGCTTGGCAGAAACGGCCCGCTGGGCTCGCCGCTCGAGCATTATCTGGGGCTGAGGCTGGTATTCTCGCAGGGGGCGGTGATCCTGAGCGCCTTCGTCGCGGGGCTGCCGCTCTTTGTACGCCCCGTGCAGGCGGCCTTTCAGAACCCGGAGATCATAAAGCTCGAAGAGGCCTCCCGCGTTCTCGGCTGCGGTCCCGTCAAAACTTTCTTTCTCATCACGCTGCCGCTCGCGAGGCGGAGCATCCTCTCCGGGCTGCTGCTCGCCGTGGCGCGCGCCTCGGGGGAGGTGGGCGTCACGATGATGCTCGGCGGCAATATCGCCGGGCGTACCAATACGCTGTCGCTGGAGATATTCAACTGCGTCTCGCGCGGCGATTTCGACGAAGCGACGAGCCTCTGCCTGCTGCTCGCCTCAGCCAGCATGGCGATATATTTTATTCTTGACAGACTTCAAAGGGAGGATTGATGATGTTTTACATTTCCGACGGTTATCTTGAAGAGTTGATACACGAAGATTTGCAGCACATGGATATTACGACGCTCTCAATGGGCATCGAGGAGGTCCCCGGCCTCGTGGAGTGTTTCCCCAAAAGGGCGTGCGTCCTGGCGGGGGTCGAGGAGGCGGCGCGAATCTTTGAAAAGTGCGGCGCGCGGGCCGAGATCGCCAAACCTTACGGTCCGGCGGCGGCGCGCGAGGTCTGCCTTCGCGCGCGGGGCACGGCGGGACAGCTCCACGCCTGCTATAAACTCGCGCAGAACGTGATGGAATATTCCTCCGGCATCGCCACGCGGACGGCGGCGATGCTGGAAGCGGCGCGCGCCGTAAATCCCGCGGTGCATGTCGCCGTGACGAGAAAGCACTTCCCCGGCGCCAAGGCGCTTTCGCTCAAGGCGGCGCTGGCGGGCGGGGCCTCCCTGCACCGCCTCGGCCTCTCCGATTCGATATTGGCTTTCGACCAGCACCGGATATTCACCGACGATTTTGCCGCGCTGATTCCCCGGATGGCGGCGGCCTTTCCCGAGAAGAAGGTTGAAGCCGAGGCCGAAAGCCCCGCGGAGGCGATGCGTTACCTTCGCGCGGGCGCCGACATGGTGCAGTGCGAGCGCTTCACCCCCGAAGAGCTCGCTGCCTTCGTCAAGGAGGCAAAGAGGGTCGCCCCGCGGGCGGTCATCGCCGCCGCGGGAGGCGTCAACGCCGCGAACGCCGCCGAATACGCCGCCGCCGGCGTTGACATCCTTGTCACCTCGTGGGTCTATTTCGGCAAGCCCGAAGATATCAAGATGAAATTTTCGCGCGTTTAAAACGCCCCCAAAAGCAGCGCCCGCGCGGACTGCGCAGGACGGCGCGCCGTTTTCCGCATGGCGAAGCGGAAAGCGGCGCGCTTTGTCTTCACCGCCGCACTCCTCGCCGCGTAAAATACGCAACGTAGAACAGGTATTTTGTTCCTTATTATTCCATTAAAAGCGCGATTAAGTTCTCATTTTTATCTATTATGATAGTTGAAATAAGCGCAATCTCGTGATACCATAATTTTGCAATTAAGTTGCATTTAATATTTGGCAGCAGGAGGCACCGCAATGAACAACGCACTGTTTACGTTTGCAAGGCCGGAAAATGAACCCTCGATGAGCTACGCTCCGGGATGTCCCGAAAGAGAGCTGCTCAAAGAGGCGATCAGGCAGATCGAGTCGGAGGTTACGGAGATACCGCTCGTCATTAACGGCGAGTTCGTCCGCACGGGCGACACCGGCAATGTCGTCATGCCCCACGATCACGGGCATACGCTTGCCGTCTATCACAAAGCGGGAGCCAAAGAGATGGAGCACGCTATCGCGGCCGCGAACGCCGCGCGCGATAGCTGGAGCAATATGCCCTGGACGGAACGCGCCTCGATCATGCTGAAGATAGCCGAACTCATCGATAAAAAGTACCGTTATATCCTCAACGCCGCCACCATGATGGGACAGAGCAAGAGCGCCTGGCAGGCCGAGATCGAGGCGGCGAGCGAAACGATAGACTATTTCCGTTTCGGCGTCCATTGCATGAACGAACTCTACGGCGATCAGCCGGCCTGCGAGGAGGGCGTCATCAACCGGCTTGAATACCGCCCGCTCGAGGGCTTCGTCTACGCCATCTCGCCCTTCAACTTCACGGCGCTCGCGGCAAATCTGCCGATGGCCCCGGTGATGATGGGCAATACGGTAGTCTGGAAGCCGGCGACGACCTCGCTGCTTTCCAGCTGGTATCTGATGAAGATCTTCATGGAGGCGGGCGTTCCCGCGGGCGTACTGAATTTCATGCCCGGTCCCGGCTCGGTCGGCAGCAAGGTGGTGCTGAAGAGCAAAGACCTCGCCGGCATCCACTTCACCGGCTCGACCCAGGTATTCAACAGCCTTTGGAAGAGCGTCGCCGAAAACCTCTCCACCTATCGTTCTTACCCGCGCCTCGTGGGTGAAACGGGCGGCAAGGACTTCATGTTCGTCCACTCGTCAGCCGACATCAAGGCCGCGGCGGCGGCGATCATCAGAGGCTCCTTTGAATATCAGGGACAGAAATGTTCCGCAACGTCGCGCGCCTATGTCCCCGCGAGCCGCTGGGAGGAGCTCAAGGCCGAGTTCACGGCGATGATGCCCGATGTGCGCACCGGCGACCCGCGCGATTTCCGCAATTTTGTCAACGCGGTGATCGACGAGGCCTCTTTCGACAACTGTCTGAAGTACATCGAATACGCGAAAAATTCTCCCGAGGCGGAGATCCTTTTTGGCGGCACCGGTGACAAGAGCGTCGGCTATTTTGTGCAGCCGACGATCATCAAGACGACGAATCCGCATTTCCGTTCGATGGAGGAGGAGATATTCGGCCCCATCCTCACCCTCTACGTCTATGACGACGATAAATTCGCGGAGACCCTCAAGCTTTGCGACGAAACTTCGCCCTACGCGCTGACGGGCGCGTTCTTCGCCTCCGACCGCGACGCGATAAACAAGGCCGAGAGCGTCCTTCGGTACGCGGCGGGAAACTTCTATATCAACGACAAGACGACCGCGGCAAGCATCGGCCTGCAGCCCTTCGGCGGCGCGCGGGCCTCGGGCACCAACGACAAGGCGGGCAGCAAGCTGAATCTGATCCGCTGGTGCTCGCCGAGGACGATCAAGGAAAACCTTCTGCCGCCGCATGATTTCAAGTACCCCTATATGCAGGGAAAATAGCCACCGGCACTACGGAGGCTCCCCTAAATCAGCTTATCCCGCTCTCCCAACTGGATAACGCCGCACCTGAGCAATGCGGCGACATGAAAAAGCCGGCGTGCCCTCGCCGGCTTTTTTATTGTCGTTTATATTGTCATCTCAGGGGGGCGCGCTCTCTCAGCGCTTGGGCGGCATGCCCTCCTTGGGAAGGTATTTCAGCGGGTCCAGCGGAGTTCCCTTCGCGTTGCGCACCTCAAAATGGAGGTGGTTAGCCGTGGCGCGTCCGGTGCGTCCGACCTTGGCGATTACGTCTCCCTGTTTTACCCTCTGCCCCACTTTGACGCCGTTGGAGGAATTATGCGAATAGAGGCTCCAAAGCTTTCCGTTATGGTTGATGACGATAACCTTGCCGTACCCCCGGAAGCCGGCTCCGCCGTTTGAAACGACCTCTACGACGCCGTCAAGCACGGCGTATATCGGCGTGCCCTTCGGCGCCAGAAGGTCTATGCCGGTGTGCCGGCGGCGCTTGCGGCTGAAGCCGCGGCTGAAGGTACAGCCTTTGACCGGCCACTTCATATCTTTTATAAAATCAGGCGCTCCGCCCGATATCATTTCTTCTTTATCCCACTCGACGCCTCCCGGCGAGGCGAGCTTTCTGATCGCCGTTTCAAGCGGGTCTTCCTGGAACTCCTGATAGTCGACCCCGTCCGCGTACAGCGGCGCGGGGACGCACAGGACGAAAAGCAACAGCAGCGAAAGCAGCCGCGCGCCGCGGGATTTGCTTCCGAGGAAGTCTCTTAGGCCTTCGCGCGGCGAAAACAGCGGGCCGCGCGCTTGTAGTAAAGATTTCATTGAGCCAGCAGCAGCGAGAGCATCTCATCCATGATCTTTGAATCGTGCCTGCCGTTGCGCATCTTCATCGAATGGTCAGCTCCTTTGAGGATAAAAAATTTCTTATTTTCTTTGGGAATATTGATCGCCTCCAGCAGCGAACGGCAGGCCGCTTCGGAAAAGATGCCGTCGTTGGTGCCGCGGAAAGCCACCGCCGCCTTCGCCTTCACGTTTTCAAGCATGGCGGGGTCGATAGTCTCGCGCAATGTCGAGAGGATCGGCAGCGGCATCATCGTGCGCTCCGCCTCGGGCATCGAAACAAGCCCTGTGCCGCTGAGGATCACTTTGCCAACCTCATATCCGCCGCCGCAGGCAAGCGCCAGCGCGATGATCCCGCCCAGCGAAAAGCCCCATATCCAAATATCGCGCGGGGATTGGGACTCGACATGGCGAAGCGCCGCCGCGCAGTCGTCAAGCTCGTTCCGAAAGCTCTTGCCTCCAAAGGCCTCCATTATCCAGCCGGAGACATCGTCGTTGTAGTCCTCGCGGTTTATCGCCCGCCGGCTGGTCTCACAGAGCCAGGGGGTAAAGCCGCGCTCCGCGAGGATGCCGGCGAGATGGCGGAATTTGTTATGCGGCGAGAGGTTGGCGCTGCTATGCACGCCGTGCAGCAGCAGCACATGCACGCCGTTCTCCGTCTCCGGATAGAGGCGGCTCAGCTTGACCTCGCGGGCGCCGAAGCTTCCCGGCAGCGAGGTGATCTCCGATTTAAATTTATCAACCATTTTAAAAAATATTGAAGGGGGACCGAAGATCCCCCTTCAGAAGGCTATTTCTACTTACCCTGGTGTGCGGCGAGCGCGCAGGCCGAGGCGATCGACAGGAGCTTGGCTTCGGCGGAGTCGGCGCGGCTGGTGAGGACGATCGGGGCCTTCGCGCCGAGGACGATGCCCGCGGTCTTGTTCTCCGCGAAGTAGACTATCGCCTTCGCCAGCATGTTGCCGGATTCGATCGTCGGGACGTGAAGGATGTCGGCGTAGCCGGCGACGTCCGACTTGATTCCCTTGTGATGCGCCGATTCGGGCGACACGGCGTTGTCGAGCGCGAGAGGTCCGTCGATGAGGCAGCCCTTGATCTGGCCGCGGCGGTTCATCTGCGTAAGGATGGCGGCGTCCACCGTCGGCGGCATGTCGGGATTGACGACTTCGACGGCGGCCAGCGCGGCGACCTTCGGGCAGGCGACGCCGAAAGCGTGGGCCAGCTCGACGACGTTTTTGATGATGTCGATCTTCACTTTAAGCTCAGGATACATGTTGAAGGCCGGGTCTGAGATAAAAAATACACGGTCGTAGCCCTTGACCTGATGGATGTAGACGTGCGAAAGCGTCTTGCCGCTGCGGAGGCCCTTCTCCTTGTTGAGGACGCCGCGCAGGAAGTTGGCGGTGGCGACCATGCCCTTCATCACTATCTGGGCCTGTCCGCCGGAGACGAGTTCGACGGCCTTGAGCGCCGCGGCGGCCTCGCCGCCCTTTTCGTCTACCACTTCGTAGTTGGCGAGGTCGATGCCGAGTTTGTCGGCGACTTCTTTAATCTTATCCTCGTTGCCGACGAGGATCGCGTTCGCGATTCCGGCTTTGCGCGCGTTTTCAACGGCTTCCATGACCTCCGCGTCTTCGGCGCAGGCGACGCTGATCTTCTTGGGTCCGACCTCTTTGGCATAGGCAAGAAGCTGATCGAGATTACGAATCTGTTCCATATGTAAAAACCTCCCTGAATTTGCGGCCCGCTGCAAAGCGGCCAATACTTACAAAAATATGTGATTCATTATACACTCAAATTTTTTATTTGTAGATTCTATTAACGCAATTTGCTTTATGACTTTACGCCGAGCGAGATTATCTTCGTAAAGGCCTTCTCGGGAGTCAGGTCGAGATATTCGACCATCTCCTCCGGAAAAAAGAAGACCAGCCCCGTCGTCGGGTTAGGCGACGTGGGGACGAAAATTGTCAGCTGCGCCGTGCCGTCCGCAAGCACCTCGCGCCGTGAGACGAAGCCGATGATATAGCCGCCCGCGACCGGCACCTTCGCCGTTCCGAGATAGCTGTTTTCGCCGCCGCGCGCCGTGAAGGTCTGGAGGATGTCGCGAAAGGTCGTGTACCAGCCGCCGATCACCGGAATCTTCGTGATAACGAACTGCTCCAGCAGGCTCAGGATAGACTTCTCCCGGCGGCGCAGCTTTCTGCCTATATATATCAGAAGGAAGACGATGAATACGCTGATCGCCGCCGTCGTCCGGCGCGACTGAGTGACGCCGAAGATCACGGAGCCGATCGACTCGAAGAAGTAGATCAGATAATAAAAGAGGAAGATAAAGAGCGCCAGCGGCAGCAGCGCCACGCAGCCGAGAAAAAAGTCACGCCCCAGCCTCCCCAGGAAGCCGCTTCTGCCCCTTCCGGTCACATCGCCCTTTTTATCAGAATCCATACAATCACCACTCCCAGACTTGTCAATTGCACCCTCCCTGCGCTATTCTATCAGCAGAAGAACACAGGGGGTATCGGCGTGAAGACTCAAAAAAACTGGATCTACCGCATAACACGTTTTCTCGTGTCCATATATTTTACACTTTACCACAGGTTGTCGGTATACGGAAAGGAGAAAATCCCGCGGGACCGCACCGTCATCGTCGCGCCGAACCACGCGAGCTACCTTGACCCGCCCGTAGTGGGATACGCCTTCTTTCCCGCGTATCTCAAGTTCGTCGCCTGGGAAAAACTATTTTCCTTCCCGCTCTTCGGCGCGTACCTGCGCGCGATGGGCTCCGTCCCCGTCTCTCCCGAAAACAAAAACAGCTCCGCCGCGCTGCTGCGCCTTGTGATGGGCTTTCTTGAGGATGGCTACAACGTCTTCATCTGCCCGGAGGGGCACCGGACGGAAGACGGACGCTTGCAGCCGCTCGAGGGCGGCGTCGCCATCATGTCGCTCAAGACGGGCGCTCCCATCATCCCCACATACGTGGCGGGCTCCTACCGCGCGCTTGCGCCGCACATGAAATTCCCGCGCCCCCGCAAGCTGACGGTGACCTTCGGCGACCCCATCGATCCCGCGCGGCTGCCGGAGGGGCTGACGGAAAAAGAAAAGCGCCGCCGCATCCTCGACGAAATCGAAGCCTTTTACCGGGCGGAGGACGCGAAGGACAAGAAAAAATATCCGCTGGATTGACTTGTATTTGACGCCCAAGAGGATATAATATTAAAAACGTTTTAAATAAATATCTGCCTCAATAAAATTCCGCTCCCGGGGATACGCTCCGCGGGTGGGGAAAAGACGACGAAAGCTGCTGTCAGGAGTCTTTTCCCGTGGGAAGAGGCTCCTTTAATTTCTATTACGGAGATGGTCGTATGACAGAGGAAGCGAAAAAAGAAGATAACAGAATAGGGGTCGCGGCGGTGATCGTCGAGGACCCGGAAAGCGCGCGCGAAGTGAACGAGGTGCTGCATAACTTCAGCGGCCTGATCGTCGGACGGCTGGGGATTCCCTACCGGGAACGCGGCGTCAGCGTCATCTCCCTCGTGCTCGACGGCGTGCCGGACCAGATCAGCGCGCTGACGGGAAAGCTCGGCAAGATAAAATCAGTGACGGTCAAAGCCGCCATGTCTAAAAAATAACCTAGCCAAAGGAGCATCGATAACAATGAAAAAGATCATCACGGCATTACTTGCGGCGGCACTCTTCGCCACGGCGGCCGGCGCGGCGGATTACCCGGCGAAGCTCGCCATCACCTACGTAAAGGCCCCCCTCAACGTCCCCTCGATCGTCGCGAAGTACAACAAGACCTTCGAGGCCGCCTATCCCGGCGTGGCGCTCTCCTTCCCCGAGCTCACCGAAGGGCCGAAACAGACCGCGGCGCTCGCGGCGGGCGAGATCGGCATCGCCAGCTGTCTCGGCTCTACCTCGGCGCTGCTCGCCGCCTCCGAGGGACTTGACCTGAAGATCGTCGGCATCTATTCGCGCGCTCCCAAAGCCTTCATGATCGTGGTGCGCGACCCGGCGATAAAATCGGTGCGCGACCTCAAGGGCAAAAAGGTCGCGGGCCCCAAAGGGACGATACTTCACCAGCTGCTCGCCGCCGCCCTCGAAAAGGAGGGGCTGACGGCAAAGGACGTTCAGTTCGTTCAGATGGACCTGCCCTCGGGGGCCAACGCGCTCGCCAAGGGCAGCGTCGACGCGGCGCTGCTGGCGGGACCGGCGGCCTACAAGGCGCTCTTCTCCGGCGCGCGGATGCTCAAAAACGGCGAAGGGCTCGTCGACGCGACGATCGTCATCGCCACCACGGAAAAGTTTATGAAAGAATATCCGCGGGCGGTGGCAACCTTTATGGAGGCCCATAAAAAAAGCATCGAGTGGATGAGGCAAAACCTCCGGGCGGCGAAAGAGATGACCCAAAAAGAGACCGGACTGCCGCTTGCGGGCGTCGAGGCGATGTATTCCTGGTACGACTTCGACCCGCGGATACGCAAAGCCGACGTCGAAGAACTCGTGCGCACACAGCAGTTCATGCTTGACAACGGCCTCCAGCGCAAAAAGATCGACGATATCAGAAAGCTGGTGAAATAACGATGGCGCTGACGGACACGCCGCGCGCCAACCGGCTCCACATCGCCTTCTACGGACGGCGCAACGCGGGAAAATCAAGCCTGATAAACATGGTGACGGCACAGCAGACGGCGCTCGTCTCCGCATACGCGGGGACGACCACCGACCCCGTCATCAAAAGCATGGAACTCCTGCCGCTGGGGCCGATCGCCGTCATCGATACGGCGGGGCTGGACGACAGCGGCGAACTCGGGGCGCTGCGCATCGAGCGCTCCAAAGAGATGATGGACCGCACAGACATGGCGCTCCTCGTCGTCGCCGCGGACCAGGCCGCGGACCTCTCGTTTGAAAAGGAATGGCTTGCGGAACTTCGCGGCCGCAGGATAACCGTCGTGGGCGTACTGAACCAGATAGACAAGATCGACGAAGGCGGCGCGGAAAAATGCCGCGCCGCGCTTGAGGGCGAGCTGGGCATCCCCTTCACGGCGGTTTCGGCGCTCGATAAAAAATACCGCGCCGCGCTCCTTGCGTCGATCGTAAAAAACGCCCCTACCGACTTTGAAGCGCCGACGCTGACGGGAGATCTCTTCCATCCCGGAGACACGGTCGTCCTCGTCGCGCCGCAGGACATCCAGGCCCCCAAGGGACGGCTCATCCTGCCGCAGGTACAGGTGATACGCGACATCCTCGACCACGGCGGCCTGGCCCTCGCCTGCACCGCCGACAACCTCCCGCAAATGCTCGCCTCGCTTAAAGAGCCGCCCGCGCTCGTCGTCACCGACTCGCAGGTCTTCGCGCGCGTCAACGCGCTGCTGCCGCGTGAAGTACCGCTTACCTCGTTTTCGATAATCATGGCCCGCAGCAAGGGCGAACTCTCCGCCTTTATCGAAGGGGCGAAGGCCATCGAAAAACTACAGCCGGCCGACAAGGTGCTCATCGCCGAAGCCTGCACCCACGCGCCGCTCAACGAAGACATCGGCCGCGAAAAACTGCCGCGCTGGCTCCGCGAAAAGGCGGGCGCGGGGCTCACCGCCGAGATCGCATCCGGCCTCGACTTCCCGAAAAACCTCCGCGACTACGCCCTCATCCTCCACTGCGGCGGCTGCATGTTCACACGCAAACAGCTGATGAGCCGCATCATCGAGGCCCAGGCCGCCGGCGTACCGATCACGAACTACGGCGTCGCCATCGCGCAGCTGAACGGCATCTTGGGCCGCGTAACGGAGATGTTCGAAAAGCAATAACCGCCGCGCGCAAAACTGCAATATAACGCGGGGGCAAACATCACTCCCCGCTGTCTAAAAAAGCCTGAGGCGCTTGCCCGACGCGGGAGGATGAAACCAGCCTCCCGCCTTATATTTTGTGCTATAATACCTCTTTAACATGATAGCATATTGGCGACGGAGTGATGAATGAAATGAGAAACTATAAAGAGGCAGCTACCAAAGAACTATCGCAGGACCCGCGCGTATTCGCGGCGGTAAGAGAGATCGTCGAACGCGTGAGCCGGCACGGGGATGTCGCCGTCGCCGACTATAACGTAAAATTCGGCGGCGCGCCCGCGGTCTCCTTCCGCGTGCCGGACGCCGAGCTGGAACGCGCCTATAACGGGCTGTCGCCGGAGCTGCGCGGCGCGATCGAACGCGCCGCGGCGAACATCAGGAAGTTTGCGGAGCTGCAAAGAGATTCCCTCTGGCCGCTCGGCGAGGTCGAGATCGAAACGGGCGTATTCCTCGGACACTCGGTGATCCCCGTCGATTCCTGCTGCTGCTACGTCCCCGGCGGCAACCACCCGTTATTTTCAACGGCGCTGATGCTCGTCATACCGGCCAAGGCCGCGGGTGTGCCGCGCGTCTGCGCCGCCGTGCCGCCGATGCGCGGCAGCGCGCTGCCGCACCCCGCGACGCTTGCCGCTCTCAAAGCGGCGGGCGCGGATGAAGTCTACGCCGTGGGCGGCGCGCAGGCCATCGCCGCCTTCGCCTGCGGCACTGAGACGATCGCTCCCGTCGCGATGATCGTCGGCCCCGGCAACAAATATGTGACGGAGGCCAAACGGCAGGTCTACGGCAAAGTGGGCATCGACTTCATCGCCGGCCCGAGCGAAGTGCTCGTCATCGCCGACGAAAACGCCTCGCCCGCGGTCGTCGCGGCCGACATCCTCGCGCAGTCCGAGCACGACTACGACGCGGCGGGAATCCTCGTCACCACCTCGGAGCGGCTCGCGCGCGAAACGGAAGCCGAAGTGACGCGCCAGCTCGCGGCGCTCGACACGGCGGAGATCGCCGCGAAGTCCTGGGCGGACAACGGCAGGATCATCATCGCCGATTCGCTCGCGGAGGCCGCGGAGATCGCCAACAAAATCGCCCCCGAGCACCTTGAGATCAACGTGGCAAACCCTTACGAGCTGATGGGGCTGCTGCGCAATTACGGCTCGCTCTTCATCGGCCAAGGCTCGGCGGAGGTCTTCGGAGACTACGTGGCGGGCACCAACCACACGCTGCCGACGATGGGCGCGGCGCGCTACACAGGCGGCCTCTCCGTGATGAACTTCCTCAAGGTCTGCACCTTCCAGCACATCACCCCGCAGGGCGCAGCCAAACTGGCCCCCGACGCCGAAACGATGGCCATGGCCGAAGGCCTCACGGCCCACGCAAGAGCGGCGGCGGCGCGGGTCAAAAAATAGGCGGCTTTACTGCGCGCAGTCATCGCCGTATATGAATAACAAATGCGGACGGGAGCATCTCCACCGTCCGCATTTGCCGTTAGTCAGTCTATCTTCGCGGCACTGTCACGCGTCAACGGCTCAAAACCGCCTCGCCGCTGTAACCGGCCGGAAGGCCCGCACCCTCTGAAAGAGAATCCCTAAGGCCGCCAAACATAGAACAAAGCGGCGGAGAGACAAGAAAAAGACGCTTCATCCGCGCGGCCTCAGGCGGCCGCTATTCGGCGCCGTTGTTTTTCAGATATTCCTTCGCCGTCTCGAGGCAGCGGCGGGCATGTTCCAAGTAACCGTATTTTTCAACGCGCGCGAGGTGCGGCAGTTCGATGGAAAGCACCGTGTCGGGGCGCAGCGCCTTCACCATATCGGCGATGCCGATCGCGCCCTCGCCGACATAATAACGGGCGTCGCGTCCCGTATAGATGAGCGCCTCTTTATCGTCGCGCGCGGGGATCTCCGCCGGGCCGTCGCAGATATGGGCCATGTCGAAGAGTTCCTTCGGGCAGGCGGCAAGTTCTTCGGCGGAGACCTTCGAGCGCCAGGTGTGTAGCGTGTCCACCATCAGGCGCGCGTTCGGGCGCTTCACCGTATTGAGAAGCGAAAGCGCGCCGGCGAGATTCCAGACGCTGGCCCAGGTGACGAATTCAAGATTCACCGTCAGGCCGTACTGCGCCGCGAGATCGCAGAGCGCGGCGAAGGCCTCCGTATAATATTCCCTGTTGTCGGTCCACACGCTGCTGATGACGCCCTTCGCGCCGAGCGAGGCGCCCGACTCAAAGGCCGGCTCGTAGCTCTTCACATCGACGCCGTCGACGACGCGCGCCAGCTCGATATCGTGAATCGCGATCCCCGTCTCGCCAAGCGCCTCTTTGAGCGCCTTGTAACGTTCGCCGCCTATGGGAATGCTGAAATCACGCTCGCCCTTGACTCCCATATTTATATTGCGGATGCTGATATAGTCATATCCGATCAGCGCCGCGTTATAAGCCATCTCCACGGGGGACCAGCCGAGTACGGTAAGGTGCGCGAGAGAATACTTATGTGTCATCGTTTTTCCTCCTATAATATTTTAATTTCGTATAACGGAAAATATTACCATTTATTAAAGACAACTACACAATAATAATTCTCAGGCATTTTGTCAAGTCATTTTATTATTTTGGACAGAGATATTATTTTTCATTATACAGAATTATATTCTACTTGACAGAATAACAATAACAAAGTAGAGTTATAACATCAAAATGGAATCAGCGTCAGCGTAATAAATATTTCGATTCAGACAGACGGGAGTGCGAAAAAATGCCAATGAACTGGCCGGAAAAGATAATATTCTGCGAGGTCGGGCCACGCGACGGCCTGCAAAACGAAGAGACGATGCTCTCCATAGAGCAGAAAACGGCGCTAATCGAGGGCGCGGCGGACGCGGGCGTACCGATCATCGAGGTCGGTTCCTTCGTACACCCGAAGGCGGTGCCGCAGATGGCGGACACCGACGAGGTGGCAAAAAGAATCCGCCGCCTGCCGGGCGTCGAGTACCGCTGCCTCGTCGCGAATAAAAAGGGCGTGGAGCGCGCGCTCGCCGCGGGCATCACCAAGGTGAAGCTCACCCTCTCGGCAAGCGAGTCGCACGCGCGGGCCAACCTGAAAAAATCGGTCGCCGAGCTCCTCGATGGCTTCAAAGAATGCGCCGCCTTCGCGCACGAAAACGGCGCGGCGGTCTCGGGCGCGATCTCCACCGCCTTCGGCTGCCCCTTCGAGGGAAAGATTCCCGCGGCCAGGCTCGCGGAGATAACGGAAAAATTCCTGGAGCTCGGCATCACGGAGCTTTCGATGTCCGACACCACCGGCATGGCCAACCCGCGCCAGGTTTATGAAACGGCGTCGTTTATGCGCGAAAAGTTCCCGGCGGTGCGTTGGTTCCTCCACTTCCACAATACGCGAGGCATGGCGCTCGCGAACATGGTGGCGGGGCTGAACGCGGGCATCGTCCGTTACGACGCCTCGCTCGCGGGACTCGGCGGCTGCCCCTTTGCCCCCGGCGCCTCCGGCAACGTCGCCTCCGAGGACATGCTGCACATGCTAGGCGAGATGGGGATCGAAACAGGCATCGACCTTGACCAAATGATCGCGCTCGCCAGGCAGCTTCAGCAGTGGGTAGGACACTGTACCGACAGCGCGGTGCTGCGCGCCGGCAAGAACTCCGACCTCATCAGCGTCTCGGAGGCAAAAAAACAACATCAAGAACTCCGCTAAGAAAGGCGGTCGCCCTTTCTTTATGCTTGCGCGCCTCTTCTTCACGGAGGCGCGCTCTTCGCGCAGCCTTTTCATTGCGCCCGCTGATTTTTTGCACAAAAACCGCCGCCGATGCGGTATCATATAAAGACAGTTTTATCAGGGAGGACTTTATAAGATGGCGGAACCCTTTTCATTCAAATATCAGCTCAGCACAATGGCGAAGGAGAGACTGGACCCCTCAGAGATCGGCGTCATGATCAAGCTAAGCATCGAGCACCAGGCGATCTCCCTCACGGCGGGCGAGCCCTCGGCGGACATTTACCCTATAGAGGAGCTCAAAAAGGCCTTTGCGACGATCTTTGAAGATCCCTCTCTGCTCGCCTACGCGAAGGAGGACTTCGGCCTCGCTGAACTGCGCGAGTGGATAACGCGGCGCATGAGGGCCGACGGCATGATCCCTGACTGGGTGACACGCGAAAACATCCTGCTCACCAACGGCGCGGGCGAGGCGATCGAACTCGTCGCGGAGACGCTGATCGATCCCGGCTGCACGGTGCTCGTCGAGGCGCCAACCTTCACGGAGACGCTGCTCACCTTCCGCAAACAGGGCGCGAACTGCGTCGGCGTGCCCTCCGACGACGACGGCATCATCCCCGAAGAATTTGAAAAACTGCTGAGATCGCGCAGCGTGCGCTTCCTCTACACAATTCCGAACTTTCAAAACCCCAGCGGCCGCACATCGCCGCTCGCGCGCCGCAAAGAAATCTTGGCTATCGCCGCAAAGTACGACATCCCGATCTTTGAGGACGACCCCTACCACTACCTGAGCTATGATGGCGAGGCCCCCGCGACCTACCTGAGCCTCGCGGGCGACGACCGGCGCGTACTGCACAGCAACAGCTTCTCAAAGCTCGTCGCACCCGGGATGCGCTGCGGCTGGCTCGTCGTGCCCGACGCGATCATCCCGCACCTCAACGCCTTCCGCATCAGTGCCGGGCTCACGCGCCCCGCAATACTCCAGCTCGGCCTCTGCAACTATCTGAACGCGGCGAACTTTGGCGAGCGCGTCAAATTCCTGCGCGACACCTATCGCGTGCGCCGCGACGGCATGATGGCGGCGATCGAAAAACACCTCAAACCGCTGGGCGTCAAGACGAATTACCCCAAGGGCGGCTTCTTCCTCTGGGGCGAGGCGCCGGGCGTCGAAGACATGACGGCCTTCGCGCGCTTCGCCGTGGAAAAGAAGAAGGTCGGCATCATCCCCGGCAGCGCCTTCTACACGGTAGACGAGGCGAAAAACGGGCGCGGGGCCTTCCGCATCTCCTTTGCGAAGGTCGCTCCCGAAACGGCCGAAGAGGGAATCAGACGCCTCGCCGAAGCTTTCAGGGAGTACAGATAACATAAAAACGCCAAAATGATATCTTTGGGGGAGCGCGGATAAACACCGGCGCCCCCCCTTCGTTTATGTTTCAGCCATCATTAAAAAATGCCTGCCAGGCATGGCACAATATAATTTCCTGGTATTTTTTATTTCCAGCGCGATGATTTATCATATAGATAAAGATAAAAAAACCACGCTTCCGTGCGAACCGCCTCCCTGAGGACGGCGCGCGTGATGTTTTTATTTCGCATACTCATTACTGAAGAAGAGGGGATCAGGATGATCTGCAAAGATTTTAAAGGAATGAAGCTTTCCGCACTCGGCATGGGCGCGATGCGCCTGCCGGTGATCGGCGGGGACGACGCGCGAATCAACGAGGCGGCGGCCGCCGAAATGGTGGATTACGCGATGGCGCGCGGCGTCAATTATTACGACACGGCATGGGGCTACCACGACGGCAATTCGGAAATCGTGATGGGACGGGCGCTCGCGAAGTATCCGCGCGAGCGCTTTTACCTCGCCTCCAAGTTTCCCGGCTACGACCTCGCCAACATGGACAAGGTTGAAGAAATATTTGAAGAGCAGCTCCGGAGGTGCGGCGTCGATTATTTCGATTTTTATCTGTTTCACAACGTCTGCGAGATGAACGTCAACGAATATCTCAACGACGCGAAATACGGGATATATTCGTATCTGACGCGGCAGAGGGATAAGGGACGCATCCGGCATCTCGGCTTCTCCGCGCATGGCGGCCGCGAAGTGGTGGCCCGCTTCCTCAACGCCTACGGCGCGGATATGGAGTTTGGGCAGTTACAGCTCAACTGGCTCGACTGGACATTCCAGGACGCGAAGGGCAAGACTGAGCTCCTCAACGAGCGCGGTATTCCCGTATGGGTGATGGAGCCGCTGCGCGGCGGCAAACTTGCGAACCTCTTTCCGGAGGACGCCGCGAAGCTGCGGGCGCTGCGCCCGGCGGAGAGCGCGGCGGGCTGGGCTTTCCGTTTTTTACAGTCCCTTTCCGGCGTCACCGTCGTCCTCTCCGGCATGTCGAATTACGAGCAGATGAGGGAGAACGTCCGCACTTTCGAGAGCGACGAGCCGCTTGATGAGCGCGAGATGGCGGCGCTCTTTGAGATCGCGGCGGGCATGATACGGCAAAACTCGCTGCCCTGCACCGCCTGCCGCTACTGCGTGAGCCATTGCCCGCAGGGGCTCGATATTCCCATGCTGCTTGAGCTCTACAACGAACATTGTTTCACCGGCGGCGGCTTTCTCGCGCCGATGGCGCTGATGGCCGTTCCGGAGGACAAGCAGCCGTCAGCCTGCGTCGGCTGCCGCGGCTGCGAGGCGGTCTGTCCGCAGCAGATAAAGGTTTCCGCGGCGCTGGCTGATTTCGCGGCGAAACTGGCGGACTGAGGCGCGTCTTGTACTACCGGAAATTCAAGGACACCGAGATCTCGGCCCTCGGCTTCGGCGGTCTGCGGCTGCCGGCGGAGGCGGGCTCCCCGGACCGCATCGACCGCGCGTCGGGGCAAAAGGTGATCGATACGGCGATCGACCGCGGCGTCAACTGCTTCGATACCGCCTATACATATCAAAACGGCGATTCCGAACGCTTTCTCGGCGAGGCGCTCGCCAAATACCCGCGCGGCAGCTATTTGCTCTCGACAAAATTTTACGCCGACGCGAGCACGGATATCCGCGCCGTCTTTGAAGAACAATTGCGCCGCCTGCGGACGGACTATGTTGATTTTTATCTTCTGCACGGCATGGATGAAAATTATCTCGCCGCTTACATGGACGAGGAGAAAGATTACCTCGGCTACATCCTCGAGCAGAGACGGGCGGGACGCGTGCGCTATATCGGCTTTTCCTCGCACGCGGCCCCCGATACGCTTAGAAGGTTTCTCGACTGGTACGACGGCTTCGACGTGGCGCTCATCCAGCTTAATTATCTGGACTGGAAGCTGCTGGCGGCGAAGGAACAATACGAGATCCTGACGGAACGCGGTATTCCCGTCTGGGTGATGGAACCGCTGAAGGGCGGGCGGCTTTCGACACTCAACAAGAGGGCGGCGAATATCCTGCAAGCCGCCGCGCCTGACCGCTCGCTTTCGTCGTGGGGCTTTCGTTTCCTGATGGGGCTGCCGAACGTGCTGACCGTCTTCAGCGGCATGTCCGACGCGGGTCAGGTGCTTGACAACGCCGAAACCTTCGCGAAGCCCGACCCGTTGGATGGAGGGGAAGAGGAGGCGCTGCGGGCCGCCGCCGAGGCCTTCATGGCGGAGCTCGGCGTCCCCTGCTCCGCCTGCCGCTACTGCGTGGCGGTCTGCCCCGCCGGGCTTGACATCCCGCTGCTCATCAAAGGCTACAACGAGAAACAGGTCAGCGGTGAGACCTGGCGCATCGCGCCGTTCGCGGAGGCGGCGGGGGCTTTCGCGTGTTTACAATGCGGGGCCTGCCTCAAACGCTGCCCGCAGAAGATCGACATCCCCGCGGTGATGCGAAAGCTGACTTGCGGCTGATCCCCGTACACGGAAGGAGAAGGAAGTGTGCTTAAAAAACGGCAGACGCGCCGTCGGGAGCCGTATACCGCAACGGCGACGGGCAGAGGCTCGTAAACCTTGGCGTCCACGAGCATTGGAACAATTCCGCCGACAAAAAATACAGCCGCAATCTCGGCAAAAACGAGGGCATCGAGCTGGTATATCTGCGCGTAACGAAGAAATAGCAAAAACCGGCGCGGCGTGGGGACATTTTGCCTCACGCCGCGCCGGTTTCTACAGATCATGCCAGTCCCTTCAATTAGCCTTTTCGGCATCCCCGCAATCACGCCCAGTCCAAGCGCCAGGCATGGGAGGGGCCGCACATTCACGCGCTAGATACCCAGGTTCGGCATCAGGCCGTTTTTCACTGCCAGCAGCGTGAGCACGGAAATTATCAGCCAGAGCAGGACCGCCATGACGAGCGGTTTCGCACCGATTTTCTTCAGCGCGGGGCGGCTCAGGCCGCCGCCTATCAGGAAGAGCGTCCCCGTCATCAGGTGCTTGCCCGCAAGCGCACCGTAATTGCAGAACGTTTCCAGCGAGGGGAAGAGCATACGTATGGCTGCCGCGGCGAGGAATCCGACCAGAAACCATTGGAATGACGCTTTGCTTTGGGTGCGATTCAGCTTGGCCCCGGCGATCGAGAGAGGGAGTATCCAGAGCGCGCGCGTCAATTTCACCGTCGCCGCGATCGCGAGCGCCTGCGCGCCATATATCGAAGCCGCCCCGACTACGCTGCTGGTATCGTGTATGGCCAGAGCCGACCAAAAACCGAACTGCTGCTGCGAAAGCCCCAACAGATGTCCAAGCGGCGGGAACACCAGCAGCGCGACGCCATTCAGGAGAAAGATGACGGCCATCGCAACGCCGGTATCTGTCTGATTGGCGCCGATGGCCGGCGCCATCGCGGCGATCGCGCTGCCGCCGCATATCGCGGTGCCGGAGCTTATAAGCGTACAGAGGTCACGTTCGACTTTGAGCGCGCGCCCGAGCAGCGCGCCGATGGCGAGGACGGCGCTGATCGATATCATCGTGACCCAGATCGACGTCAGCCCCACCCTCAGCACCACGTTCAGCTGCATACCAAAGCCGAGCAGGATGACCGCGAGCTGGAGCAGCTTTTTGGAGACGCTCCCCGTCTCTTTCATGACGGGGTTGCCAACCGTCAGAGCGATGAGCGCGCCCGCCGCAAGCCCGATGGCAGGGTTGGGTGTAAGAACGGAGAGCGCCAGCGCCGCGCAAAACCACATATATTTGTTGCCGTTTATTCTTTCCAAAACACCTTGCATGGTTACATTGTCCTCCTCTTTATTACGCCCGCAAACTTCGCCGCCGCTGATGGATGTTTTCTAACGATAAAAAAGTTTTGTGCCGATATTCATTGACAGAGCTTTTTTATAATAGAGCTGGCCGAGCGCGATGTCATTTATCGAAAGTCCGCGGTGCCAGAAGAGAATACGTTCGCCGTCGTTCTCGCGCCCCGTCTTTTTGCCCGCCACGATTTCGCCCAATTCAGCGTAAAGGGACTTCTCCGTCAGCTTGCCGGCCCTTACGTGCGGACTTAGGCTGCCGAGCTTTCCGCCTTCTTTGCACTGCCCCCAGTCGTCTACGACGATCTTGTCCATCACGTCGGTCAGCGTGATCTCGTTCGCGCAGATCGTGCCGTAGGGGACGACGAAGCCGCCAGGCTTTATCCATTCGGTCTTCAGCAGCGGCGCCGGCTCGATCAGCCGCGTGGCTTCGATCATTATGTCCGCGCCCTTTAAGCACTCTTCGCTGTCTTTGGCGATTACTATCTTTTTGTGCAGACGGGCTTCGAGAGCCTGCGCAAAGGCTTCCATCGACTCGCGTCTTCTGCTGTTTATCCTGATCTCTTCAAAGTCGTAAAGATGGTCGAGCAATACCACGTTCCAGAAGGCCGTTCCGCGGCAGCCAAGGTGGCCGAGCACGCGGTTCGATTTCCTCGCGAGATACTTGGCTCCCACAGCCGTGAGCGCGCCGGTACGGATCGAAGTTATCGCCGTGGCGTCCATTATGGCGTAAGGCGCGCCGTTTTCGGGATTGTAGAGGCTGAGCAGCGACATTTCCGAGGGTAGGTCTTTTTTGTAATTGTAGACGTAGTCCCCAACCACTTTGACGCCCGCGACGTGCTCCGGCTCGATGTAGCCGCGCAGAACGTTGAAATGCCCGTTATATTCTGGGTTGGGGGTTATGTGTACGCGCGGCTCCACCTTCGCCTGTTTCGTGCCCTGCGCCTTTAGGCTTTCTTCTACGGCTGCCAATATTTCGTCATTGGTGATGCCGAGCTGATCGATATCTTTTGAGTTGAGATATAAAATGTCCATGATGTTCCCTCTTTTTAATTTTATTCTGTTGTTTGTCTATATAAGCAAGATGCAACAATAATCTCTAATCGTCGCTTAATTCCGTCATGAAGAATATTTTGACGAACGATGCAATTTGAAGAATGAATACGCCCAGGACTAAAAACGCGCCTACGGACGAGAGCTGTCTTACTCCGTCAACACCTCGGACACCGCCTGCCAGCGCCCCCATAATCACGGAGACCGAACCGATGATCACACCCCAGGCAAGCATAAGATGTTTAGGCGCCTCATCGCCGCTCCTGTCCTGAGAGACACAGAGCGACGCAAGAGTATGACAGATGGAGTCAGCCGCCGTACAGAAGGAGAGTATCAGCGTGACCATGACCACCGGGATCACTACTATACCAAATTTAAACGGCAGGTACTGTAGGAATCCCCAGACCGCAGCGGTAGCGCCATTTTCTTTTAGGATCGAAACGAGGTCGACGACGCCGTTCATCTGCCAATTCAATGCCGTGGCACCCCAGACAGAAAACCATACCCAACAGAAAACCGACGGCAATATCCAGTTAACGATCATAAACTCTCTGATGGTGCGTCCGTAAGAAATTTTTGCCAAAAACATGCCCATCACGGGCGCGTATGCAATCCACACTGTCCAGTCGAAGAGCGTCCACCACACTGTAAGCGCTTCGCCGCCCACATCGACGGGATCGAAGCCCCAGACCCAGAAATTATCCATCCAGTAGCCCAGTCCCAATGGAAGCGCTTTGCAGATATCAACGATAGGGCCAGTGAAAAAGAGAAGCACAAGGAGGAAATAAAAGATTTTACTGTTGAACGTCGCCAGGCTTTTTATTCCCTTGTCGATGCCCAAATATGCGGCCCCTGTGAAGAGCGCGGTAACGGCAACTCCCAGTATGATCCACGATAGGATGCCGGCGTCGATACCGTAAACAACTTTGAAGCCGGAAAGCACAAAGGCCATTCCTGTTCCCAATCCACAGGCCATTCCCAAAACGATGCCAACGGTGCAGAGCGAATCCACCACATTCGCGGCGACCGGGTTATAGACCTTATCGCCGAAAAGCGGCCGAAGCGTGGCGATCACAGAGAATTTTTCTTTCCTATTGTAATATAGATACGATACTAGGAGGCCAGAGATTCCATAAAACGCATATGGAACAAAACTCCAGTTGTAAAAGCACCTCGCCAGCGCGAAACGGGCTGCTTCTATGCTCATAGGGGCGATTCCCAGCGCGTCAAGTTCCCCGTATACATTGCCGAAATATACCATCGGCTCGTTTATGCCCCAGTTGACGATTCCGACGGAAATACCTCCCGTCAAAGCCATTACGAACCACGTATGGAAAGGATATTTAGCCTTGGCCTCTTTACCGCCTATCCTGATATTCCCCAACTTTGAAAAGGTGGCGGCGGCAACGAGCACAAAACAGGTCATAGCGGCTATTTGGTAGAGCCATCCAAAGTTTAACAGGGAAAATTTGAAGATAGTTTTGCAGACTGCTTTCAACCACTCATTTTTAAAAACGCCTACGATGATGGCGGTGACCATGACCAGAAATGTAGGATAGAATACGCCCTTCCTCAGTTGCACTTTTTGATCTTCGTTTTGCAGCATAAAGGCTCCTCCTCATATAACCCAAGCCGCGCGTGCGCAAAAACGCGCGCAACTCTATCGTCTTTGGGCCGGCCGCATAAAATGCGACCGGCGTACAATTGTTTTTTTGCGAGGTTTTATTACAGCAAGCGGTCTCTCACTTCCGTGAGGAGTTTGTTGCTCTTGATGAACTCATACGCTTTCTGGATATCAGGTGAAATCGGGCGGTCCGTCTTGTAGAGCCCTATTTCTTTGCGGAACTCTTTCCAAGCAATTTCCGTGCCTTTTCCAAGCTTAATATCCTTATTCTGCATGCGCAAGTCAATTGCCTGGCAAGCGTGGATCATTTCCATTCCGTAAATATATTTCATGTCGTCGACCGCTTTTCTCAGCTTTTGTGCGGCAAAGGGCGTGTTGTTCGCGTGGTCCTCAATATCTCCGGCTACGGAGAGAAAATCTACGGAGCATGGATTTGAGAGATGACGAATCTCTCCGTCAAGCGCGACGAAAGGCTTCTGGAAAGCGCCGAAGCAATGGGATTCACCACCGTCATGGCTGAGGAAGCGTGGCAGATGCGAAAGCGCCGGGGTATCCATTCTGATCATCCTGTAGCAGGACATACGAGAAAGGTGCGGGAGGATGATGGAAATCATTTCCAGCGCCGCCGTAAGCGTAGTAACCTCAAAGTTCGAGACGGAGATCATACGTTTCTCGTCCACCAGCACGCAGGGATTGTCGTCGGAGCTGTTCATCTGGATCAGCATAAGTTCTTTCGTATATTCGAGCGCGTCGCGCAGCGAGCCATTGACATGCGCGCCGCCCCTGTATGAAAGCGGATCCTGGAGGGCTCTTTCTGGGTCGGGCTGATAGATATAGCTGCCCTCTATGTATTTGCGTATGCGAGCCGCGCTGACCTGCTGTCCCTTCAGTCTGCGCGCGGCGAGCCCTGACGGGTCAAGCGGCGTCGTGTTTCCGTTGAATCCCTCGAGCGACACGCCATAGACGATGTCGCTGATATCGGCGAGATCTTCAAGCTCTTTGAACACGAGCGCGGCCTGTCCGGCGGAGAAAGCGTTGCAGTCGATAATGGCGAGTCCGTCCTTTGGGCCAAGTTCGATCGGTTCAAGGCCGGCCTTTTTATGCGCTTCTTTGGAGGACATTTTTTCGCCTTTATAATTGACGTCGCCCTCACCGAGCATGGCGAGTCCAATATGGGCAAGTATACCTATGTCGGCTTCTCCGATGGAGCCTCTTTCTGGCAATACTGGATGTATGCCGGCATTGAGGAATGCCATGTAGCGGCGGGCGACAAGCGGCTGAATGCCGGTATATCCCTGAAGCAGGCAGTTGAGACGGATCGCCATCGCGGCGCGGGCTTCTTGCTCAGAAGCGGCGGGCTTAACTCCAAGCGTGTGCGAGTAGATCATTTTGCGATTGAATTTCGCAAATACATCTTTGGATATTTTTCGGTCTTTGTTCTGACCAACACCGGTATTGAAACCATAGACTGGGACATTGGCATCCACCAAATCGTACACCAACTGACGCGAGGCTTCAAGTTTCTCATTGGCCTCCGGGCTGATTTCAACCTCAGCTCCTTCGACCGCAATAGCCCAGAGGCTGTCTATAGTAAGATCGTTACCGGTAAGTACCACTTTCATCGTACATACACCTCTTTTTTGTTTTTATTAGGGATATGCGCATCTCCTCGTAACGAAGTAAATATACGCCATTGACTGCGGCGCGTAAAATAGTAAAATATATACGTACCATTAGTAAAATACCATAGATACTGATAGTTTGTGTTTTTAATCAACATCCATCGGTATGTCAATATGTCTGAAAGCAGGGGCAAGCCTGATGACGATAAGGGATATGGAAATATTAGTCGAGGTGGCAAGATGCCTGAACATGACGGAAGCGTCCAAGAACCTGTATATTTCACAGTCCACCGTAAGTCAGGTCATCGCCGGAATAGAAAGGCAATACAATATAAGGCTCTTTGAGCGAATAAACAAAAGGCTCATCCTCACCGAACAAGGCCGGATCATCGTCGACCATTCAAAAAAAGTTATCGAAGCATATAACGAAATGGAGGCCGCAATACGCTTTGCCAGTGAGGAAATAATAAGAATCGGAAGCGACCTTATCACATCCAGCAGCATCTTGAACGATATATGGGTGAGATACCACAGGACATGTCCCAATATCAAAACCCGTATGGTGATCGAAGACGGTTATTTATTAAAAAACAGGCTTCTGGACTATGATTTGGATTTCGCTCTGCTTGAATATTCCTTATCGCACACCGACCTGATCAATAAAAAAATCGCGGAAGATTCTTATGTTTTGATTTCTAACCCGCAACACGAATTCGCCGGCCGGGACTCCGTCTCGCTGAGGGAATTATCCGACGCAAACCTCATCATGAGAGAACAGGGGAACCCCACAAGAGACCTATTTGATAAAACTATCCGTCATTATCAATACGAAGTGACGGTCGCAAGCACCTACAGCAATATCGATATTATAAAATCAGAGGTCGTAAAGGGCGGATGTGTCTCGATCATGGCTAAAAAACTGATAACCAACGAACTTGCCCGCGGCATCCTGCACAGCTGTGAGATCCGCGATTTTAAAGAAAAAAGAACTTTTTACGTAATCTATCACAAACACCTGAAATTAACGCCGCATTTCAGCTCGTTCATAGAAAACTGCGGCTGCTTAGCGGAGTAACGGCTGGAAAAAAGGCCGCCGCCGTTCAGGCCATCCGAAGTAATATGGCACGACCGGCGCGGCGTGGGGACATTTTGCCTCACGCCGCGCGCCGGTTAACCTTTGTCTTTAATGATTTTTCAGCTTTTCCAGCAGCTTCAGCGCCGCCGGGCTCTTGCCCAAGCCGCCGAAGGTACAGCGCAGCTCCAACGGCAGCTTGAGGCCGATATCGTACATCGCGGCGATCGTCTCGTCGAGCGGTATCACGCGGTCATACCCGGCGAGCGCCATGTTCGCCGCGGCGACGGCGTTTGAAGCGCCCATCACATTCTTGCCGAGGCAGGGCACTTCGACGCGGTTTGCCACCGGATCGCAGGCGAGCCCCGTGATGTTTTGCAGCGCCATCGAGGCGGCGTCGGCGCACTGCGCCGCGCTGCCGCCCATCAGCTGCGCCAGCCCCGCCGCCGCCATGCCGGAACCCGCGCCGCATTCCACCTGGCAGCCGCCCACCTCGGCGGCGAAGGTCGCCCCCTCGGCGATAAAGATGCCGACGAGCCCCGCCGCGAGCATCGCGCGCGTGATCTCCTCCTTCGGTCTGCCGAGCGCGAAGCCCGCGCCGAGCAGCGTCCCCGGCAGGCAGCCGCAGGAACCGGCGGTCGGCGCGGCGACGATGACCCCCATCGAGCTCTTCGTCTCCATGATCGCCGTGACCGATTTGATGATGTTGTTGAGTATATCGCAGGGGATGAGCGCGCCGCGTTCGCGCGCCGCCTCGATCATATAAGCCTGCGGGCCGAGTATCCGGTCGGCGTACTCTGTACCCGCGAGGCCGTTCGCAAGCGCTCCCTCCATAATATCGACGAGGGCGCTCATCTTCGCCACGGCCTCTTCCCGCGACGTGCCGCCGCGCGCGGCCTCATACTCCGCCGCCAGCTCCCACATCGCAAACCCCCGGCCCTCGTTCCAGGCCAGCATCTCCGCCGCCGTCGAGAAGGGCACGGCGCAGCCCGCGCGTGAAAGCGTCGGCAGCATCGGCGCGATGAGCATGAACTCCGCCGCGCCGCTTTCGCCGGCGGCGGCGCGCAGCGCCCCCTCATCGGGAGCCTGCGAATATTTCAGCGTCAGCAGCGCCGCGCCGCCGTCCTCCGCTATTTGCGCAAACTCCGGCGCGGAGGCGGCGACGGCCGCCGAATTCCGCATCTCTGCCGCGCCGCGGGCCTCCGGAAACCTTGCCAGCACCTCGTAAAAATCGCCGCAGATGGAGACGGGGAAACCGTCGCAGCGCCGCATCTCGATCATGCCGCCGCCGACGGAGACTCCCTCCCACAGATGGTGTTCGCCGCCGCGCCCCCAGACTTCCATCCGGTAATTGTTCGGATGCGCCGCGCCATAATCGAGAATGCGAAATTCGACCTCGACACCCGCCTCCTGCGCGAGGGCCGCGTAGCGGTCGACATCAGGCTCCGTGATCTCCTTGCCGAGAATGCCGCAGACAAAGCCCATATCCGTACCGTGCCCGTCGTGCGAGGCGGCAAGCGAACCGTTCACGTCAAAATCGACGATGACGCGCCGCGGCGCGCCGCCGACAGACTGCCGCACAACCGACGCGATTCGCGCCGCCCCCGCGACATGCGAGCTCGACGGGCCGCGCATTACTGGCCCAATGACATCATTAAAAATACTTGCCGGCATTTTATCCATATCAACTCAACTCCTACTGATTTTTATTTACCGTTGCTACAGCTCTGCATCGGGACACATCTCGTTCTGTATGCATTTCCAAAATTTTATTGACGCCTTACCAGCTTACAAAACCATCTTTGAACTTGTCGCCGGCTTCAACGATAAGGTGATTATAACCGGTGATATGGACATCGCTGCATGATACTTTAGGCACAATTCCTTTAAAATCAGCGACGGGGACCTCTTTTAACGGGGTCCCCTCGAACACTCCGCCAAAGATGCTTTTTTGATAGAATGGCTCGCCAATTTTTATAAGGCCCCTTGCAAAGCGCTGCGCTAATCGTGTAGACGTCCCCGTGCCACAGGGGGAAATGTCAGCCTGGGCATCGCCGTATATGCATTGGCATAGGTATGTTCCGTCTTTGTCTTCCGTGTTATCACAAAATAAAAGCTGATCCATGTAGTTTATAGCGGGGTTAAGCGGGTGTTCAACTTGTATCGCAGAATTTGAAGCCGCAAGAATTATTTTACTCAGTTCCCTGAGCTCATTGATATTTTTTCTTTCTATTTTTTTACCGATCGATTCGATATCGACTAGCGTAAAAAAATTTCCGCCAAATCCGATATCAACAACTAACTTACCCACACCACTGACATTAATTTCTAAATCCCTCTTGTACAAAAATGCGGGTACATTTTCCAGCGACACGGACCTTACTACATCATTTTTTATTTCTACAAAAACGGTAACAAGACCGCTTGGTGTTTCTAATTTTATCATCGTCACCGGCTCTTCCGCCTTAACCATTCCGGTCTCTACAAGTACCTTAGCAACGGAAAGTGTTCCCGCGCCGCACATGGGCTGGTATGTAAGAGCGTCAATATAAAACAGCCCATAATCAGCCTCATCGCAGCAGGGCGACGTCAGTACCGCCCCGACTAGGGAGAGAAAGCCCCGTGGCTGCCGCATGAGAGACTTTCTCATCCAATCGTAGTTTGACCTCATGTAATCCATTTTCTCACTAACAGTATTGCCTCTTAGCATAGGAATACCGGAAGTAATCACTCTGATCGGAGTACCTGTGGTATGCGCGTCGACCACAAAGAATGATTGTGCGCTAAGCATTAAAGTATCGTTCCTATTCCCGCCGTCATCGCTCTTTCATAGACTTTGTGTGCAATCACAATGTCAAGCGTCGCAAATCCAACTGTCTTCATTAACGTTATTTCGTTATTGTCTGTACGTCCGGGAATTGATCCTGTCAACAGTTCCCCGAGCTCCCCTGTTATTGAACTCTCGGAGAAATCCCCTTCCGCAATTGGTATTAAGAACTCCCCGGCTTCGCTCATGACAGCTTCTTTATTATCAATATAAATTTTGTCAGCTCTATTCATAATATACGCATCCAACTCGCGCTTATTTGGCATGAACGTTCCTACCGCGTTAATATGCGTTCCGGGTTCTACCAAGTGGCCATCAAAAACGGGATTTACACTCGTAGTTACCGTTGTTATAATATCAGCGCCAATCACAGCCTGAGAAGAGGATTTGGCGGTGATAAGTTTTGTTCCAAACTTTTCAGTGAAAACTAAATTCTGTCTCACAAATGCCTCCGCTCTAGCGAGGTTGGAATCAAAAATGCGCACCTCTTCCAACCGCCGCACCGAGAGCATCGCTTCAAGCTGAGAAAAAGATTGGCCTCCAGTGCCGAACAACGCGCCAACGGAGGCATCCTCGTTAGCAAGAAGCTCCGTCGCAAGCCCCGAGACCGCTCCCGTACGCATTCTTGTAAGTTCTGTTCCGTCGATCAGAGCATTAACTATGCCTGTCTCGGGATCTGTCAATAAAACCATAGCAGATACCGCAGGGAGGTTTTTCTTATAATTTTCTGCATATGTAGAGACTATTTTTATCCCAGCCCGCGGATACCTTCCAATATGGGCGGGCATGAAGGAAGTTATACCGCCGTCAGCCACGTTAAAGTTTGTACGTACCGGTACGTCTGCCTCTCCGCGAGATTGGATTATAAAAGCCTCACGATCAGACTCTATAGCATCCCTCATACTGAAAACTCTTCGTATTTCTTCAGCACTTAAAAACAGCATAATATCTCTCCTTCATTGTTTATTGACAAAAACATAGCCCCCGCTTACAAAACGAGGGCCAATGGAATATAATTTCATCACATACAGAATAGATTTTTTATATTCAGCAGAACAAGCGAAAACCAAGGCACATAGGTTATCAGACCAAGTACAACTATAGTTGCGCCAAGAAAAGGAAGAGCCGACTTTGACACCTCTTCAAATGAAACCTTGCCCAAATTCACAGCGGAAAAAAGGCAGACACCGACCGGCGGCGTCGCAAGCCCAATCGTAAGGTTAAGACAAACCATTA
>JAEXGR010000073.1 GCA_023450745.1 Synergistota bacterium
AACCCAAACGAAAGGAGGCAGGAGCATGAAGGACGAGGAAATTCTGCGGCTGTACAGGGAACGAAGCGAAACAGCTTTAACCGAAACCGAGCGGCAGTACGGCGCCCTGTGCGGCACCATCGCCCGAAATATCCTGCGGAACAGGCAGGACGCCGAAGAATGTGTGAACGATACATGGCACCGCGCATGGAACAGTATCCCGCCGGAGGAGCCGAGAAGTTTGGCGGCTTATCTGGGACGCATTACCCGCAATTTGGCGCTGAACCGGCTGCAAAAACAGAACCGCTTGAAACGGGGCGGCGGAGAAATGACGCTGATCTGGGAGGAGCTGGGCGAGATGCTGCCCGACCGGGACACCCCGGAGCAGCATTGGGAGCGCAGGGCCATAGCGGCAGCGCTGGAGCGCTTTTTGCGGGGGCTGACCCCGGAGGAACGGATACTGTTCCTCCGGCGGTACTGGTGGGCGGAGCCGGTAAAAACGGCGGCTGCACACAGCGGCATTTCCCCGCGGCGGGCCAGGAGCATACTGGAGCGGCTGCGGCGCGACCTGCGCAACGAGCTGGAAAAGGAGGAGATTACGCTATGAAGCGAAAGGAACTGTGGGAGCTGCTGGGCGAGGTCCCGGCAGATATGATAGAGGAAGCGAGCATTCCCCGCAAGGGAAACAGGGTGCTGTGGCTGCGGCGGGTACTGCCTCTGGCGGCCGCTGTGGTGCTGCTGACCGCTACGGCGGTGGCGGCGGGGAAATACTTTGGCTGGAAAGACATACTGGGTACCCCGACCAAGGGAGTGGAGGAAAACACCGAGCCGCTGGCGGTGCAGGTGGACGCCGGGGACATCACCTTTACGGTGACGGAGGCGCTGGCGGATGAACGGGTGCTGTACCTGCTGTGGGAGATGCAGGCACCCGCGGCGATCTTTGATGAGAGAAGCACGGCGGACGGTTGGCTGGACTTCGGGGAGGCGAGTGTGGATACCGGCGGCGGGTATATTTTCTCGGCGCAGCCCCCCAAGGAAAAAAGCAATATTCTGTGCGGCTATCTGGTGGCGGACTGGAACGACGCCATGCGGGGCAGCACCGCCCACCTGCGGGTAAGCGGGCTGGGGCATCTGGAACGGACGGGAGATACCTTTATTGCGAAGGTGGATATGAAAGCGCTGTGTGACAGCGCTGTGCGGACGGAGGATGAGGTGTTTACCGAATGGCCGCTGGACTATGCCATGATGGTAAACGGCGGCGAGGGTGGCTATGAAGTGCGAAACACCGATGGCAAGGTCGTGCGCACCATTGATATGGCGTGCTATACGGATGGGAAGCTGTATATCTTGGAACATTATGGTGATGGATACTATAAACCCGGCTATCCGCCTAGAGGATCACTTTTTGACAGTACGGGGAACAGGCTGGTTGCCTGTGATGGGAATTATGGGATGGAGTACAGCCTGTTTATTTATGATGTGGCAGAGGAGGAACTGCCGAACCTGCAATATATTCAAGAGGGAAGATGGCAGCGGGTACCGGAGTATGGCGCCGAATGGGAGGTCAACTTCGATATTCCGCAAACAGTAGAGAGTGTGGAGCTGGAAAGCAAAATAAGCGGTCTGCAAATAGAGTGTTCGCCTGTTTCATTACAGATAAAGACAGAAAAAAAGACGGAAGATGCAGGTGTTTGCAAGATAATGCTTGATGATGGAAGTATTGTAGAATACAGAAGTGTTGATGTTATACAGGAAGGCAATTATTCTAACATTATACGAGTTTTTTCTAAACTCATAGATGTAAACAGTGTGAAATCTGTCGAGTACAATGGACAGATAGTATATCACAGGTAAACACCGAAAAAGTGTGGAGGTGAGACCCGTGCAGAATTAACCGGAAAGTACGTAAAGTAAACAACACAGAAAACGACAAAAAGGAGAATAAAAATGAAGAAAGTAATTGCTCTTATCATGGCTGCTCTTTTCTGCCTGACCTGTATTGCTTATGCAGATGATACCGCAAGGAGGCAACCTGCAATCGAAATTTACGACTTTGATGGAAACCGTGTAGAAAACCCCGATTGGGATAACCTGTGGCAGTATGGCGCAGTATTTGATGTCAATGGCAACATAGTTCCGCAGACAAGGGGTGGAGACTATGTAAACAGTGAGATAAAGCTCGACCCTAATGGTGTTTGGGTTTCGTATCAGTATCGTGTTTCTTACGGAAATGCCATTCACGGGGGAGGAATATGCAAGCAAGGTGGAGTGAAAGTTGAAAAAGAGCTGGCACTTTCTGTTGGAGGAACACGCTCACAACTGGGTGGTAACTTTTTATCGACTACTGAAGACATAGCTATAACATCTTGGGAACAAAAGACAGAGGGAAGCGTTTACATCAACTTTGTGTATAGCAATTTAGCATCTAGTGCGAGAACTTTTAAGATTCATATTTGGACTTGAGTAAGAACACCCCCGGCCAAAACGGTCGGGGGCGATTTTATGGCGATATGGGGTCAGCACTGGCTCATCAGGCGGATGTAGAACTCCACCGCACGGCCGATGACCTCGGTGCGGATCCGCTCATTGTTGCCGTGGATGGTGCTGCGCTCCTCGGCGGTGAGGTCCATGGCGGAGAAGCGGTAAACATGGTTGCTGACAGGACCGTAATGGCGGCTGTCGCTGCACTGTACCATCAAGTACGGGGAGACAAGGGAGCCCTGCCAAGTGCCCGCTACGGCGGAGGCGACCTTATCCCACGCGGGGCAGTCGGTCTCGCTGATGGGGCTGGGGTTCATGCCCTCGACGCAGCGGAGCTTGACGGCGTCATTGCCGATGACCCCGCGGATGTATTCCATGGCGCTCTCCATGGTATCGGCGGGATTGAGCCGCATATTGCTGACCATGGAGGCACTGGGCGGAATGACATTGGAAGCCTTGCTGCCCTGCATCTGGGTGAATGCCACGGTGGTGCGCATTAGGGCGTTCAATTCGCCGCCCTGCTTTTTGCACAGGTTATCCAGTACGCCGCTGAAGAGCCAGAGGTTGGCGAAGATCATGCGGTAAAGGAAGGTGGAGTGGCGGCCGAGGGTATCAAACATCTTGGCGGCCGGGGCAGTGATGTGCATGGGGAAGGGGTGATTTTCCACCTTGCAGCAGGCAT
>JAEXGR010000069.1 GCA_023450745.1 Synergistota bacterium
TCGTACCCGGAAGTCAGCGGGCCGCCTCAACCTTCCCTATTCGACCTTGCTCCGGATGGGGTTTGCCAGGCCCGCAGGTTCCCCTGACGGCCGGTGGGCTCTTACCCCGCCTTTTCACCCTTACCGCGGTCGCCCGCGGCGGTTTGCTTTTCTGCGGCACTTTCCCTGGGTTCGCACCCGCAGGAATTTCTCCTGCATCCTGCCCTGTAGAGCCCGGACTTTCCTCCCGCGCTCGCGCGCCGGCGGCTGGATTGGATACTCCAATGAGCCATTATATCACACAAAACGAACAACACGCGCCCGCGCCATGACGCTCTACGGGACAAACGCCGGTTTATACCTTGTGAGGTTACAAGGGTAAATTAGGGTTTAGCGTGATAGTTAAAAAAACAATCTGCTGTCAATTAGGCGGTTTCTGCTTAGATTTTGACCTTGGCTCCCTCGCTGAGGCGGCCAGAGAGCCAAATCAGCGTTTTTCTGATTTGTGCGACTCGGCTGGTAGTTACATCAGAGCTGGCCCGCAGGGCCTGAGGGAGTGTTGACCTTGGTTTGGTGTTTTTATCTTCTTTAAGTTATGATAACTTTAAGGTCAAGGCAAAAACTCCCTCCGACCCGGCGAAAGCCCGTCGCCGGCCCACCTCCCTCCCTGAGGGAGGCTTTTAAGACACAAACCAAAATCGCTGAATACCGGCAGATTGTTTTTTGTCACTAGCACGCCAAACCCAAATTTATCCTTTAACCAATCGAAGAGTAAATCAGCCCTCCAGCACCGCGTGCGCCTCCTTGAGCAGCGCCGCGATTTGCAGGCCCTGCGGGCAATGCTGCTCGCAAAGGCGGCAGCCGACGCATTTATCCGCCTTGCGGCTTCCCGCCCGGTAGGCCTCTTTAAGCGATTCGTCTTTCGTGAGCATATACTTGTTATAGTAAGCAAACACGCTTGGGATGAGCACCGTCTTCGGACATGGCATGCAGTACTTACAATCGGTGCAGCCGATCCGCTTCTGCGTTTCAAAGGTCGCGCGGAGCTTTTCGATGAGTTCTTCCTCCGCCGCGTCCATTACGCCGGCGGCAGAGTTTTCAAAGATGCGCAGATTGTCTTTAAGCTGTTCCCTTGTTGAGACGCCGCTTAAAATCACGGAGACCTCCGGCTTGTTATAGAGCCAGCGGAAGGACCACTCAGCCAGAGAACGCTTTACCGGGAAGCTTTCTATCAGCCGTCTGCCTTCGGGCGACAGGTCGGAAACGAGCGAACCGCCGCGCAGCGGCTCCATGATCGCAACCGGCAGCCCCCGGGACGCGGCGTATTTCAGCCCCGCGGTGCCGCCCGCCTGCGGCTTTTCATCCAAAATATTGAGCTGTATCTGCGCCATATCCCAGCTGTATGAATCGACGGCCTCTTTGAAGGCCTCAAAGCTGTTGTGAATGGAAAAACCCTTGCGCAGTATCTTGCCCTTCTTCTGCATTTCCTCAAGGAATTTGAAGCAGTCCAGTTTTTTCACCTTGCTCCAGACGCCGGGGCTGAGGTTGTGCAGCATGTAGACGTCGACGTAGTCCGTTTTGAGGCGCGTCAACTCCTCGTCGAGAAATTTCTCCATGTCCTCGTACTTGCTGACGTGGATAACGGGGCACTTTGTCACCAGATAGGCCCTGTCGCGATAACCGCCGGCAAGCGCTTTGCCGACCAGCTCCTCGCTTCCTGGATAGATATAAGCCGTGTCAAGATAGTTGACGCCATTGTCGATCGCGCCGCGGACGATGGCTGCGGCCTCCGCCTCGTCGGCGGGCAGCCTCATGCAGCCAAGTCCAAAGCGCGACACTCTCATGCCGGTTTTGCCAAAATCTATGTATTCCACCGCAACATCCGCCCTTTCATATCTTTCCTGTTATCCGTCACAGCGATTCGCCCTCGCGGACATGCTATCAGTATAGTTGATAATCTTGCGGATTAAAATCAAGCAAATTTTCCCCGCGTCCGCGCGCAAAAAATCGGAGCCTCTCCTTTTGCGCAAGCGGAGGCCCCGATTTTGTCTTTTTACTGTTTGGCCGCGTCTTTAGTGGTTCCTGACGATCTCCTTGATGACCATCAGCCTGCTCAGCGTCGAGCGTTCCATTTCTTCGAGCTTCATCGAAATGGAGCGGATCGCCTCGGTATAGGAGGGAATCATGACGTGCTCCAGGGCGTTGACCCGGCGCCGCGTCCTCTCGATCTCAAGGGCCATCGAGCGCACGGCCTTCTCCTCCGCCGCGAGGTGGACGAGCTTGGGCATGACCTTAAGGAATTTCTCGAGGGCCACGTCAAGGCTGCCGGGCGAGGTGGCGAGGCCGTAATTGAGCTCGGCGCGCTGTTCGGGAAGCATATATTCGGGAACGCGCACGCTCATCACGTTTTTGTGTTCGACCTCAACCCTCAGGTCGCCGCCGGCGGCCATCAGCGTCTGTTCGAGCATCTGCGGCAGCGTCTGGGCGCGGGCCATGAGGAACCCTCCGTAACAGTCGTTGAGTTCTCTCTCGACCTCCTTGCGCAGTTCGTAAACGGCGCGCGCGCGGACGAGGAATTCCTTTACAAGGGCATCCTGCTTGTCCTTGAGCAGCTTGTGTCCCCTCTTGGCGACGATAAGCAGCCGTTTGAGCCGCGAAAGCTCCATTCTATTGGGGTTGACATTAAGCGCCTTTGCCATCAGAGGTCACCCCTTCCTACGGCTTAGCCAGCTGTTCGAGATCCTCTTTTGCGGCTACGAGCGGCTTCAGATACTTCTCTATATATTCGTCCCTTACGCGCTTGAGCTCGCGGACGGGAACGATGGTGAGCAGCTCCCAGCCGAGAAGCAGCGTATCTTCGATCGTACGGTTCTCGTACTCGCCCTGCCGCACGTAGCGGTCTTCGAACTGGTCCGCGAATTTCGCAAAGGCCTTGTCTTCATCGGAAAGAGCGCCTTCGCCTAAGATGACGGCGAGTTCTTTGGCCTCTTTACCGCGCGAATAGGCGGCGAAGAGCTGGTTCATGAGGTCCGCGTGGTCTTCGCGCGTCTTGCCTTTGCCGATTCCCTTGTCCTTAAGCCGCGAGAGCGAGGGCATGACGTCGACCGGCGGATAGATGCCCTTGCGGTGCAGCGTACGGGCCAGGATGATCTGTCCCTCCGTGATGTATCCCGTCAGGTCGGGAATCGGGTGGGTCTTGTCGTCTTCGGGCATCGTGAGGATCGGAATCTGCGTGATGGAGCCCTTCTTGCCGCGCAGGCGTCCGGCGCGTTCGTACATCGTCGCCAAGTCCGTGTAGAGGTATCCGGGATAGCCGCGGCGTCCGGGGACCTCTTTGCGCGCCGCCGAGATCTCTCGCAGGGCTTCGCAGTAGTTCGTGAGGTCCGTGAGGATGACGAGGACGTGCATACCCTTCTCAAAGGCGAGATACTCCGCCGCCGTCAGCGCGAGGCGCGGCGTGGAGATACGCTCGATCGCGGGGTCGTCGGCGAGGTTGACGTACATGACGGTGCGCTCGAGGGCACCCGTTTTACGGAAGTCTTCCATGAAGAAGGAGGCCTCTTCGAAGGTGATGCCCATCGCGGCGAAGACGACGGCGAAGTCGGAATGTCCGCTGATGACCGTCGCCTGGCGCGCGATCTGCGCCGCCATCTTGTTGTGGGGCATACCGCTGCCGGAGAAGATCGGCAGCTTCTGGCCGCGGACGAGGGGGTTCATGCCGTCGATCGTCGAGACGCCCGTCTGAATGAATTCCGAAGGGAAGTCGCGCGAAAAGGGGTTCATCGGGTTTCCGTTGACGTCAAGATAGGCCTCGGGGATGATCGCAGGGCCGCCGTCGATGGGGTCTCCGCGTCCGTTGAAGATGCGTCCGAGCATATCTTTTGACACCGGAAGCTTGAGGACGTCGCCGAGGAAACGGATCTCCGTCGAGTTGACGTCGATGCCGCTGCTTCCCTCATATACCTGCACAAGAGCCCGGTCCTGGTCTATCTCAAGCACGCGCCCGCGGCGGTGCTCGCCGTCGCCCAGGGTGATCTCGGCAAGTTCGTCATAGCTTACGTCCTGTACCTTGTTGACCATCATCAGAGGGCCCGAAAGGTTGGATATGGTCCTATATTTCTCAGGCAACCTCATCGTGCTCACCTCCCATTGCAAGCAGTTTGCCGAGTTCGGCTTTTATCTTTGTCTCAAGTTCGTCAAGCTGGGCGATGTCCGCCTCTTCCACGTAGCGCATACGCGAAATTTCGTCGCGGATCGGCAGGTCGATGACGGAACGCAGCGAGCCGCCGCGTTTTAAGACCTGCATTCCCAGCTGGTGGAAGGTGAGGATGTTGCGCAGCATCTTGAACTGTTTGTCCATCGAGGCGTAGGTGTCTATCTCGTGGAAGGAGTTCTGGTGGAGGAAGTCCTCGCGAATGGACTTTGAGGTCTCCAGCACCATACGCTCCTCTTTGGAGAGCGCGTCGACGCCGACGAGACGGACGATCTCTTTGAGTTTGTCCTCGTCTTCGAGCAGGGCCATCGCCTCGGTGCGATAGACGCTCCACTCTCCGTCGTAAAAGCCGTCCCAGTATTCGCCGAGCTTCTGCGCGTAGAGCGAATAGCTGTTGAGCCAGTTGATCGCCGGGAAGTGGCGCTGATAGGCGAGCTGCGCGTCAAGGCCCCAGAAGACCTTGGTCACGCGCAGGGTATTCTGCGTGACCGGCTCGGAGAGGTCGCCGCCGGGAGGCGAGACGGCTCCGATAACGGAGACCGCGCCTTCGCGGCCGTCCCTGCCGAAGCAGATCGCGCGTCCGGCCCGTTCATAGAAGGAGGCGAGGCGCGTACCGAGGTAGGCGGGGTATCCCTCTTCACCGGGCATTTCCTCAAGGCGGCCGGACATCTCGCGGAGGGCCTCGGCCCAGCGTGAGGTGGAGTCGGCCATGAGGGCTACGGAGTAACCCATGTCGCGGAAGTATTCGGCGATCGTGATGCCGGTGTAGATAGAGGCCTCACGGGCGGCGACGGGCATGTTTGAGGTGTTCGCGATGAGCAGCGTCCGCTTCATGAGGGGCTGTCCCGAACGCGGGTCCTCAAGCTCCGGGAATTCGAGCAGAACGTCGGTCATCTCGTTTCCGCGTTCGCCGCAGCCGATGTAGACGACGATCTCGGCGTCGGCCCACTTCGCAAGCTGATGCTGGATGACCGTCTTTCCCGAGCCGAAGGGTCCGGGAACGCAGGCGGTGCCGCCGCGCGCGATCGGGAAGAAGGTGTCGACGACGCGCTGTCCCGTCGTGAGCGGCACTTCCGGCGGCAGGCGTTTGACGACGGGGCGCGGCTTACGTACGGGCCACCGCTGCAGCAGTTTTAGCTCGTGCTCCCCGCCCTTTTCGTCTACGACGACCGCCACCGTCTCTTCAACGGTGAACTCGCCGCTTTTGATCTCTTTTATCTTTCCGCTTACGCGGTGCGGAACCATGATCTTGTGGTCCACGAGGACGGTCTCCTTGACGGAGCCGATCACGTCTCCCGGGCCTACCTCGTCGCCCTCTTTGAGCAGAGGCTCGAAGGGCCACTTATGGGTGCGGCTGACCGCGGGGACGCTGATCCCTCTGAGAATGTAAGGACTGTGCGCCTTTTCTTCGATCGCTTCGAGGGGACGCTGAATCCCGTCGAAAAACTCTTCTATAAGTCCGGGAGCAAGTTCGACGCTCAGCGGCTCGCCAGTGCTTACGACCGGCTCGCCGGGGGCCAGCCCGGATGTTTCCTCATAGACCTGAACGGACGCCTTGTCGTCTTTGAGCTCGATTATCTCGCCGACAAGACCGGCGCTGCCAACTTTAACGACATCGAACATGCAGGCGCCGGCCATGCCGCCTGCAATTACAAGCGGGCCGGATATCTTTTCGATGTACCCAGTAACGGCGTTGGGTGTGGTCAACTACATCGCCTCCATCATTATCATCATTTCTCACCAAATATATCCATGCCGACCGCGCGTTCGACGTTGCGGCGTATTGAATCAAGCCCGATACCCATGGATCCTTTCTGGTTTGGTACGGGTATAATGCTAAGGTCCGTATATTCGTTTATCTCATCCACGGTATCCCTGTACTTCACGAAGAGCTCCTCTTCGAGGAAGAGCACGGCGTAGCCGGAGCGTGAGAATTTGTGAAGGACGGGTCCTATGCCGTCGCCGTTCTCTTCCGTGAGAACGACCACGTCCAGACCGATCGCCTTAAAGGGCAGTATGCTTTCGTAACTGCCGACGGCGGCCATCGGCGCTCTTCGCTTAGACGTAGACATGGCGCAGGAGCCTCCTTACCTGATCCTTGTCCTGCCTGTTGGACTTGGAGACAAAGATCATCCGAATATTTTTTACCTCGAGCTCTTTCGCCCACAGGTAGGCAATAATATTGCCGGGGGCGTCGGGGCTGTATTTGCTGCTTGCTATCGTATCGAGGTAGAAGTCGTCCAGCACTCTCTCGATATCCATTATTATTTCGGCAAAACCCGCAGCGCCGTCCACCTCTGTCAGCAGCCGCGAGAAGTCCGTGTAATCGATCATCCGGCCCCATGTCTCGAATGGTTCGGATATCAGCGACGCCAGAACGTTCACATCTATCTTGCCGCCCTCGTGCATAAAGGCCGCCGCGCGCGCGGCGTCGAAGCCGAACCTTTTGAGCCTCAGGAGCGAACGGATGTTCTCTCCGTCTATCCGCGTGCGTACCCAGTCAAGTATCTCCGGCATACCCAGAGCCTTCGCCGCGTTCAGCATTACCTCGAACATCTGCCGGTCAAGCAGCCTCTCAGCCTCGAGCACATCCTTGTTCTGTTCCCAAACGGAGATGCACTTCGGGTAGAGCGTGTTGAGGCCAAAGGGCAGAAGCTGATATTCTTCGGCTTCCGCGTCTGAAATGAGCCTGTCTACGGGATAAGAGGCAAGCGAGGTGAGAAGGTCCCATCTCTTTTTGCCGCCGCTCCTGGCGTTGAAGAGGCTCTTCAGCATCACTTTGACATTGCTGAAGTCGTACTGCAGGCGAAGCAGGTTGATCAGTTCCTTATCGGGGGCAAAGGAGCCGACCTCCTCGTAGGTATCGTGGAGGGCGCTTTCCAGAACCTTATCAAAGCCGCCCTCGCCGGAGACTGATGTCAGTACAGACGCGTAAGATGTCTCCCCAAGAATTTTGAGGACGGAGGCCGTGTCTTCGGCATCCATCAGCCTCGCAAAGGCCGCGGCATCAAGAAGGCGCTGCTCCATAGCGCGTATGCGCGCTACAGCGTAACCATAAGCCTCCTTACGTGACATCAGACCACCTCCTCCATTATTCTGACGGGAACAAACGCTTTACAACGTCGGATTCCTGTTTTTCCTGTAAAACCTTAATAAGCATCTCCCATGAACAGTCTATGCTCGTCCGGCCTCTCACGAGGATGAAGCCGCCGGAAATATCGGCTTTTTCCTCGGAGAGCTCGAGGCTTGAGCCATGTTCGCCGTTGTAGGCGGCGACCCATTCGCGGTCGAGGTATTTCTCCTGATATCCGGCCATCACCTTTTCGTCCCGCGTACTGACGGCCGCGTCAAGGAGGCGGGCGCAGAAGTCAAGATATTCGGCCTTCGGGATTTCCGCCATCTTTGCCAGAGCCCCGCGGTAGACGTCTTCGATAAGTTTTCTCTTGGAGCGCAGCTTCATCTTTTCAACGTCAAGGTTGGCCACGATCTCCCGGCGCTTTATGATCTCGGGACGCTCAGCTTCAAAACGGGCGTCGAAACCCGCCTTTATTTCATCGCATTCCTGTCCGGCCTTCTGGGTGATGAAATCCGCTTGTCCTTTAGCCTTTGAGAGAATCTCATCAGCCTCTTTCTGAGCGTCGTTCCTGATTTTTTCCGTAATCTGGGCTAAAGACATGATTTTTCCGCTCTTCTTTGCTAGAGCTTGATTCCATTGAGCATCAGGATGCTGACAAGGAGTCCGAAGACGGCGTATGTTTCGCACATGGCCGGGAGGATGACCGCCTTACCTATCTGCTCGGGGCGTTTGGCAATCATGAGGATCGAGGCCGCCGACGACTTGCCTTGCCAAATGGCCGAATAAAATCCGGATATCGCGATGGGCAGGCAGGCGCAGCAGATGCCGAATCCCTGCCACACGGTGAGAACGGCCGAGCCGCCGCCGAGGAGTCCTGCCTTCTGCATCGCGAGAACCGCGACGAGCAGACCATAGATGCCCTGCGTACCGGGGAGAGCGAGAAGGACGAGCGCATAGCCGAATTTCTTGGGGTCCTCAGTCATTACGCCGGCGGCGGCTTCGTTCGCGATGCCTATGCCCCACGCGGAACCTGAACCTGCGAAGCCGACGGCAAGGGCGCCGCCCAGTATAACAAGCATCTGTCCGAGCTGATCAGCCATTGTTGCGAGAATTGTTTCCATAATGAACCTTACCTCCTTGAGTAAATGTGCAGCGTTTTTTTAGCTAATTCGTTAAATCAATTTACGGAAGAATCTTCCTGAATGCGGGAATACTGCGCCGCATTGCAGAGCGGGGTGAAATCTTTTCCCGTCGCGTTGTAGAACTTTCCGAAGAACTCAACGTACTGGAGCCTCAGAGAATGTATGAAGGCTCCGAGAAGATTCACCACGATACTGAAAGTGTGTCCGAGGACGAAGATCAGTACGGCAAGCACGACGCCGACGTAGGGTGTCCCCGCGACAAGGCTCGCGAGCAGATTGATGACCATGCCGACCGCGGCCGAACCGAGGCCGAGAGCGAGCAGACGGCTGTAGCTGAGCACGTCCCCGAGGAAGCCGGTCACGTTGTAGAGGCTTAGCACCCCGGAGAAAAGCTTGCCCGCGATCCCTTTCTTTTCTCTGCCCTGCGTCGCGACGAGCAGGAGCGCGCCGCCCACGGCGACGATCTTCGCGGGAAAGGCCCAGGCCGGGGGAAGGTAGCCCGTCATCGAGCAGCCCATCAGCACGAGCCCGAGCAGGAAGATCATCCATCCGCCCTGGTCCGACACGGCGGCCATCTTATCGCCGCCCCGCCAGTTTTCGGCAAAGGCGATCGCCAGGCCGAACATCACCTGGACGAAGCCGAGCGCCAGCGAGATGAGAAGCAGCGTCATCGGGTCGTTCATCGGGTCCAGCTTCTGCATGCACTTCACCAGCGGCACGAGTCCGCTGAGGAAGGGAAAGGCGGTCACGGAATCGCCAAACCAGGAGCCCGTAAGAGCGCCGAAGATCACCGATATGCCCATGCCGACCGTCATCAGCACAAAGAACTTGCGGAGCGTCGGCGAAAGCTTGTGCTTGACCAGGAAATATCCCAGGATGCCGGCGACCACCAGGCCGTAGCCCGCGTCCCCGAAGCACATGCCGAGAAACACGAAGAAGAAGGGCGCCATCAGCGAGGTGGGGTCCACCTTGCCGTAGGTCGGCGTGCCGTACATTATCGTCAGCGGCTCGATGCAGGCAGACCACGGCGCGTTTTTCAAAAGCGTCGGGGGCTCCTCGCCCTCTTCCGGCTTGACGACGGACAGTTCGGTATAGGCGGAATAGGCGTCCACCGTATATTCGACCTTCTTCATCAGCGATTTCGGAACCCAGAACTCCCAGATCAGCACCTCTTCCGTGGGCACTCCCGTCGCCATCGCCTCAAGCCGGTCGCGGAGCATCGTCCAGTAGTCCCCGTAGTTGCGCGCCATGTGGAGCCCCGCGTCCGCGGAGTCCGCCAGCTCTTTGACAAGAGTTTCTTCTTTTGCCTCAAGGCCGGATATCTCCTGCGCGAGAGACTCTTTTTCGGCGGCCGCCGTAAGCGAAAAATCCTTCGGCACGTCGACGCGGGCCGCGCCGAACTCGGCGGCCGCCTCCTGCACCTTTTCAAATTCGCTCTTCCGGCAGAGCACCGCGAAAGTTTCGTTAGGGTCTTTTTCGTTCCCCGCGAGCTGCTGCGTCTCAACCAAGTCTCCGAGCTCTTTTGCAATCCGCGCGGACAGGGCGGGCGCGCCGGCCCTGGGGACCGCGTAGATGGCCCCGACGATCAGTTCGGTGCCCGCCGTGAAGAACTCAAGCGGATACTTGACGCTCTCAAGCAGGGTTATCTGGGAAAGCAGCCCCTTCAGCCGCGAGATATCGGCGCGGGTTTCGGTAAGCTTCCGTTCGGTATCCCTCATCGAAGAGGTAAAATCTGTGAATTTCTTTTCGTTGACCTGCGCGGCAAGCTGATCAAAGGTGAGCGTCGGAATGTCGCCGAGCATCTTTGCCAATGATCCCTCTTTTTTTGTCTCGTAGGGCTCCAGGAGGCGCAGAAGAAACTTGGCGTCGCCGATCAGTTCGTCGACGCGGCGCCGTTTCTCGCGCAGGCTGAACATCGCGTCGCCATGTCCGGCCTCGCCCTCCTTGTTCACGAACTCGCAGCAGCCAAGCGCCTGCAGCTTCGCCGCCAGTTCATCCGCGACAGCTTTATGAACAGCTATACGCGCCTTACACATCTCGGCGAGAGCCATAAGCCGACATCACCTCTCTAACCAGCCAATTTGCAACTCCGTCTGTTTCGTTTTTCTTCTTTTCGTAGAATGCTTTCGCCTCAGCCTCGCCCTTTGCGGTTATCTCCCGCGCTTTGGCCTCCGCGTCTTTTTCCGCGGCGGCGACACGTTCGCGCCACTGTCTGTGACATTGCTGTTTTGTGCTTTTGACAGACTGTTCCGCGTCTGCCTGCGCCGCAGCGATCATCTTCGCGCCCTCGGCTTTAGCGTTTGAAACGATACTCTTTGCAAGAGCCTCCTGATCTCTGATCTCCTGTGCCAGATTCTCTGCCAATAAGATCACCTCCCCTCCATAATCATAGGGTCACCCATAATACACCGTATGATTTTAACCGCATCTTTAAATTGCGTCAATTTTCACACATTACTATAAAATATCATGAAACATTTTATAAGGTAAGTTTTTATTATTTTTAATGGCTTTTTTACGGAAAAAAGTATGTAAATATAAACATCTGCGAAAGTTCGATCAAGGGGCTATTTCAGTGTCTCAACTGCCGGACGTACTTTACATTTAACAGAAAATTGAGTTAATTCTTGACTTTTGATAGCCTAATGCTTTTTTTAGGCAACGGTTTCCGCTTTTTTGTTGAAAGGGAAAATTGTCATTGAGGCCGGGGCGAACCCCCCGGCCTCAATGAGCGCGGCAGCTTTGACAATTTTTTAATTTTGTCATTTTGCATAAAATTGCCTAAAAAAGATTTACCGGCCGCGGCACTCCGCGCGCCACGGACAGGCGGCGCACCGTTCTTTTCTGCCGGCGAATGCGCCGGACAGCGCTTCGGTCGCCGCCGCCTCTATCGCGTCGCCTGTCGCGGCAAAATCCCCGGGGCCGTAGGCGCGTATCTGTCTCTCCTCTTGCGGCGAGCGCAGGTATATGACCGCGGAATCGATGGGCAGGTCTTCCCCGTGCGGCGCGAAAAACCGGTGCAGCGCGTAGGCGTAAAACTCCAGCTGCCGCTCGTAATAATAGGAGGGGGCGTACGCCTCGGGCGAACTCTTCCAGTCCCGCAGGTGAAGCCCGGAGGCGTCGCGCCAGAAGAGGTCCGTCGCGCCGACGAGGACGGTGTCCCGGTCAGGCACGCGGAAGGGCATCTCGCGGAACAGCTTCGCCCCGCCCTCTTCCGCCGCCAGCTCCGCGAAGCGGGCGCACTCCCCGCTCTGCGCGTACGCAAGCAGCAGCTCGCGAATCTCCCGCCGCTTGGCGTCCGAGGCAAATTCGTCGCGGAGCTCGACCGGCAGACGGCGCGCCAGCGCCTCATACGCTTCTCCCCCGCGGCTGAAAGGCAGCCAGCGGACGAGGCTTTCGGCGCGAAAATCCCAGCGCGCAAGCAGCCAGTGCGTCAGAGAACCAAAATCCGAGCCGCCGCCCTCGCCTCCCTTCACGGTCCAGCTGATCGTCCTGCCCTGACGGTATACGGTGCGGTAGGCCGCCGGGCACCACGAGATCAGCGCGTAGGCCGAGGCCGAGATGCGCCCGAGCTTCGCGGGGCTCACGATCCTTAAAGAAAGGCCCGGGGTCTGCGCTTTCGCCGCACAGGGCGCGTATGCCGGAAGGTCTTCCGGCGGCTCCGTGATATAGGTAATATTCTCCGGCGGTTCCGCGCCGGCCAGCCGGCTCAGCAGCGTCGGGGGTTTTTTACCGGCGGCGTCGGGATTGCCCTCTTTATAGGCCGCGCAGAGGATCAGCCGATCCTGAGCGCGTGTGAAGCCGACGTACCATAGCCGGTCCCGTTCCGCCGCTTCGGCTTCGGCCTCTTCTTTCATCTCCCACATCGCGGCGGCGCCCTTCCCGCCGCCCGTATCGGAGGCTATGGTCTCGGGAATCTCTTTTGCGACGACCCCGTATTTTTTTGATATTTGTATCCCGGCGCCGCGGGGGGGCCGCTTGTCGGTATATATCAGCGCGACGATGGGAAACTCCAGCCCCTTCGAGGCATGGACCGTCATGATCTGTATCGCGTCCGTCTCTTCGTCGGCAGAGTCGGGCTCTTCCTTGGCGCCCTCGGAAGCGGCCGCCGACAACAGGTATTCCGCGCAGCCCTTCAGGGATTTTCCCTGCGATTTTTCGTATTCTCCGGCGAGCTGCGCCAGATAGATTATATTCGCGTTCACGCGCCGCCGGCGCAGGCCGCCGTAGCTTTCAAGAAAAGAGGGCTCCCGCAGCATCTCGAGAATCACGGCGGAGACGCCGGAGAGCAGCGCCGTCCGGCGCAGGTGTTCCAGACGCGCGCAGAGCTCCGGGCGCTCGCGGCGGACGACCGCGGAGAGCGGCAGGTCTTTCGCGCGTTCTTTGGCCTCCAGCGCCGCCGCCAGCAGCCGCTCCGTCTCCGCGGCGGAAACGCCGCTGAAGGGCGAGGCAAGCCAGCCCCCGAGAAAGAGGGGATCGTCCGGCTCGGCGAGCAGCGAGATGAGGTTCACAAGGTCGCCGATCTCGCCGCGCGCGAAGTAATTTTTATTGGTGGAGAGCAGATAGGGAAGCCCAAGCCTCTCAAAGGCCCTCTCTATCATGCCGTATTCGGTGCGGGCGGGGACGAGCACCGCGAAGTCGCGCCACCGCACGGCGCGAAATTCGCCCTTGCCCTTATCCCATACCAGCCGCTTATCCTCATACATCCGCGCCATCCGTCTCCCCAATTCTCCGTAGAGGCGCAGGCGAAGCTCGTCCATCGAGACGCTCTCCTCTTTCTTATAGGGAGCGACGGCGCAGAGCAGCTCAAGCGGCGGCGTCCCCACGGAGGCGTTGCGCCTTTGACGGATATCCTCATCCTGCGGCGGCAGCAGAGGCTCGTATAATATTTCGGAGCCGCCGCGCCACAGTTCTCCGAAGACGCCGTTGAATTTTTCCAGCAGGCCGCTGGCCGTCCTGAAGTTCTGGTCGAGCGAGACATATTTGCCGTATTGTTCCGCTCCCGCCGCGCGGCAGCGGTCGATATAGCCGCGGAAGAGGGCGAGGTCCGCGTGTCGGAAACGATAGATGGACTGCTTTTGGTCGCCCACGAGAAAGAGGGTGTTGTGAAAATCGGACTCTTCCTCCGGCGCGGCCCAGAGCGCCCTGATGAGGCCGTCCTGCAGCGGGTCGGTGTCCTGAAATTCATCGACCATGATGTGCTTGAATTTCCGCTTGTAGCCGGCGGACGAGCGTAGCACCTCCGCGGCGTAGCGGATGAGGTCGGAAAGAGAAAGCAGGTTTTCCCGGCGGCGAAACTCGTCCCAGCAGGCCCAGCCCACGGCACAGGCGCGGCTGAGAAGGCGGTTCACCCGCTCTTCGTCCGCAGAAGGGGGGACGGACAGCGCCAGCAGCGCCTGCATCTCGTCGCGCCATTCCGTGATATTGCCCCCCAGCGCCTCGTTGATCGCCTCTTTGATCTTTCCCCCCGGCAGCGGCGAGATGGCGCTGCCGAAAAGGTCGTCGCAAAACGCCGCATAATCCTCCTCCGACGCCGCCGGCACAGCGCTCCAGCGGGCGATGAAGGGTTCAAGCCTCTCCTTCGCTTTGGCAGGCTTTTTCTTCCCCGCGGAGGAGAAGTCGGGCGTCGACAGGATTGCGGGGAAGACGCCGCGCGTCCAAAGCTCATAGATATCCCTCTTAAGGGCTTTTAAGGAACCTATCGAAGCCATGAGCTCCGCGCCGTCGCGCTCCCAGAGGGAATCCGGGCTCTGCCCCGCGCAGTAGAGCTTTTCGGCGCAGCTATGGGCCGCTTCGGCGACGGCCTCTGGTCCGAAGGCGTTCAGCATCTCGATAAATTCCGGACGCCGCGTCAGCTCCGCCGCGCGGTCGCGCCATCCGGCGGGCAGCGCCGCGATTATCCGCTCCGCGGAGGCAGAGGAGAGCGCCGACGCAAATTCGCGCCACCAAATGTCGGCCTTCGGCGCGGGCATGACGGAGGCCGTGGGGTCGATGTCAAGCACGAGTCCGGACTCGCGGATGAGCTTCATCGCAAAGGAATGGATCGTCGATATGTAGGCGTCGTCGACTCCCTCAATTTTGCTTTTTAAGTGGGCGAGCTCTTCCGGATACGCCGCGTACCACCTCTCGAGCGTGCCCTTTATGCGCTCCTGCATCTCGCGCGCCGCTTTTTTGGTGAAGGTGAGCACCAGCACCTCGTCCGCGCCGCACTCGGGGTCGGAGGCCAGCAGCCAGGCAAAACGCTGCGCCAGAGTCTGGGTCTTTCCCGTCCCCGCGCCGGCGCTGACCACGGTCAGATATTTATCGCTCGTCAGCGCCTCAACCTGTGCCGCCGTGCCTTTGATAAGCGAATGCCAACGCGGGGCGTCGCCGTTATTCATCGCCGTTTACCTCGCTCTCTTCCGTTTCGGCGGCAATATAGCTCCTGGTCTCGCGTTTGCGGCACAGCACGTAAAAGGCGCAGGATACGCACCGCGGCGCTTTCACGTCGTATTTAGGACGGTAGACGCCGTTTTTAACGGATTCGGCCATCTCCGCCATCACGGAAAGCGCCGCGTCCATCCTCTCGGCCGCGCTCCGCCTGCTCCTGGTTCTCTTAGCCGCGTAAATGTCAAAATAACCGCCGTTGAAATACCCGCAGACCGAACAATCCCGCTGTCCAAACCACCCGAGCCCCAAAATCTCCGTCCCGCCCTCCCGCAGGATCGCGCAGTAGGCGGGGACTTGCAGCTCGTCTTTGTGCGCGCCGCCTCTTCCGAGTTTGTAATCCAGCACGACCGCGCCGCCGGTGTAATGATCTATCCTGTCGGCCTGTCCCCGGAAGGTGACGCCGTTCAGGTCGAAGCCGTCTAAGGCGCGTTCCGTCTCTATCTTTACGCGCGCGCCCTCGGGGATGCGCGCCTCTATCTCGTCCTGCAGCGCCGCCATCCCGAAAAGCTGGCGCATGAGGTTCTTCTCGTGCCGCGCAAGACGCGGGTCCCCGTCGAGCGCGGGATAGCACTCTTCTTTAAAACGCCGCCAGTTCGCCGTCACGTAGCCCAGAAAAGACAGCTCCGGCGCGGCGGCCCTGGCTTGAATAGCCTCCTCCCATATCCGGTGGGAGAGCGTCCCGGCGACGCGCGGGTCGTAAAGCTCGCGGCGCGGCCGTTCAAAGCGCAGGCGGCTCTGGCACCAGTATAGGTAGGGGCAGATATGCCACGTATCGATGTCGCTGATGCGCACGACGGGGCACTCCCCTCCGGGAGCGCGCCCCTCCGGCGCGACCGGAAGAACGCCCTGGCTTACAGGCGTGCAGAGAATCTCCGCCTGCGGGAACCACGGACCGCTCCCGTCGGGAAGCGCCTCCGCCAGCGGATAACGGACCGTCCCCGCTGCGCGCCAGCCTCTTCGGGGGTCCCTACCTTTGAAGAGGGCGGCGGTAAACTGCGACTCCGCCACCGGGTCTTTGCTTGCGTCGGTCAGCGAGCGGGCGATGACCGCGCCCTCCCGGCCGGTCGCCAGAAGGCGGCGGAAAACCGCCTCCTTCTGTTCGCGCTCCTCGCGAATCTCCGGCAGGTGGGGATGCTCCTCCCCCGCCCGCGCGCCGGCGTTGAACTTCACCTTGTTCTCGTTGCGCAGCAGCAGGGATTCCCGCAGCATTCCCGGCCAGCTGTTATAGTCGACATCCGCCATCAGCCAGAAACGGTGTTCCGTCAGAATCGGCGGCATCCCGGCGTAGAGCGTCAGCGAATGGCTCTGCGGCAGCGGTATCGGCAGCGTCGCCGTGCGGCCCCAATCGTTTATGAAGGCCACGGCGTCGGCCCCGCGCAGCTTGACTCCCGCCGCCGGGCCGATATCTTTCGACGCGTCGTTGAGGTTCTTGATCTTCTTTTTTAGTTCAAAGAGGGCGTGGGAAATATCCTTCACCCGGCCGTCGAGCGCGGTCTCGCCGGCGGCGGCGCGCACCGTGCCGCCGACCGCCCCGGCCCGCTCCAGAAAATCGCACCAGAGCGAGAGTATCTCCGCCGGGGAGCCGCCCTTTTCAAAAGAGAGGCAGAGGCCGCGTATCTCCGCCAGACGCTGCCGCGCCGTGGGCGGAAGCGCGCGCCGCCATTCGTCGTAGCCCTCGGGAAAGGAGGCCTCGTCATAGGCGGCCGCAAAGCCTTCCGCGTCGGAAAAGAGCAGCGGGTTTGCAATCAAGATGGCGGTGTTATAGTTGTCCCAGCCCGCGTTCCAGACCCGCCAGATCATCGAGGGCAGGTCGCCCGCCAGCGTCTCGCCGACGGTGCCGCGCACCTGAATGTTGTAAGGTATTTTATAGCGCGAAAGCGCGTACTCCATTACGGGGAGCCTCTCCGGCGATATCAGCAGCCCCACGTCGCCGTAGTCGTCAAGCCGCCCCAGGCTCCCAAAGGCGCCGGCGCCCTCGATCCAGAGCGCCGTTTCGCGCGCGAGCGCCTCCAGCTCGAGATAGGCGTTGCTCGCCTCGAGCTTCATCACCGGCACGTTCCACTCCGGACGGCCGGAATATTCGCTGCCCAGCTGGCTGATTCCGTCACGGAAACCGTCAAGCCCCGTCTCCGGTTGCAGCAGCAGGACCTCGGACAGGCCGCAGAGAGCGCGGACGAGCTTCAGCTGCGCGCCCGTGAAAGAGAGAAAGCCGGCAAATACCAGCTTTTTCCCCGAGATGAACGCCAGAGCCTCCGGCGCGTTAAGCTTCATCCGCGTCAGCGTGGGGATCTGCGCCGCGTCGGCGATGCCGTATTCCGCCAGGTAGTCCGCGTACCGCTCATAGAGGGCAAGCAGAATTGACTCCGGCATCGCCGGGTCAACAGCCTCCTCCCCGCCAAAGAGCGCCCGGGAAAGGTCTTCACAGGAGACCTCCTCGGCAAGCAGCTCCTTTATATTATCCCCCAGCACGGAGACAAAGCCCTTATGGTAGAGGCCGGGAGCCAGCGCCACGCCGCGCGCTTCCATCTCGCCTAAGAAGCCGCCGAGCAGCCAGCGCAAGATCAGATTGTGGTCCGGCGGGTCGATGACGCGCACCGACGACCCGGTGATCCGCTGCAGCTCTTTGTAAAGGTCGCCGACGGTCCAGACCTGCGGCCTGCCGCCGAAATAGGCCGCGCCGCCGCAGATGATGTCCAGCAGCGCCTCCCGGTCCAGCCCCGACGGCACGATAAAGAGCGCCTCTTCGCCGTGCTTATCATAAAAGGCGCGCAGCCTCGGCGCTTTTTCCGTGATATTATAGTAACTCTCAACTGTCGCCGCCATCGTTACCCCCCGTAGGGACCCGCCGGCCCCTTCTTTCAAGACAAGCTTATGCCGTACATGCCGGCCGGTAAAATAATTTATCGGACGGCTTCCTTCGTAATATTGGATATCATACCATTATTTTTATTGCGTTACAGGGAGTTTTCAACCGCCGCCGGACGCGGGGCGGCCCTTTGTCAGATCATAAAGAACAGTTCAGAATCGCCATAGATGCGCTTTGGCCCCTTGCCGTATTTTTCCACGCACAGGGCGTATTCTCTTTTCAGCGCTTCGTAGCGGTTCACCGCCTCGCAGGACTTGGCGGCGCTTGCGCCGATGATTCCGTCGTACCCGCCGCACATGGCCGTCACCGCCGCGGCGTCCAGATACCCGTCGCGCGCCATCCCGCCGATGATTTCCAGGACCTCTTCCTTCGGCATCTTTTCGCGGTAGGAACGGCGGCTGAAGAGGGCGCTCGTTATATCGGCCACCGCCATGATACGCTGCGGCAGCGTGAGCGCTTCGCCCCTGAGCCCCTCGGGATAGCCCGAACCGTCCAATTTTTCGTGGTGGCGGGCGGCGATCTCGAGCACCTCTTTGTCCACGTGCCCCGTGATGATCATCCGCGTATAGAGGGCATGCTCGCGCATCACTCCCATCTCCTCGCGCGTCAGCCGCCCCGGCTTCTCTAAGATCGCCACGGGGACCTTGATCTTACCGATGTCGTGCAGCAGCCCCGCGTAATAAAGCTTCCGGCAGTCGTCCCCGCAAAGACCCATCGTCTCCCCGAGCATCGCGGCATAGTTTGCCGTCTGGATTGTGTGAAGCACCGTCTGTTCGCTGCGAAAATCTATCGAAAAGACCAGCGTCTGCACGAGATCCATCAATTCGTCCTCCGAGAAGGCCAGCTCCCGGTAACATCCCTTTATATCCTCCTCATAGCCGCCGCCGCGGATATTTTTCATGATCCCGAACTTTTTATCGGCGGCTTTGAAGAGTTCCACGGCCGCGGGGTCAAACTGCCCGGCGGCGCTTTCCACCGCCTCTATCACCTGCCGGTCCGACCCTCCGTGCAGCGCGCAGATATCGACCCGGTCCGCAAGGTGCAGCTTTAGGGCGAGGTCGCCGTATTCGGACTTGCAGCTCAGCCGCTCCTCGTAAGGCATGTGGTGGTACAGGATGACCTCCGCGTAAGCGCCGAGGGAGGAGAGGTATTTTAAGAAAAGATATCCGTACACCGAATGCGAGACCGTCTCCGTGGTTTCAAATTTCAGCAGGTTCGCGATCTCCTCGGTCTTGTTCGCGCCGACGTCGTGGAAGATACTGAGAAAAAGGACCTTCTTCATCGTCTCTCTGTCAAGGCCGCCGTATAGAGTCAGCATGGATTTCAATATATAGGCAGTGCGGATCCCGTGATCGATGAGCTTGTCATTTATCAGGGACAATACCCCTTTAGTTACGCCGAAAGCCGAATCATTAACGAGCATAGCGACCATTTCCTTTTTTTCGAAAGCTGTCTGGATCTGTACTTTTACACGTGGAACGGCAATGAATTATTTTAACATATTTTACCCCCAAATAAGATATAATTGCCCCGGATATATTAAACTAAACGTTTTTCAATTAAGGAGTGATCGACCATGAACGCGGCGAAAATAATAGATTCCCTTTACCAGAAACACGACGCCTCGCGCGAGGAGCTGTTATGGCTCATAGAGAACCGCGGCCGAGATATTTCCCAGCCTCTCTTCGAGCGCGCCCGCGCCGTCGCGCGCGCGCATTACGGCAATAAAATATATGTACGCGGCCTCATCGAGATGACCAATTACTGCCGCAATGACTGCTACTACTGCGGCATCCGGCGCGGCAACGCCGCGGCCCAGCGCTACCGTCTCACGAAAGACGATATCATGCGCTGCTGCGAGGCGGGCTACGCCCTCGGCTTCCGCACCTTTGTGCTCCAGGGCGGCGAAGACATGTATTACACCGACGACCTGACGGCGGAGATCATCGCCGCCATCCGCGCGCGATACCCCGACTGCGCGATCACGCTCTCTCTGGGAGAAAAATCGCGGGAGAGCTACCAGCGCCTCTACGACGCGGGGGCCGACCGCTATCTGCTGCGCCACGAGACGGCTACGCCGGCGCATTACGCGCGGCTGCACCCCGCGGAGCTCTCGCTCGCCAACCGGATCGCATGCTTGCGCAATCTGAAGGAGATCGGTTACCAGGTGGGCTGCGGCTCGATGGTCGGCTCGCCCTACCAGACGCCGGAGAACATCGTGGAAGACCTGCTCTTTATAAAAGACTTCGCGCCGCAAATGGTCGGCATGGGGCCCTTCATCCCCCACCACGACACGCCTTTCGCGCGCGAAAAGGCGGGGACCGCGGAGCTCACGCTCTTTTTGCTGGCGATCGTCCGCCTGATGAACCCGAAAGTGCTGCTGCCGGCGACGACCGCGCTGGGCACGATAGAGGACAACGGACGCGAGCTGGGGGTGCTCGCCGGATGCAACGTCGTGATGCCCAACCTCTCGCCGCTCGACGTGCGCAAAAAATATATGCTCTACGACAACAAGATCAGCACGGGCGACGAAGCGGCCGAGGCGCGAGCCTCGCTGGAAAGAAGGATGAGCGCCATCGGCTACGAGATCGTGACGGCGCGCGGCGACTATAAAAATTGAAAGAAAGGCGATTATACCATATCGGACCTAAAAAAAATCTGCCGTTACCACTAAAGATAATCGGCGCGGACGGAAAGCTATTTTTAGAAAAAAATAGTATAATCACGCCAAAATAAATGATCAACGGAGGTAACAGAGCCATGAAAAGAAAAATATTGGTAATTATCGCAGCCGTCGCGCTCGCCGCCGCCGCGACGTCCGCCGGCGCGGAGAACTGGCCGCTGTTTAAAAACAACGCCCTGCGCAGCGGCGCGATGCAGACCGAGATGTCCGCCTCGTCGCGTTTTGCGGGACAGCGGGAATGGACGGCGCAGCTGTGGCAGAACATCGCCTCCTCGCCCGCCGTCTACAAAGAAAAGGTCTATTTCGGCGCTAACGACGGCGCCGTCTATGCGCTCAACGTCAACACGGGAGAGCAGATATGGAGATTTTCCACCGACAACTGGGTCACCTCCTCGCCCGCCGTTGTCAACGACCGCGTTTATGTGGGCAGTTTTGACAGCAGGCTTTACTGTCTGAATGCCAACACAGGCGCCCAGATATGGAAATTCACCACCTCCAACAGCATCCAGACCTCGCCCGCCGTCGCCGACGACGCCGTTTACTTCGGCTCCAACGACGGCTATGTCTACGCGGTCTCGATAAAGACCGGCTGGCAGAAATGGAAATTCAAGACCGACGCGGCGGTCACCGGCTCGCCGGTAGCAGCCGACGGCGTCGTCTATATAGGCAACCGTAACGGAAAGATGTACGCCCTCGACGCCGCGACGGGCAAGCTGAAATGGCGCGCCATCGTCGGCGGCCCGATCACGGCGGCCCCCGCCGCAGCGGACGGCCTCCTCTACTTCACGAGCCAGGACGGCAAGATCTACTGCGCGCGCATCAAACACCAGGCGGTAATCTGGCGCTATGACGCGAAGGCGCAGATCGAGACCGCGCCGCTCGTGCATAACGGCAAGGTGGTGTTCGGGGACATCTCGGGAAACGTCACGGCGCTCAACGCGCAGACCGGCGCCAAGGCCTGGAGCTATAACACCGGCGGGTCCGTCTTCTCTTCGGCCGCCGCCTTAGGGGACCGGATATATATCGGCTCAAACAGCGACAGCCTCTACGCGCTCGACATCAACACGGGCAGCCTCGCCTGGCAGCTGCCGCTCGAGGGCGACGTCACGGCGACCCCGGCGGTAACGGGAGAGCGCGTCATCGTCCCGACGGCGGCGGGCAGCGTCTGCGCCGTCAGATAGGCGGCCAGCAAGTCAAAGGTTGAATAAAAAATCGCGGCGGCAGGGGTTACTGCCGCCGCGATTTTTTATTCAACAAAGGCCGGTGATATCCGCCAGCGAAGCAAACGGTATCCCGCGGCCGGAGCTTTCAGCGAGCATTCGCGTCCGCGCCTTGATTCGCCGCCGCCATCGTCAGTCGGCCTCGGAGGCCCCTTTGACCGCCTCGGCGACGGCGTTGTATTCTTCGGCCAGCGAGGGAAAAAGCGCCTTCGCCCCCTCAAGATCGTTGGCGCGCAGAGCCGCAACGATCTGCGATGAGACGCGGAACAGGCCGTTTATACTGAGGTTGCCGCTGAGCCCCTTCAGCGTATGCACCGACTGCAGACATGACGCCCAGTCGCCGCCGGCAAAGCTTTCCTGCGCCGCCGCGAAGGATTCGTCCAGGAGGAACTTGTCAAGCATCTTTTCATAGAGAGAGGCGTTGCCCATAAAACGCCGGACGCCCCCGTCGTAATCGATTCCGACAGACATCAGCAGCTCTTTTTTCAAATGACTCAATCCTTCCGCATTTATAAATAAAAATCGCCGTATCAAATAAAAAACTGGATCACCGCAACGCTATTTTATCACAATAAACATCCGCGGCTAACGCCGTTCGACGGAAAAGGCGGATCATCAGCGATCCGCCCCTTTCATTATCGGGAATGACTAGAAGTTTTCCAGGAGGTTTTCCAGGGTATCCGCGGCCCGGATAAGCTTTATCTCCCCATGAAGCGTTTTGAGCACCTCCGCCGGCCGCAGGCGGCAGTTATAATTCGAGGCCATCGAATAGCCGTACGCCCCGGCGTTCTCCACCGCGACGATATCGCCCTCGCGCGCCTCCCCCAGCGCACGCCCCGCCGCGAGAATATCGCCGCTTTCGCAGATATTGCCGACGACGGTCGCCGGCGGCGCCTTTTCATCCGCGCCGCCGGGCCGCCCGCCGTCGCTTTTCAGCAGCCGCACCTCATGATATGAATCGTAGAGGACGGGGCGCATCAGCACGTTGAAGCCGATGTCCGTTCCCACGTAAGTTTCGCCGTAGTTTTCCTTCACGGCATGCACCGTCCCGAGGAGCAGGCCGCATTCGGCCACCAGATAACGCCCGGGCTCGCATTTGAAGTGAACGTATTTATTGTCATACCGTTCGATAAACGAGTCGAGGGCGGGGAAAAGCATTCCGCGCAGCGCCGCGAAATCCAGGCGCGGCTCGCCGGGGCGGTAGGGGACGCCAAAACCGCCGCCGAAATCGATAAAATCAAGGCCGGGGAAATTATTCAATACCACCTCAAGCAGGTTTTGCGCCGCCTCGACGTAAGGGCCGGGCTCCAGGAAGAGAGAGCCGATATGCTGGTTCACGCCGACGAGCTTCATGTCATACTTCGCAAGCAGCTCCTTTACCCGCGCGCAGAACCGCGGTTCGATGCCGAACTTGGTCTTATGCCCCGCCGTCACCACCTTCTCGCAGTGCCCCGCGCCGACGCCGGGATTGAAGCGCAGCGCGACGCGGCCGCCGCGGTTGATGTGCCCTAGCCTCTCCAGCTGCGCAAGCGAATCGGCGCTGACTAAGATGCCCCTGTCTATGCAGTAGCGCAGCTCGTCGGCGGAGACGTTGTTGCCGATATAAAAGATTTCGTCGCTGGGGAAACCGGCGTGTTCGAGAAGAAATATCTCTCCGTGCGACATCGCGTCCGCGCCGATTCCCTCTTCGCGGATGATCTTCAGCAGGGAAATATTGGCGTTCGCCTTGATGGAGAAACTCGGGGAGAGCCGCCCCTCAAAGGCGTCGACAAGCTCGCGGCATCTCTGCCTCAGTATCTCTTCGCTGTAGACATAGACCGGCGAGCCAAATTCGCGGACGATCTCGAAGGCCTCTTCATTTTTCAGGAACATCGCCGTCGTCCCTATATCCTTGCGGCTCCGGTACGGCGCGCCGCGTCGGCCACCGCCGCGGCCACCGCCGGCACGACGCGCGGGTCGAGGGCGGAGGGGATGATATATTCCCTGGACAGCTCGGATTCCGAAACGAGCGAGGCCAGCGCCTCCGAGGCGGCGAGCTTCATCTCTTCGTTTATGCGCCGGGCGCGGACGTCGAGCGCGCCGCGGAAGATTCCGGGGAAGCCGAGGCAGTTATTGACCTGGTTCGGGAAGTCGCTCCTGCCCGTGGCGACGACGGCCGCCCCCGCGGCCAGCGCCTCTTCGGGGAAGATTTCCGGCGTCGGGTTCGCCATCGCAAAGACGACGGGGTTGGGGGCCATACCGCGCACCATCTCGCCGGTGAGCAGCCCGGGACGGGAGACGCCCAAAAAGGCGTCCGCTCCTCTGAGCGCCTCCGCGAGACTGCCGCGCCGCCTCTCGGGATTGGTTATTTTAGAAAGCTCGACCTGCGCGGGATTCAGACCTTCGGGGTATCCTTCGCAGAGCGCGCCGTTTATGTCGCACATGATAATATTCTTGACGCCGGCGGCAAGGAAATACCTGGCGATCGAGCTGCCCGCCGCGCCCGCGCCGTTGATTACGAGCACCGAGTCCTCAAGCCGGCGGCCTGTGAGGCGCAGGGCGTTTTTATAGGCCGCGAGGGCGATCACCGCCGTGCCGTGCTGATCGTCGTGAAATACGGGAATGTCGAGCCGCTCCTGGAGCCGGCGCTCGATCTCGAAGCAGCGCGGCGCGGAAATGTCTTCCAGATTGATGCCGCCAAAAGAGACGGCGATCTTCGACACCACGTTGACAAACTCGTCAACGTCCTTGGTGGAAACGGCAAGCGGCACGGAATCAATCCCCGCGAAACGCTTAAAGAGGCAGCTCTTCCCCTCCATCACCGGCATCGAGGCGGCGGGGCCGATATCGCCGAGGCCGAGCACCGCCGTGCCGTCCGTAATGACGGCCACCAGGTTATTTTTGATCGTCACATTCCAGAGCTCCTCGGGGTCGCGCTCGATGGCGCGGCAGGGCTCCGCCACCCCCGGGGTATAAACGAGGGAGAGATCCGCCATGCTCTCTATCTTCTTCCGGCACTCGATATCCAATTTGCCCCGCAGCTCCCGGTGCATATCAAGCGACTTTGCAAATACGTCTTCTTTCATTCTCCATACCTCCGCATAATTCCGATTCAGAAAGTTTAAACCCTGACAAGTCGAATTGCAAATTATCTTTTTTATCTTTATTCGATATAATAATTTCCAGGAAAATCCAGCTGTAAAAAATGGAGGACGATACGATGGATACAGAACTTCTCTATCAAAAATGCGCCAGCTTCCACGGTCACAGCTGCGGCGGGCTGCTCATCGGCTTCCGCGCGGCGCTCTGCGCGATGGAACGCCTGGGAATCACCCAGCCGTCGCCCGACGAGGAGCTCGTCTGCACAGCGGAAAACGACGCCTGCGGGATAGACGCGATTCAGGCGCTGCTGGGCTGCACCGCCGGCAAGGGCAACCTCATCCTCCGGCTGCGCGGCAAGCAGGCGTTCACCTTCTTTGACAGAAAAAGCGGCCGGTCGTTCCGGCTCGTGCTGAAAGAAAAAGAATTCTCCTCCAAAGAAGAGAAGCAAAAATTCATGCGCGAGGCCTCCGCGGAGGAGATCTTCAAGATCGAGGAGGCTCGCTTCGCATTGCCGCGCGAGGCGCGCATCTACCGGTCGCAGCCCTGCGCCCGCTGCGGCGAACGCACCGCCGAACCCTGGCTCCGCGTCAAAGAAGAAAAGCTCCTCTGTCTTGACTGCGCGGAGGCGGAATAGCCCCTTGCCCCCTGCGGGCGCCAAAGAAAGGGTCTGCGCGGCCGAGATGACGAATGCGGCGTAACCGGCCAACCCCCCCGCGGCCCCTGACCCCCCCCGGTTTTTAGAAAAAAAAATAC
>JAEXGR010000056.1 GCA_023450745.1 Synergistota bacterium
AATCGGCGTTTAGACGTGCCGATGACGACGCGAAATAAAGCCGGAAAACCGCAGGCGCACTTTGGTGCGTCGAGGATTTTCCGGCTTTGTTGAGCTAAGTCAGCGGCGCGTATAAACGCCGATTTACCTGGCGGGCTATTTTAACGATAAAAAGAGGTCATACGCCTCCGCCGCGTTCGCCTTTTCGTGCACTACCGCGCGCACGGCGCGCAGCATCGCCGCGGGGTTTTCCGACTGGAAGATGTTGCGTCCCATGTCTACGCCGGCCGCGCCGTCGCGGATGGCGTTGAACGCCATCTCGAGCGCCTCTTTTTCGGGCGTTTTTTTGCCGCCCGCGATGACGATCGGCACGGGGCAGGCGGCGGTCACCTCTTCAAAGCCCTCGCAGTAGTAGGTCTTGATGATCTGCGCGCCGAGCTCCGCGAGGATGCGTGTCGCGAGCTGGAAGTAGCGCTTCGTGCGCTCCATCTCCTTGCCGACGGCGGTGACGCCCATTACGGGGATGCCGTAGCGGTTGCCGGCGTTGATCATTTCGCTGAGGTTTTTGAAGCTGCCGACTTCGTTTTTGGAGCCGACGAAGGTCTGGACGACGATGCAGGAGGCGTTGAGGCGAATCGCGTCCTCAACGTCCACTCCCACGTGACCGTAGCTCAGGTCTTCGTGCAGCACGCTGGTGTCGGTGGTACAGCGCAGCGCGATCGCCTTGTTGAATGTCGGCGGCACGCAGGCGTTGATCGCGCCGCGCGTCGCCATCAGCACGTCGGCGTAAGGCGCGAGCGGCGGTATCGCGAGGTCAAGGCGTTCCAGCCCCGCCGTCGGCCCCATGATGTAGCCGTGGTCGAAGGCGAGCATCACCGTGTGCCCGCTTTTGGGGTCGAAGATGCGCGCGAGGCGGTCTTTCATACCCCAGCCGCAGTTTTCGGCGCCTTTTACGTAGAAGCTTTTCTGCTCCGCCGGCCTGTCGAGGCCATAATCTTTAGCAAGTATGTTTCCGATTTTATCTACCATATCGTCTCTCCTTAAGCATCCTGCGCCGCCTTCGCGAAGGCCTTGAATATTATCGACACGGAGACAGAGCCGGGGTCGGGGACGCCAAGCGCGCGTTCGCCGAGGTTCTTGGCGCGGCCGAAGTGCGCCACGTAATCCCTGGTCTTCAGGCAGCCCTCGTGCGCCGCGAGGCGGGCCGCCTCCAGTGCCGCCGCGACGTCGTTCCCTTCGCAGGAAGAAAACGCCTCCACCGCGGGCGTCAGCGCGTCGACAAGCGTCTTTGCACCGAGCGGGGCTTTGGAAAATTTCAGCAGCCGCGCCTCGCCGCTTTTGAAGGCCTCCGCGAGCTGGTCTTTCGTCAGCTCCTCCGCTCCTTCGGGAACGGCGCGCGCCATACCCGAGAAGAGGGAGCCGAAAAGGGGCACGGTCGCCCCGCCGCCCATGTTGAGGACCGCCATGCCGACGGCGGCGAGCATTCCCTTGAAGTCTCCGCCCTGGTATCCCTCGGCGGTCTCCTTGACCTTTTCCATCACTTTGACCATCGTCGTGCCGTGGTCGCCGTCGCCTATCCGCGAATCAAGCTCCGTCAGCTCGTCCTTCGCGCAGGCGATCGCCGAGGCGGCAGCGCCGAGCATCTTTACGAAACGGCCGTATGCAAGCTTTTCCATTATTGCCGCAGCCGCTCTATTTCACCGTATAGTAGGGCGTGTCGCAGGGGGCCTTCCAGTATTTCAGCGTCTCGCCGTCCATGCGCGCCATGAAGAGCTGAAATCCGGCCGCCTCCTGGACGGTGAGCAGTTCGCCGACGTGCGAGGCCACGACCTTGACGCCCTTTTCTTTGAGGTATTCCACGCAGTCTTTGAAGACGATGAGCTGTTCCATGAGCGTCGTCGCCCCAGAACCGTTGACGATGAGCATAACCTCCTCGCCCTCTTTGATGGAGAGGTCGTCAAGCAGCGCCTGGGTCATGATCGACGCCGTCTCCCGCGCGCTCTTCATCGTCATGCGTCCGCCGCCGCCCTCGCCGTGCTGGCCCATGCCGATCTCCATATCGTCGTCGCCGAAACGCGAGATCTCCGCGCCGTTGGCGGGGTGCGTGGCGCCGCGGCAGGCGACGGCGATCGTCGCCATATTGTCGGCGAATTTCTGCGCGACCGCGCGGACCTCTTCAAGATTTTTGCCCATGCCGGCGGCTCCGCCCGCGATTTTCGCAAGCGGAATGCAGCCGACGAGGCCGCGGCGGTTGCCGGCGTCCGCACGCGGCGCGTTGGAGACGTCCTCCTGCGTCGTGACGCGCGCCACTTTGAGCCCCGCGTCTTCGACCTGCTCCATCGTCATCTCCGCCGTCATCATATCTCCCGCGTGATTGAGCACGACGAAGAGCGCGCCCTTCGGGGCCGAGGCAAGCGAGAGGGCCTCAAAGCAGGCGGCGGGCCCAGGCGCGGCAAAGACGTCGCCGACTGCGGAGATGTCGAACATGCCGTCGCCGACGAAACCGGAGAGCGCCGGTTCGTGTCCCGCGCCGCCGAGCGTCACGATATGGACGCGGTCGGCCTTTTCCATGTTTTTATTGACAACGAGATTGTTCTCGCGCACCTCTATCTTATCGGGGAAGGCCAGCGCCATGCCCCTGAGCAATTCTTTGGTGAGCGTCTCCGAATTATTGATAAACTTTTTCATGGCCATTTTATTTTCCTCCTTCGCGTTATTCGCCGCATTCCATCAGTTCAAACAGCACGCCGTCGCGCCAGGCAAAGGCAATTTTCGTTTTGTCGTCCACCGGCGTCACGGGCAGAACGATCTTTTCGCATTTCGCGAGCTCGCCCTCAAGGTCGTCGACCTTGTAGGCCACGTGCGGATAGTTTTTCAGGTCCTCCGGCATCTGCGAGTCCGGTTCAAAGCGCAGGCACTCATACTGGTAGGGATGATCCTTAGGGTCTGTGAGAAAGAGCTTCATATCCGGGGAATAAACCTCATTGGGCTGCGGCGTTTTCACCGGCACGCCAAGGTGCATGTACTGGGCCATAGCATAGTCCTCCTTCGTCATTTTGCGTTGCTGGCGCTTATTTGTCGTCACTATATTTTAACATAGCGGCATAATTACCGACTTCACATTTTTGCCCTCGCGGGTCATTTTCCCGTTATTTTGTATATAATGGAGGGGAGAATTCGATAAAAAGGGACAGTGATGGAAATGACGTCTGCAATCATGAAACGCCGGAGCATCAGAAAATTCACCGAAGAAAAGGTCTCCGCCGACCGCGCGATGAAAATCGTCGAGGCCGGCGCCGCCGCTCCCAGCGCGATGAATAAGCGCCCCGTGCGCTTCATCCTGCTCAATAAAGAAGAGATGGCGCGTCTGGCGGAAAAGGTAGAGCAGAAGGGGCCGTTCCTCGAAGGACAATGGGCGGTGGCCGTCTGCGGCGACCGCCGGGGCTACGGGCCCGGCACCGGCTGGCTCGAGGACTGCGCCGCGGCGATGGAAAATATGCTGATCGCGGCTGCGGAGATGGAGCTCGGTTCTCTCTGGTACGGCGTCTACGCGCGCGCCGCGAAGGAGCCGCCGGTACGGGAGTTTCTCAAGTTGCCGGAGGGCGTGGAGATCTGCGGCATCGTCGTAATCGGACATCCGGCCGAGGAGAGGGAGCCGCACCGGGGCGTCGATCCCGCCATCCTTCACTTCGGCTGCTGGAAAGAATAACCGGCGGGGCGATTAAAGTGAACGCGCCGATAAAAAAACTTTTGCTGCTGGCGTTCGTCGCGCTGTTTTTTCTGCCAAGCGGCGTTGCCGAGGCGGAAAAGCGCTACATTACGGAGAGACCGCTGCCGGCGACCGCCAGCACAGACATCAGAAACATCAGCGTAGAGGCGGAGCTTGACGGGGATTTTGAAATAACGCTCGACGCCCCCGCGCTGCCGGGGTATTCGTGGAGCCTCTATAACTCCCTGCCGCCGGGCGTCACCGCTCTCTCGGTCGCCAGTGAGCAGCGGGCGGCGACGTCGCCCGACGTGACACCGACGGCGATTGAAACGAGAAGATACCACGCCGTCTCCACGGGCCGCAACCGGATTATCTTCCGCTACGCGCGCGCCGGAGACGAAACACCGCTGATATATGTGATCTGTAGTCTGAATGTGAGGCTCCGGTGAGATGAAAAATCTCCTGTTCGCCATCGGCGTCCTGACGCTGATCTTTTGCGGCGGCGAAGCGGAGGCCGCGAAGCGCCACAAGATGAGCCTCCCCTTCCCCGTGACGCAAAGTACCGAAGTGAGATATCTGGAGGTCAATACGCTGCTTGGCGAAGATTTTGAAATAACGCTCGCGGCAAACCCGACGACCGGCTATGAATGGCGCGCTTTCGGGCGTCTGCCCGCGGCGCTCTCCTTCGTCTCGCGCGCCTTCGAGCCCCCCGAGAGCGGCATAGCCGGCGCCGGCGGCACGGAACGCCTGCGCTATCACGCAAACGCCACGGGGCACAACCATATCATCCTGCAATACGCGCGCCCCTGGGAGGAGGGAGCCGCCGCCTACGCCGTCTGCTGCGTATACGTCAAGCTGCCCAACCAGCCTTAAGGCTGCGCACACGACAGGCGCCCTGCCTGCGCGGCGGGCGCCTGTTGTGTGCGCCTATTGCGCGGCGGATTTCAGGTAGCGTCCGGTGTAGGGACAGACGACGAAGCATCTGCCGCAGAGGTCCGTATCGATGCCGGTCCGGGCTTTCATCAGCTCTTTTTGTTTGCTGACGCATTTACCGGTTTCCACCAGCAGGTCGCGGTCCGTCGCGCGGCTCCATAAAAGGCCGCTCAACGCCTGCGCGGGACAGGCGGTTTTGCAGAGGGAACAATTTCCGCAGCGCGGCTCCTGAAGGGAAACAGCGCAGTCGAGCGGCGCGTCGGTAAGCAGCGAGGAGAGGCGCACGGCGGAGCCGTATTCCGGCGTGACGAGCAGGCAGCTCTTGCCGATCCAGCCGAGCCCCGCCCTCACCGCCACCGTCTTATGCGGCAGGCGGCTGCGCAGCTCCTCGCCGAAGGCTGCGCTGTCGGTCGTCTGAGGCTGCGCAAAATAGCCGCGCGCCCGCAGGTATTCCGCACCGGAGGTCACGATCCGGTTCAGGCCGTTGTTGAGCTCATGGTACATATAGTAATAGCTTTTCGTCGGCCCCTCCGCGATTTCCCGCAGGATATGGGGCGGCACGGGAAGCGCCACGGATACGGCGCGCGGGCAGCGGCATCCTTCCACGCCGCTCATATCCGCGAAGCCGACAAGTTTCGCGCCGATACTGTAAAGAAATTCTTTAAATTCCTCAGACCGCATATTGCCAACACTCCATTCTTGATATTTTGCAACAGACCACGCCCTCCGGGAATTTTACATACGGCGTATGGACGAAAAGGCGTCCTAGACAAAATTGTCAGGACGCCTTTTTTATTTATTGGGAAGTTTTTCCGTCGTATCTCTCGTTAGAGGTAATTCGCGGCGGTGAGGACTTCTTTGACCTTTTCCTCGTTCTTCTTCGCGAACTTGATGACGGGGCCGGTGCAGCCCATTGAAGACTCGGCGTAGATGCCCGCCTTCCAGAGCGCCTTGACGGCGTTTTCTATTTCAAGGACGTCGACGCCGTGGATTTCCTCGTCCGTCGGCTCCGAAGCGGGAGCCTTGACGTCTTCCTCGGCCGCCGCCTGCTTCGGCTGCATGGCTTCGATCAGTTCGTCGAGCCCCGCCGCTTTAGCCGCCGCAAGCTCTTTCGCGACGATCGCGGGCAGGCCGTTTTTCGCGGCGCTCGCGTTGAGCGAAAGCGCGGAGGCGATGACGGGCGCGCCCGAGGCGCGGGAGATGATGGAGATGACTTTGTTCCAGCCCTCGCCCGCGGAGGGGCCGTAGCCCCAGCCCATCGCTTCGTAGTTGCCGCCGGTGGTCCAGGCTCCGAAGAGCTTCATCAGGACGTTGCCGGTGAGGGTGTCGGTGACGCAGACGTCGGCCGCGCCGGCGAGCAGGTCGTTGCCGCGAAGGATCGCGCCGCCGTCTTTTCTGATGCTTTCGGCGAAGTTGATCCCGTAGCCGTTGTCCTTAAGCTTCTGGAGCGCGCGCAAAACCGTCTGCGCGCCGTCGAGGTTGAGGACGCCTACCGTCGGCTCCGGAATGCCCGCGGATTTTGCCACCGCCACGCCGTAAATGGCGTTGCGGAGCATGGCCTCCGTCCTGACCGGGGAGGACGTGCCCGTAGAGGAGGCTACGAAGCACGGTTTCCCTTTGCCAGGCGTGAAGACTTTTCCTATTGTGGTTACACCGACGGGGAATGGGTAGTGGAGGGCTACCGCACCTTCGATGGTCCCGTCGCTGAGTGCCTTTTCCATCGCCGCGGATATCTCGTGCTCGTCCGCCGCCGTCTCGATCCAGTTGAGGTCTTCGTAGCCCGCGAGTTTCGGGCCGATGCAGAAGACTTTGACGCCGGGATCGTTCTGCATTGCGAGGCGCGCGCCGCGGCAGAGCTCTTCCTGTCCGAGCTCGCTGCCGTAAGCCATGAGGCCGACCTTTGTCTTTTTGCCGCCGCCCTCTCTGGCTTCTTCTATAATTTCGCCCAGGATGTCGCCGATCAGGGCTTTTACGGATGCGTTGTCAGTCATGGTTTTTCCCCTTACTTCTTGAGGCTCGCGGCAAGTTCTCCGAGGCTCTCAAGGATGAGTTCGCGGATCTCTTCTTTGCTCACCGAAGCTTCCGCCTGCTTGGGCTGCGGCTTCTCGACGAGGAAGGAGGCGCCGTCGGCGAGGTTGGTGAGGCGTCCGAGGAAGAGGCTGCCCTTGCCGATGATCATCGCGCGGGTCATTTTCCCGGCGTTGATGGCGTCGGCGGCGTGTCCGATGAAGGGCACTCCCGAGGGGATGTGTCCCTGCGTGTGGACGAAGCCCGTCATGCCGTGCTCTTTCGTGAACTTGACCATGTCGGCCTTTTCGATGGCCTTTTTCATCACCGCGAGGGCGGCGATCATCTTGAAGTTCGCCGTCGGCACGTCGCCCGCACCGGCGGGGAGGGTGATCTCGGGGTTGTGAAGCTCGGGTGAGAATTTATCGACGTCGGCGAAGCTGAGTCCGACCTTCTGGAGCGGCTCGTAGGTGAGGACCGACGTCACCGTCTGCGGCGAGGCGCCGGCGCCGACGGTGTGCTTGCCGATCGCGTCGAGGCGGATCACGGGCAGCGTGCCGTCGTCGGGCACGATGAGAACGCCGAAGGAGCCGATGCAGTTCTCAAGCGCGGGAAGCTCTTTTTTGACGTGGTCGCGGGCGTTCATGTAAAGCTTGGGAATCGCGCCGCCGGCGACGACCGCCACGTTCTTGCGGGTACCGGCCGCCACCATCGAAGCGCCGGCGAGTATCGCGTTGACGGGGCCCGCGCAGAAGCCGCGCACGTCGCAGCCGGAGGCGTTGGCGCAGCCCGCGATCTCGGCGATGGCCTTCGCGAAGTTGCCGCCGCCGCGCTGGTTCATGTCGCCGGCCGCCTCTTCCGAGCATTCGACGACGAAGTCGATCTCTTCGGGCTTCAGGCCGCTGTTCTGGATGAGGTGGAGCAGCGAGAGGACGGCGCTCGCCTTGCAGGTGATGTTGACCAGCAGTTCGTAGGCGGTGAGGTTCGGGTCTACTTCATGGCCCCTTCTCGCGCAGCCGACGACTTTGCCGTCGACGTAGAGCGGGAGCGCGCCGGCGGTCTTTACTTCCGCTGCGACCTCCGCCGTGTCATGGCCCGCCTCAAGGCGCGCTAAGATATCGTCGCGCATGAGGGGGTGCTTGGCGATCTTTTCTTTGACGGCGGCGGCGAAGTCCTTTTCCAGCCAGATGAGGTCGAAGACGTCGCAGATGTCGAGGAAGGCGATCGTCTCGTCTTCCGGCATGATCTCGCCGTATTTGCCGAAGCGGATCTCCTGCGGCTCAAGGTTCTTGTACCAGGGCTGGGGGCGTTTTTCGTAGTCCTCTATCTCCATGGCGCCGATGTATGTAAGGTTCGGGGCGTAGCTGGCCGCCTCGTGATAGTTCTGCTGAAATTTAGGAAGTTCTTTGAGGAATTCTGAATCGGGGTGAGTCTCCCTCTCTACAAAGGGAGTGTTGCCGTACCAGAGGCCGAGCTCCGGTGTGTGGTTCAATGAATAGGCTGCCGCTTTGATCGCTGCGTTTGGCATTTTTAATATTCCTCCTGTTGGTTTAATCATCTGTTTTATCTTCGCGGATTATGAAAAACTTTACCGCAAGCTTTATGCTAACATACCATAGTGAACAGTATATTTTATTTTCGGCAATATGTCTTTATGCTTTTGCATAATAATTCACATACTGCTCCCCTTTTCCGCCTTTGAAAAAGGTCGCCTTGAATAAAATTGTCGCCATGCACGCTTAAAGCCCAACGGGAGGAATGTGAAAAAACGCGGAGCTGCGCCGGCCAATTCCAACGGGCGGGGATTTGGCCGGCGTTCTTTGCTATTTGCTGTACTCGTCACGCATGCCTTTGACGGCCGCCGCGAGCGCTTCGGGATCGAGAACCATTTCCATCATGGAAATCTGCTCTTCCCACTGCGCCGGGTCGCACTCTGAGCGAATGGCCTCATCGAATACGTGATATACGGGAAGTC
>JAEXGR010000022.1 GCA_023450745.1 Synergistota bacterium
CAGAATATGAACATCGCGGACTCAAAAGAGCTGCCGGCCAGATGAAGAGAGGCAATGGCAACCAATCCATTGATCCCTTTGCGCATGTCCGTAGCTCCGCAGATGATGTAAATCTCTTTGCCTTCGCCGTTGATCATTGTAAAACTCCCCTCTATGCATGTGGTTCCTGATGAGGGGAGTTTAGAGAATTACGTCTGCTGTTAACAGGTACGGGAGGTTTGACGCTTACTGTATTTTAAGTACATACTGAGTACGAACAAAAAAATTCCCGAGGCTTTCAACCTCGGGAACCGTTGCTGTCAGTGGAGCCGACTCCCGGACTCGAACCGGGGACCCCATCCTTACCATGGATGTGCTCTACCTACTGAGCTAAGTCGGCAGCTTCTCAAGCTAAAATGCGGTAAGGGCATTTTTACATAAAAATGGTGGTAGGAGCTAGGTTCGAACTAGCGTAGGCTCACGCCGACAGATTTACAGTCTGTTGCCTTTGACCACTCGGCCATCCTACCACTCACAAGCGCCGCACAAAGCGGCATTACGAGAAGATATTTTACATGATATCACGCGTTTGTCAAGATACGGAAAAACGTCGTGTTTGCCCCCGGAGCGCCTCAGTGTTAATATTTCTGCAATATACAATTTTATCGCAAGGGCGGGCAGCGGCAGGCCGCCCGGAAAGGACCCATTAGTATGCGTGAACTTCCAAAACGCCAGTATCGTATAGTTTCCGGAATGATCGATTTCTGGGAGGAAACGGGAGAGCTGGACGCGGAGACGGTAAAAAGGCTTCGGGACGGCATCGCCCCCATGCCTTTTGATTGGCAGCGGGCGACGTGCTGCCTGCTGGCGGTAGCCCTGTGCTGCATCTTCGTGGGGATCACGGCGCTGACAAGGGCCAAATGGGTGATAGAGCTCATGCTCTGGCTCTTCGGCGGCAAGGCGATCGTCAACAGTCTCATTTTCGCGGCGGCGGCCGCCGCGCTTTATATCTGGGCCGGCAGACGCCGAACGCGGTCCCCCGAGAAGGCCTTCACCAACGAGGCGGTGCTCTTTCTGGGCGTCCTTTCGACCGCCGCTTCGATAACGTGGCTCGGATGGGCGCTCGACGACGGCAGCGGACACTTCTCGCTGCTTCTGGGACTGGCGGCGGCGGTCTACGGCCTGACGGCGCTCGCTCTGGATTCCATCCTGGTATGGATATTCGCGCTCTTTTCGCTGGGCAGCTGGCTCGGGGCGGAAACCGGCTATATTTCAGGCTGGGGCGCCTACTGGCTCGGGCTCAATTACCCAGCTCGTTTCGCGCTCTATGGCGCCGCCCTCGCGGCGCTGTCGCGGCAGATGGGAGAACGCGGGCGCTTTGCCCAATTTCAGCGCGGCACGCTGAGCGTCGGCCTGCTTTTTCTCTTTGTGAGCCTGTGGGTGATGTCGATTTTCGGCAATTACGGCGATCTGAATTCATGGCACCGCGCGCGTCAGATAGAGCTCTTTCATTGGGCGGTCCTTTTCGCCGCGGCGGCCGGCGTTTCCCTGTGGCTGGGAATCAAGCGCGACGACGCCATGCTCCGCGGCTATGGGCTGACTTTCCTCGGGATAAACATTTACACGCGTTTTTTCGAGACCTTCTGGGACGGCATGGACAAGGGCCTTTTCTTTCTGATATTGGGAGGCAGTCTCTGGTTTCTCGGTTCAAAGGCGGAAAGGATCTGGAATATAAAGAAACACCGAAATTTGCCGGAAGACGACGACACGGATTCCCGGAAGGGATAACACAAAAACAGGCCGCCCTGACGGACGGCCTTAATTTTTAAGAAATGGTGGTAGGAGCTAGGTTCGAACTAGCGTAGGCTCACGCCGACAGATTTACAGTCTGTTGCCTTTGACCGCTCGGCCATCCTACCACAAAAGTGAGCCGCTTAACGCAGCACCACGAAAAAATATTTTACAGGATATTATACTTTTGTCAACCCGCGCGGCGCGATTCCACCCACGGGAAGGCGGCGTTTTACGCCATGGTGATTACGGTGCCGGCACCGTTTTCAAGCGCGTCTATGGCCTTCGCAAGCGAGGTGATGATCGCCTTTTTGCCGGGGAAGCGGCGCGCAAACTTGATGGCCGCCATCACCTTCGGCTCCATGCTTCCGGAACCGAACTGCCCCTCTTCCATGTACTTGATGGCTTCGGCGACGGTGATATGCGAAAGCGCCCGCTGGTCGGGCTTGCCGAAGTTGACATAGACGTTTTCCACCTCTGTGAGGATGAGAAGGATGTCGGTCTCCATATCTTCCGCGAGACGCTCGGCCGCGAGGTCCTTGTCGATGACCGCCGCGACGCCGGAGAGCGAGCCGTCCATGTTCTCGATCACGGGGATTCCGCCGCCGCCGGCCGTGACGACGATCGTCGAATCCCAGAGGCGCTTGACGGAATCAAGTTCGACGATCCGCTTCGGCTTCGGCGAGGGGACGACGCGGCGCCAGCCGCGGCCGGAATCTTCCTTCATCGTCCAGCCCTTTTCTTTGGAGACCTTCTCCGCCTCTTCGGCGCTGTAGAAACGCCCGATCGGCTTCGTCGGCTTTTCAAAGGCGGGGTCGCTCTCGTCTACGATGACCTGCGTCACGAGCGTGACGACGGGAACGTTGCGGTTCCGGTTGCGGAGCGCGTCGCGGAGGCTCTGCTGAATCTGATAGCCGATGTAGCCCTCGGTCATCGCGCCGCAGCAGTCGAAGGGGATCGCGGGGAGCTGGTCGGGCTGAGAGGCCGCCGCAATCTCCTGCTGGAGTACAAGACGGCCGACCTGCGGCCCGTTTCCGTGAACGACCGCCATCTCATAGCCGCTGCAGCTGATATCGGCCAGGTTCTCGCAGGTCCTTTTAACGACTTTGAGCTGCTCCTCCGCCGTCGGCGGGGTGCCGGCCTCCATAAGCGCGTTGCCGCCCAGGGCGATTACTACCTTCGTTGCTTTCGATGGATTGTCGTTTGCGGTGATCGAATGCGGGATCATTGTTGTCGTGCACTCCTTCATATTAAAAATTTTTAGTTTGGATAAATAATTTTCTGTCTCTATATTATAAACCCAAACATATAAAAAGTTCAATATCCCAATTTTACGAAGGGGAATTTTCCGGCAATTTTGCCGCACGGCGGTATGAGCCGCGTATTCGGCCTAAACCTGTGACAAACTATCGGTTTACTTAGACCATTCCCAGAATGTATGCCCAGGCTGGAATGGAGATGATTCCCAGCAGCGTCGTCGCGGCGACAAGGTCGGCGGCGTATTCGCTGTCCATCCCCATGCCGCGCGCGAGGATGAAGCAGTTCACCGCGTTCGGCATCGCGCTGAGCATCACCGTCACCTGAAAAAGGTCATGAGAGATGGGAAAGAGCAGGAGCACCGCGTACATTATCGCGGGGTTGAACGCTAATTTGATCAGCGTGTCAAACCAGGTGCCGCTCAATATTTTGACGACCTGCCCCATGCGCGAAAGGTCGAGAGAGCCGCCAAGGGCCAGCAGCGCCACGGCGGTCGCCGCCCCGCTCATCAGTTTCATCGCCTCGTCAAAGACAAAATGGATTGGGATGCCGGAGGCCGCGGCGGCGACGCCGAGAACGCAGGCGATGATCAGCGGGTTCAGGGCAAGTTTTTTCAGCATTTTCAGGATGCCGTTCACGTTCAGCCTTCCATAGAGGACCATTTCGCCCGCGGCGATGGAAAGCAGCTGGAAGGAGACGGTCGTGACCGCCACGTATATCGAAGCCTCGTGCAGCCCCGCCTCCCCCATCGCGAGCTGGATCACGGGAAAGCCGAGATAGATGTTGTTGCTGCGGAACGAGGAAAACACCGAGACCGCCGTGCGCTGGGCGTTTCCCTTATGGGCAAAGGCACGGGAACCGAAGTAAGCGGCAAGGATCGTGAGGATATAGCAGAGGGTGCTGGCGATGAGAAGGTTGGGCTGGCTCAGGACCTCCGCGCCGGCGATATAGGTGGTGCGGAAGAGCAGGGGAGGCAGTATCACCCAATAGAGGGTCTTCATCAGCGCGGAGATGTCGCTTGCGGAATAAAATCCGCGGGCGCGCAGCTGGTTTCCGGTTATAATTATGATGACGAGGGGCAGTACAAGAAAAAATCCGAACATGTGGCTCTCCCTTTCAGTCTCAACTGGGTTATTATTATAGACCATATTGTTTTATTTGATGTCATGCGAAAGGCGGCACAAGATGAAGGTCAAAGCAAAATTTTCCTCACAGATGTTAATTATGGCGCTCCTCTGGTTATGCGCCCTCTTCCCCGCGGTACCGGCCGCGGCGGCCCAGACGCCGCAGCTGCGGTATTACGCCGTCGACGTCGGACAGGGCGACTGTTCGCTCTTCATCCTCCCCGACGGGCAAACGATCGTGATAGACGCGGGGCCGGAAAAGAGCGCCAAAAAGATGGTGCGTTACCTGAAATCCTGCGGCGTGAAGAGGGTGGACCTGCTCGTGGCGACACATCCGCACGAGGACCACATCGGCGGTATGGGCGAGCTGCTCTCCGCCTTTCCGGTGGGAAAGGTCTGGGACTCGGGATATAACCACGGTTCACGCATACAGCGCGACTTCTACCGCGCCATTAAAGACCGGAAGATCGCCTTCGGCCGGCCGAAGCGCGGTTTCTCGGAAGAATTCGGCGCGGTGCGGGTCGAGGTGCTGGCGCCGGCAAAGCGGCTGAAGGACACCCACAGCGACGCCAACAACAACGGGCTCGTTCTGCTTGTAACTTACGGGGATATCTCTTTCCTTATGACCGGCGATATGGAGAAGGAGGAGCGCGCGACGATCGCGCCGCTCCCGAGGGCCGCGGTCTTGAAGGCGGCGCATCATGGCAGCCGCAACGGCACCGATAAGAAGACGCTGCGCGAGGTCTCTCCCGAAATAATCATCATCAGCTACGCGGCGGGCAACAGCTACGGACATCCGCACAAGGAGGTCGTCCGCGCGGTAAGGGAGGCGGGAGTACGCCGCTTCGACACGGCGGACGGCGCCGTGAAGCTGCGCACGGACGGCAAAAGCATCACATTTGAAGGAAAGAGGGTGGTCAAATGACAGCCAAAACAAAGAGAGTTCTGCTTTTCGTAGACGCGGTCGAGGCGGGCACGGCGCGCCTGCTGCCGGAAAACGGCCCGGCCTTTGAGCTGCCCGCGTCGCTGCTGCCCGATGGTGCGCGCGAGGGCTGCCGCGTTGAGCTGACGGCGAAGCTGTGCGATGACGACGCCGACCGGGACGAGATAGACTCCCTGCTCGACGAACTCGGGGATAATCCCTGAGAGGCGATGGACAAGCGCGGATTCTGTTAGTAGAATAAAAAACAGTTTTTATCCGAGTTATTACGAAAAGGGGAATATAAATGGCTGAAACCGCAGCAAGATACCGCAAAAACTATCCCGTCTCATGGGAACAGGTGCAGAGGGACTGCCGCGCCCTCGCCTGGAAGCTGCTGGATATCCGTTCCGACTGGGACCGGCTCATCACGGTGGCGCGAGGCGGACTGGTTCCGGCGGCGATCATCGCGCGCGAGCTGAACATACACCTGGTGGACACGATCTGCATATCCAGCTACACGATGCGCGACCAGTCCGCGGCAAGCATATTGAAGCGCCCCGACCTTGCGGGGGTCAGCGACACGTGGCTCATAATAGACGACCTCGTGGACACGGGGAAGACGGCGAAGATCGTGCGCGGCATGTTCGGCCCGGCCCACTTCGCCACCGTCTACGCCAAGCCCGAGGGACGCCCGCTGGTGGACACTTTCGTCACCGAGGTCAGCCAGGACACCTGGGTGCTCTTTCCCTGGGACACCGCGCCGCAGACGGCGTTCATCCCCCCGATCGCCGATATGAAGCTCCAATAGCCTGATACGCGGGAGACGTTTTTTGACGGCATAGAGACCGCGCCGGCATTTTTAAATTTTTCGGAAAAAGAGGCCGCCCGCCATTTTCACGACGGGCGGCCTCTTTTTCCGCTTTTCTCTGTCTTTAAGTGATATAATCATAAAATTAGATCCGTCAATAAATACATTTACATAACGTTTTTTGCAAAATATGAAAGCGGCTTTGAGACCACTATAAAATAATGGGAGCTGGATATGCTGCGATGAATTGCTGCCGTTTGCGAGATGATTTACTAGCCAAGCTTTACCGCCGCCGCGGCCGCCTGCTGGCCGCAGCGCTGGCCTTTTTGATTTTGTTTGCCGCCGGCTTCTTCTATTTGGCCTCTTTGTCCGCCAGCCCCCTGGCTGAAAACGGCTTTTCAGGGGGGAAATGGCTCTCCTGTGCCAGAACCTGCATGACGCTTTCCGCGGCCGCCGCGGCGCTCCTGCTGCTTTTTTATATCCTCGCCGTGGAGCTTGCGGAAACATCCGCCGCTAAAGGCGGCGCTCCCGACGAAAACGAAGGTGAACGGACGGCCCTCCGGGCGAAAAAGTACATGGAGGCGCTCACCGGCCTGTATGACCGTTATTACGAGTTCGACCTGACGAACAACAAGATCATCGCGGGGAGCGGTCATTTCCAAAAACACGGCCTCATCGGCAGCGACCACCGCCAGACCATCGTAGACTTCTGCCAGCGAAACGTCCATCCTGACGACAGGGAGCTCTACCTGCGCTTCGCGCTGCCGGAAAATAACAAAGAGGCCTTCGAACGCGGCGTCACCGGCGCGAACATCGAATACCGGACGCTGACCCCGGACGGCTCCGCTTACCGCTGGAAGTCCGCCGTCAATAACGTCTTCGTCGATACGGACGATATGACGCTGCGCTCTCTGTGGTTCATCAGCGACATCACGGGCGCGCGGGAAAAGACCGAACGCCTCTCGTTCCTGGCGGAGCGGGATTCTCTCACGGGCCTTTATAATAAGATCTATATCCAGAAGGCGGTGGAGAAAAAGCTCCGGTCGCAACGCGAAAGCGGCGCCTCCGCCGCTCTGATAATGGTGGATCTGGACAACTTTAAAAATGTAAACGACCTTATGGGACATCTCTTTGGAGACACGCTGCTCGTTTCCGTGGCCCAGACCCTGAGCGGGATATTCAAGGACGGCGCGCTGCTGGGAAGGGTAGGCGGCGATGAATTTCTCATATTTATACCGGACGCCGGCGAGGACAAGGCCAGAGAAAAGGCTCAGGAGGCGTGCGGCGCGCTGAGCTCTATCCACAAGAATTACTTCGATATGCTGCGGCTCTCCGCGAGTATAGGCGTGGCGCTCTTCCCCCGGCACGGAGATACCTTTCCCGAGCTTTACAACAAAGCCGATATCGCGCTGTACCACGCAAAGGAGTGCGGCAGGGCGCGCTGCAAGTTCTATCACGAGTCGATGGGAGACGCCTTCCCGCGCATGACGGCCGCCGTCCAGAGCAGCCCCGCTTCGTCCGACCTGTTTGCGAAAGATCCCGCGCGCCACATCTTCCGCATCCTCTACGGCGCAAAGAACAACGCGCTCGCCGTGCACGGCACCATCGAGCTGATCGTGCGCCGCTTTCGTTTTTCCCGCGGCTATATTTTCAGAAACTCCGACGACAGCAGGTATTTTTCCGAGATATATGAATTCTGCAACGACGGCGTGGCCGCGACGGGAGCGATGTTTCAGAACAGAAGCTACGAGGAGGAACGCCCCAATTATCTGAGCAATTTCAACGAGGACGGCATTTTCTGGATGGAATTGGACAACGTCGACGCCAGGCTTCACGAGACGTTCCGCCGGCAGGATATTTACACGCTGGTCCAGATAGCGATCATGGACAACGGCGAATTCAAGGGCTTCCTGGGCTTCGACTGCTGCGACCCGTCGCGGATGTTCAGCCGGGAAGAACGGTCCGTCATCGAGGATACGGGAATGGTCATCGCCTCCTTCGTCCTCAAAATATTTTTGCGCGGAAACCTTCCGCCGCAATAAAAGACGCGGAGGACAGCCCCCGCGCCGCCGGCGGGGCCGCAAAAGGAGCGGCCCCGCCGTCATTTTCTTTATCGGTCTTTGTCTTAACTATGCCTTGTCTTCGCCGGCTTTGCGCCGCGCCCGCTCCTCGCGCATCGCAAACTTCTTCGCGTGCGGGTCGCCGCAGGTCGGCACGATGCAGAAAAATTCAAGCGGCACGTCGGCGTCGTTCTTATATTCGTGCAGGAGGCCGCCGGGCACGCGCGTCCAGTAACCCGTCTTCATGAGGTAGGGAACCCTTTTGCCGGGTTCTTCCTCAACCTCGACGACGCCGTCGCCGGAGAGCGTGAACATCAGGTGGTCCCATTCATGCTCGTGCGCGGGGATGCCCTTGTGCGCCGGCAGGATGAAGTGACGCATCACGTAATCGCCCCAGCAGTTCTCCGGCCCGTATATCGTTCTCTTTTCTATCTCCGGCGCGAGAGCCGAAGCGTTTTGCAGCGGCAGCTCATAGATCGAACCGTAATTTTTCTCTTCGCTCATTGCGTATCCCCCCAAATCAGAGTGCTTTCATGTGACAGTCTATCATAAACCGGCAAGGGCCGGCATGAAAAAAAATTCCATGCCGGCCCTTTACAATTCAGCGCGCTTGCGCGCCTGTTACTTCTTCGTCTCCTCGAGGGCCGCCTTGATTCTCGCCGGGATCGCCGGGATCGTCTTGACGCGCGCGCCGCAGGCCGCATAGATTGCGTTGCCGACGGCGGCGTGCGGGCCGGAAAGCGGCATTTCGCCCGTTCCGGAAGCTCCGAACGGCCCGAGCGGCCGCGGCACTTCCGACTGGATCAGAGTGAGATCGTCAGTGATGTCCTTGATGTACGGGAAGCCCATCGTCACAAAGTTGTGATACTTCGACTCGTCAAGGAAGTCTTCCGTAAGCGCGAGCCCGATGCCCTGCGCGACGCCGCCGTACTGCTGGCCGTCGACGACAAGATAGTTGTTGATGACGCCGACGTCGCCGCAGAGGACGAATTTCTCGCAATGCGCTTTGAAGGTCTTCATATCGACGGAGACCATCGCGAGGTTGACCGCGAACATGTGGAAGGCGAAGGGCTTGCCGATGCCGGTATCCTTGTCGTTGCCGCCGCAGCTCTCGACAGAGCCGTCCTTATGCAGAACCTGAGCCTGCGATTTGCCTTCGTAGAAGGTCGGGATATTCTCCGCGATCATTTCGTCGTAAGTGCGGTACGTGCCGTCTTCCTTGCGCATCGCGTCAAGGAGCTTCCGGCAGCTGTCGACGATCGCGTTGCCGGTCATCGTCTGCGAACGGCTCGCCGCGGCGGCGCCGCTGTTCGGGCAGCGCGCGGTGTCGTTCATATAGAGCCTTATCTGCTCGGGAGCGAGGCCGAGGGGCTTCAGCGCCTCATGCGCCGTGCCCACCGTGCCGATATCCGCGCCCTGTCCGTGGTCCTCCCACGTGTTATAGATCATGACGCTTCCGTCTTTGAGCAGCTCGATGTTGCTGGCGGATTCGTCCGCTCCGTCGTCGTTCGCGTTGTAGATACTGACTGAAACGCCGACGCCGTATTTCTTTTCAGGCGTTGAAAGCTCTTTGGCCTTCTGCTTCATCTCTTCATAGACGGGGCGCGCCTTCTTCATCATTTCCGGCAGCGGGAAAACTTCCGGCGCGTGTCCGGAGGGGAAGTGGCCGCGGGGATTCTCCGTGAACGGCTCCCATTCGAGAAGGTTCTGCTCGCGGAAATCGAACGGGTCCATGCCGCACTCGTATGCGAGCATGTCCATCGCGGTTTCAGTGCCCCAATATATCTGCGGCGAGCCGTAGGCGCGGAAGGCCGAGCTCCAGCGGTGGTTGGTCCAGATCGTATATGCCGTCACGCGCATATTGTCGTATGCGTAGGGGGAGAAGAAGAACTGCCCGCTCTTGTTTGTAAGGTCGTTCGCGGACTCGCTGCACGGGCCGTGGTCGATCCAGCATGTCCCTTCGACGCCGACGAGCTTGCCCTTTTCGTCCGCCGCCGCTCTGATATGCATAAAGGAGGGCGAGCGCTTCGGGGTGCGCTGGTTGTGCTCTTTCATATTGACGCGCATATATACGGGACGCCCCGTCGTCATCAGGGCGAGCGCAAGATACTGCTCATTAGTGACCGTCGTCTTATAGCCGAAAGAGGCGCCCATGTTGTTCTCAATGATGCGGATCTTCGACGGCGGCAGGCCGATGCCCCTGGCAAGCTTGACGATCGCGAAATAGATGGCGCAGGATTTGGAATGGATCGTCACGCGGCCTTCGTCGTCGTAATACGCGTATCCGCAGTCGGCCTCAAGGACCATATGGGGCTGGCGCGAGCTGTAGAATTCGTCGTCAACTATATGCGGCGCGTTTGCAATGATATCGCTCGGGTCATCGCCCTTTGCGAAGCAGCGCTTGTTCCACGCGTTCGGCATTCCGTCGATGCCGGGGCAGTCGTCAAAAACGCTGACCGCGTCGGCCTTGATCGCCTCTCTGACATCCACGAGTTCGGGAAGCTGCTCATAGTCGACCTTGACCTTCTGCGCAGCCGCGCGCGCGTGCTCTTCGTTGTCGGCGACTACGACGGCGACGATATCGCCCCACTGGCGAATCTTATCCCCCTCCTCGACCATGATGCGGCGCTCCCAGCCGTCGACGACGGCGGAATCACAGCCGATCTGGCCGCGCAGGCGGTTTGTACCCTTGACGTCCTTGTAGGTGCAGACCTTCACGACGCCTTCGCACTTCTCCGCTTCGCTGACGTCGATCTTGTTGACCTTCGCGTGGCGCACGCCTTCAAGGGCGTAGGGATAAGCGAAGAGGAACTCCTCAGGCAGCTTCAGGCGGTCGTCGTCGCCGAAATCCCAGAGGCCCGTCGCCTTATATACCGCGTTCGGGCGCGGATAGCTCGAATTCCAGACCTTGTCGCCGGGTTTGTACATCTTCGCGAGATCTTCGATCTTCTCTTCGCCGCGCAGGATGGCGGCGGCCTTCATCACCGCATCGACTATCTGCTTATAACCGGTGCAGCGGCAGGCCATCCAGTTTTTGCCAAACCACTCGCGGACCTCTTCCCGCGTCGGGTTCGGGTTCTGGTCAAGAAGCGCCTTCCCGCAGGTGATGAAGCCGGGGGTGCAGAAGCCGCACTGAATGGCACCGCAGACGATCATCGCCCACTGCAGGGCGTGGAGATTATCCGGCGTGCCAATCCCCTCGATCGTCGTAATTTCCGAAAACTCGGGGACGTTCTTCCAACGGGTGATACAGGCGCGGACCACATTGCCGTTGAGTATCACGTTGCAGACGCCGCACTGGCCGCAGTTACAGCCGCGCTTCGTCCCCGTCATTTTGAGCTGTTCGCGAAGGACGGTCAGCAGCGTTACATCCGGCTTGCCCATCACGCGGCGCGGGACTCCGTTAATAGTAAGCTTCTTGACGACATAACTTGCCGCGAGCTGAGCCTCTGTCATTTCCTTTGCCATTGAAAATCTCCTCTCTCGAAATAAATTTCTCCGCCATCCATAGCAAATGGAAGTCTGCGGAAATAATTAAGAAACCTTTGGCTGCATTTTCATCGGGAAGAGGATACGGTATGTTTCGCCCGGCGACGCGGCGAATCTCCTTTTACCCCTTTCCAATTTGGATGCACTGCGCATCCCGGGAGGCTTTTGCGGTTTCCCGCGAAAACCCTTGGGGCCTTACGGCCCGCTGGTCGCATCTCCATAGCGTTCCCGCGTTAGGCGATGAAACTCGGGGTTGCAACTAAGTTGCAACAATTGTCTAAACTTTCTATTCAAATTATACGAAAGTACACAATAGCGAGCAATATTTAGGTAGGATATGAGATGTTATGTGTATTTTTGCTTATTTTATGGTTAGTAAATTTTATACGAAGGTCAGTTGCAGAAATAAAACTATTAAAGATAATATTTTCCACATGTCCAATAATAAAGTATATATTAAAAAATTACTTTATATTCTATAATAGATTGAAAGTACCATTTCAAAAACGGAGGTGTTGTAATGACCAGATATGATTTACCCGATATTTTATATGATTCAATAAAACAATTAGGAGGAACAGCAAATATCATTGAAGTGTGCAAGCATGTCTGGAAACATCATCACCAAGAACTTACAGAATCTGGAGATTTATTTTACACATGGCAATACGATATTCGATGGGCAGCAACGGAGCTGCGCAAGTTAAATCGTATGAAATCCGCCAATGTAAGCCCGCGTGGTATTTGGGAAATAATATAATTGATTTAAAAAGGTGATGGGATAATATGTAAGTTATTCCATCACCTTTTTATTACCATTTAATTTTCGTTCAGCCCTACAGCAGCGCCATGCGGTAGCGTTTTTCCGGGCGGCCCACGCGGCGGTAGGCATATTCGACGACGACGCGTTCGCTCATCGTGAGAAACTCAAGGTAACGGCGCGCCGTCGAGCGCGAGATGCCAAGATGCTCGCCGACCTCCTGCGCGGAATAGGTCTCCTCGTTGGATTTGAGGAAGGATTCTATATCGTTGAGGCACTTGAGCTGGAGCCCCTTCGGTATCGAACGGTTATTGGCCCACGAGGGGTCGTGGCTCTTCATCGCGACAAGCGCGTCAAGGTCCTCCTGCTGCCAGGGGCGCGTCCTGCCGGTCAGCGAATGGTGGTATATCTGATAATTTTTCAGCGCGGCGCGCAGCCGGTCAAAGGAGAAGGGCTTGACGAGGAATTCAAAGACCCCCGCGCAGAGCGCCTTGCGCACAAGCTCCGGATTTTCTCCCGAAGAGACGACGATGTAGTCGGTGCGCGAAAATGATTTGCGGAGGTCGTCGAGGCCCTCAAGCGCGCTGAAATCTTTCAGGAACAGATCCAGCAGAACAAGGTCGACGTCGACACAACGCATCGCCTCAAACATCTGCGGCCCCGTTGACACGCACTTAAGCAACGTAAAGGAGCTGTCGTTGATGATGATATCGGAATAAAGTTTCTGAAGAAGGGGATCTGATTCTGCGATCAAGACTTTTAAACTGCGCATTCCAACCTCTTCCTCCTCTCTTATCTGTAAAGTCGATGCTCCGCGAGGTGACAGGAAAAGGCCATTACGCAAGCTGCGCCGATGATCTCTTTTCCCCTTTCCAAACGGGAGGCACCTTCGTTTCCAAAGATACCCGATGGCCGGGCTCCATAAAAAATCACTTTTTCACAGGAACTTCGGCTCGGGGTATTATTCATTTTTATTCAGTTAAGATTATAACAAAGAGACCGTTTTCGTCAAGGAGAGACCTTTTTTTACGGCAACCACATAAAAGATTGGCCCTGATGCCGGCGCTGCCTGGCGGCGTCATTTCCCGCGCTTTCACATGGCTGCCCCGCGCGGGAAGCGGCGGGCGTCTTTTCTATAACGCAAAATAAAAATCGCCGTATAGGCTAAAATCCTGTTGCAAAATCCTCCTTTGTCAACTATTATTGTGTCGTACAATGCAATATTATTCCATATGTTGGAAACACGATATATCTGGGAGGCTGCTATGAAGGAAGATTCAGTACGTTCAGTCGAACGCGCCTTTTCGATCTTAAAGGCATTTACAAGAGATGATTATAAGCTCACACTCAGCGAACTTGCGGAGCGGATCCAGCTACCCGTAACGACCACCCTGCGGCTTGCGAACACCCTGGAGAATTTAAACATGCTCCACCGCCACAGCGACCGCTGCTATTCGCTCGGCAACCAGCTCTATCTGCTCGGCAGCGTGGCGAAGGCCAACTTTCGCCCGCAGCAGGTGATCTATCCCTACATGAAGCAGATGCGCGACGAGACGAAAGAGGCCGTTTCCCTCTACGGCGTCGTCGGCGAGGACCGCGCCTGCTTTGAGCATGTGGAGAGCCTGCTCTCCATGCAGTGCGTGATGCGCGTCGGAGACCGCCTGCCGCTCTGGGCGGGAGCCGGCGGCCGGGCACTGCTGGCCTTTCTCGGCGAAGAGGTCATCGAGCGCGAGATTAAAAAGGCTCATCAGATCACCGCGACGACGCTCTTTGAGCCGGACAAGCTGCGGGCCGAGCTCGCAAACGTGCGCACTCTCGGCTACGCCCTGAGCTACGGGGACCGCGAAGAGGGCATCCTCTCGGTCGCCGTCCCGATTTTCAGCCGGCGCGGCGAGCTCGCCTTCTCCTTCTCGATCGCGGGCCCGGCCCAGAGATTTACCGAAGACAGGGCGGTAAATCTCGTTCCCCAGATACAAAAGATGTGCAGAGAGGTCTCAACTCAGATATAATAGAGCCGTAGAGTAAAATACAACTCAGCTTCCGCCGCCCGGCACGCCCGCAGCAGGGCGCGGCGCGCGGCGGCGCTCTAAGAAAGAGGGGCCGTCATTTATGACAAATCAAATCTGGAACCCGCAGGAGTACAGAAAAAGCGCGGACTTCGTCCCCAAACTCGGGGAACCGGTGATCGAACTGCTTGAACCTAAGGCGGGGGAGCGGATTTTGGACCTCGGATGCGGAACGGGCGTCCTGACGAAGAAGCTGGCCGATATGGGCTGCTCCGTCATCGGCACCGACTCAAGCCCCGAGATGGTGGCCGCCGCGCGGGAGCTCGGCGTCGAGGCCTTCCTTGCGGACGCACAGACGCTGAAAATGGACGAAAAATTCGACGCCGTCATGAGCAACGCCGCGATCCACTGGATGCCGGACCACTACGCCGTGGTACGCCGCGTCTGGAATCTGCTGAAGCCCGGCGGGCGCTTCGCCGCCGAGTGCGGCGGCGAGGGCTGCGTACGCATCCTCCGCGAAGGAATGAAGATCGCCCTCATCAAACGCGGCATCGACTACAAGGCGCGCAACCCCTGGAAGTATCCCGAGCTCGGCGCCTTCTCAAAGATACTGGAAAATCAGGGCTTCCAGGTAAAATTTATCGCGCGCATCGACCGCCCGACGCCGCTTTCAAACGGCCTGCGCGGCTGGCTTGAGGTATTCTCCGCCAGCCATACGGCGGGCTTCTCCGACACGGAAAGAGAAAGCTTCTACCAGGAGGTCGAAGACTACTGCCGCCCCATGCTCTACGACGAAAAGAAGGGCTGGACGGCGGACTACGTGCGTCTGCGCTTCCTCGCCGTCAAACCGGCGGAATAGCCCCGGTACGGCACACGACGCTAAGAACGGCAAAAAGCGGGGCTTTTAGTCCCCGCTTTTTATGTTTTTGCCTTTGCCGTCCGCGCGGCGGCTATTTACCGCAGCAGTTTTTATACTTCTTTCCGCTGCCACAGGGGCAGGGGGCGTTTCGTTCAATTTTTTCACTTCTCGCGGGGATATCGGCCGCGCCCGCGCTGTCTGCCAGCTCCTTCGGCGTCCAGCCGTAATTATCCCACAGGCGGGTGTCGTTCATAAAATTCACTGCCAGCCCGACAAGTTCCGGCACGGACTTGTCTTTCTCGGAAACCGCGCCCTCTTCGGCGAGGAGCTCCATGAGGTCGCTGATATCCGCCCCGTTGACAACCTCCAGCCGAAGTTCGGAAAGCAGCATCGCACCCTTCACGCCATTTTTCAGGCTCTTCGCCAGATAACTTTCAAGCGCCTCCGCCGCGGGAGTCGGCTCCACATACCCCTCATCGGCGTAGGCTTCAAAGACCTCCTGCGGAGGCGCGTAGCGCACCTTTCCATGACGAGTGTGCATAATGTCGTCCATTATCTCGAAATTATCCTGCATGGAAAGGTTGACGATACAGCCATCATGAAGCGCCCAACAGCTCCAGAGATGCGGCGCGGAGATATTTCTCAGCATCATCACCATCAGGTCGCGGGGAAAGCCGTGAACATCCTCGCCGCCATTATAGCTTTCATAGATATCCATAAACTCCTCAACCGTCACCACGCCGTAAAGAGAGGCCGCCGCGTTGGCGTAGAGACGTAAACTGTCGGCCATATCCTTCACTGATACAAGATCAAGTTCATTTTTGAGTTTTTTAAACAACGCTTTTATTTCGCCCGGCATAACGAGCCAGATTCCGCCGTCCAGTGAGATAGGCTGGATAAAACCGAAGATATAGAGCGCCTCATAATCGATAACTAACCTGCGTTTTCCGTCAAGCTTTTCACGGGAGGCGGCACCTTTGAAGATCCGCCATTCTTCGTCACTAAGATCAAGAATAAAAGCGAGAAGCCTCTTTGCCGAGAGCATTCGCTCGGAGGCGGCCTTGATCAGCTCCTCCTTTGACAGCTTTCGAAACGGCCTGATCCTGGCGGATTTGGCAAGCACGCGCAGCTGCTCTATCGTCCGCAGCTGCAATACCTCCTCATAAGCCATACAAAGAGGCGCTTCGACCGCAAACCGCGCCGTATCCTCCATCAGTTTCCGCCTGAACTTACCATCCTTTCGTACAAGCCTGCGCAGAGCGTTGTGTCCTAAAAGCAGATCGCCTTCTGTGTCTTCCATATTGACCATACTCATATCAGATACCCTCCTCGGCCGTTCGAACATTCTGCCTACTGCAATTATACGGTGCAAAACCATAAAACGGCGCCATAAAATAAACAGGGAAAAGTAAAATGGCGCGGCGGCTGCCAAAAACGCGAGCTCAGGCCTCGGCGCGTTTCAATGCAAAGTCATAATCACACTTTTTGCACTGCGCCAGCGTATTTTCATTATCTTCCCGATGGTAAGCTCCGGACCATTGGCAGATACTTTGCAGGATCGGCACGACGGAGACGCCCTTTTCGGTCAGCGCGTATTCCACTCGCGGCGGGACCTCGTCGTAAGATTTCCTTCCAACCATCTGGTGATTGATCAAATCTTTCAATACCGACGCCAGCACCGCGTCGGTAATATTGGTCATCTCTTTACGCAGCTCGCTGTAACGCAGAACACCCTTTCCCGCCAAAACGCAGATTACGCGGGAATTCCATTTGCCGCCGAAAATATCTAACCCATATTCCAGGGGACACCGAATATCTTTTTCTAATTTGGGCTTATACAAAAAACCACCTCCCGCAAAATCATTGCGACACATACACTTGTATTATATTAGTTACTATTAAAATAATTATCAACTCATAAAATTATTAATACCTTTCATAACCTAAGCCCAATAGCTACAATGAAACTACTAAATAAAGGAGGTCGTTTCCGACATGAAAAAACTAAACGAAAACACGGCAACCCTGTTGAACAATCAGCGTATTTGGTACCTTGGCACCTTCGGAGCGGAACCGAACGCGGTCCCCGTGTTCTTTAAAGCGATCGCCGAGGACGGAACCCTCCTCGTCGCCGACGTATTCATGAACAAGACGCTGCGCAACGTCGAGGCCAACGGGAAGATATCCATTTCCGCCTGCGACGCGCAGACGATGGAAGGGTATCAGCTCAAGGGAACCGCCGTTCATCTGAAGCAGGGAGAAGAGGTTGAGGCATTCAAGAAAATCGTCGGCGGCGCGTTTGACGGCGCGCTCAAGTGTAAGGGCGTTCTTAAGATAACTCCCGAAAAGATATTTGTGACGACCCCGGGGCCGCGCAATGGCGAAGCATGTTAACATGATGATTCACCGCCAGCCGGAAGCGAAAGGACCTGTCAGGGAAAATATCACCTACAAAGATCTTTCAAATGGCGACGTTGAGGTCTGCCGCGCGCTGTGCGACGAACTTATGCGCCACCAGGCCAACGTCGGGCTAAAATACCGGGAAATATTGGCCTCGATGAATTTTGACAATCGTTTAAAACCCAGCTTCCACGAAGCCGCCATCCGCAGGCTGCTCGTCGCGTTCGACGGCGAAACTCCCATCGGTTACATATTCGCCTGCGTCGCCGACATTTCCGAGGACGCAAAATACGGGCCACCGCCCTTTAGTGAAGCGATGAAAAAAGAGGACGCGTCTGGACTTGGCTTTATCCCCAGGTGGCTGAAATGCCCTGCCTCCGTGGGGGAAATCGTCAACCTTTACGTGAAACGGGAATACCGGAAATTACATATCGGCGGGGTCCTCATGGACGAAGCGATGGCCTGGCTCCGGTCTTACAAAACGGCGGAACATGTACTGGTCTACGTTTCAAACGGCAACGACCCCGCCGCCTTCTACGCAAAATACGGCTTTACCTTCAGCCACGACGTGCTGAACGGTTTTATAAAATGCTACAGCGCGAACATGGCGCGGGCGGCGTCAAAACAGGCCGCCCCTGCCTGCTGACGCCGGCAGTTGAAAAACCGGCCCGGGAGATCTCATTCGCCATCGCCGCGGCGAAAACTTTTGCCGGCGAAATAGAACATCAGCAGCCCCGCCGCGACGTTGAGCATACGAATAAGCGGCGGCGAAACCATCTCTTTGACGAAGCTGCCCGCTACGGCGACGCCGCTCAGAAAAACAAGCGTCGCCAGTACGCAGCCGAGGCCGAAAAGCGAGCGGGCCGTCCGGCTAAATTCCTCCCGCGCAATCCGGGCGGAGAAGACCCCGACCCAAAAGACCAGTGTCAGCGGGTTTGAAAGCGTCAGCAGCGCGGCTTTGACAAACGCGCCGGAGAGGCCTGTGGGAAAGCGCAGCGCGAAAGAGGGCAGAACAGAGATTCCGAAAGCTCCGAATATATAGGCGGCCCCGAAAAGCAAAAGGATAAAGACGCCGAAGAGCCGCAGCAGGGCCTCCGCCCTCCCGCCGCGCCCCGTCAGGACTCCGACGCCGGCGACAGCGAGCGCGATTTCCAGCGCGTCGACGGCGGCCACCCCCAGGACGCCGCGCCAGGCCGTCCCAAAGCCCTGCGCGGCTCCCGTCTGAAATATAAAGATACAGACGGGGCCGACCGCCAACTGTAAGGCCATCCCAAAGACAAAACCGCGCCGGAGCGCGGAACCGCCCTTAAACATTGACCTCCTCCTTAAGCGCCGAAAGGCTGATGATGGTATGCGAGGCGGCGACGCCATCGATCTTTTTCAGCGTTTGGGAGAGAAAGGACTCCAGTTCGCCAGTGCTCCGCACCAGCACCTTCAAAAGATAATCGTTCGGCCCCGCGATGTGGTGGCATTCGAGCACGCACCTCTCGCGCACAATGCGGTCCCGGAAATTTTCGATATTATCAGAGCCGGCGATATTGACCAGAACGAAGGCCAAAAGATTGAACCCCGTCAGGTTCCGGTTGATCTTGACCGTGTATTTTTCAATGACGCCGGTCTGCTCCAGTTTCCGTATCCGCTCGGCGACCGCGGGCACGGAAAGGCAAACGCGCCTGCTGACCTCCGAGGCCGTCGCCCGCCCGTTCTCCTTCAACGCCTCAATGATCCGCCCGTCGATCTCATCCATGGCCGCCCCTCCTAAATAATTTAGGAATATACTAGGAGCTTAGTTTCTCCTTGTAAATATTTTTTTAAAAATCAAGAAGTTTTTAAGAATATAATTCTTTATCTTAAAAAAATTAAAACATGTTGAGTCCGCCGCCAGAATGGTTTTTGATTTTCTTCAAAGTTCCGCCCATCAAAGCATCACCTGCCGGGCGAGCGCCACTTTCCAGCGCTCCGGCATTGATAGCGGAGCTTTTTGATACATCCTTTATCAGGTTTCTGCGGCACTCTGGCAAAAACGCAGCCATTCGTGGCGACGCCGCCTCGTGGACCGCGGCGTCATGACAAAAGTAAATCCCGTGAATCGCGTCACGGGATTTACCTTTTATCTATTGCATGGCGTTACTTGTTGAAAATAGCCGTCGGGTGCGGCGGAGTTTAGAAGCCTTCCTGCGCGTTTCTCGCGATGATCTCTTCCTGCTGGTAGTTGTCGAGGTCCACGAAGTAGTCGCTGTAGCCGGCGACGCGGACGAGGAGGCCGCGGTATTTGTCGGGGTGGGCCTGAGCGTCGCGAAGGGTGGGCTCGTCTACCACGTTGAACTGGATGTGGTGTCCCCCCAGCTTGAAGTAGGAGCGGATGAGGTTCTTAACGCCCTCGATCCCCTCTTCGCCCGCGAGCACGGAGGGCAGGAAGCGCTGGTTGAGCAGCGTGCCGCCTGACTTGACCTGGTCCATCTTCGCGAGAGACTTGACGACGGCGGTCGGGCCGTGGCGGTCAGCGCCGTGGCTCGGGCTGGTGCCGTCGGATTCAGGCATGCCGCTGAAACGCCCGTTCGGGGTTGCCGCGAGTTTCTGCCCGAAGTAGTTATGACAGGTCGTCGAGAGCATGTTGAGATGGTAGGTCGGGCCGAGGATGCTGCGTTTGCCGTCGATATTTTTGAAGAGGCTGTTGTAGACCATCTTCATGATGCCGTCGGCGTAGTCGTCGTCGTTGCCGAAGAAGGGCGTCTTGTTCCAGAGGGTAAGGCGCATCGCCTCGTGCCCTTCCCAGTTGGCCTTCATCGCGTCGACTATCTGCTGGAGCGTATACGTGCCTTCGTCGTAGACGTGCTTCTTGATCGCGGACAGGCTGTCGGTGATGGTGCCGATGCCGCAGCACTGGATATAGTCGCTGTTGTAGCGCGGGCCGCCGTTGTAGTAGTCTTTGCCCTTCTGGATGCAGTCGCGGATGACGCAGGAAAGGTAGGTGGCCGCCATGTTGGTCGCGTACTGATAGCGGAGGTAATTGTCGACGCCGATTTTGGTTTCGACGGCGTGGGCCATCTGTTTCTCAAAGGCCGCGTAGAGGTCGTCGAAGGTCTTGAACTCGGAGAGTTCGCCGGTCTTGATGCTGACCTGCTTGCCCGTAAGGAGGTCTACGCCGTTGGAGAGCGCGTATTCAAGAAGCTTCGGCACGTTGAGGTAGCCGTGGAGCAGGTAAGCCTCTTTGCCGGCGCAGCCCGTCTCGATGCAGCCGCTGGTGCCGCCTTCGCGCGCGTCTTCCAGGGTCTTGCCGACGCGCATCTGTTCCTGAATCACCATGTCGGCGTTGAACATCGAGGGATAGCCCATGCCGTTGCGGAAGACGCGGGCCGCGGCGCGGAGCACGTTGTCCGGCGTCCGTTCGCTGACCTGGATGTTGCCCTGCGGCTGGAGAAGGCGAAGTTCGTCGAAGATCTCCAGGCAGATGTAGGTCACTTCGCTGGAACCGTCGGTGCCGTCGGCTTTGAGTCCGGCGAGGTTGATGTTCGTGAAGTCGTTGTAGGTGCCGCTCTCTTTGGCCGTGACGCCGACCTTCGGCGGCGCGGGGGTGTTGTTGACCTTGATCCACAGGCAGGAAAGCAGCTCTTTCGCGTCGTCGCGCGTGATGGCGCCCGCGGCGATGTCTTTTTCATAGAAGGGGGCGAGGTGCTGGTCGAGGTGGCCGGGGCTCATGGCGTCCCAGCCGTTGAGCTCGGTGATGGTTCCCAGGTGCACGAACCAGTACATCTGCACCGCTTCCCAGAAGCTGCTCGGGGCGTGCGCGGGGACGCGGCGGCAGACCTCGGCGATCTTGAGGAGTTCGGCCTTGCGTCTTTCGTCCTTCTCCTCGGCCGCCATCTTCTCGGCAAGCTCGGCGTGGCGCTCGGCGAAGATGATCACCGCGTCGCAGGAGATGTCCATACCCTGGAGCTGTTCGTCCTTCGCGGTGGCGTCGGGGTCGTTGATGAAGTCGAGCTTCGCGCGGGCCGCCGCGATGTCTTTTTTAAGGTCGAGGGCGCCCTTCTGATAGACGAGGTTGTCGAGGGCGGTGTGGCCGAGGGCGCGCTGTTCGCCGAATTCGGTGAAGGTGCCCGCCTCATAGAGGAGCGTCCAGTCTTCCGGCATACGCTCGAAGAGACGGTCTCTCATGCAGCGTCCGCGCCAGTAGGGCTCGACGACCTTCTCGTAGGTGTCCATATCCTCAGTCGCGACGGTGTAGTTCTGCTGGGCGCGCGTCGTGAGGATCTCAAAGTCATGCCTTGAATGGCAGGTGAGCTCGGGGAAGGTCGAGACGGCCTTCGGTTTGGGGCCGCGCTCGCCGACGATGAGCTCTTCGGGGCCGATGTAGATCGCCTTTTTCTCGCAGATATGCTTGAAGTTCGCCGCGCGGAGGACAGGCATGGGGAGCTTGCCCTCGTTCTCGCGGTAGAACTCGGTCTCAAGCAGCGCCCTTTCGATGCTGATCGAGGGGTGGGTGTCAAAGCTTTCGTCGCGGAGACGCTGGATTCTTTCGTTCATAATTTACTACCTCCCATTGCAGATATGAAATAAGTTCGTTGCTTTAAACCGTGAAACTCGTTGCTTATTGATTATCGCCCTTTTATCTCTGCGGCCGCCGGCGGTTACCCGCCGATATGGACTTTGAGGCCGTAGCTTTCGAGGATGCCCGCCGCGCGGCGCGTCTGGTTTTCCGTCGGCGGCAGCAGGTCGCGGAGCTTATACTCCATGTGCCACCGGTCATGTTTACCCTTCGCCACCGTGTGATAGGGCAGGATGTTCACGCCCGTTACCCCCTTGAGGGGCTGGACGAATTTTCCCAAAGCGTGCATGTTTTCGTCGTCGCTGTTGAGTCCGGGCATGAACGGGACGCGGATGTTGATCTTCGCCCCCGCTTCTGATATCGCCCGCAGGTTCTCAAGGATGACGACGTTGTCCACGCCGGTGTATTCTTTATGCTTTTCCGGGTCCATATGCTTCACGTCGTAAAGGTAAAGGTCGGCGCGTTTTACGGAATCCGTGACGACGCTCCTGCTGACGAAGCCGCAGGTGTCGAGAGTCCTGTGATAGCCGGCCCGGCCGCAGGCGTCAAGCGCCTCAAAGAGGAACTCGGGCTGCATGAAGGGCTCGCCGCCGGAAAAGGTCACGCCTCCGCCGTCGCGGAAGAAGATTTCGTCTTTATGGAGCTGCGCCATCAGCTCATCGACCGTATAGGACCGGCCGCAGAGCTCGCGCGCCTCGGGCGGGCAGACGTCGCAGCACTTGCCGCAGCCGCAGCAGAGGCTGTCGTCCGTTACGAGAGAACCCTCCCGCAGCGAGATCGCGCCCTGAGGGCAGGCTTTCAGGCAGGAACCGCAGCCGATGCACTTTTCGCCGCGAAAGAGCACCACGGGCATCACCGACTGGCTCTCCGGATTATGACACCACCAACAGGCCAGCGGACATCCTTTAAGATGCACCGTGGTGCGCGTGCCGGGGCCGTCATGTATCGAGTATTTTTTTATATCGAAGATAATTCCGCTCTTACTCAACGGTGCCGATTCCCTCCTCGGATAGGTCAAGATCAAGATGTTTGGCAAAGTAATATTTACGGATAAAGCGTTCCTGAACGGCAAACGACCAGTGCACGTCGCGCACATAATCCGCGGCGCTGTTGAAGTCATGGCTCCGCAGCATTTCGATCATCGTTTTGTGTTCTTCAAGAGAGTGCAGTTCCCACTCTTTGACAAAGGTTTTGTTTCTCGGAAAATCGTAGAGGCGCTCCTTGTGTATCTTTATCGAGTGGAGCATCTCCGCGTTGTCCGACATATCAAGGTACACGTTGTGGAACTTAAGGTTCGCGTCGTAAAAGGCGGAAAAGTTGTTCTGTTCAAGCGCCTTGCCCATCTGGTGGTTGTATCTCTCCATCAGGTCGGCGTCGGCGTCGCGGAAACGGACCGCCACAAGGACGAGCACCGCGGATTCAAGCGCGCCCAGCATCTCGTAGATGTTGCGTATCTTTTCAAGGGTCAGCGTGTTCACCACGACCCCGCGTCTGGGGAAGATGGTGATAAACCCCTCGGATTCGAGCTGGAAGAGCGCGTCGCGCAGCGGCGTCCTGCTCATGCCAAGTTCCCGGCTGATGTCGTTGAGGTTCAAAAAGGACCCCGCACGAACCTTTCCCTCATTCATCTGAATGCGGAGGTAATCGTAAACCTGTTCTCTGAGCGATTTTAGTGTGAATTGCGATTCGCACGTCATTAGGATATTCTCCTCCCATAAGGTAATTGTAGCACAGATATATCAGAATGCAATATATTTAAAAACCATTTTTAGACATATTTATTTATTATTTTAAATAACCCTGCAATAGCAAGGGATTTTCCTCTTCTTAGCTTAACTTTTCGTGATATTTTTCTGAAAATTCCTTCTAAACTTTTCAGGCATCTAAACGACCGCATTGTTATATTATAAATCAAGATAAGATTTGCTGAATAAAAATTAATAAGAGGGATTACAGCTTTTAAAAAAAAGGTTATACTGTATGGATAGAGACGCGTATGTCGCGATTTATTAAACGCCGCCGACAACTATAGATGAAAGGGGAAACTTTAATGAGAATTAAAGCGTTCAAGCTCGAAAGACTATTCGCCCGGTATGCGGAACAGGCCAAATATATGCTGAGCCAGTCTTCCTGCGAAAGCTGCTCCATGAAAGAGATTCTGGAGATGGCCGACCCGGAATGCAAAAAGCTCTGGGACGGTCTGAGCCTCGGCTACACAAGGCCCGCCGGCTTCGCCCCCCTGCGTGAGGCGATCTCCCAGCGTTACACCTCCATTCGCCCCTCCGACATTCTGGAGCTCACGCCTGAAGAGGGTATTTTCATTTTTATGAACAACATGCTGGAGCCGGGCGACGAAGTGATCGTCATGCACCCGACGCTCCCCTCGCTCTACGAGCTGCCGCGCACGCTCGGCTGCAAGGTGATAAAGTGGCCGCTCGAGGTCACCAGCTGGGGCTGGCGCCTTGACGTCAACTTCCTCGCCGAGAATATTTCACCGAAGACTAAGCTGCTCGTCATGAACGTCCCCAACAACCCGACCGGCTATATCCCCGTGCGCACGGAGATGGACAGAATCCTCAACCTCGCCGACCGCATGGGCACCTGGGTCTTCAACGAAGAGACCTATCGCGGCATGGAGCATGACCCCGCGGCGGCGCTCCCCTCCCTCGCGGACATCTATCCGCGGGCGACGGTCATCGGCGGCCTCAACAAATACGGGCTCCCGGGCACGCGCATGGGCTGGCTGGTCTCGAAAAACCGCCAGATCATCGAAGAGTGCGCCGGGTATAAAGATTACACGACATACTGCAACAACGCGCCCGGAGAGGTGCTCGCGACGATTGCGATGCGCAACGCCCTCGACCTTCTCCAGCGCAACCACAAGATCGTTCTTGAAAACCTCAGCATCGCCGAGGCCTTCTTCAAGAAACACCGCGACCTCTTCCAGTGGATTCAGCCCAACGGCGGCTCGACGGCCTTCCCGCGCCTGCTGCCGCCCTACGACGTGACGGAGATGTGCGAACGCGCGATGACCGAGAAAAAGCTGCTCATCATCGGCGAACGCGCCTTCGGCCTCGATACGAACCACTTCCGCGTCGGGCTCGGCCGCCTCGACTTCAGCAAGGCGCTCGCCGTCTTCTCGGAGATCGTCGACGAAATTCAGGCGAAGCGGGCGTAAGCGGCGCGACAAAAGCGCCATGTGAAACAAAACACCGATGTATATCCCGCCGGCCGGGGGGCGCAAGCCGCCCGCGGCCGGCGGTCTACACAAATAAGAAACAATTTTTGCCAAGGAGTGATCGCACCATGCGCTATTCAGACAGAATTTTATGTACGCCTTCCTCGTTTATACGAGATATCCTGAAAGTCACACAGGACCCGTCCGTCATCTCTTTCGCCGGCGGCCTGCCAAACCCGATATCCTTCCCGGAAGAGGCATTAAAGGAGTCTGCCTGCCGTATCATCGACAATGAGGGCGGGAAAGTTTTTCAATATTCGACTACGGAGGGACATTTGCCGCTGCGTCAGTTTATCGCGGATAAGTACAACAAAAATTTCGGTCTGAATATTACGCCCGCGGATGTTCTCATTACGACAGGCTCGCAGCAGGCCCTTGACCTCATCGCGAAGGTCCTGCTCAACAAGGGCGACCGGGTGATCATCGAGGAGCCCGGATACCTCGGAGCCATTCAGGCCTTCTGCATGTTCGAGCCTGAATTCCTGCCCGTAACGCTGGAAGACGACGGCCTCAACCTCGAAAAGCTCGAAGCGGCGCTCAAACAGGAACGCGTGAAGTTCGCCTACGTGGTGCCCAACTTCCAGAACCCCACGGGACTCACCTATTCAAGAGCCCGCCGCGAAGCCGTCTGCGCGCTCTTCGACAAATATGACACCGTGCTCGTCGAGGACGACCCCTACGGAGAGCTGCGCTTCAAGGGAGAAAAACTTCCCTACATCGGCGCGGGCAAACTGGCCCACAGCGTGCTGCTCGGCACCTTCTCCAAGACCGTCACCCCCGGTATGCGTCTCGGCTTCATCATCACGCAGGATAAGGAACTCATGCACCATCTTGTGACGGCAAAGCAGTCAAGCGACCTCCACACCAACATTTTCTCGCAGTACATGATCGCCGATTACCTTGCCCACAACGAATACCAGCAGCATGTCGACAAAATCATCGCCCTCTACAAAAACCAGGCCGAGGCGATGCTCGCCGCGATGAAAGAATACTTCCCCGCCTACGTGAAATACACGGAGCCGGAGGGCGGCATGTTCATCTGGGTAACGCTCCCGGAGGGGCAGTCGGCGCTCGACATCTTCCGCAAGGCGATGGAAAAGAAGGTCGCCTTCGTCCCCGGCGACCCCTTCTACGCGGGAAAAACGGACGTCAACACCTTCAGGCTGAATTACACCAACTCCACGCCGGAGGTCATCCGCGAGGGCATCAAGCGGCTCGCCGAAGTGCTCTAGCCGCCGCTTCTCTTCTTTTAAAAGCTTTATCGCCGGAAGGGGCAGCCGCCCTTTCCGGCTATTTTTTGCCGTCACATCAATTTTTTGTTTATTTGTCGCGCAAATTAGTGTACAATAATCCCAACCAAGGGGGCGACTATCATGACGGCTCAGCAAAAAATGAACCCTAGATTAAACATTCTCATTCCCGTTGTGCGCGGACTCGCGAAGATCCTCGGCAAAGACTACGAAGTCAACCTGCACGACGTCTCGATGCCGGAGCATTCTCTCGTCCTCTGCGAAAACGGCTACGTCACGGGACGCCGCGAGGGAGGCCCCATGACCGATTTCGGCCTCTTCATGCTCCAATCCGAGGAATATCAGAGCAAAGACGGCATCTACAACTACCTTGCGAAAAACAACCGCGGCGAGCTTATCAAATGCAGCTGCATCTTCATCAGAGACGAAAACGAAAAGATCATCGCCTTCCTCTGCATCAACTACGACCTCAAAAAGGCCGTCGCCGCGCAGGAGCTCATCGAAAGCCTGGTGAAGGTGGACATGGGAAAGATCGAACAATATCCGGAAAGCTTCGACACCCCGACCGAGCCGCAGGGCAAGTTCCCCGAACCGGTACGCGAATCTTTCGCGCAGGACCTTGAAGAGGTGATGGGGGATTCGCTGGCGCAGGCCAAAAAACGGATCGGCAAACCCCTGCAATACCTTACCAAGCCGGAAAAAAAGCAGGTTATCAAAGAACTCCACGACAAGGGCTTCTTTCTGCTCAAAGGCGCTGTTGACACCCTGGCAGCAGAGATGGGCAATACGAAGTTCACCATCTACGCATACATAAGAGATATTCAAAAAAAACAATAAATCATAACTATTTCCGCAAAAAAGCTTAGTATTCTCTTGATAATACTACCATTGCTTGTGAAATTATGTTTTTGCGTGTAGATATTTATTTTATCTTGACAAAACTTCAATATTGAATGACAATATTCTATGTTAACATCAAAAAATTGTTTCGTATCAATTTTTTGACGCGACAGTCTACTCACCGATTTTTTCTTAATATTTTCAGCACCTAGTTCGCCGTGCCGCTGCGGCCGGCGTAAGACCAAGGAGGGAGAGAGGGCATGGAACTGATACAGAAACACCCGATACTGGACTACAAGCACGGTCGGGAAGTAACATTCACCTTCGACGGGCGGGAGCTCAAGGGATATGAGGGCGAGCCGATCGCGATGGCGCTGCACGCGAACGGCGTGCTCATCTACAGGGTCACCCCGGAGATGAAGAGGACGCGCGGCTTCTTCTGCGCAATCGGCAAATGCAGCTCCTGCTTCATGGTGGTCGACGGAGTTCCGAACGTCCGCACCTGCGTCA
>JAEXGR010000041.1 GCA_023450745.1 Synergistota bacterium
CATTGAGACTCCGGTGAGGATAAAGACTGCCGTCTATGCCGTCATCGGGACAAACGGCTCGTTTGCGTTAAGGATGTGGAAAATAACGCGAATCAACTTTTTTGAAAGATGCCCAAGCGCGACAAAGTAGTGCTTGCCCTGCGCCAACTTGCGCTCCATATATCTGCGGAAGTCAGGGCAGGGATAGAAGCAAGGCGCGCCGCCTGCATTACAGCCCAGCGCAGATATGTCGAACCATGCTTCACCATGGGCGTCCTGTCGGCCTTGAACTTTCCCGACTGGTACGTGGACGGGTCAAGCCCTGCGAACGCCAGAAGCTGGTCTGGTGTATTGAAGCGCCGGATGTCGCCAATCTCTGCGATTGTCACGGAAGCAATTATGATGCCGATGCCCGGTATGGTCAGCAGCGGCGAATCCATTGCACTGACGATACAGGCTATCTGCTTCTCAACGGCTTCAATCTGACTGTTGAAGAAATATATCTGTCCGATGACCTGCTGAAGCTCCAGGGAACGCGCAGGGCTGCTCATTCCGATGGAGTCCTTCGCCAACGCCTTTATTGACACGGCCTTGTCACGTTTGTAACGTCCCTTTGAAGCCAGGCAGAGCAGATTTGTCAGCCGGTCTATACGGCATGAAGCGATATGCGCGGCCCCCGGCAGTTCGGCCAGCAAGGCAAGCACAGACGCCTGTGTAAGAGTTGACACGGCAGACTGCAATTCAGGGAACAGGACGTCGACCAACCGGTTAAGATGCACCTTGCACTTCCCGCGCGCTTCGACAAGCCTGGAACGGTGCCTTGTGAGAGACTTCAACTCCGAAATCTGGTATGATACAGGAGCAGGATTTGAGTGGTCCAGCAACAGCAGTTCGGCAATACACTTTGCATCCACCTTGTCCGTTTTAGTCTTGCGCAGGGAAGACGCTTGGCGGTGTAATTTCACGCGCAGAGGATTGAAAACAACAGGCTCGAGTCCGTTGCCGCGGAGGAAAGCCGCAAGGTTCTCGCTGTAATGGCCCGTAGCCTCAAATCCTGCCCTTACCCCCTCTGGGTCAACTGTATGTCCTGAACATTTAGTAATGGCGGAAATAAGCTTGCCAAAACCGGCGCCGTCGTTGTCAAAAGAAAACGGCTTGCAGAGACACTCTCCGTCCCTGCCAAGAATGCAGCAGTCGTGCTTATTCTTTGCGACATCAATGCCGACATAAATCATTGGCAGCACCAACTTTCAAAAAAGTACGCTGAAAACTCCACAGACTTTCTGCCGCTGGATCCTCGTTCTATATAAACCGTCTGGCGGTATCTGACTCATAACCAGTAGAGCAAAAAGCCGTGGCTGGAGCCTTTTGTAAACCGTCAAGCGGTAGGAGGAAATACCAGTCCACAGCGTCTGCATGCATTGTACAAGCAACGAAACTTGTTGCCTTGTTCTGCACAACTTAATTATACGAGGAGATGGAAAAAGTGAAAAAAACGAAAAGAATTCTGACGTCGTTATGCGCGGCGGCGTTATTAATGGCGTCTGCGCTGCCCGCGATGGCGCTGACGAGCGCGGACGTCGTCTATTACGGGAGTTACCCGCAGTCCGGCACATCGGCTGACTTTGCGGTGGAGCCCGTTCTCTGGCGCGTGCTTGAAGTGAGCGGCGATAAGACGGCGCTCATGCTTTCGGAAAAAATACTGGACGGCGGCGTGTCATTCAATCCCGATTACAGTAATACCGATCCATACTATTGCTGGTGGAGTGAATCGCAGATCCGTAAATTTCTCAACGGCAAAGAATATGTCGGGTCGGTCTCCGCGGACGTGACCAATATAACGGTGAGGAACCCGAAAACCTATTCCTTCTACGAGAAGGCCTTCTCCGCGGGCGAAGGAAGCGGGATAATAAAGGCGGCGGTGGACAACAGCGTAAGGTACAACTACCATACAAATTTTGCCGCCGGTCCTGAGACGACCGATAAAATATTCCTCCTCTCATACGCCGATGTTGACAGCTCTAGTAACGCGCAGGCGCTGGGGGGAAAATACGGTTTTGTCGATAATAGTTCCCGCAAAGCGGAGCTTACCGACTACGGTGCGTCGCAGGGAGTCTACAACAATACGGAAGGTAACAAGAAGTATGGTTATTGGTGGCTTCGTTCCCCCGGCAACTACGTATTCTTAGCGTCATTCGTCTATAGCGACGGCTACCTCGACTATGACTTCGTTGACATCGGGGCTGTCGGCCTTCGTCCGGCTTTTCGTTTAAATCTTGAATCTTTGCTCTTCACATCTCCCGCCGCTGGCGGGAAAACCGGCGGCGCAGCCGCCGCGCTTCAGGAACAAACCTACGCCTCCAACGATAAGGGAAAATACGAACACAAACTGACCCTCGCGACAAATACATACAAACTGGCCTCCGCCGACTTAACGAGCGGGGACTTCTCAAACGACGCCGTCAGCCTTGACGTGAAGGTAAGGTACTCCGGCGCTTCCACCGGCGTGGGCTACCGCCTCGCCGCCGTCGTCACCAGCGGCGACAGGGCCGTTTACTACGGTCAGATAAAGAATCTAGAGACCGCCGCCGACGAAAGCGGCGACGTTGCCTTCACCATTCCCGCATACAAAAGCGGCGAAGAGGTCTATATTTTCGTCGAAGGCCGTAATAACAACGGCGACCATAAGACTGATTTTGCCAGCATGCCTGTATGTCTTACCGCAGCCGGCAGAGCGATAACGCCGCTCTCCGAAGACGTCGAAGAGCCGCGCCCGGATGCCGGCTCCGTGATCGTAAATCCCTCAGAGCTGACCCTTGTAAAGGGATATGACAAAAAACTCACGGCCTCCTTTACGCCCGAAGGGGCGCTGGAGGAGGTGACCTGGAGCAGCGACAGTCCGGACATAGCCGCCGTCGACCCCGTGACGGGAGTCGTCAGCGCGCTGAAGGCTGGGAGCGCCAAGGTCACGGTAAAGGCGAAGACGAGCGGCAAAGAGGCCTCCTGTATCGTCACGGTGATTGAAAAGGCGCTGAATCCCGGTCTGGCGCTTACGCCCGCGGCGATGACGGTCAGCAAAGGCGTGACGGAAAAGATAACCGCCTCCTTCAACGGTATCGCGGGACAGCCGCTTGCCTGGAAAAGCAGCGACGAGAAGATTGCCACGGTAGACAAGGATGGTAAGGTTATCGCCAAAAGCGAAGGCGCATGCGTGATAACGGCGGTCACAGAGGACGGCGCTTACAGCGCCTCCTGCGAGGTGAAGGTGACGGCGGCGACGGTGGTCCACAGCGGCAGCTCCGGCGGCTGCAGTACCGCGGGGTTTGGCCTGTTCGCGCTGCTCATATCGATGCCGCTCATCTTTAAAAAAAGCGCAAACCGTAAATAAGCCCCGTAAGGAGACGACGGAAATAGTTATTAAAGCGACGAAGGTTCCTGAATAACAAGAGAAGAGGGAGGTGATGTTTACTCTCCCTCTTCCCTTTCCAATATGTATTCGGGACAGAGATATTACCTCATCGCCTCTTCAACGGCGACGGCGACGGCGACGGAGGCGCCGACCATCGGATTGTTGCCCATGCCGATGAGGCCCATCATGTCGACGTGCGCGGGGACGGAGGAGCTGCCCGCGAACTGCGCGTCGCTGTGCATGCGGCCCATGGTGTCGGTCATGCCGTAGCTGGCGGGGCCGGCGGCCATGTTGTCGGGGTGCAGCGTGCGTCCCGTGCCGCCGCCCGAGGCGACGGAGAAGTATTTTCTGCCGTTCTCGACGGCCCATTTTTTGTAGGTGCCGGCGACGGGGTGCTGGAAGCGCGTCGGGTTCGTCGAATTGCCGGTGATGGAGACGTCGACGCCCTCGTGCCGCATGATCGCCACGCCCTCGTTGACGTCGTTTGCGCCGTAGCATTTGACCTTTGCCTTGTCGCCGTCGGAGAAGGGCTTTTCCATCGTGACCTCAAGCTCGCCGGTGTACTGGTTGTAGAGGGTCTCCACGAAGGTGAAGCCGTTGATGCGCGAGATGATGTAGGCGGCGTCTTTGCCGAGGCCGTTTAAGATGACGCGCAGCGGCTCTTTGCGCACCTTGTTCGCCGTGCGCGCGATGCCGATCGCCCCTTCGGCGGCCGCGAAAGACTCGTGTCCCGCAAGGAAGCAGAAGCATTTAGTGTTCTCGTTCAGCAGCATCGCGGCGAGGTTTCCGTGTCCTAGGCCGACCTGACGCTGGTCGGCGACGGAGCCGGGAACGCAGAAGGCCTGGAGCCCCTCGCCGATCTTTTCCGCGGCCGCGGCCGCCGTTCTCGCGTCGCTCTTTATCGCGTTCGCGGCGCCTATGGTATAGGCCCAGACGGCGTTGTCAAAGGCGATCGGCTGAATGCCGCGCACGATGGCCGCGACGTCTATCCCCTTGTCCAGACAGAGCGTTTGCGCCTCTTCGATGCAGTCGAAGCCGAGCCCGGCGAGGAATGCGTTGATTTTTTCTATCCGGCGTTCGTAACCTTCAAAGTTTGCCATTGTCTTTTCCTCCTACTGCCTGCGCGGGTCTATTATCTTGTCGGCCTCCGCGTAACGGCCGTATGTGGAGGTGTTTTTCTCAAGAGCCTCTTTGGGGTCCGCGCCCTTGCGGATCGCCTCCATCATCTTGCCGAGCGAGACGTAGCGGTAGCCGATGATCTCGCCGTTCTTGTCGAGCGCCTGGTCGAGGATGTAGCCCTCGGCCATTTCAAGGTAGCGGGGGCCCTTTTCGAGGGTGCCGTACATCGTGCCGATCTGCGAGCGCAGTCCCTTGCCGAGGTCTTCGAGGCCCGCGCCGACGGGGAGCCCGTTTTCCGAGAAGGCGCTCTGCGTCCTGCCGTAGGCGATCTGGAGGAAGAGCTCGCGCATCGCGGTGTTGATCGCGTCGCAGACGAGGTCGGTGTTGAGCGCCTCGAGCAGCGTCTTGCCGGGGAGTATCTCCGCCGCCATCGCCGCCGAATGGGTCATGCCGGAGCAGCCGATCGTCTCGACGAGCGCCTCCTGAATGACGCCGCCTTTGACGTTGAGCGAGAGCTTGCAGGCGCCCTGCTGCGGCGCGCACCAGCCCACGCCGTGCGTGAAGCCTGAGATGTCGCCTATCTGTTTTGACTCGACCCATCTGCCCTCTTCGGGGATGGGCGCGGGGCCGTGGTTGGCGCCCTTCGCCACGCATACCATTTCTTCAACTTCGTGAGAGCACTGCATTGGTGTGTCTCCTCCTCAAAATTATCTATAAATTAACCGTATTGCTTAAGGAAGCGCAGATTAATTCACTTTGTTGTCTAAAATTCAACGCGCCGCCCGCTGCTTGGCGGCGGGCGCGTTTAATCAGCGGTTTCCTAATAGCCCCACGCGAAATCCGGGCTTCCCGCCGCGAGCAGCCGCCGCTTCATATCCCGCGTAATCGCGCAGAGGATCTCTTTCGTGCGTCCCTCGCAGCGCGCGACGAGCACCGGCTGAGTGTTTGAGACGCGGACGAGCCCCCAGCCGCCGTCATATATTATTCTCACGCCGTCGACGGTGATCGTCTCCAGCCTTTCCGCGATGGCCTCTTCCTTCACGCGCTCGACCACGCCGAACTTGACGTCGTCGGGGCAGTCGTAGCGGGTCTCGATCGTCGAGGGGTAGAGGGGGATGTCTTCCATCAGCTCCGCAAGCGTTTTGTCGGTGTGGGAGATGATGCGCGCCAGCCGTCCCGCGGCGTAGAAGGCGTCGTCATAGCCGAAATATTCGTCGGCGAAGAACATGTGCCCCGAGACCTCGCCGGAAAAGAGGGCGTGCTCCTCGCGCATCTTGGCCTTGACGAGCGAATGGCCCGCGTTCCACCAGAGCGGCCGGCCGCCGAGCTTCTCGACGGTCTCCGGCAGCGCCATCGAGCTTTTTATCTCGCAGATCGCCACCGCGCCGGGGTGTTTCGGCAGAATCTCGCTCCAGTAGAGCGCCATCAGGCGGTCGCCCCAGATCACTTCGCCGTTGTTGTCGACGACGCCGATCCGGTCCGAATCGCCGTCGAAGCCGACGCCGAAGTCCGCGCCCGTCTCCTTCACTTTGGCGATGAGGGCGGGGAGGTTCTCGCGTTTCGTCGGGTCGGGGTGGTGGTTGGGAAAATGTCCGTCGGGAACGCTGAAAAGCTCCGTCACGCAGCAGCCGATGCGGCGCAGGAACTCCGGCGCGTAAAGGCCGCCCGTGCCGTTGCCCGAGTCGCAGACGATCTTCGGCCGGCGCGGTCCGAGCGTTATCTTTGAGACGAGCATGTCGATGTATCCGGCGTTGATGTCGGCGCTTCGGCAGCTGCCGGGCGTCGCCGCCTCCTCCATGTCGTCTGCCGCGATCATCCGGTATATCTCCTGAATGTCGTCGCCCCAGAGCGTCGCCCGGTCATAGGCGACCTTCAGGCCGTTGTACTCCTGCGGATTGTGGCTGCCCGTCACCATGATCCCGCTGACGCAGGGAGCCGCCTGTGTGGAACGGTACAGGCTCCAGTAAAATGTCGGCGTCGAGACGAGGCCGATGTCGGTGACGCCTACGCCCGCCGCGTTCAAGCCGCGCGCGGCGGCGGCCTTGATGCGCGGGGTAGAAAGGCGCGCATCGCCGCCCACGACGGCCTCTGTGGCGCCGCGGCGCTTCAGCCAAGTTCCGAAGGCCTTGCCGATGAGAAAAACGTGTTCGTCGGTGAGCTCCGCGTCGGCGATGCCTCTTATATCATATTCGCGAAAAATGTGCGCGGGGACAAAACTCATATAGTAATACCTCCGTTTCAGCGGTAAAACGATCCAAATAAAGGATATAGCTTTTGCACGGCTTTTGCAACCGAAAGGAGCGCGCGGTTATGCGAAACGGCCCGGGGCGCGCCCCGAGCCGTGACTTGACGTCTGTTTTTCGACTATTACTGCCGGCCGACGGCCATGACGCCCGTTATCTTCATGATCGGGCCGAGCATCAGCGCCGCCTCGATATTCACCTTATTAAAGGAGGCGAGAAAGCGGGTCTTGAGGCCGAGCGCTTCGGCGGCGAGATAGACGTTCTGCGACATCGCTCCCGTCGCGACGTAATTATACTGGTCGACGTTCATCGTGCCTTTGCTGACGAAGACGAGGATGCAGGGGGCGCTCTTCGCGAAGTCCTGCGTCACGGCGCGGCTCGTCAGCTTTTTCTCCGCCGTCTGCTGCATCAGCGCGTTTTTCTCCCAGTTATAGAGGTAGCCGCCGCTCTTGAGCAGCACATAGACGGAGACGTAAGGCTCGCGGCCCATCGCCATCGGCACCGTCCAGCCCTTGGGGTCGCGGTTCTTGCCCGTCGCCGCCCAGAGGATTGTTGAAAGCTCCTTCAGCGAGAGCTCTTCTCCCGAAAAGTCCCGCTGTTCCGCCGAGGCGCGGTTCGCGATCGCCGCCAGGACGGCGGGGCCGCCGGCCTTGTCCGGTTCCACGAGCACGATGTTGGCCGCCGTCGCGGCGGAAGCGGCGGCAAGCAAAAGCGCCGCGGTGAGTGATAAAATCTTCTTCATAGGTTGTTCCTCCTTAGATAATATTTACTTAGGGAACCGCTGATTATATGCGCCATTCGCGTCACGTAGCAGCCCCCGCCCGTCGCTCCAACGTATCAATATACGCCTCCGCGCCGCTTGGGGCCTGCTGCGTTTAGCGCCTGGCACATCTAATCAGCGGACATGCGTTGGTTATTATCCGGCTTATTTTCAATTAATCAGCGGCTCCTTAAATCATCGTCCAGGGCCATTGCGCGAGATGCCCCAGGTACGGCAGAATCTTCTCTCCGCAGAGCATTGAGAGCGCCATCCCCGCGCAGAGAAAGGGCCCCAGCGGCACGGCGGTCTTGCGCGTCACCCTCTTTGCAAGCAATAGCGGGATCACCACGAGGCCGCCGCACATGAAGCCGAGATAGAGCGAGAGCAGCGTCAGCTTAAACCCCATGAAAGCGCCGACGCCGAGCATCAGCACCGCGTCGCCGAGTCCCATCCGGCCGCGGCTCGCCACGATTATCGCCCCGATCGTCCCAAAGCCCGCAAGCGCGCCGAAGAGCCCGTCGAGCAGCCCCGGCCAGCCGCCGGCGGCGCGCGCCAATATGCCGCATGCCGCCATCGCGATCGCCCAGGAGTCGTAGATATAGCCCGTTTCGAGGTCCGTGAGCGTATGGAAGATGATGAAGGGCAGGGAGAGCGTCGCGAAGGCAAGCGCCGGCGTCAGCCCGAAGCGCCAGACGAAGAGCGCCTCCAGCGCGCCGCCGGCCAGTTCGGCGGCAAAGTGGCGCGGCGGGATCGGCGCGCGGCAGCTCCGGCACCGGCCCTGCAGGACGATAAAAGAGACGACGGGGATGAGGTCGCAGGAGGAGAGCACCCGGCCGCAGCTGTCGCAGACGGAACGTTCGCGCCCCCACCATTTTTTCTCCGCCGCCGTCCGCATGGCCGCCGCGTTCGCGAATGAACCGAGCGCCGCGCCGAGGCAGAAACCCAGAAAAATATAAATACCGCCGACCATCTAGACACCCCAACCGTAAAGCGATTAAAATACGAGCTATATTTTACACGCAATAAACGATATTTCATAATGGGGAGATGCGAAAAATGCCGATCGTGATGGTAAACATCAAAGAGGGCCGCACCGTAGAACAGAAACGCGCGATGGTGACGGGGATGACGAAGGTGCTGTGCGAGACGATGGAGGTGCCGCAGAGCTCTGTGCGTATCATCATCAACGAGATGAAGAACGAAAATTTCGCGATCGCCGGCACACTGATCTGCGACGACCCGTCGAAACAGGTGAAGAAAAAGGACTAAAGGCGGCGGCGTTCCGTGCCGCCGGCAGTTAAAAAACGCGGTTCTCCGGTAAGCGGGGGCGGCCGGCTCTTCTTGATGATTTTTCGCTGCCGGACTTAGTCCCGTTATCGGAAAACCGTGTTTTTGTAATTATCAAAATTTTACATATTACAGATGACGTGCTCCAGCGAAGGGCTCCGGAAGAGGAACTTGGGGGTCTCAGTGGATTCGCTCCAGCCGAAGGTGGAGGAGATCTCCGCGCAGTATTGGGGGATGCGTTCCTTAAGGCCCTTTACTATATCGTCCGTGAATCTGGCGCTCGGCCCCGTGACCGCTATCGTACATAAGATGTTATTGCCGCTCTCGACGATCGGCCCCGCGATCGAAGAGAATCCCTCCTGATATTCGTTTACGCAGTAGCTGTATCCGTTTCTGCAGAGATTATAGAGCTCCCTCATTATCTTCGACCTGTCGGTGGTCGTGAAGGTGGTGAGGTTTCTTGTGTCCTTTAAAAAATTATCCTGCTCTTCCGGCGTCGCGTAGGCGAGGAAGCCCCTGCCGCCCGCGCCGGCCCAGAGGACGTACTTCGAGCCGACGGTGGGGGAAAACTTGAAACTGTGGAAGGCCGGCACTTTTTCAAAACAGATGCGGTAATCGCCCTCCCTGATGTAAATCAGAGCCGTCTCGCCGAATTCATCCCGCAGTCTGACAAGGTAGGGATAGATCACTTTTCTCAAAAAGTCGTTCTGTTTCGCGCAGTAGCCGAGGCTGTAGACCCGCCTGCCGAGGCTGAAACGCTTGGTGTTTTTGTCGCGGATCAAAAAAGACTCCTGTTCCAAAATCCCCGCGATCCGGGAGGCGGTGGAATAGGGTATCTGCACCAGCTTGGATATCTCCGTCAGCGAGAGGTCGTCTGTTCCCCTCGTAAAGCAGTTTAAGATCGCCAAGGCCCTTTGGATGGCCTGAGTGCCTGTTTCCGGTTGTTTATCGTTCATTTTAATACCTCCGCGAAACGTATTATAGCTTAAAGATGAGGCATTAATACATTTCTTTGCATCTAAGAAAATATATTTAACCTCTCAATGAATTTCATGAATTTTAACAGATAATACCGCCGCAAACCAGATAGAGAAATTTTTCCTTATTGACAACGCCGTTAAAACTTTGTATGATGTATTCACCACATAGAAGATATTATATCCATAATGTGGATATAAAATAATAAGCAATAATTACGAAAGGGATGGCGCAGAGATGCAGATAAAGATGCCAGTCGACGATGAAACGATAAACAAGCTGCATGTTTATGACATGGTCGAGATCTACGGGCCGATCTTTACGGGACGCGACGCGGTGCTGCCGAAGGTGGTCAAATGCATTGAGGACGGCACGTGCGTGGAGAAGGGGATTTTTCTTGAGGGGAGCGCCGTCTTTCACACGGCGGTGAGCCCCGCCGGCATCGGCCCCACCTCCAGCAACAAGGTAGATATCGAAGGAAGCATCCCCGCGCTTTCAAAGGCTGGCGTGAAGATGCACATCGGCAAGGGAAGCCTCAAAAAAGAGACCGTCGCGGCCCTGAAGGAGCACAACGCGATATTTCTGGTGACGCCGCCGAATACGGCGCTGCTTACTTCAACGATGAAGAAAAAGCGCGTCGTCGCCTTCCCGGAAGAGGGCATGGAGGCGCTCTATGAGGTGGAGGTAGAGAAATTTCCCGCCATCGTCGCCATCGCCCACGGCGAATCGATCTACGATGAGAAATAACGACTGGCAGAGGTAATCAAAATGATAGATTGCAGAGTAGTTACGGAAAAGACAGCGGAAACATTGGTCAAGGCCAGCACGGTATTTCGCCCCGACCAGATAGCGGCCTATAAGCGGGCGGCGGAGAACGAAGATAGTCCGCACGCGAAATGGGTGCTTAACAACATTCTGGAAAACGCCGAGATCGCGGAGTCCAAGGTCTTCCCTCTTTGCGACGATACCGGCATCCCTCATCTCTTTCTTGAGGTAGGAGAGGAATGCGCCGTCCCCGCGGGATTTTATCAGGCGGTGGAAGAGGGCGTCGCGAAAGGCCTGCGAATGCTCCCCGGGCGTCCGATGGCGGTCCTCGGAGACGACGCCGAGCGTATCAGCCAGAGCAAAGGGCTCTCGGAGGACTCAGGGGCGCTTGCGATGGCGCCGATTCAGACCCGCCACGTACCCGGCAAGGATATCCGGCTCACGGTGATGATGTACGGCGGCGGCCCCGAGATTCGCGGGAAGACGCTGCGCGTCTTTCACAAGCACTCCGTGGATACGGTGCTCAACGAAATGATCGCCTGGGGCACCGAGGGCGCCAAGCTTCTCGGCTGTCTGCCCTGCGTGCTCTCCTTCGGCATCGGACGCTCGAATTATGAGGCCGCCTCGCTGGGGATGGAGGCGATGGCGAAGGGTAATTTCCTCGTGCAGTCGGAGATGGAAAAGAAGGTCACCTGCGCCGTCAATGAATCAGGATATGGCGCTCTCGGGCTCGGCGGCAAAACCACCGTCCTCGGAACCTTTATCAAGGTAGGCCCGCAGAGGGCCAGCGGAATTAGGGTCGTATCAATGAGACTGGGCTGCTGCTTTGATCCGCGCCGCGCCGAATGTCTCTTTGAAGGATAAAATTTAATTTGCGCCAGGAGGCTGTAAAATGAAGATATTTAAGAACGGTACCGTCGTTACGGGAGACGGTAAAACAGTACTGGAAAAGGCGAACGTCATCGAAGTCGACGGACTCGTCGCCGACGTAAACCTCTATTATGACGAGAACCTCGAGTCCTACGCGGAGGAGGTCGTCGACTGCAGCGGCAAATGCGTGATGCCCGGCATGATCAACCACCACCAGCACGGCGTCACCTTCGGCACGATGTTCGCCAGCGGCTGCGTCAACTACGGCCGTGAATTCATCCTCGACCACCTCGACAGAAGCCTGCTTCAGGGACACACGACGGTCCTCAACGTCGACGGCTTTGCGACGATGGACGAAGTGGAAGAGACCCAGAAGTGCCACCCCATCCGCATCAAGACGGCGACGACCCACGCCCCGGTCAACTACCACGCGGGCGAGCTCTGCGACGGCAAGGGCTTCCAGCCCAAGCACAAGGAGATGACCGTTGAGAAGATGCTCGCCGACGGCGCGGTCTGCATCGGCGAAGTCGGCGGCGGCCATACCCTTGGCGGCGGCGGCCAGGATTATCTTTATATCCCGCGCGCGGTGAAGGAGTGCAAGGGCAAGGACATCGACTATCTCCAGGCGCGGGCGATGAAGCTCTCCGTCCTCGGACGCTATATCGAAGAATCGTACTACGACCGCGACCGCGTCGCCGCGGCGCTCAAAGAGGCCAAGCTCGACAGCTTCCTGACGCCGGAAGAGACAAGGGACATCGTCTACAAGACGACCCTCGCCTCGGTGAAGGTCGCCCTTGACGGCTATCGTGAGGCGGCCGCCCTGGCCAAGAGATACAACGTTCCCCTGATGATCCACAACGCGCCCACCTCAAAGTATATCGTTCACGAGATCGCGAAGATGGGGCTCAATACGCTTATCTGCTGCCATTCAAACTACCTCTTCACCACCGACGAATGCGTCGAAAACGGACGTTACCTCAAGCAGTTCCCCGGAGTCGTCCTCGACGCCGCCGTACATGATCCGTGGGGCGCGAAGCACCTTGTCGCCACCCCCGACAACCTCTACGCCTTCTACGAAAACGACCTCGTGGACGTTATCTCCACCGACTTCGCGGCCGGACACAGCGATTCGATGCTTGAAGCCATCCAGCACGCGGCGCTCGAGAAGAAGCTCGTCGGGCTCGCTAAAGCCGTAAGACAGGGGACTTCGCGCGTCGCCGAGATCCTGCCGCTGCTCGCGCCCAACCTTGGGGAGCTTAAGAAGGGCTACACGGCGGACATCGTTGTCACCGAATATCCGCAGCTTAAGAACGTTGAGAGAGTATACATCGGCGGCAAGCTCGTAGCCAAAGATGGCAAAGTTATTCGTTAAAAATTATTGACACCGAGAAAGGGAATGATCCGCAATGAAGGTTAAGAAGGTACTTTGCTCAAAAGCGCTGACAGGTTTCTATATGGACGACAAGGAGGCCATCAAGAGCGGCGCGAAATCAGATGGCTTCGTATATAAGGGAAAGCCGGTAACTCCCGGATTCCGGTCGATCAGACAGCCCGGCGTGGCGGTCTCCGTAATGTTCATCCTTGAAGACGGACATATGGTATACGGCGACTGCGCCGTCGCCCAGTACGCGGCCAGCGGCGGCAGAGAAGTCCCCAACACCGCCGAGGCGCTGATGAAGGTAATCGACAAGTACGTCGCGCCCTACTTTGAAGGCATGGACATCAAAGAGTTCAAGCCGACCGCGGACAAATTCGACCGCTATGAATTCGACGGAGAGCGCCTCCCCGCCTCCATCCGCTACGGCGTAACGCAGGCCATACTCGAGGCGGTCGCCTATGAGCAGAAGCTGACGATGTGCGAAGTCATCCTCAACGAATACCATCTGCCCATCGACCTCACGCCGGTGCGCATCAACGCCCAGTCCGGCGACGAGCGCTACTCCAACGTCGACAAGATGATCCTCAAAAAGGTCGGCATGATGCCCCACGGGCTTATCAACAATGTAGAAGAGAAGCTCGGAACCGACGGACAGATCTTCCTCGACTGGGTCAAGTGGGTCACGAAGCGCATCGCCGAGATCGGCGAGCCCGACTACAAGCCGGTCATGCGCTACGACGTCTACGGCTGCATCGGCAAAGCCTTCAACAACGACCTTGACAAGGTCGGCGAGTACCTTATCAAAGTCGCCGACGCCTGCGCCCCCTATGAAGTTTTCGTCGAGATGCCCGTCGATATGAAGTCAAACGAAAAGCAGCTCGAAGCGATGAAGTATCTGCGCAAGTACCTTGACGACGCGGGCTGCCGCCTCAAGCTCATCATCGACGAGTATGCCAACACCTACGAAGAGATCGTCGAGTGGGTCGACGCCAAGGGCGCCGATATGGTCCAGGTCAAAACCATCGACCTTGGCGGCATCAACAACATCGTGGAAGCCGACCTCTACTGCAAGGCGCACGGCGTCCTTGCCTACCAGGGCGGCACCTGCAACCAGACGGATAAGGCGGCCCTCGTCTGCGCCAACCTTGCCGTCGCCACCAAGCCGTTCGCCATGGCCGGCACCCCCGGAATGGGCGTCGACGAAGGCGTTATGATCGTCAGCAACGAACAGGACCGGCTGCTCGCGATACTCAAAGCCAAACAGGAAGGCAAAATTTAGCGTACCACCTCTACCCTCGCTCCCGTAGTGTTGAAAGACAGCCGGTTTTGTGCAACACTACGGGGGTTTTTTATAAGGCCCCTTTTAGAAGGAGTTGGCAGAAATGATAAAAATTGAACTCAGCAAGTGCGTGGGATGCGGGGCATGTGAACAGGTATGTCCCTCCGACGCCGTCAAGGTTATCGACAAAAAGGCGGTCGTCAATGACAACTGCGTTCACTGCGTAACTTGCGTCAAGTACTGCAAGCTCGGCGCGATATCGGAAGACGCCGTCGCCGAAAACACGCTGCTCTGCCGTAATTGCGGCGTTAAGTGCCGTATTCCCGAGGGGAAGCAGGGCGCGTGCAAGAGATTCCGCAATGAAAAGGGCGCGCTCGCCCTTGTAAGACCCCTGCAAATTCCTACGAATACAAAAGTAGCGGCGGAAAAGACCGCGATCATGAGGCCCGTCGTCTCCGCGGTCGGAGCGGGCGCGGCCTATCCCGATTACAAACCCGCGCCCTATATCGTCACCGAAAAGCGCGACGATTTCGACGTCGTCACCGTCGTCACCGAGGCTCCCGTCTCTTACAGCTCGATGATGGTGAAGATCGATACCAACGCCCATATCGGCGACGAAGGCGCGCTCGTGCGCCGCGACGGCCGGGTCGTCGGCATCGTCACGACGGAGCAGTACGGTTCTCACATCCTCATTCTCGGCGGCGTCAACAAGGTCAAGGGCCCCGACGGCATGTATGTCGTGAAGACGATGGCGGAGCTGGGCAACAAGGAAAAGGTGACGCTGACGGTGGACAAGGGCTGCAAGCTGGAGCTTCAGGTCGGCGAACATCCGGTGATCAACGGCGTCGTGGACGACAAGATGCGCGTCGGCTGCGGCGGCGCCTGCTGCGGGCTCTTCGCACGTTCGCTCGCGCCGCTTATCGACGAGGCGATCATCCTCGACCACCACATCACGGGGCTCTTTACGAAGCACCCCGCCGGCGCCGAACAGAAACCCTACAGCGGCGTCACGCCGGTAGGACGGTTGGCGACCAACGGGCGCTATTTCTTCGAGCACGGCGACGGCTGGGGCGGCACGAACATCAAAGATCCCATCGAGGCGATCAAAGATATCGATATGAGCGTCGCAAGGCCCGGCATGAAGATCCTCGTCGCCGAGACCACCTGGCGCAAGATCGCGCTCTTTGAGGTCTCCGCCTGCGGCAAGCCCGTGCCCGCGGAGATCCCCGCCGAATTGGAAGCTTTCCGCAAGATGGCGGCGGGCTGCTGCGAGGACAGCCGCGTTTCGGCGATGTACTACGCCGGCGTCGGCGGCAGCGCGCGGGCGGGCGTCACGGTCGACCCGATACAGATCACCAAGGCTGTACACCGCGGCGACGCGAACCTGACGATCGCGGGAGCGCCGACGTATCTCATGCCCGGCGGCGGCATCACCTTCTTAGCCGACGTGGAGAAGATGATCGACCATCCCTTCAACTATACGGCCTCGCCGGCGGTGCTCGCCCCCATCGAATACACGATGACGGTTGAGAATTACGCAAAGATCAAAGGACACGTCAACGCGATGCGCACGAAAGAGGACGTGCTCAAAGAGGGCAGATACGAATTTACGGAGCTTAAGGATTAAACGGCGGTTTAACGCGTCTGGGGAAGGTCCCATGACGTTTTATTCTGATAAAAAGTTTTACAATTCAAGAGGAGGAGCTTTGTAATGAAAAAGTTTTTAACGGTACTAGCGTTGGTTGCGGTGGTATTTTCTCTGTCCGGTTCCCTTTCCGCGCCCGCACAGGCGGCTCAGAAACTTGATCTGGCGATTTGCGGCGGTTCCATCGGCGGCGCGTGGGCGGCGATCGGCGAAGGCGTGGGCGAAGTAGTGCGCCGCAGCTATCCCGGTTCAAACACGGCTTACGAAGTTGGACAGGAAGCGGCAAACTTAGCGCTGGTCTCGCGCGGCAAGATTCAGCTCGGCATCGCGCACGCGCAGCTCATCAAAATGGCGTCCGACGGCAAGCAGCCCTTCAAGAAAAAGATTGACAACCTCCGCGCCCTCTGCGTTCTCTATAAGGGAGCGGTGGAGCACTTCATCGTCAAGGGCGACTTGGGGGTCAATTCGTTCGCCGATTTGAAAACTAAGAAATATCCGCTTAAGGCTTACTTCAACACGAAGGATTCCTTCATGGACATCGTCGGCAAGCACGTCATCGAAGCCGAGGGCATCACGCCCGCCGATATCGACAAGTGGGGCGGCTTCACAAAGAACAGCTCGATGGGCGCGGCGCTCGACCTGATGAGAGACGGCAAGATCGACGCCTACAGCAACGTCATCCAGGTGCCTTCAAGCCATGTCGTCGACGCGGGCACGACGCTCAAGCTGAATCTGCTCGGCATGACGCCGGCGGCGCAGAAGAAGGTCAACGACGAGCTCGGAACATATTCGACGGTGATTCCCAAGAAGGCTTATAACTTCCTCAAGAACGACGTGCCGACAGTCGGCGCTTCCGTCATCCTGTTTACAAACGCGGACCTTCCCGACGACGAGGCCTATGCGATCTTGAAGTCCATCAAAGACAATTTCCCCTATTTCTGCAACATCCACGGTTCGCTTAAGGGACTGAAGTTCTCCGACCTTAAGGATACCGCCCCCGTGCCGCTTCACCCCGGCGCGGTGAAGTTCTTCAACGAACACAAATAACCATTCGCTGAGTCCTGCCGCGGGAGCTCTTCCGGGCTTCCGCGGCGGACCGGTATAACTTCTATTATGAATTCTCAAAAATACAGCGTGATACAGGACGGCCTCGTGTATATTGACCACGGCCCCATCACTATGACTCTTGAGGCGCGCCGTCGCGGCCAGCCCTTTACGGAGGGCGCGGTGGCCGGGGCGGAGAAGGTTCTGGAGGTATTTGGCGAGTTTGCCGTCTATCTCGACTACCTGCGCCGGCCGGTTGCGGCGATTGCCTCGCTCCCCGAGAGCGCGCCGCGCGCCGTGCGCAAAATGACGGAATCGGTCATGATGCTCGGCGAGGATGATTTTACACCGCTCGCCGCGGTCGCCGGCACGACCGCCGATTTCGCCGTCGAGGCGATGGCGGCCTGCGGAGCGGATTACGCGCTCGCCAACAACGGGGGCGATATCGCCTGGCGGATATCCCCGGAGCAATGCGCACCGTCGTCCGTTCACCCTGACGAACATTTAAAGTTTTCCCAGGAGGCAGACCTGCGGACGCGTTCCCCGCGGGATTTTCTGAAGGTCGGCCTGATAAGCGACATCAATAATGGGAGGGCGACCCATTCTTTGAAAATAAGATCGTTCAGCGAGATAACAGGGCTTGCCACAAGCGGAATGGGAGGACGCAGCCTGACGCGCGGCATCGCTTCGGCGGTGACGGCGCTCGCCTCCGATTCTTCGAAGGCCGACGCAGCGGCCACTGCGATCGCCAACGCCTGTTTCTGCGACGATCCGGCCATAGAGCAATGCCGTGCCGAGGAGCTCGACTACGGAACGGATATCAGCGGGCTCCTCGTTACCAAGTCTGTGGGCAGACTGAGGAGCGGCAGCGCGGAACTTGCTCTTTCGGCCGGGGCCAAAAGGGCCGAAGAGCTGATCGGCAAAGGTATGATTTTAGGCGCGGTCATCTTTGTCGCCGGCGCCATGCAGGTAGTGAAAACGAAGGAGAGAGGAGACCTCTTCGAGGTCGCCGCATTGGTTTAGGTAATAAAGTTGTGGAGGGCTCTATATGGAGAAGTTTAAAAGTATCGGCTTGAAACAAAGCTTTGTAGACGCTCGGGAGAAGGTTACGGGAAGCGCCAGGTATCTTGACGACCTGGAATTCTCCGGCCTGCTGATCGGGAAGATATTACGCTCGCCCCATCCGCACGCGAGGATTGTGTCGATCGACACTGCCGCCGCCGAAGCGCTGCCTGGCGTGAAGGCGGTGATCACCGCGAAGGACTGTCCGCAGAACAAGTTCGGCATGGAAATCGCCGACGTCGACATGCTGGCGGTGGAGAAGGTACGTTACGTCGGCGACGAGGTAGCGGCTGTCGCGGCGGAGACGGACGAGATCGCGAAAGAGGCGCTCAAGCTCATTAAAGTGGAGTATGAGCTGCTGCCGGTCGTCGACGACCCGATGAAGGCGATGGAAAAGGATTCCCCGCTCGTCCATGTGGAGAAGGGGACGAACGTCGCGCGCGAGTATCATCTTCAGCGCGGCGATGTGGAGGCGGATTTCGCCGCCTGCGATTATGTCTTTGAAAAGGAATTCAGCACGCACCGCGTCTCCGGCCTTTACCTCGAGCCGTTCGGCGCGGTCGCGCAGTGGGAATCGAACGGCCGCCTCACGGTGTGGACGGGGCTGCAGTCCGCCTTCCAGGGGAGAAACGAAATCGCGAAGGCCCTCGGCATCAAACCGTCGATGGTGACGGTGAAGTCGCCCTTTATCGGCGGCGGCTTCGGCGCGAAGATCTGGATCAGGAACTTCCACCCCATCGCCGCGGTGCTCGCGAAGAAGACGGGGCGGCCCGTGAAGATAGTGCTCACGCGCGACGAGGAGCAGCTGACGACGCGCCCGCGCATCGCCCCGCGCATGAAGGTGAAGCTCGGCATGATGAAGGACGGCACGATGGTCTGCAAACAGGCGACGATCGTAGCCGACAACGGCGCTTACTCCTGGGCCGCCCCCAAGGTGCTGCTGAACCTTTCGATGCGCACCGACTGCCTTTACAGATATAAGTCCAGCAAATGCGACTCCTACCTTGTCTATACGAATCTCATCCCGACCAGCGGCTTCCGCGGCTACGGCAACAGCCAGATGCACTTCGCCGTCGAATCGTTTATCGACGAATGCTGCCGCCAGGTAGGACTCGACCCCGTCGCGGTGCGCCTCAAGAACTGCGTTCACAAGGGCGACATGACGCTGCACCGCTGGCACATCAAGAGCTGCGAACTCTCCGAATGCATCAGGATCGCGGCGGAAAAGATCAAGGAAAACCGCCTGCCCGCCGAGGAACAGAACGGACGCATCAAGCGCGGCATCGGCGTCGCCTGCATGACGCACGTCTCCGGCAACCGCGGCGGCGATAAATTTGACGGTTCTTCCGCGATGATCCGTATCCATGAGGACGGCGAAGTCTTTATTTTCTCCGGCGAAGCCGATTTGGGCCAGGGAGCGAAGACCGTCTTCGCGCAGATCGCCGCGGAAAAGCTCGGCGTGCCGATCAGCGACATCACGGTGATGCCGCTCGACACGGACGTAAGCCCCTTCGGCATGGGCACCTACTCCAGCCGCGTCACCACGGTGGGAGGCAAGGCCGTCTTCCTCGCGAGTGAAAAGGTTCTCGACCAGGTGCTGACGCTCGCCGCGGAGATGAGCAAGAGGCAGCGCGACACGATGTATATGGAAAACGGCCTCATCAAGTGCAGCCGCGACCCGTCCGTCCTGATGACGCTCAAAGAGGTCGCCGCGAAGGCGATCCGCAGCCGCGCCGGCGTGCCGCTGACGGCCTACGTCACCTATGATCCTCCGACGGAGGGCGCGGACAAGGACTTCTACGGCGACTACTCAAGCGCCTATTCTTTCGGCGCTCACGGCGTTGAGGTGGAAGTCGACACCCACACCGGCAAGGTGAAGGTGCTGCGCGTCATCGCCGTACACGACGTCGGCAAGGTCATCAACGAGCTGGGGCTCAACGGCCAGATCACCGGCGGCGTCGCGCAGGGCATCGGCTGGTGCCTCTATGAAAATATGCTCTTCAAGAAGGGCGTGCCCGCGACAAACGGCCTGCACGGATATACCTTCATGACGATCAAGGACATGCCCGCCGTCGAGGGTATCGCCATCGAGAGCAACGACCCGATCGGCCCCTACGGCGCGAAGGGCGTCGGCGAACCGACGCTGATCCCGACGGCCCCCGCCATCGCGAACGCGATCGAGGACGCCTGCGGCGTGCGCATACGCGACCTGCCGATCACCCCGGAAAAGCTTTACTGGGCGCTGCACGCTCCCAAAGAAGACTAAACGCGACGTCCGAAACTTTGTAAGTTACCCTTAATATCTGAATTGAGGTGCAGATAATTGAACAAATTATGGAAATTGCTGACAGAAGAGGGAAAAAAGCGCAAACTGACAGGCTTTGACGCGCTGACGGTGAAATACGTTGCCGTTATTATGTCTCTCTATCAGCTGGCCCAGGCGACCTTCCTGACGATTCAGCCCCAGATGCACTACGCGATACACCTGACGTTCATCATGGTGCTCTGCGCGCTGATATACACAAGGACCTTCCAGGCGCACGAACGCACCAGCACGAGGATACCTATCGAAGACTGGATCTACGCGGCCATCCTCGCGGTCGCTGGCATCTACTATTGCACGCAGATGGAGACCTACCTGACGCGTATGCCGATGGTGGACGAGCTCTCTTCGCTGGAGATAGTCATCGGCCTCCTGACCGTCATCGCGGTCATCGGTCTGACGAAGCGGTGCATGGGCTTCGTCCTTCCCAGCATCGGCTGCATATTCTTAGCCTATGCGCTGTGGGGACATATGATCCCCGGCGTGCTATACCACCGCAAGCTGCTGGCGGTAGATATCCTTGACCAGCTGGTCTTCACGACGAACGGGATATATTCGTCGCCGATCGCGGCGGCCGCGACTTACGTGTTTATGTTCGTAATGTTCGGCTCCTTCTTTGCCGCTTCGGGAGCGGGAGACTTTTTCTATAAGTTCTCGATGGCCGTCGCCGGGCGCTATGCCGGCGGCGCCGGTAAAGTCGCGATCGTTACGAGCGGGCTCTTCGGCATGATAAACGGCAGCCCGACGGCCAACGTCGTCACGACGGGCTCCTTCACCATCCCGATGATGAAAAAGGCGGGGTATGACGGGACCTTCTCCGGCGCGGTTACTGCCGTCGCTGCCACCGGCGGCGGCATCATGCCGCCGATCATGGGCACGGCGGCCTTCCTGATGGTCGAAATGGCCGGCATCTCTTATAAGAATATCGCCATCGCAGCCTTTGTGCCCGGAGTTCTCTACTACCTGGCTCTGTTGCTCATCGTTCATTTCCGCGCGAAAAAGTGCGGCCTCGTCGGCCTTGACGCCGCGGAACTGCCCTCCGTATGGGGCACTCTTAAAGAGGGCTGGATATTCCTCGTGCCTCTCGTCGTGCTGGTCGTAATGCTCATGCGCGGATATACTGCCAACCTTTCCGCGGTTGTCGGCATCGTGGCCGTTATCGCCGCCTCCTGGGCCCGCAAAGAGACGCGGATGCACCTGCCCGCGGTGATCAAGGCGCTGGAAGACGCCGCGCGCTCGGCCGTCATCGTTTCACTCTCCTGCGCGGTCGCCGGCTGCGTCATTGCGGGGCTGATGACGACGGGACTCAGCGGAAAGCTCGCGAGCCTCATCCTCAGCCTGGGCGGCAACAGCACCCTGTCGGCGCTTATTCTGACCGCGGCAATCTGCACGCTGCTCGGCATGGGAATGCCGGTCGCGGCGGCCTACTGCCTGACGGCGGCGCTTTGCATCCCCTCGCTCTATGAGCTTGGCCTGCAGCCGCTTGAAGCGCATATGTTCGTCGTTTACTTCGCGACCCTTTCGGCGATCACGCCGCCGGTAGCCGTCGCCTCCTACGCCGCGGCGGGGATATCCGAATCAAACGCGGCGACGGTCGGCTGGCAGGCCTGCCGCATCGGCCTGGTGTCGTTCATCGTCCCCTTCATCTTCGTCTTCGAGCCGATGCTGATGGTCACTCCCGATAACTTCTCGCTCCAGAGCATCTGGATTGTGACCACGGCGACGTTGGGCGTCATCATCCTCTGCGCCGGCCTCGAGGGCTTCCTGAAGCGGGAGATCCCGATGATCCTGCGCGGCGTGCTGGTGATCGGCGGCCTGCTGCTCATCTATCCCGGCGCGATCACGGACTATATCGGACTGGGTGTCATGGCTCTGCTTATCGTTCAGCAGTTCGCCGGAATTAAACTAGGGGGGAAATAAATTGAAAAAGGTGGAAAAACACTTATTTCCGAAAGATATAAAAGAGGCGCTCGCGCTCCTGGAAGAATATAAGGGCGAGGCCCGCCTCGTCTCGGGCGCGACGGACCTGATGCTCTGGATTCGCGAGGAAAAGGTGACCCCGCGGGTGCTGGTGGATGTCTCGGATCTTCCCGAAATGCGCTTCGTCTCCGTCGAAAACGGGAAGATGACGATCGGCGCGGCGATGACCCACGCCGAGATAGCGGCGCACGAGGCGGTGAAACGGATCTTTCCGGCGCTCTCCGACGGCTGCCGCAGCGTCGGTTCACCGCAGATACGCAATATCGCCACGCTTGCGGGGAACATCGTCAGCGCGCAGCCCGCGGCGGACTCCGTGGTGCCGATGACGGCCCTGGGCGCGGTATGCGAGATCGTCAGCAAAGAGGGAATACGCAGGCAGCCGCTCTGTGAGCTCTCGAAGACGGTCGGCGAAAGCTACGTCGACCCGACGAAGGAGATCTTGACGAAGATTGAAATCACCGTCCCCGCCGGCAAATACGGCACCGCCTTCAAGCGGATCGCGCCGCGCGAGGCGATGGCGCTGCCGGTGGTCAACGTAGCGGTGATGCTCGAGGCCGCAGGCGACGGAACCCTAAGCGCGGCGCGCGTCGTCGCCTCGCCGGTCGCCGTCGTGCCCTTCCGCGCGCAGAAGGCCGAGGCGCATCTGCTGGGCAAAAAACCGCAGGCGGCGCTCATCGCCGAAGCCGCCGCGATCGCGGGGGACGAGGCGTCGCCGCGCGACTCTCTCGTCCGCGGTTCGGGAGCCTACCGCAAAGCGCTTGTGAAGGATCTTGTCGAACAGGCGCTTACGGAAGCGGCCGCGGCGCTCGTATAAGGAGTGAATCTCATGCAGGAATTGAAATGTGTCGTAAACGGTAAAAATGTAGCGATAATGATCGATCCCAGCCACTCTTTGGCGGATGTGATCAGGTACGATCTCGGTCTCACGGGGACGAAAAAGGGTTGTGAAGAGGGCGAATGCGGCGCCTGTACCGTGCTGGTGGACGGTCTGCCCGTCGACTCTTGCATCGTGCCCGCGATGAAGGCCCAGGGCAGAAACATCCTTACCATCGAGGGGCTGGCGGAGAACGGCGAGCTCGACCCGATACAGGAGGCCTTCGTCGAGGCCGGCGCCATTCAGTGCGGCTTCTGCACCCCCGGCGTAGTGCTCTCCGCCAAGGCGCTGCTGATGCGCGAAGAGAACCCGACCAAGGAAGAGGTGCGCGACGAACTCTCCGGACACTTCTGCCGCTGTACCGGATACCTGCAGTTCTACGACGCCGTGAGGATTGCCTCGGAGAAGATCAAGGCCCGCAAAGCCGAGAAAGATTAGAGCGGGAATTTCGTTAAAACTGAGACTGCGGCGGAAAACATGAAAATGAATTCTGCCGCGGCCTTTTTATAAACGCTTTATGAAGGGAGTTTTTTATATGCAGCGAATCGGCCTTTTCACACCGATAAAGATAAACTCGATGGAACTCGCCAACAGAGTCATTATGTCGCCGATGTTCACCAACTCGGCGGCGCCCGGCGGTTTCGTCTCGAAAAACACAATCAAGCACTATGTCGACCGCGCCCGTTCCGGCGTCGGGCTCATCATGACGGAACACACCAGCGTAAGCTCGCACTTCATCCACGCGGGGCTGCGCCTGCAAATCAGCCGCGACGAACATATAGACGGCTTTAAAAAACTTATCGCCGCCGTGCATGACGAGGGCTGCAAGATCGGCCTCCAGATCGCGCACTCGATCTACGGCGTCGGCAAAAAACCGCACGAGCTGACCAACGAGGAATGCTACGGCATCATCGACGACTTCGCAGCCGGCGCGCGCCGCGCCTACGAAGCGGGCTTCGACGCGATCGAACTCCACTATGCCCATACCTATACGATGGCGGACTTCATCTCGCGCCGCACCAACCTCCGCACCGACGAATTCGGCGGCGACATCTACGGAAGGATGTTTATTCACCTGGAGATCCTCAAAAAGGTGCGCGCCCTCGTCGGCCCCGATTATCCGCTATTTGCGCGCATCAGCGCGGAGGAGTTCGTCCTCGGCGGCAACACCATCGTGCAGAGCCGTATCTTCGCACAGGAGCTGGTGAAGCATGGCATCGACTGCATGGACGTCTCGGCGGGCGTGCGCTTTGACGACGCTCCCGTCAAAGGTTATTCGGACCAGCGCGGCAAGCCGACGATCGAGTATCCCGACGGTCCGAACGTCTACCTCGCGGAGGAGATTAAAAAGTGCGTCGACGTTCCCGTCGTCACGGTGGGCAAACTCGGCAACCCCGAATTCGCCGACGGCGTGATCGCCGAGGGACGCGCCGACATGGTGGCGCTGGCCCGCCCGCTGATCGCAGACCCGATGTGGGTGCGCAAGGCCAAAGACCGCCGATTCGACCGCATCACCGAATGCCTTTACTGCACTGAATGCCTCTACGAGCGTCATGACCCCTCCGCCTACATCCATTGTATGCGCTACACCTGCCAGAACGCCTGCCCCGCGAATGTCGAAGTGCCGGTATATCTTGACTTTGCCCGGCGCGGCATGTACAAAGAAGCCTATCAGGTGATACAGAACGAGAACCCCCTCGTCCTCACCTGCGGCCGCGTCTGCAACCACCTCTGCGAAAATATGTGCAACCGCGTCAAGATCGACGAACCGATCGCCATTCGCGGCATCAAACGCTTTATCACCGACTGGCTGCTGGAACACGACGGAAAATTCCCGCTGCCCGCGATGGAGCCGGAAAACGGCAAGCGCGTGGCGGTAGTCGGCTCCGGCCCCTCCGGGCTTTCCTGCGCCTTCTATCTGCGGAAAAAAGGTTATGAAGTCACGGTCTTCGAGGCGCTCGACGTGATCGGCGGCATGCTGGCGGTGGGACTCCCCGAATACCGCCTGCCGCAGGAAAAATTTGCGAAAGAGCTCGAGCTCTTCAAAGAGATGGGGATAAACTTCGTCACCGGTAAACGGATCGGCGAAGACCTCGGCCTTGCGGAGCTGCGCGCCCTGGGATACATGGCCGTCTACCTGGCCGTCGGCGACCACAACGACCGTAAGCTCGGCGTGGCGGGCGAAGACCTCGCGGGCGTCACCTCCGGCGTCGCCTTCCTGCGCTCGGTGAAGACCGGCGGCGGCTGCGACCTCGAAGGCAAAGAGGTGGCCGTCGTCGGCGGCGGCAACGTCTCGATGGACTGCGCGAGGACGGCCATCCGCCTCGGAGCCGCGAAGGTGTCGCTCTTCTGTCTGGAAAAAGAAAACGAAATGCCGGCCCACCCCGACGAAGTCCGCGAGGGCAAAGAAGAGGGACTCTACGTCTTTAACGGCTGGGGGCCGCTTGCCATCGGCGGTAAAAACGGACAGGCCGCGGAAGTGACCTTTAAAAAATGTACCTCCGTCTTTGACGAAGCGGGGCGCTTCAGCCCCTCCTATGACGAAAGCGCCCAGATGAAGGTGCACGCCGACTTCGTCATCTGCGCGATCGGCCAGGCGCTGAGCCGCGAAGTCGCCGCCAAAGACGACGGGCTCGTCGAGATTCGCGGCAACGTGATCAGAGCGGCTTACCGCGGCGACACGGCGACGCCGTGGATCTTTGCCGGCGGCGACTGCGCGACCGGCCCGGATTCCGTTGTCAGCGGCGTAAACCGCGGCAAAGAGGCGGCCTCTTCGATCGACCGCTACCTCGGCGGCGACGGACAGGTGATCGCGCCGAAATATATCGCCAGAGAGCTGAGCAAACCCGTGGACGAGACGCCGGCGGCGCGCGAGGCCATGCCCATGCTTTCGCCCGAAGAACGCAAAGGATGTTTCTGCGAAGTAGAACACGGCTTTACCGAAGAGCAGATCGCCAAAGAGGCCGGCCGGTGTCTGCGCTGCGACGTCTTGAAGGTAAGCAGGCTGTAACAAAAATCTGAAAAGAGGTTTTTCTTTGTCATGAGAAAGGGCAAGACTGTTATCGTAAGAGGCGGCGGCGACCTCGCTACCGGCATCATATACCGGCTTTGGAAGGTTGGCTGCTCCGTGCTGGCCTTGGAGACCGCCCGCCCGCTGGTAGTGCGCAGAACGGTTTCCGTCGCCTCCGCCGTCTTCGACGGCTCCGCGAAGGTGGAGGAGATGCGGGCGGTACTCATCGATTCCGCCGAAAAATTCGCCGCAGGCTCCGACGCCGTCCAGGTGCTTGTCGATCCCGAAGGAAGGGCGATCGAAAAGGTCAGGCCCGACATTCTCATCGACGCGACCATGGCAAAGAAAAACCTCGGCACGACGAAAGACATGGCGCCGCTCGTCATCGCCATCGGCCCCGGATTTTCCGCCCCGCAGGAGGTCCACGCGGTGATAGAGACCAAACGCGGCCACACCCTGGGACGGGTCATCACCGACGGCGGCGCGATACCCAATACCGGCGTGCCCGGAATGATAAAGGGCTTCAGTACGGAAAGGCTGCTCCGCGCGCCCGCGGACGGATACCTCCTGCCGGTGCATAAAATCGGCGATGAGGTTTCCTGCGGCGAAGTCGTCGGGTATGTCAACGGCGTGGAAGTCTGCGCCAAACTCGACGGCATCTTAAGAGGGCTCATCCATCCCAACGTCTACGTGACGAAGGGGCTGAAAATCGGCGACGTAGACCCGCGCGGCGACGCCTCCCACTGTTGGAGCATCACTGACAAGGCCTTGGCGATCGCCGGCGGCGTTCTCGAAGTGATAATGAGCGCCGATCACGAAACGGAAAAAGACCAAGATCAACCCAAGGGGGAAGCATAATAAAATGAAAACGATCCAGGCGGGAACGCTGGAATCGATGGACTGCCTCGTGACCCTAAGCGAGGCGGAGCCGGGAGCCGGCATCAAGATAGAAATCACGGGAGCGAGCGCGGCGCGCTTCAAAAG
>JAEXGR010000002.1 GCA_023450745.1 Synergistota bacterium
TCGACGGAGTTCCGAACGTCCGCACCTGCGTCACGCCGCTTGCGGCGGGGATGAAGGTCGAGACCCAGAGGGACAAGGGCCGCGTCCCCATGGAAGCCTGCTAAGGAGGGGTTGAGAAGATGAAAAAAGTATATGAGACAGACCTCCTCGTGATCGGCGGCGGCGCGGCGGGGCTATGCGCGGCGGCGGAAGCGGCGGCCGCGGGCGCTAACGTGACCGTAATCGAGAGCGACCTCCACCCCGGCGGCCAGCTCGTCAAACAGACCCACAAATTCTTCGGCTCCAAGGACGAATACGCGGGCACGCGCGGCTACAAGATCGCCGACATCCTGCTGGATGAGATCAAGGCGCTTGGCGGCAAAGTCAAGATCAACTGCAACGCCACCGTCACCGGCTGTTACCCCGAAGACGGCGTCTACACCGTGATGGAGGGAGAGGAAAGCTACTACCGCGTCAAGGCGAAAAAGGCCGTCGTCGCGACCGGCGCGCAGGAGAGAATGATCCCCTTCCCCAACAACGACCTTCCCGGCGTCTACGGCGCGGGCGCGGTACAGACCCTGATGAACGTCTACGGCGTCGTGCCGGGCAAAAAAGTCGTCATGGTGGGGGCGGGCAACATCGGCCTTATCGTCAGCTACCAGCTGACCCAGGCGGGAGTCGAAGTGGCGGCGGTGGTCGAAGCCATGCCTAAGATCGGCGGCTACTGGGTCCACGCGGCGAAGATCAGACGCCTCGGCATTCCCATCCTCCTGAGACACACTATCGTTGAAGCCATTGGCGGCAAGGTGCTCGAGGGCGCGGTAATCCAGGAACTCGACGACAAATTCCAGCTCATCGGCGAGCCCACGAAAATAGACTGCGACATCATCTGCATGGCCGTCGGCCTCACGCCGACCACCGAGCTCTTCTGGCAGGCGGGCTGCAAGATGCAGTTCGTGCCGCAGCTCTGCGGCTATGTGCCCTTCAGAGACAAGACCATGCGCACCAGCTGCCCAGACGTCTGGGTGGCGGGAGACGCCTCAGGCATCGAAGAGGCCTCGGCGGCGATGGTAGAGGGACGCATCGCGGGCCACTCGGCGGCCAAAGCCCTGGGACTCGCCGTGGACGACAGGAAATTTGACGAATACTGGACCAGACTGGATCACCTCCGCGCCGGAGAGGTGGGGGAAAAGATAGTGGCCGGCATCGGCCAGGTCCTCACAGAGAGATGGGAGGCGTAAATAATGGGCTGCTCATGCGCAACAGATAAGGAAAAACTCTTTAACAGCGGAATCCTCGTAGAACACACCGAGGGGGCGGTCCTGCCGCCCCGGGAGGCGTGGGAGCGGAAAAAGGGCGGCTACGTGGTCATCGAATGCCCGAAGCGCATCCCCTGCAATCCCTGCCACACCAGCTGCCCGACGGGGGCGGTCCTCCCCTTTGAGGATATAAACGACGTGCCGCAAATCGATTACGACAAATGCACCGGCTGCGGGATCTGCGTTTCGCGCTGTCCCGGACTGGCCTGCTTCGTGATCGACCTGACTTACGCGGCGGACAAGGCGGTTATCAAGCTTCCTTACGAATTGCTGCCGCTGCCCGAAAAGGGGCAGGCCGTCAAATGCCTCAACCGTATGGGAGAGGCGGTGGCGGAGGGAGAAGTGCTGGCGGTGACCGAGCCCTCCAAAGACCGGACTTACGTGGTCAGCGTCGCCGTCCCCAAAGAGCTGACAGATGAGATCCGCGCGATCGCGGTAAACGCGCCCGCGGGCTCGTGCCCCAGGGAGGTGTGCTGAAATGGCGAAGGTAAATGTGATCTGCCGCTGCGAAGAGATAGAAATAGACGAGATCCGTAAATGGATCGCGGCTGGCTACACCGAGTTTGACGAATTGAAGCGTATCCTGCGCGTCGGTATGGGCCCCTGCCAGGGACGCGGCTGCCGCGACATCATCATCCGCGAGCTTGCGCGCGCCACCGGCAAGCCCATCGCCGAGGTGCGGGCCGGCGTCATCCGCCCGCCGGTGAAGCCGATCAAGGCCATGCTCTTGGCTGACGAAGACTAGGGAGGTAATGTGCCATGACGATAAAAACTGCTGATGTTATCATTGTTGGCGGCGGTGTGCATGGATCAGCTGCCGCCTACGAGCTCGCGAAGGCCGGAGTGAAGGCCGTCCTTTTTGAAAAGGAATATCTCTCCTCCGGCGGTTCGGGCCGTTCCGCGGCGGGGCTCCGCCAGCATTTCGGGACCGAGACCAACTTGCGTATGGCAAAGTATAACCTCTCCGTATTTCCGACGCTGGAGGAGGAGCTCGACACCGGCATGAAGCTTGAGTTTACGCAGTGGGGCTACATGTGGGTCGCCTATTCGGATTCCTGCATGGAGCAGCTCAACGCGAACGTCGCGCTGCAAAAGAGCCTCGACATCCCCTCGGTGATGATGACGCCGGCGGAGATACACGAGCGCTGGCCCTATCTGAATCTTGACGGTATTCTCGGCGCCGCCTTCTGCGGCGACGACGGGCATATCAATCCGCAGACGCTGACGATGGCCTACGGGCATGCCGCGCGCCGCCTCGGCGCCGAGATACGGACCTATACGCCGGTCGCGAAGCTGCTCGCGGAGAACGGCAGAATAAAGGGCGTCGTCACCGAAAGCGGCGAAGAGTGGCACGCGCCCAAGGTGCTGCTTACCGCGGGGCCGTGGTCGACGCCGCTGGCCGCGGAAGTCGGCGTGGAGCTGCCGGTCTATCCGGAGCGCCACAATATTCTCATCACGGAACCGGTCGAGGTCTTTAACTGCCCGATGGTCCTCTGCCTTGACGACGGCGCTTACTTCAAGCAGTGCCCGAACGGCACCTTTATGTTCGGCCGCGACGACCAGGGCGAGCCGCATACGGTGGTGGCCGGCAACAGCGCGAAGTTCCTCGAGGGCGTCACCAAGAGCGTTCTCAAGAGGATGCCGGCGCTGAAGGGCGTCCGCGTGGTGCGCCAGTGGTCCGGCGCCTATGACAATACGCCCGACCACAACGCGATCATCGACTGGACGCCGGTGGAAGGGCTCCTCGTCAACTGCGGGTGGAGCGGACACGGACTTCAGTTCGGCCCCTCCGGCGGCCGCGTCTGCAAGGAGCTTCTCATGGGGGAGAAGCCCTTCGTCGACCTGCACCGCTTCCGCCTTTCGCGGTTTGCCGAGAACGACCTCTTCTTCGAACCGGCGTTTATATAATAAACTCTCCCTTAATGAAAGCGGCCGCCTGCGAGGCGGCCGCTTTTTATAAGAAAAAATAATGCAAATTTTGCGATAATTTTTTCGGGCGTCGCCGGAAGTAGTCTTCTTTTCGATAAATCTTTCTCATTTTATATTGACTTCCTGCCATTTTATGATATAAAAAGAGGCGAACAGCACTTATCAGAGGCGTTATTCTGATAGGTTCTTTTTTGTGCCCTGCGAAAGGCGGCTGTTCAATGAAAAATAAAACTTTCCTGATTCTCCTGTTCATGGCGATTTTAACCTTCGCGGCGCTCCCCGCCGAGGCGTCCGCTGAAATAATCAGCGGTTCCGGCACGATCGGGATCGTCGCGATGGTTGTCGTGGTGATCGTCTGTACTTACCTGATGAAAAAATTCATGGGTTAAATATTTAAGCAAGAATACGCAGTTGAAATATTAAGTTAAATGGTATTTAATGTTCGTGAAGGCGTCTGCAAAAAGAAGGAGGGCACGGAGGATGACTATCTCTTCATCACGGTCTAAAGAAAAGATCGCGCTTGCGGTTTTTTCGCTTATAGTCATGTTTCTGGCTGCTGGTTCTCCCCTCTCCTTTGTCTCTTTGGGCTTCGCCGACGAGGGCGCCGGGATGATGCGCCTGTCCGCCACCGGCGCGGATACGCCCCTTGGCACCATCACTATCCCCAAGGATTCAGTTCCCGTTACCGTAGAGAAGAGCATGAGGAGCCGCGACGATAATTCGCCGGAAGCTTTCTTCATCAGCCTGCCCGTCCTTTTGGGAGCGGTGGCGGAATCAGATTTTACCAATTTTTCACACGCCGATGTCTGTATGGCTAATGCCTGCTATTGCGGCATCAGCGACCCCAAAATAGTCCAAAAACGAGAATAGGCTTTTATCGCGAAATACCCCACCACTTTTCAAATTTTATATACTGATAGTGCTGTTCAATATAATTTCTATATAGTGGAATAGATTTCCACATAAAATATATTAGGAGGCAATTGTTATGCCTGTTACGGCTTCACTCAGTTCATTCTTTTCCGGGCCGATGGGTGCGCTCGTCATGTCCTTCATCTCCATGAGTATTGTTTTTCTGGTGATAATTGGGCTTATGTTGGTAATGGTGGCAACCGGTAAACTGGTCGCTTCGTTTGATAAAAGGTCTGCGGAGGGTAAATAACGATGGAACTATATATGACCGCACTTAAGGGCGTCGTCGATCAGTCCGGCTTTGTCGCGCTTACGACCGGCAATCTTCTGATGCTCTGCATCTCGTTTATTCTGCTGTATCTCGCGATCGCGAAGGACTTTGAACCGCTGCTTCTCATGCCGATCGCCTTTGGCTGCCTGATCGTGAACCTTCCCCTTTCCGGGATCATCGACGAGGGCGGATTCCTCTATTATATAATGTTCGGGATCAACCATGAAATATATCCGATCATAATATTCATGGGCATCGGCGCGCTCACGGACTTCGGCCCGCTGCTGGCGAATCCCGTGACCTTCCTGCTCGGCGCGGCGGCCCAGCTTGGCGTGTTCGTCGCCGTCATCGGCGCGATGCTGATGGGCTTCTCGATTCAGGAGGCCGCCGGTATCGGCATCATCGGCGGGGCGGACGGACCGACCGCGATCTACCTCTGCGCGAAGCTGGCGCCGGCGATTCTGCCCGCGGTGGCGGTCGCCGCCTATAGCTACATGTCGCTCGTGCCGCTCATTCAGCCGCCGGTCATCAAACTGCTGACCACCAAGGCGGACCGCGCGATCAAGATGGAACAGCTGCGCCCCGTCTCCCGCACGGAACGCGTCCTCTTCCCGATAATATCGACGATCGCCTGCGGACTCGTGCTTCCCGCGGCCGTGCCGCTGATCGGAATGCTGATGTTCGGCAACCTGATGCGCGAATGCGGCTGCACGGAAAGACTTTCGCTCGCGGCTCAGAACGAAGTGCTCAACGCCACGACGATCTTCCTCGGAATTTCCGTCGGCGCGACGATGAACGCCGAGACCTTCCTCACGATGGCTACGATCAAGATAATCTGCCTGGGACTCGTCGCCTTCATCTTCAGCACGGCGGGCGGCGTGATCTTCGGTCAGGTCATGAAGGTGCTCTCCGGCGGTAAGATCAACCCCATCATCGGCGCGGCGGGCGTCTCCGCGGTACCGATGGCGGCGCGCGTCTGCCAGAAGGTGGTCTCGAAGGAGTTCCCCGGCCAGTACATCCTGATGCACGCCATGGGCCCGAACGTCGCCGGCGTCATCGGCACCGCGGTCGCCGCGGGAGCGATGCTCACATTGTTGAAATAGGCTGATAAAAAGATCGAAATAGAATACAATACTTTAGGGAGGTGATGAGAATGCATGAAAAGGGAATAGAGACCTTTCTTGCCGTCGCCATGTCGCGCACGCTCGGAAAAGCGGCTGAGCTTCTTAATGTTACGCAATCGACGATAAGTTATAACCTCAGCGAGCTTGAAAGCGAGATGGGCATGATTTTGGTAGACCGCCAGAAGGGGATGAAATCTATCCGCCTGACGCCTGCCGGCGAAAGCTTCCTGCCGCTGGCGCTTAAATGGCAGGAGGTCAGCCGGGAGATCGGCAACGCACGCAGTCCCGGTTCTGCCTATTCTCTCACCATCGGAGGCTCAGAGAGCGTCAATTGCCGTCTGCTTCCTGAGATATACAATATACTGCTTGAGCATGAACCTCCCGTCTACCTGCGCATATTGACGGACCCTTCCGATCAGATGTATCAGGCCGTGGAAAGTCGCGCTCTCGACGTCGCCATTGCTTTGCATGAAGAAAATACGCGCTATGTCCAGATAGAGCCCTTCTACAGGGAGGGCTTTGTCGCGGCGCGCATCCCCTATCCCGGCGAAACCTTCACGGAATTCGTTAAACCTCTGGAACTGAAACAGGAGGGGGAGTTTTATATTGAGTGGAGCGGCGGATACCGTCTGTGGCACGACCATATATGGGACCCGCTGAAATCCTTTAAGGTAAAGCTCGACTCGGTGAATCTCGTGACCTCGCTCATGAAGCATCCCGGGCAGTGGTGCATGATTCCCGAGTCGGCGGCGGAACAGTTTAAGAAGGAGTCTCCGAAGGCGGTATTTCATAAGGTTTACGATTCGCCGCCGGATATTGTATATTATAAGCTGACTCACAGATATCCGAAGTCAAGCTCGATCCCGGGACTTTCGATATTTGACGACGTCCTGAAACGGCGGGTATCTGAGCTGACGAAGGAAAAGGAGAAATAATATATGAATCTGGCTCCCTATATCGACCATACAAATCTCAAGCCGGAGGCTGCGGCCGCGGATATAAAGAGGCTCTGCGAAGAGGCCGTTTGCGGCGGCTTTGCCTCGGTGTGCGTTAATTCCTCACGCGTGCCGCTCGCGTCGGAGCTTCTTAAAGGAACGGACGTCGCCGTGTGTACGGTGGTCGGCTTTCCGCTCGGCGCGGCGAACAGCGCCGCCAAGGCCTGCGAGGCGAAAAAGGCCGCGGAGGATGGCGCCGCGGAGATCGATATGGTGATCAATATAGGGCTCATAAAGGATGGGGCCGACGAAGAGGCTGTCAAGGACATCAAGGCCGTCGTCGACGCCGTCCCCGGGTGTATCGTAAAGGTGATAATCGAAACCTGCCTCCTCACAAAGGAGGAAAAAATACGCGCCTGCCGCGCCGCGATGGCGGCGGGCGCGCACTTCGTAAAGACCTCCACCGGTTTTTCAAAGGCCGGGGCGACGGAGGAAGACGTCCGGCTGATGAGGGCCACGGTGGGGGAGGCCATGAAGGTCAAGGCCGCCGGCGGCATCCGCGACGCGGACTTTGCCGCGCGTCTTATTTTGGCGGGGGCGGACCGTATAGGGGCCTCCAAGTCAGTCGAAATGTGCGCCGCGGGACGGACAACGCCATAAGCCGCGCGGCGCGAATGTAATCACGCGCTCCAGCCCCGCCGCAGCACAGCGGGCAGACAAAAGCCAGCTATAACCGGGGCCGCATTTATTTTGGTGCGGATTGTTGTTGCCGTATACCGTCAGGCGCGCCGGCCGGTCTTTGTTTTTTGTCAGTTTTTCGCAAAATCATTAAAAATAAATAGGCAAAACTGCCTGTTTTTTTGCTGCGGGCAGAGCTATATAATTCACCGCGTTTACCCCCGTGACCATCTGCAAAAAGTTCTGTATCTCAAAGTTTCCATCTTAAGGAGGAATTACTGTGAGTGAAACAGAAGTAAAAGTAACTGCGGCTATGGAAGAGAGCGCGAGGATCGATCTTGACGATCTTATGCGCAAATATGACACCGAATCGCGTTTCCGGACGCTTGCTGGCTGGACGGGGAAGATGGTGGCGCTGCTCGCCGTCGCGATGTCCTGCTTCCACTTCTACACGTCAGGCTTCGGGCTGCTGCTGGCCCAAAAGCAGGGGGCCGTCCACCTCGCCTTTACGCTGGCGCTGGTCTTTCTTCTCTACCCCGCGACGTCGAAACAGTCAAAGACCAGCGGCATCCCTTTCTACGACTATATTCTCGCGGGCCTGGGGGTGGCGAGCTCCCTATATCTGGTTTTCTTCTTCAACGACTTGGTCACGAGGGCCGGCCTGCCGACCACTACGGACCTCGTGATGGGGTTCATCCTCATCGCGACGCTGCTCGAGGCGACGCGGCGCATCTCCAATCCGATCCTGCCCTGCCTCGCGATCGCGGCGCTGCTCTACTGCTACTTTGGACGCTATATGCCCCAGATGCTGGCGCACCGGGGATTTTCGATCGCCCGCATCGTCAACCACATGTATCTCGGTACGGAGGGCATCTTCGGCACGCCCCTTGAAGTCTCCTCGACCTTCGTCTTCATGTTCATCCTCTTCGGAGCGGTGCTTGAGAAGACAGGGCTTGGAAAATTCATCATCGACCTCTCGATGGCCCTCGCCGGCTGGTCGACGGGCGGCCCCGCGAAGGTCGCGGTCGTTAGCTCCGGTCTGATGGGGACGGTCTCCGGCTCTTCGGTCGCCAACGTCTGCACGACGGGAATGTTCACCATCCCGCTGATGAAGAGCGTCGGCTACCAGCCATATTTTGCGGGCGCGGTGGAAGCGGTCGCCTCCACCGGCGGCCAGATAATGCCGCCGGTCATGGGCGCGGGGGCTTTCATCATGGCGCAGTTCTTAGGCGTGCCCTATATCGAGGTGGCGATTGCGGCGATCGTTCCCGCGCTGCTTTACTACTTCGCGGTCATGGTGCAGGTGCACTTTGAGGCGAGCCGTCTCGGCCTTAAGGGTATCCCCTGGTCGCAGCTGCCGCCGCTCCTTCCGCTTCTGAAATCTAAGGGCTTCCTGCTCATCCCGCTTATCGCGATCATCTACTTCCTGCTTGCCGGGTACACGCCGCTGAAGGCGGCCTTCAACGGCATTCTCGTCAGCTTCGTCCTCTCCTGGCTCAACAAGGAGACGCGCCTGACCCCGGTGAGGATATTCGAGGCCTTTGAAGCCGGCGCGCGCGGCGCGATCGGCGTGGCCTGCGCCTGCGCCACGGTCGGCATGGTCGTCGGCATGGGAACGCTCACGGGGCTCGCCCTGCGCATCGCGGGCGCGATCGTTTCAGCGGCCGGCGGCAGCAAGATATTGACGCTTATCTTCACGATGTGCGCGAGCATCATCCTTGGGACGGGGCTTCCGACGACGGCCAACTTCATCGTCACCAGCACGATGGCGGCTCCCGCGCTCTTCCAGCTCGGCGTGCCGCCGATGGCGGCCTACATGTTTGTTTTCTACTTCGGCATCGCGGCGGACCTCACGCCTCCCGTGGCGCTTGCGGCCTACGCCGGCGCGGGCATCGCGGGTTCCGACCCGATGAAGACGGGGGTGACGGCCTTCAAGCTGGCGTTGGCGGGCTTCCTCGTGCCCTATATCTATGTCTACAGCCCGATGCTGCTGTTTATAGACGTCGTGCCGCTGGAGATGGCGCAGGCGATCTGCACGGCGCTCATCGGCGTGTTCCTGCTCGCGATGTTCACGATCGGATATTTTAAAGCCCCGCTCGCCTGGTACATGCGCGTGCTCGCCTTCGCGGGCGCGCTCGGACTGATGATCCCCGGCACGGCCTCCGACCTCGCGGGCCTTGCGGTCCTCGCTCTGATCTACGTGGTCCAGAGGGCGAAAGAAAAGAAATTGCTGGCTGACACTGCTGCTCAGTAACCTTTTATAACATTACAGAAAAGCGGGCTTTTTTGAAGAGAAGCCCGCTTTTTGTGGTGATATATTTTATGTAACGTCTCTTTGATATTTTTTTAGAAAAATAAGCAGCGCCTCGACGTCTTCCTGCACGCGTTTGATAGTCGAATCTCTTGCGTCGTTGATTTCATACTTTACCCGATCGCGTAAAAATGATGACAGAGAATCAAGTTCCATGTCGAGAACAGAAATCCTCTTGTCATTTACGTTATTCTCGGTTGTGGCAGAAATATTTACCTCATCATTCTTAGTGGTATTAATCAGGTCATTAGGAGAAATAGCTTCGTCTATTTCTCCTAACCAGTATGCGGAGGTGATCTGGGTCATTTTTACAAGTTTGTCCAGCAGCTCGATAGAAGGGGTGGATAAGCCCTTTTCCAAACTGCTGATATAGGTCTGGCCATATCCCAACAGCTCGCCAAATTTTTCCTGCGAGGTTTTTCCTCTGTATTTTCTTAATCTGATGCCGAATTCTTTTATCTCCATACTGATAATATACTTACAGTTTATACAAATAACCAATTAACTATATTGGTGATGATCGTTGATAATACCATTGACAGTAGTTAAAATAAACAGTATATTTGGTAAATACAGCAATTGTGCCATCAATACAATGTTTTAAAGAACATTTATTCATTTGAAAACCATAGCTGAGTAAGCGCATGCAATGGGCTGAGGCAGTAGGTGTGAAGCGGCCTGCCGCGCTTGTTGCCTCGTGTGCAGGCATTACCAAAGGGAGTGGTAATTTTTTTAGAACTTATTTCAGTTGCGGCAAGGATCAGCGGGGAGTGAGCTTCCAACGTTTTGATTTGGGGCAGTCCGGCTTCAAGCAAGCTTGAGGCTGACAAACAATGTGTATGGAATGCGTTATTTTAAGGAGATGGTGAAATAAAAGTGTACGTTTTGTGAGGAGCCTATAGGCAAACCACCTGTTTTGTCAAAAGGGAGGCTTGCAAGTATTTTTGTAATACACCCCGGTAAAACACAATCAGTTAACATGGGATAAATATACCTCAATATATTATATAATGAACGGAGGGTCACGAATGTTGAAACGCCGCTTCTTGAAATCTTCAAAGAATATCAGAACAATATCCATTATTACTTTTGCAGTTTTATCCTTCACGCTTGCCGCTTACGCGGCGATAACGTCCACGGGGAAACCTTTGGACTATGAGTCGGTTCCGTCGGCAGCTGGAGGCGCTTATATAAACAAGGTAGCTGCCAGCCAGGCAAATTACCCGATAGCATTCGCGGAGGACTATTTCCGCGGGCCGGATGCCGAATATCTTGACGGGCTTCCGGGCTTTACCGCTGACAAGAGAACCGGCGACAACAGCCAGACGATTGGCGATAGCCGGGCTCCCGTTTATATTGATGAAAAATAAGAAATAGAGCGTCCAAGTTCTCTATAAGAGGAACTGCCAGGGACGGCGGCGGAAATACGGTTTGGAATCGCTGTTTCTCTCCATACGCCTCACTGGCGGCCAGCTATGTACTCCGCGCGGAAGTATCAGAGGAAAATGGATGTGGCAAACTTTTCGATATAAAAATGGCGTGTCCCTGCGTTGCTGAGCCTGGCGGCTGGCGCTCATATTTTCCTCTAACTATAAGCTGATTATTGATACTTATCTAATAAAAGGATATAATATCAAGCGAGACTTTTTATTATTTACCGGAACAACGTCGTTTTGCATAAAAAGTGTAAGATCTGAGCGATCAGGAGTTTGTTTTATTGTGCGGTTATGTAAGCGCCAGTTGTTTCCGCGTAGTTGTTTTATCTGTCTCAAACTCTTCACGGAGGAGGAATTTTTTGTGAGTGAAACAGAAGCAAAAGTAATAGGCCAAGTGGAAGAAAACGCGAAGATCGATCTCGAAGATCTTATGCGCAAGTATGACACCGAAGCGCGTTTCAGAGCGCTTACCGGTTGGCAGGGGAAGATGGTGGCGCTGCTCGCCGTCGCGATGTCCTGCTTCCACTTCTACACGTCGGGGTTTGGATTGCTGCTCGCGCAGATGCAGGGCGCCGTCCATCTCGCCTTTACGCTGGCGCTGGTTTTTCTTCTTTACCCCGCCACGTCGAAACAGTCGAAGACCAGCGGCATTCCCTTCTACGATTTTATTCTCGCCGGGCTTGGCGTCGCCAGCGCGTTGTATCTGGTCTTCTTCTTCAACGACTTGGTTACGAGGGCCGGTCTGCCGACGACGGCGGACCTTGTGATGGGCTTCATCCTCATCGCGACGCTACTTGAGGCGACGCGGCGAATCTCCAACCCGGTGCTGCCATGCCTGGCGGTTCTGGCGCTGCTTTACTGCTATTTCGGACGTTATATGCCCCAGATGATGGCCCACCGGGGATTTTCCGTCGCGCGCATCGTCAACCACATGTATCTCGGCACGGAGGGCATCTTCGGCACGCCCCTTGAAGTCTCCTCTACCTTCGTCTTCATGTTCATCCTCTTCGGAGCGGTGCTTGAGAAGACAGGACTTGGAAAGTTTATCATCGACCTTTCGATGGCCCTCGCCGGCTGGTCGACGGGCGGCCCCGCGAAGGTCGCCATCGTCAGCTCCGGACTGATGGGAACGGTCTCCGGCTCTTCGGTCGCCAACGTCTGCACGACGGGGATGTTCACCATCCCGTTGATGAAGAGCGTCGGCTACGAGCCCCACTTCGCGGGCGCGGTGGAAGCGGTCGCCTCCACCGGCGGCCAGATAATGCCGCCGGTCATGGGTGCGGGAGCCTTCATCATGGCGCAGTTCTTAGGCGTGCCCTATATCGAAGTGGCGATCGCGGCGGTCGTCCCCGCGCTGCTTTACTACTTCGCGGTCATGGTGCAGGTGCACTTTGAGGCCTGCCGCCTCGGGCTCAAGGGCATTCCCTGGGCGCAGCTGCCGCCGATATGGCCGCTGCTCAAGTCTAAAGGCTTCCTGCTCATCCCGCTTATCGCGATCATCTACTTCCTGCTTGCCGGATACACGCCGCTGAAGGCGGCCTTCAACGGCATTCTCGTCAGCTTCGTCCTCTCTTGGCTCAACAAGGAGACGCGCCTGACCCCGGTGAGGATATTCGAGGCCTTTCAGAGCGGCGCGCGCGGCGCGATCGGCGTGGCCTGCGCCTGCGCTACGGTCGGCATGGTCGTCGGCATGGGAACGCTCACGGGGCTTGCCCTGCGCATCGCGGGCGCGATCGTCGCGGCGGCCGGCGGCAGCAAGATCCTGACGCTCATCTTCACGATGTGCGCGAGCATCATCCTTGGGACGGGGCTTCCGACGACGGCCAACTTCATCGTCACCAGCACGATGGCGGCTCCCGCGCTCTTCCAGCTCGGCGTGCCGGCGATGGCGGCCTACATGTTCGTCTTCTACTTCGGCATCGCGGCGGACCTCACGCCTCCCGTGGCGCTCGCGGCCTACGCCGGTTCCGGAATTGCGGGCTCCGACCCGATGAAGACGGGGGTGACGGCCTTCAAGCTGGCGCTGGCGGGCTTCCTCGTGCCCTATATCTATGTCTACAGCCCGATGCTGCTGTTTATAGACGTCGTACCGCTGGAGATGGCGCAGGCGATCTGCACGGCGCTCATCGGCGTGTTCCTGCTCGCGATGTTTACAATCGGGTTTTTCAAGGCTCATATGGCGTGGTACATGCGCGTGCTCGCCTTCGCGGGAGCGCTGGGGCTCCTCATTCCCGGCACGCTCTCCGACCTCGCGGGCCTTGCGGTGCTCGCCGTCATTTACGTGGTGCAGACGGCAAAGTCCAAGCGGCTGGCGGCTAAAACCGCGGCGTAATATATCAACCGGACCGACCAAATACGCATTGAGTCTTTAGGCTAAAGAGAGTATCATAAATGGCGATTAGCGGGCCTGCTCACAGGCGGACTCGCATTTGCAAAAAAATTTTAGGGGAGGAAACAAGAATGAAGAAAGGCATCATCGTAACGATTGTAGCACTTCTCGCAGCACTTTCCCTCACAGCGGTAGCCACTGCCGCGCCTACCTATATGTCGGTAGCGACGGGCGGCACCTCCGGCACGTACTACGCGGTCGGCGGCGCGCTTGCGGCGGCGGTAACGAAGGGCGGAAAGATTCAGTGCACGGCGGAGACGGGAAACGCCTCGGTCGCCAACGTGAATCTTATCGCGACCAAGGGTATCGAGATCGCGTTCGTACAGAACGACATCACCTACTGGGCCTACAACGGAGAACTGATGTTCCAGGGCAAGCCCCTTAAGAACATCCGCGCGGTAGCCTCCCTTTATCCCGAGCACGTGCAGGTCGTTATCGCTAAGGACGCCGGCATCAAGAGTATCGCCGACCTTAAGGGCAAGCGCGTCGGCGTCGGCGCCCCCGGATCGGGCGTTGAAGGAGACGTGCAGGCGATCTTCAAGCTCGCCGGACTGACCTACAAAGACCTTAAAAAGGCCGACTTCCTCGACTTCGCGGCGGTCACGAGCCGTTTTAAGGACAACCAGATCGACGCCGGATTCGTCGTCGCCGGTTTCCCGACCGCTTCGATCATGGACCTGACCACGACGAAGGACGTAGGCCTCCTCAGCTTTGACGACGCCTATCTTGCGAAGCTGCACAAGGCGTATCCCTTCTTTGTCGCCAGCACGATCCCCGCGAAGACCTATAAGGGAATCGACACCGCCACCAAGACGCCTGCCGTCATGGCGATCCTCATCACCAACGATTCAGTTCCCGCCGACCAGATATACGAGTTCCTGACGGGCATGTTTGACAACCTGAAGGATATCGCGGCCGTTCACGCCAAGGGTAAAGAGATCACCCTTAAGGGAGCTCTGGACGGACTCACAGCGCCGCTGCATCCCGGCGCGGAGAAGTTCTACAAGGAAAAGGGACTCATTAAGTAATCAAAAAGTCCTTAGATATCAGAGGAGCCGCCTTTATGGCGGCTCTTTTTATATTTTGCCCGTAATTATAGGCCTTATTGATGATTCTCATCCTTTATTTCGCTAATATAATTATATCCGGCAAAATTAATGATCTGCGGCTGATACGAGAGGGATGACCGGAAGCGTTATTGTATAATATCGTAAGATGGCGGTATTTTGGTTCGCGCTGTCGATAAAAAGCTGAAACACGGGGTGGGTTGATATTTTTGATCGAATTTATTGTTCTGCCGTTTTCCGCGGCGGCTTTTATTTACCTTATCATCAGTATAACGCTTTTATTCATGGGTATAGAAAACGTGGCCTTCAATATTCGTCCGGCGGGCGGCGGCAAGGCGTCGATATTCTCTCCCTTCATCCGTTTTATCGAGGGAAAGATGCGGCGGCCTAAAAAAAAGCCCCCGCGCGCGCTCTACTTCTCATGTCTTTCGCTCGTCGCCGTGTATTTTTTCATCCCGATGGGGTCGTTGCCGCAGTTCGTTTCGGTCGAGGGCGGGTTTCTCATCGTTATCGCGCTGCTCGTCCTGACGCAGAATTTTTATATCAGGGGGCTCAAGCAATATTCGCGGCGAATGTATTCCGCCATTGACCGCAACCTGATAAACGTCCTCTTTAAATTTACGATGGCGCTGCTGCTCGTCCTGGTGACGCTTTCCTGGTATGTGCTGAACATCGGCGTGCCGGGAAGTATTTTCAGCCTCAACACCTACGCCGCGGTGCCGCTCTCCAGCGTGACGAATCTGTGGGGCCGCTTCGGCATGATCTTCTTTTTCTTTTCTCTCGCGGTCGTCTCCCCCTGCCGCAAAGTGCGGCATACGGGGCTCAGCGAATACACGTCGCTTCTCGAGGTCTATGACGCCGTTCGTTCCACGCTGTGCCCGGCCATCATAACGGCGATCTTCATCCCGGTAAACATCGGGCTGGGGCTCGGGCTGGCAGGCATTCCGATGTACGCCGCGGACTTCGCCTTTTTCTGGTTCAAAGTCCTGCTCGTGCAGGTAGTGGTGATTCCTCCGGTGAGAAGCGCCTATTTGAAAATGAAAGAACGGCTGCCGCGCGGCTGGAAGTCTTCCCCTTATCTTTTTCTTTCGTACAGCGGCGTCGCGCTCTTTCTCGTGAACCTGTATCTATAGGTCCGCCAGCCGCCGCTGGTGGGGGAGCGGTTTGTAAAGTCTCTTGATCCCGCAGCGTTTTGCGAAGAGCAGGGAGCCGCTTTTTATGGCGAATGTCAGCCGTTTTCCGGGAAAGATCTCGAAGAGGCTCACTGTGCCGAAGGGGGGCAGCGTCAGCCTGTTCAGGCCGAAGGTGCTGTTGCCGACCCGCAGATAGTACCGGTCCCATGACTGGCGGCCGCCCTGAAAAATCATCCACTCATCAGTTTTGATATAGCGCCCGTTTTCAGGCATCAGGGAGGGCATTCCCGCGTTTGACGATTTAACGCGCTCCTGCCATGTCCAGATCTTGCCGCCTGTCACGATATACTCGTCTTCGACGGGGGTCAGCTCTACGGAATGTATGTATGTGGTGGTAAAGCGCTGGCCCAGCGCCACGGGCGTGGAGAACAGCACCCTTTGGCTGTCGTCGAGCAAAACCAGCGAGTCTACGCGCCAGCCGATGGCGGCGATCGAAAAGGCGGCCGCCAACAAAGAGAAAAAGAGCAAAGACGCCGGGATGCGTTTACGCATGTTTTCCCGCCTCCCTTCCGCTATACCTTACCATCAAGGGGCCGTTTTTACAATTTGCGAAACGCATTTATGCTCCCCAATGCTGTATACTACTTATATAAGATAAGGAGTGAAACAATGTCCGAAAATATCAGGGACGTGTTGTCCGAATTGATAGATAGCTATGGAATAAGTATTCTGGAAGACCCCGACAGGCTGTCGCAATTTCTCGAAGACCGCTGCGCGCCGCAGGCGGAGGAGGCTTTCCACCTCACCTTCGCCCTGCGCTATCTGCTTAAATGCGGCTGGCGCGCTTCCGCTAGCGGCGCGGCGCTGGAAGAGGGGCAGGAAGAGCGGCTCTGTCAGCAGCTTGGTTTCACACCGGACCAGTCGCGGAATGTAATGACGCTGATAAACGAGGCCGTCGCGGGAAGATATGAAGCGGCGTCCGAGCCCGAGGAGGAGAGCTTTGTCGCCACTCCGGGCAACCTCCGGCGCATCTCCGGCGGTATCTCGAACAGGCCGCGCACGATGCGGATACGTAAAAAATCCCTCTACAACGGAGTTATTCTGATCGCGTCGCTGCTGGTGCTGGGCGTGCTGTTTTTCCAGATCGGCAGTCAGCGCACGCCGGTGGGCGACGAGCTGCGCATCGCCTTCTTCGCGCCGATGTCCGGCCCGGAGGCCCGCCTTTCGCATGTGCAGCTTCGCGCGGCGCAGCTCGCGGTGGAGCGGATAAATCTTCAGGGACCGCTGCGGGGAGAGTATAAGCTCAAGGTCGTGGGGTTCGATCTGCCGAAGGACCCCGAGAGGGCGCTTGCGGCGGTTAAAAACGCGATGCGCGACAAGAGTTTTCTGGTGATGATGCTCGGCGCCAACAACGGCAACGTGGCGGGGTTCGCGAGCCTCGCCGAGGCGATAGAGGCCCCTCTCGTCATTACGGCGCCCGCGCCGCCGGGCGAAGAGGAGCTGATGGACGGCACGCTGCCCTACCTTTACACCTTCAGCCTGGTGAACGACGCGCGGGCGCGCGGCAAGGTCCTCTCCTACTTTGCCACGCAGGCGCTGCATAAAAAGCAGATCGCTCTCTACTATGATTCGTCAGACAAACTCTCCGAAGAGGTTTACGCCTCCGCGCGCAAATGGGCCCTCGGTTTCGGCGCCAAGACCGTGGCGGAGCTCTCCTACAACGGCAGGAAGGACGGTTCCCACGCGGCGGCGATGAAGGCGATCTCCGAAAGCGGGGCGGATCTGCTGGTCATTCCCGGCACGGGAGGGGATTCTGCCCGAATTATCACCGAGGCGCGCGCCGCCGGATTTCAGGAGACGATCCTGGGCGAGGGTTACACGGATAAGACCCATGCCGAAGCCGGCGCGGCGCTCAAAGGCAGCTGGTGGGTGAATGAGGTGACGGCGCTCGACCCGCCGATACGCTCCGTCCTGAAAGAATACCGGAGTCTGTATAACGAAAACTGTCCCGCGGAGGATGTGATGGCCGCCATATTGGCCTACGACGGCGTCAGGTGGATTGCGGCGGCTCTGCAAAGCGCGCCCGGGTTCCGCGGCGAAGCAATCCGGCACACGCTGCTGGCGACGAAAAACCTGTCTCTGACGCATGCCACCCTGACCATCGACCCGCGCAGCCACATGCCGCTCAATAAGGCGGCGGCGGTGGTCTACTGCGCGAGCGATAAGGGAATCTTCCAGCGGCGCATCAGAATAAGCAAAGACTGACCGCGCCGTCGTGATAAAAACGGGAAAAAGTTGACCCGGGAGCCGTTTTTTAATGGATATTATCAGAGAAATCTGTGATAATAATGGCATATAAAGCGTATTGGGGTGGCATGGTGATGTTAAAGAAGTTCAACACAGACCGGCTTGAAGATGCTGTAAAAGCGGCCTGGCGGGGAAAAGAAAAATCGGACTGCGTCTGGTGGCAGGGCGAATGGTGGAGTTGGGAGCGCCTTGACGCGCTCGCCGGCGACTGTGAGGAAAGGCTGCGCGCTTCGGGCTTCGGAGAGGGGCAGCGCCTCGCGGTGATGCTGCCGAACTCGCCGATGGTGCTTGCGCTCTCGCTGGCCTGCTGGCGGCTCGGCGGTTCGATAGCGACCCTCAACGCGCGCACGGGAGCCGTAAACCTGATCGACACGATCAGGATACTCGACGTAAACGCCGTCGTGCTCACGGAAGAGGGTTATAAAAAGTCCCAGGATTTCGATTCGGACATTCCGCTTGTCCCCACGCCGCTTGAGGGGCCGCTTCCTTTGTGGAAGGGCCGGAAGGGTGTGCCTGACTCCGCAGAGACCGCGGTGATATTCTCCACATCGGGGACCTCCGGCCTTCCCAAAGCCGTCCCCTGCCTTCATTCAAACATCCTCAGCAACCTTGCGCCGATAGACGCGCACGTCCCCGGCCTGCTGGCGGAGGACGGCGTTTTTCTTAACGTCCTGCCCAATTTCCATACCTTCGGCTATAACATGGCGGGAATGATCCCTCTGACCTTTGGCTTGAAACAGGTGCTTGTCCCGAGCTTCGTTCCCGTAGACAACACGATAAAGGCGATAGTCGAGGCCAAGGTCAATAAAATCATCGCCGTCCCCACGATCATGGCCTTCCTGCTCGGCGCGCTCTCGAAAAAAGAGCTGCGCCTCAAGGGAATCACGCACGTTATCACGGGAGGAGACCGGCTTAACGTCCAGATGGACGCGCGAAGCAAGGAGTACCTCGGGGTGGGCATCCTCGAGGGCTACGGGCTCACTGAATGCTCTCCCGTCGTTGCGGTCACTCCCTCGATGGAGGCGCGGAAGCTCGGCACCGTGGGCCTGCCCTATCCCGATTACGAGATCGAAATACGCGACCGCGAGGGAAGGCCGCTTGGCCTCCATGAAGAGGGCGTGCTCTGGGTCAAAGGCCCCTCCGTCGTGCCCGGCTATTTCCGCGACGAGGCGAATACGAAAGACCGCTTTCACGACGGCTGGTTCAACACGGGAGACGTCGTGCAGATAGACGAAGACGGTTACGTCAAGATCGTCGACCGCGCCACCGACATTATCATCGTCAGCGGCTTCAACGTATACCCGCAGGAGGTGGAGGCCGTACTCTGCGCCCATCCCGCGGTACACGCGGCGGTGGCGGTGGGAGAGAAGAACAATGTCGCGGGAGAGCTTGTAAAGGCCTTTATCATACTCAACGAAGGCGCGGAGGCGACGCCGAAAGAGCTGATGGCCTATTGCCGCGAGCGCCTGACCCACTACAAAGTGCCGCGCAAGATCGGCTTCGTAAAGGAATATCCCGTGTCGCCGACGGGTAAGATTCTGCGCCGCGAGCTGCGGAAAATGAAGATTGAGAAGCAGTAAGGGCGAAGGAGAAAAAAATAAAAAGTCCGCGCGACGGTTCTTCGCGCGGACTTTTTTCATGCGGTCATCCCCGCCGGCGTTTAATGCCGGTGCGGATTAATCGTCGTAATTTTTGCCGTCGTTGCCGCCTTTGCCGGGCGCGGTGGCTTTCGTGTAGTTCTTTCTCTCGCCGAGGACCTTGCGGTCGGGAGCGGCGTTATGGTCGACGCGCTTTGCCATGATCTCGGCGACGGCGTCGGCGCTGCCCTCAGCTCCGAAGGCGACGATGAAGCGCTCCGCCCACCAGGCGATCTCGTCGACGATCCTGTCTACGATGGGCTTCGGCTCCGCGAGGATCAGATCGCAGAAGGGCAGGTTGAGCTTCTTGTAGTCTCCGCTCTTGCGGCTCATGCCCTTTTCGTCGCCGGCGGCGACGATCTTCTCCCAAAGCTCGACGGAGATGCCGCGGTCGGCCTCTTTCGTGTAGGTGCCGCCCTCGGTGATCGCGTTGCCGGTGTTCGGGTCCATCTTGATTCCGAAGTAGACATTCTGGAAGAGCGTCGCCACGTTGCCCTTGCGGATGCCGTACTTGCGGAAGGTAGATACCTTATCGAGCGGCGTCCCGGAGATGCCGTGCTGGGCGATTGCCACGCCGTAGGGCGCGATCGCGTCGGCAATTTCCTTCGTGCGGGCGAGGTCGATGCCCTCCATCTGTCCCGCCGTCGGGTCGTAGGTGCCGTGGAGGCTGCCGTTCGAGATCGCGAGATAATCGGGGAATACCTGCCAGGAATTGAGCCCGCCAATATAATAGAGCGCCTCTTCGACCGTTGAAAGCTCGCCGGGGCCCTTGATCTCGCCGACCTCGACCTCGAGGCCGAGCTCCGCGGGCAGCCAGTCCGCGAGCGCGCGGGTGGCGGCGAAGTTGTCATAGTCGTCAAGGTGCGAGGCGTCAATGGCCACCGAGGTGAAGCCGTTGTTGGCGATCTTTGTGAGGTGCCCCACGCCCTTTAAAACGTCGGCCTGGCTCTTGATCGCGTAATGGTCGACATGGAGTCCGAATACCGCGCCGTGTCCCATCTCTTCGGAATACTTCAGGGCGTATTCGGCGGCGTTGTCGTAGGTTACGCCGCAATATGTCGCCTCTGATTTCGCGAGTTCGATGAGCACCGCCGCGTTCTTCTTCTTTGCCGCCTGGAGCACTGCCTTTATGACGAGCGGATGACGCGCATTCGCCGCAAGCACGATGGAATCGACTTCCCTGGCCGCCGCCGCGATATCACGCCCGCTGACAAGCCCCATCTCCGTCTCGCCAAAACGCGCCTGTACGTTCAGCGGACGCTTCTTCAGCAGCTCTTGATACGCTTTGCTTTTTACATCCATTGGAATCTCCCCCTGAGAATTTTTATATAAGGTGCTTATTGACTAATTGTAGCCCTTATACAGGGATATTGCAAAGGAAAAACCGCAAGATAATAAAGTGAAATAATTATCTTTGTTACTGTTTTTCCGGTAAGAGCCTGCCGGTCAGCCAGGTGAGCGCGGCGGTCGCGGCGATCACCGGCAGCGTGGCCCCCACGGGGCTGCCCGCGGTCATGAGGTATCTGTAGAGGGCGAATCCCACGGCCCAGAGGACGGCGTTTCTCAATGACAGACGCTTTGCCGAGCTGTCCTTCTTCAAAATGAAAAAGTCGGCCACCATCACCGCCGCCATCGGCGCGAAGACGGAGGAGATGAGGTAGAGCAGGCTTTCGTAGCTGTCGGAGCGCGCGTAGACGGCGATCAGCGTACCGATCGCGCAGACCGCGACGCCCGCGGCCTTCTCTTTTATCCCTTTGAAGATGACGTGAAAGCTGATTCCGGCGGAGTAGGCGTCAAGAAAGGTCGTCGTCACGGTGGAGAAGGCGATGATGATCACGCCGGCTGTGCCGAGCCCCGCGTCGAGCATGATCTTCGCGATGTCCGCGCCGCCGGTGTAGATTGCCACGCCCAGGCCGATGAAGTACATCCAGCAGCTGGTCAGCGAATAGACGGCCGTGCTTACGGCGGCGCTCTTTTTCGGCTCGCGCGCGTCGCGCATATAGTCGGAGATCAGCGGCAGCCATGAGAGGGGCATCGCCACCGAAAGCTCCATCGCGTCGGCGAAGCTCATCACGCCGCGGGCCGCCTCCGTCTCCCCGTGCTTGAAGACGATGAAGGAGAGCGCCAGCGTGAGGACGAAGAGCGCCGCCATCGCCGCCTTGTTGACGCGCTCAAAGTTTTTCATGTCGAGCAGTATCCAGACGGCGATCATGACGCCGATCACGCCGCACCAAAGAGCGTTGTTCGTGCCGAAGAGCGGGTTGAGGATGACGCCGAGCGAGATCGCGCCGCCCGCGATCATCACCGCCGTCCAGCCGACGAGCTGCAGCACGTTGAGCGCCGCGAAGAACTTCGCCCCCTGTTCGCCGAAGGAGAGCTTGACGCTCTCCATCGCGCCGCGCCCCGACAGCCCGCCGATCAGCGCCGCGAGGTACATGAGAAAACCGCCGATCAGATGTCCCGCGATCACCGCGGCCATGCCGCGCGCCATTCCCAGCGGCGCCATCAGCGTGCCCGTGTATATCTCCGCGATAGAAACCGCCGCGCCGAACCAGATCAGCGCGTTTGCCGTTGTCGTTCTCTTTTCTTCATTCATCGAAAAACACTCCTTAAAAATAATGACGGCCGTCCCCAGAAAGACAGCCGTCATCAACTCAAGCTATTCTCCCTACGGTGGCATTACCCACATCAGGTTCATCGGGTCGAGGCTGCGCCTCCTCTCAGCCGAAATATTCAGGCTCCCCGTAATTTGCGCGGGTATTTCTCCCGCCGTCAAGCACGTATTCTATACAGTTTTACAAAAATTGTAAAGTTCATTAGTGAATATTTATTAATGACTGTACAAAACCCGTAACTCTTTATGATTCAAGGTTGTTTTAAAAAATCATTGACAACTATTAAATATTCAAGTATGTTATAATTAATAATTTTATTTAGCGCGCAATAGACTCTATTGCAAATAAATACCCGTTGGTAACGCGCGCCTCAGGGGATTAACTGTGGCTCTATACAGTTTATTCATAAAATACATGCAGGAGGAATTTTTGTAATGACAGCCGAAACAAAGAATAAGGTTTCTCTGTTCGACCGTTTTCTCAATGGAGTCGAGCGCGTCGGCAACAAGCTGCCGCACCCGATTGCGCTCTTTGCGATCTTTGCCGCGGTGACGGCGGCCGTCTCCGCAATATTGGCGGCGATGGGCGTATCCGCCACCGGCGAGCTTATCAACCGCGCCACGAATACCGTGGAAATGCAGACCGTCACCGCCGTCAGCCTGCTCAATACAAATGGCGTCGTCTACATGCTCACCTCGGCCGTAAAGAATTTCACCGGCTTTGCGCCGCTTGGCGTCGTCCTGGTGGCGATGCTCGGCGTCGGCGTCGCCGAGACCAGCGGCTATATCCCGACGATCCTCAAACGCACCGTCGCGGTGACGCCGCGCCGTCTTATCACGCCCGTCGTCGTCTTCCTCGGCATCATGTCCAACATCGCCTCGGACGCCGGCTACGTCGTCCTCATTCCCATCGGCGCGCTGATGTTCATGGCCTACGGACGCCACCCGATGGCGGGTCTGGCCGCCGCCTTCGCGGGCGTCTCGGGCGGCTTCTCCGCGAACCTCGTCATCGGCACCACCGACCCGCTCCTCTCCGGCATCTCTACGGAGGCCGTGCACATCCTTGACGCGGCGCGCACCGTCGAGCCAACCGCCAACTGGTACTTCATGATCGCCTCCACCTTCCTGATTACGATCGTCGGCACAATCGTCACCGACTACATCGTCGAGCCGCGCCTCGGCGAATACAAGGGAAAATTCCTTGAGGGGGCCTTTGAATCGCATCAGATCACGGAGAGGGAGCGCAAGGCCCTCAGGATGGCAAATATCACCCTGCTTGTGATGACGCTGCTGGTAGTGGCCGTCTGCCTGCCCGCCGATTCCTTCATGCGCAATCCCAAGACGGGCAGCCTCATCGCCGGCGCGCCGCTCATGCAGAGCATCATCGTGCTCATCATGTTCTTCTTTCTCGTCCCCTCGGTCGTCTTCGGCTACGTCTCCGGCAAATTCAAAGACAATAAGGACGTCTGCGGCGCGATGGGCAAGGCGATGTCCTCGATGGGCGCCTACATCGCCCTCTCGTTTGTCGCGGCACAGTTTATCAGCTACTTCAGCTACACCAACCTCGGCACCATTATCGCCCTCAAAGGCGCGCATGTGATCGAATCGACGGGCATCGGCGGCATTCCGCTGATGATCCTCTTTATCGTCTTCAGCGCCTTCATCAACCTCTTCATGGGGTCGGCCTCCGCGAAGTGGACCATTCTCGCGCCGGTCTTTATCCCGATGTTCATGCTTCTCGGCTATTCGCCGGAGCTGACGCAGGTCGCCTATCGGATCGGGGATTCCACGACGAACATCATCACGCCGCTGATGTCCTATTTTGCGATGATCATCGTCTTTGCGAAGGAATACGACGAGAACTCCGGCATCGGCACGCTCATCTCGACGATGCTGCCCTACTCGATCTTCTTCCTCATCAGCTGGTCGCTGCTGCTCGTCGTCTGGATGTTCTTCAACCTGCCGCTGGGCCCCGGCGCGGGACTATTCATGTAAAGGCGGGGCGGATAACGCCCGCCGCCGCCCCGGGAAGTGACGCCGGGGATGATTTTACTGACGGAGGCCTGAAAATAACGCCTTCCCGAAGTATAATAATGAAAACTGACGAAAGAAGATGAAGATTTTGATAAACAAAGAACGTCTCTTAAAAAACTTTCTTGAATATGTGACGATCGACAGCGAAAGCGGCGGTGAAGCGGCGATGGCCGCGCGCGCCGCGGCGGACCTCAGGGCTCTTGGCTGTGAAACGCGTATTGACGAAACGGGCAACGTCGTCGCGGTCTTCGCGGGCGAGGCTCCCGCGCTCGTCATGAGCGCCCACCTTGACACCGTGACCCCCGGCAAAGGGATTCGTCCCATAGTCACCGACGGCGTGATACACACCGACGGCAGCACGATCCTCGGCGGCGACGATAAATCCGGCGCAGCGGCGATCATCGAGGCGGTCACGGCGGCGCGCGAGCAGGGACTTGCTCATCGTACCGTCGAGGTCGTCTTCACCGTCGGCGAAGAGGTCGGCATGATCGGCTCCAAAGCCCTCGACTATGCCAAACTCACCGCGAAAGAGGCCGTCGTCTTCGATTCCAGCGGCGATACCGGCAGCATCACCAGCGCCGCGCCGGGGCAGACGAAGATACGCGCCGAGATCAAAGGGGTCGCGGCTCACGCGGGGCTCGCTCCCGAAAAGGGCGTCAGCGCGATTCAGGCGGGAGCCGCCGCCATCTCCGCGATGAAGCTGCTCCGCGTAGACGAAGAGACCTCGGCAAACATCGGCACCTTCAAGGCCGTCGGCGCGACGAACATCGTCAGCCCCAGCGCCTACATCGAGGCCGAGGTGAGGAGCCGCGATAACGCGAAGCTCGCGGCGCAGACGCGGCACATGGTGGAATGCCTTGAAAAGGCCTGCCGCGACTTCGGCGCGGAGCTCGACTGCCAGACGACGACAAGTTACACCGGCTACGCGCATCCTGCCGACGAGCCGCTCGTGGCCTCCGTCGCCGCCGCCTGCCGGCGCCTCGGCCTTACGCCCCGGCTCGGCGTATCCGGCGGCGGCAGCGACGCGAACGTCATGAACGCGGGCGGCGTGAAAGCCGTCGTCATCGGCACCGGCATGGACAGAGTGCATACCACCGCCGAGCGCATTACGGTGAAAAACCTCGAAGACACGGCGCGGCTCGCGCTGGAATTGATGAAGCGGTAAATATTTTTGCGGAATGGCCCTGCGGCTGAGCCTGCTTGTTTGACCTTAAGAGCATAACGGACGCTGCCTGAGAATTTGACGGAATAATTCCAACCATAAGGCGCTCCCCCCAAGCGGTTTTCCTGCCGGAAGCCGTTTGGGGGGAGGCGTTTATGCCGTTGGCCGTTAATTATTATATTGTGACTGGAAGATTTTGATTTTACTCACGCCGCGCGGTTTGCCGCTATCACCCTTTTCCTTTTCGCGGGTGCTGATCGTCAGGCAGGCCGTTCTGAACGTGCCGGTGTCGTTCCGTGATACCACCACATGCACGGAGGCTGGGGTTTTCGCCGCGTCGCCTCCCGACGCGGCGTCAACGGTACACCACGGCTGGTCGGATGATATTTTCCATTCTCCCTGCGAATAGAATTCAATCGTCTTTGTATCGCCGCCGCCCGCGGGATACGTCACCTCTTTGGTATTGGCCGCGACAAGCGGAGGGAGCGGCACCGTTATATCCGCCGATTGCGCTCCGGGAGGGTTTATTGTGCTTTGACGCGGTTCGGCTTCCGCTTGCATTTTAACGCTTTTGCCGTCGGTCCAGGTGAACTCGGATTTAAATGCCGGCTTCGCCTCCAGCGTATTTTGCCTGTATCCGTCGGAGACGCTCCATATCCAGCAGTTGACAGGTTGGAAGTTTGTGCGCGAAAGAGGTACCGCGTCCCATATTCTCATAACGCCGTCACGTTCAACAGGCTGCCTCATTCGCGGCCATGCCATTTCATATCCCCAGTCAGCGTTCGAAGGGATGCCGGCGCCGGATTCGTTGGTTACGGTACAGTCCTTGACGTCGACTGTGTAAGATTTCCCTATCGTTACGCCGGCGTTGAGATCCAGATTAGGGCCCGTGCTCGCCAGCCCGACCGAACCGCCCACATTGTACGCGACGGAGCTTGTAATCGATAGGGCGCCGTTTTCCGTGTTGGGCGAGGATGTTGCCAGCGAAGCCGTTTGCCCATCCGGGGCGCCGGGCAGGCGGTTGCTGAAGCGATATCGTTTTACGAATCCCTCAACGTGATACTCGACGGGATAAAAAGCCCTGTCCTTAACGTATTGAGAATAGCCCTTCTGCGGGTTCAGCGAAGACTTCTGTTCGATATAGAAATAGTCGCGGTTCTCCGAGAAGGAGTGACAGGAGTATCTCGTATAGGTGACGATGAGCGTTTTTTGGTCGTAATTCGGGGAGAAGTCGAGTCTGTCGATCAGCGCGCCGCTGATATCCGTGATATTTTTAGATTCCCCATCGGCGGAAGCGCTTATGGCGGAACGCGCCGCGGATGATTGAGCGGCGGCCGCGCCGCTTGGGTTGTAGTCTTCGACTCCGGAGTCAAGCCAGTCTTTGAAATTCTGCGCCCTCGTCAGCCCTGTTTCCTCATTCTGTTCCGCCGTGTCGCCATCGCCGCCGCCGCTGTGCGGCGTCGTCCACCGGCAGAGCCCTTCGTTGCGTTTCTCAACGGCGAACAGCTCCACATGTCCGTCGCCGCCCGGGATGTAATAGGCGTGTTCATGGCCGACCGTATCAAGCAGCGCGGCGATTTCCGCCGCGTCGGCGTGCTCGAGTATAATGGCGTGGCCGTTGTCATAGGCTTCCTTAAAGACCTCTCCGTATTCTGCAAAAACCGCGGGCGTGACGCCGTTGAGCGAGATCATCACGGCGCCGTCAGTCGACCGTCCGTCAAAGGGCCGTATCTCGTCAAAGACCGCGGGCAGGTGGCTTGCGAGCGCGCTGTGCAGTTCTCCTATCTTGTAAACTTTAGCCGCGGGGGCCGAACCGCCGGAGCTTCCCCCACAGCCGCCGGCCAGGGCCAGCGCCAACAGCGCCAAGGCCGCGATCATTAAATGTCCTCTGCCAGTTTTCATTTGATATCCCCTCTCTTTCGCGCCGATTCCTGCCAGTGCGCGTTGCATGTCTTCATGTATTCGCCTTTGTCAAGAAGCGGCGTCCGCAGTCTTTGCCGGGCGGCTTCGCCGATGCGCCCGCAGGCCGCGAATTCTTCACCGGCTTTTTTAACGCAGGCAAGAAATGGCCCGGTAAGCGGCCCCGCCCCTTCGTCGTTCATCAATTCGCCCTGTGCGCAATATATCGTCTCCTTGAATTTGTCCTGGAGGAAGAGCCGGAAGAGCGCGCTCACGGAATCGTAGATATCCTCCGTTGTAAAAAAACCGCAGGAGGAGACGACGACATGCCGCTGCCGCGAGCGGTCATAGCGCTCCGGGTGGTATGGCCGTCCCCTTTCGTCTTCATATATTTCAGGATATTTGTTGGGGAGGAGCCTGTCGATGAAGCACTTCAGCTTTCCCGGAAGGCCGTAGACGTAGAGCGGAAAGCTCCATACGAGAAGCTCCGCCTTGTTATAAACGTCCTCTCTCAAAGCGTCCATGCCGTCATGGACGACGCATTGGCCGGGCGTAACGCCCCAGCAGCTAAAGCAGCCGCGGCAGCTCTCGACGCCGAGTGTTTCAATGTCGAGAATTTCAACGCCGTCGCCCGTTTTAGCCGCTCCTTCCACAAAGGCGCTTGCTATTTTCAGCGTGTTGCTGCGTTTGCCGCGGGGACTTCCGTTGATGACGAGTATCTTCATGCGATCACCCCTTTGTTGTTTTTCCTGATGCTATGATAAAGGAGTGATTAAATTTTTAAAGATTACGAATGTACTGAAAAATGTACCGTTTTGGGCAGGAGTCAGCGCATGAGCCCGGAAAGTTCCGCCCGGCTTGTGATGTCCAATTTGCGGAATACGCCGGAGAGGTAGTTGCGTACCGTCTGTTCGGAGAGCGAGAGCCGCAGCGCGATCTCACGGTTTCTCATGCCCTGGGCCGCGAGCTTGGCGATCTCTTCTTCGCGCCGGCTGAGAGCGGCGATGGCGCGGGTCTTATCCAACGCCTTTCTCAAAAGCTCTTTCGTGCCGGACTGCATCTCGCACAGTCTTGCCACTTTCGCCGCCGCGTCTTCGTCATGGGCGAGCTCTTCTTCGACGAGACCGCTGAGGAGCGGCGAAAACTGGGCCAGCGCCAGGTAAAACCCGTCCGCGAGCGCGGCGGCGGCCGCTTTTCTTACTTCCGCGCGCGCCGCGTGCATGTCGCCCAAGGCGGCGTGGCAGGCCGCTTTGAAGAGAGCCGAGTAGAGCGCCAGCGTCAGGTATTCCGCCTCTTCCCACAATGGCTCCATGAGCTCTATCGCGCCGATCGTCTTTCTGTAGCCGCCGCTGAGGCAGAAATAGAAGATATGGCAGATAAAGGCGGTGCCGAAGCTGAGAGTCGGCACACGCCCCATGTTGATGACGATACGCTCCGCGTACATGCAGCTTTTGCCTCCTTTGACATCGTCACGGAGCGAAAAGCTGACGTCTTTCAGGCATTCCGCCGTTTTATCGGTCAGCCCCAGCGAGGGGTAGATGATGCCGTAGGCCAGGTCGCGCGTCAGCGCGCATATCCGCTTGCCGCGCCCGGAGTTTTTCACGGCGTTCTCCATCTGTTCGGCTGCGCGCGTGAAGGTTGAGAGGTCGGCGTGGTAGAGCGCGCAGCGCATGAGTATTTCTGAGGCGTTGATCAGCAGCAGGGAGTCTTTGCGGCTTTCGGCGATGTAGGCGGCTTTGTAGGCAAGCACTTCCGCGCGGTCGAGCTCGCCGCGCAGGAAGGCAATGTCCGCGTCGTAGAGCAGGTCGGTTCCCGCGCCGCCGCCTTTAGTAAGTTCGGAGTAGAGCGTTAACGCGCGGCGCAGCTTTTGGGAAATGTCGTCGGCCGTTCCCGGCTTTCGCAAAAAAATGCCGTATACGCCCATCATGCAAAAGGCGAAGGGGTCCGACTGTGTGACGACGGCTGAGGGGGCGCTTAGCAGCCGCAGGGCTTTTTCGTATTCTTCCGCGAGTCTGTCGAGGTCGCGAAAGTATCTTAGCGCCGCGACGAAGGTCCATTCGCCGAGCAGCGCGCCGGCCCCTTTTTTCGGACCTTTTATCGCGGCGATAATATCCTTCATCTCTTCGATGAGGGCATGGTAAGCGTTTTCTCTGCCGGCCGCGAAGAGCAGATACGCGAGGCGCAGGAATTTCAACGGTTCGCGTCTTTTGAGCGCGGCGGGAGCCGCCGCGACCTCCAGGGCAAGAGGGACGTATGGGCCGCCGTCTAAGTCGGAAAATAAAAAGACGTAGAAATCCGTGCCGGAGACTATTTGTTCCAGCTTGCCGGCATACGATTGCGCATCCTTTTCCCGGGCGTCTTTTATCTTCATGAAATTAGTTTAGCACAAATTTTCGCGGCTTTAACCCCAGCCGCCTCTATCAAACGGCCTTTGAGTAAAAGGCCGGTACATTTTCCCCGCGGAGATTTAGGCGCGGACGGGTTGCGCGCGAAAAGTTCGTTTGCGTACTTGGCGCAGTCTTTGAAAATTATCTTTATAGCCGGCGCGCCGGCGGGGATTTTCGCGCCCCGCCTCGCTCGATCACAAACATAAGCGGGCGGCGTCTTGCGGCGCGGTTAGCTTATGCGGCGCCGCGCAGCGGCGGTATCCGGCGTCTAAGGGCCCGCCGGACGCGTAAAACTGCCGGCGGACCCTTTTGTATTTCCGTATCGGCGTTTAAATCTCCCCGCGCACCTGCTCCTCGCTTGTCACGCGGTCGTCGATCATCGCGCCTTCGTGGGCCTGGAGGGCGTTTTTCGCGTAGATGCCGAGGATGCCGCGCTCCTTTTTCAGCGGCAGTTTCCACTTCGCGAGGCGCTCTTTTATCGTCTCGTCTGGCAGGTCAAGGGTCACGGTGCGTCCGGGAATGTCAATTCTGATGACGTCGCCGTCCTCAACGACGGCGATGACGCCGCCGACGGCGGCCTCGGGCGAGATATGGCCGATCGCCGCGCCCTCGGTGAAGCCGGAGAAGCGGCCGTCGGTGAGCACGAAGACCTCCTGCCCCATGCCGATGCCGACCAGCGCGTCGGTGGTCATCATCATCTCTCGCATGCCCGGCGCGCCGCGCGGCCCCTCGTAGCGGATGACGACGACGTCGCCCCTCTTGATATCCCCCGTGACCACCGCGCGGTGCGCCTCCTCGTCGGAGTTGAAGACGCGCGCGGGCCCCGCGAAGCGGCGTATCTTTTCGGAGATGGTCGTCGTGCGGCAGATCGCGCCGTTGGGGGTGATGTTGCCGCGCATCACCGCGATGCCGCCGTTTTTAAAGACGGGGGCCTCCGCGGTGGTCAGGGTTGCATGGTCCGACGAGCGGCGCAGCGAGGCGATTTCGCCGATAGTGTGTCCCGAGACGGTGAGGCAGTCGCGATGGAGGAAGTCCTTCATCTCGCCGAGGACGGCGGGCACGCCGCCGGCGTTGTAGAGATCGATGACCGTCGCCTTGCCCGTCGGAATGACGCGGCTGATGACCGGTATCGTCTCCGACAGTTTGTCAAAATCGTCGAGCGTCAGCTCCACGCCCACTTCGCGCGCGAAGGAGAGCAGATGCAGCACCGCGTTGGTCGAGCCGGCGAGCGCCATCGTGACGATCACGCCGTTGAGCAGCGCCTCGCGCGTGAGGATGTCCTTCGGCTTCACGCCCTCCTTCACGAGCTCCACAATGCGGCGGCCCGTCTGCGTTGCGAAGCGTTCTTTTTCCGCGTAGACGGCGGGAACGGCCGACGAGCCTGGCAGCGCCATTCCCAGCGCTTCCATCAATATCTGCATGGTGTTGGCCGTCCCCATCAGCGAGCAAGCGCCGGGGCCGGGGCAGACGTGGTCCTCCAGGTAGCGTATCTTTTCGCGCGCCTCGTCGCTCGCGTAGTCCGCGCCGAAGACGAGCTGGTCGAGCTCGCTCATGACGACGGAACGCCCGCCGCTCTTGCAGACCTCCTGCGGGCCGCCGGTCAGCACGATGCAGGGCACGTCGGCGCGGATGCCGCCCATGAGCACGCCGGGGATGATGCTGTCGCACGAAGCGAGCAGTACGAGGCCGTCAAGCAGCTGCACGCCGGTCATTATCTCAACGGAGGAGGCGATGATGTCGCGGATGACGAGTTCATAGCGGAAGTGCGGCATCCCGATTGGCACCGCGCCGCAGGTGGCAATGGTCCCGAATTCGAAGGGGGTGCCGCCCGCCTGCAGGATGCCCGCGCGCACGCGCGCGGCGAGGCGGTCGAGGTGCACATGCCCCAATCCGGCGTCGTTCGCGGTGTTGACGATGCCGACGAGCGGCTTTGCTAAGTCGCCGTCGTCGTAGCCGCAGCCCTTGTAGATGGCGCGGCGCGAGGATGAGCCCCTGCCGGAGAAAAGTCCCAGTTCTTGGGAGCGGTATGTCATTTCTGTTCAGCCCTTTCCAGAATTTTTAGTGGGTTAAAGTAAGAAGCCTTCGGGTAGCGGGTCGGTCGGGTCAAGGACGAATTTGTTGAAGCCCGTTATCCAGGCTGGCCCCGCGACCTGCGGGATGATCGCCTCATATCCGCTTTCAGTGACGGCGGCAAGCGGCGTTCCTGCGAACTTCGTGTCGATAATGCTTGCCGCCTGGAATTGTTCGCCCACATTCAGCTCGCCGCGCGAGACCAGCAGCGCCATTCGCGCGGAGGTCCCCGTGCCGCAGGGGGAGCGGTCTACCGCGCCCTCGGCGAAAACACAGATGTGGCGGCTGCGGCAGCCGTATTCCGTCCGCTCGACGGGGGAGGTGATAAGCACGCCGTAGATGCCGCCGATTTCCGGTTTCTCGGGGTGACGGATGTCGAGGTTCGCGTTTACCCAGCGCTTCATCTCCATCGCGCGCGCGACGAGCGCCGGCGTCTGCTCGGGCAGAACGCGCAGTCCGAGCTTTTCCTCCTCGACGAAGATGTAAAACGCGCCGCCGTAGACGATCGCTGCGTCTATCTCGCCGATTCCCGCCGCCGGTATCTTTACGTTCTTTTTATATACAAAGGCTGGGACGTTGGTGAACGCCACCTGTTCGACGCGCCCCGCCCTCACCGTCGCCTCTGCCGTGATGCGGCCGGCGGGAGCGTCGATCTTTATCGTGTTGCTTCCCTCGCGCAGTTCGAGGAGCCCCGTCTCGGCGGCGGCCTTCACCGTGCCGATCGTTCCGTGGCCGCACATCGTGCTCATCCCCTCGTTGTGCATGAAGAGAATGCCAAGATCGGCGTCGTCGGACGCGGGCGGCACCAGCACCGCGCCGAACATATCCTTATGCCCGCGCGGCTCCTTGAGCAGCAGGCAGCGGATATTGTCGTAATGCCTGCTGAAATATTCCATCTTTTCGAGCATCGTCCGTCCCTCGACCTTCGGGACGCCCGCGGTGACGATGCGGATCGGTTCGCCCGCGGTGTGGGCGTCGATGGCGTCGATAGTTCTCGTAAAATTCATCATGACGGTACCTTCCCCTTTCTCTGCCTCTTGATAATTATATACGTAATTGACAATAATTTGTCAATTATATTGCTTAAAAATATCAATAAGGAGACCTCCCTTCTGAGCTTACATTTTAATCAATTTAAAAAATGAGCTATTGTAAGGCATCGACATTATTTTTGCGAAAAATAAAAAATTATTGTCGTTGACAATTTATTTATGATAGAATGGAGACAGCAAGATCAGGAGGACCGGCATAAAATGAACAAACACAAGACGCCTGCGGAGCTGCTGCCCTATATAGACTTGGTGAAGGGACTTGGCGAGATTCTCGGAAAAGACTGCGAGATATTGCTGCATGACGTCTCAAACCCGGAGCGCTCGATTATCGCCTGCGCCAACGCGCAGGTGAGCGGCCGCGGCGTCGGCTCGCCGATGACGGATTTCGGCCTGCGGATGCTCAGAGATCCAGAGTACCGGAAAATGACCGGCGTTTATAATTACCGTGCGAAGACGGAGGACGGCCGGCTGCTCAAGTGCGGCGTCTGTTTTATCAAGAACGCCGCCGGTGAGACCGTCGGTTTTCTCTGCATCAATATGGATATCACGAAGATCTGCGCCGCGCGGGAGGCGCTGGACGAATTTTTTCGCGTCGATTCCGCCGAGGCGGACGCGCCCGAATACCGTGAGCACTTCTCAAAGGATGTGGACGACGTCGTCTCCAGCTCGATTGCGGCGATTAAAAGAGAGTGGGGGAGCGACCTGTCCGCGCTGCCGCGCGCCGATAAGGTCAAGGCGGTGGCCCGTCTTGACGAGATGGGTTTCTTCCTTGTCAAGGGAGCGATAGAACGGCTCTCCCTAGAGATGAAGAAGAGCAAGTTCACGTTATACGCCTATTTGCGTTCCGTACACGCCCATGAAGCATAATTGTCCCAATAGCCAAGCTTTTGCCGCGGCTGCATAATTCATTTTAGAGAACAGGAGTGGTGCTTATGCTGGTACTTAATGAAAAAACGCTTGTTGAAACGGTTGATTTCGACGAACTGATCGAAAAGATCGAACAGACGATGCTCTTTGCCGACGAGGGTGATTTCGCGATGCCGCTGCGCTCGAATATCTCGCTGAACGGCAGCGATTCGCTGATGCTGATGCCCTGCGTGACCCCAGAGGCCTGGGGCTGCAAGCTCCTGACGCTGCGTCCCGACAATCCGCGCAGAGGGCTGCCCTTCATCAACGGCGCGGTGATGCTCTTCGACGCGAATACCGGCGATCCGAAGGCGCTGCTGGAGGGAAAAATGGTAACGGCGCTGCGCACGGGCGCCGTCGGCGGCGCGGGTATCAAGAACACGGCGCGCGCCGACATCAGCTCTTTGGGGCTTGTCGGTACGGGCGTGCAGGGTTTCTGGCAGGCGCGGTTCGGCTGCGCGGCGCGCAAGAGCGTGAAAGAGGTCTGGATATATGACGCGCTGACGGAAAAGCTCCCCGCCTTTGCGGAAAAACTCCGGGCGTCGCTTCCCGGCGCGGAGGTCAGGATTGCCGCAAGCGCCGCGGAGCTGCTGGAGAAAACGGAGGCGGTGATGACGGCGACGCCCTCTAAAACGCCGCTCTTCCCCGACGATGAAAAGCTGCTCGCGGGACACGCCTTCTCCGGCATCGGTTCTTACCTGCCCGACATGCGGGAGTACCCGGACGGCCTCTTCCGGCTCACGGGCGGCGACGTTTATGTAGACACGCCTCACGCGCTCGACGAGACGGGCGACCTGATCACGCCGCTGGAAAACGGCGCGCTCAAACGGGAGAACATTCATACGCTCGCGGAGCTCATCGGCGGCAAACGCAAAAAAGAGAGCGAGACGACCCTCTTCAAGTCGGTCGGCATGGCGCTGTTCGACATCGCGGCGGCGGACTATCTCTGTGAAAAAGCGGCGAAGATGGGGCTAGGGCAGAAGGTGGAGTTTTAAACGCCGCGCGTGAGCCATTCGTCTTTTGCGAAAGAGTTTTTCCCGCAAAGAGAAATAATTGAATAACGCCGTATTTGAGGCCTGTCTTTCGCGCTAATAAGACAGGCCTTTGTTTTTTGCGGGCGGCAATGACGCCCTGCGCGCTTGCGTATGCGGCCTCCCTATTTCACGTGAACGCGAAAAAACGCCGCGTCTGCCACCCATCCTCTGACAAATTTTTCCTTGACAATTTAACTGATACTTTTATAATTACAGTTAGATATGACAGCGAGAATAATCATATATGAAGGGAGCGGTGCAAAATGAAAAAAATCATTGCCGGTGTGCTCATATTAGCCGGATGGGCATTCTATATCTCCTATATATCGAGATACTCGACGGAATGCAGCTACGAACAGCAGTCCGGCGTCAGCGCCCCCAGCCTTTGACGTCCGCGATGATCATCGTCAGGCTGACGATTGAGCTTATGGGCCGCAGGGCGCGGCCGCGATATCACCGGCGCGGAGGGCTAACCTTGCCGCGCGGCCTTGAAGATCATCCCGTGACCGCCAGAATAGAGGCGCTGTTTGAATAACTGGCGATTAAGGCTGGCAGCGTTTACTAAAACCGGCGCTTCTTCGCGCCGCTTTGCCCGCAATCAAGCGTAAGTGTAAACGCCGATTTATCTTCGATGGGTTAGCGTGACAAATTGAGGTTTGGCATGCTAATTACAAAAACAATTTGCCGATGCTCAGCGATTTTGGTTTGCGCCTTAAAAGCCTCCCTCAGGGAGGCGGCCAGAGAGCCAAATCAGCGTTTTTCTGATTTGTGCGATAAGTGAGGCAGAAAATCTTTGATTTTCGTCGCCGAACTTAGTTTTTTCATCATTCGGCTGGTAGTTACATCAGAGGTGGGCCGGCGACGGGTTTTCGCCGGGTCGGAGGGAGTTTTTACGTTGACCTTAAGGTTTTCGTAACTTTGAAGAAGATAAAAACATCAAACCAAGGTCAAAACTCCCTCAGGCCCTGCGGGCCAGCTCCCTCGCGGAGGGAGCCAAGATCAAAATCTAAGCAGAAACCGCCTAATTGACAGCAGATTGTTTTTTGTAGCTAGCGCGCCAAACCCCAATTTGTCGTTTGGTCTATCGAAGATAAATCGGCGTTTACGCTTTCGCTTGATAGCAGGAAAATCGTCGCGAAGAAGTGCCGTAGGCTAAATAAGTTGGTCTCTGAGTACCGGAGCCGTATTTTTCATACGGCGATTGCAAGGTAATGTTCCCCGCTGTTAAGCGGGGAACATTTTCAGATTATCCATATTGCCGCGGCATGCGGATGCGTCTACCGCAGGACGCTCAGGGGCCGGCTTATGACGCATACGGTGCTTATTCGCGACGATTTTTATAAACGCCGATTTACCTGGCGGTGGCCATCAACAGCTTAAGCCTGTTCAGCTGGTTCGTCGTGCTGACGCTGGCGTCGTAGTCCAGAGGCAGGATGTTCGCGCCCTTGAAGCGGCGTTTGAGCTCCTTGATGACGCCCTTGCCGGTAATGTGATTCGGCAGGCAGGCGAATGGCTGTACGCAGAGCACGTTATTTACTCCGCCCTCGATCAGCGCCATCATCTCGGCGGTCAGCAGCCAGCCTTCGCCGGCCTGGTTCGCCTGCGAGACGACGGCGCCACCGAGCTCCGCGAGCTCCTTGATGTTATGAAGCTCGCCGAAGCGGGTTCCCCTCAAGGCTTCGGCGATGGGGGCCTTTATTCTGTCGAGAACCCACATCCCCGCCTCGCCGACGGCACGCGGCAGGAACGCTCCCGAGAGGCGCTTGTTGGCGTATACCGGATCGAAGAGACAGTAGGAGAGGAAGTTGCCCATATCGGGCACCACGGCTTCGCCGCCCTCCGCCTCGATCAGCTCGATGAGGCGCTCGTTGGCGTTAGCGTGATATTTGACGAGTATCTCGCCCGTGATGCCGACGCGCGGGCGTTTGATGTTTTCTATGGGAATCGCGGCAAAGTCGCGCGTCATCTCCTTCACGTCCCTCCGGAAGCGGAACCAGCTGCCCGCGCGGATGTTGTCTTTAACGCGTTCCACCCACAGGTCGTGCAGCCTCATGCTCGCGCCCTTTTCCCGTTCATAGGGGCGCGTGCGCAGCAGCAGGCGCATCAGCAGGTCGCCGTAAAAGAGGCCGAGCATCGCGCGCCAGCCGATACTTGGCGGCAGTTCAAACTTTTCCGCCTCGCCCTCTTTCTGGCGGTTGAGCGCCACCACACGTACCTGCGGGAATCCCGCGGAGTCGAGAGCGCCCCGCAGAAGATGGATGTAGTTGCTGGCGCGGCAGGCGCCGCCCGTCTGCGCGTACAGGCAGTCCGTCCGGTCGGGGTCGTAGAGGCCGCTTTTCAGCGCCTCGATGAACTGGCCGACGACCATCATTGCCGGATAACAGACGTCGTTATTGACGTAGCGCAGGCCGAGGTCGACTGTCTCACGCGTTCCTTCCGGCAGCACTTTGAAGTTCGTGCCGCTTCCCTCGAAGGCGGTTTCCAGAAATTGGAAATGGAAGGGCGAAAGCGGCGGGCAGAGCAGCGTCCGGCCCGCGGAGCCGACGGCGGGACGGTTTCTTGCGGCTGACTTCTCCGTATAGCTTCCCGCGCCGCCGCGCTCCGTCTTCATTGCCGCGAGCAGCGAGCGAATTCTGATTTTGACCGCGCCGTTGTTCTTTCCCTCGTCGATTTTTATCAGCGTGTGGAGCTTGCCGTGGCGCGTCAGGATCTCCGCCGTCTGCTCGGCGCTGATGGCGTCCAGTCCGCAGCCGAAGGAGTTGAACTGCACCAGTTCCACATTTTTGAAGTCTGGGTGTTTTGCCGTCACCATCGCGGCGCGGTAGAGGCGCGAGTGGTATACCCACTGGTCGACGGCCCCCACTTCGTCCCGTTCTTCAAGCCCTTCGGCGAGGCCGCAGATCGAATCCTCCGTGAAGAGCGTCACGCCGTAGCTGTTTATCAGCTCCGGAATGCCGTGATTGACCTCCGGCGACAGGTGGTAGGGATGTCCCGCGAGGACGATGCCGATCCCGCCGTTTTCGTTCAGGTACGCGAGCGCTTCGCGGCCGAAATTCGCCACGTCGGCTTTATAAACGGCGCGCGCCCTCTCCGCGAGCTTCGCGGCGCGGCGCAGCTCGGGTTTTGAGACGCCGAAGGGAGCCAGCGATCCGGCGAGCGTCTTCACCAGCGCTTCTTCGCTTTCGATGGCGAGCGGGGGCTGGATGAAGCTCACTTCACCGGCGCGCAGCCGGTCGATGTTGAGCCGCGCCACATCGGGGTAGCCGGTGACGACGGGACAGTTGTAATCGTTCTGCGCGCCGGCAAATTCCCCTTTCTCGTGGAGGATGAGGGGGTAGAAGATGTTTTTCACGCCGCGCTCCAGCAGCTCCGTGATATGGCGGTGCGCCAGCTTCGCGGGGTAGCAGACCGTCTGCGAGGGAATCGTCTCGATGCCGAGGTTTTCGTTCGGCGACTTCGAGGAGAGTTCGACGCGGAAGCCGAGTTCTGTAAAGAGCGTGAACCAGTAGGGGTAGTTCTCATAGATATTGAGCACGCGCGGAATGCCGATTACGCCGCGCGGCGCTTCTTCGGCGGCCAGCGGCTGGTAGTAGTCGAAAAGCCGCCGGTATTTCTTCTCAAAGAGGTTCGGCGGCAGCTCCCCGCGCTCTTCCGCGACGGCGCCGCGTTCGCAGCGGTTGCCGGATATATACTTACGCCCGTCGGGGAAGCGCGTCAGGGTCAGCAGGCAGCGGTTGCCGCAGCCGCCGCAGTTCAGCGTCGTCACCGCCGTCTGGAAGCCGCGCAGCGCCTCCGCGCCGAGCAGAGAACTTTTTTCTCCGCGGCGTTCACGCGCGATCAGCGCCGCGCCGAAGGCCCCCATCAGCTCGGAGATATCGGGGCGCACCACCTCGCGGCCGGTGACGAGCTCGAAGGCGCGCAGCAGCGCGTCGTTCCTGAAGGTCCCTCCCTGGACGACGATGCGTTCGCCGAGCTCCGAAGGGTCTTTGACCTTCAGCACCTTATAAAGGGCGTTTTTAACGACCGAATAGACGAGGCCCGCGGAGATGTCGCGTACCGGGGCTCCCTCTTTCTGCGCCTGGCGCACCCTTGAATTCATAAAGACCGTACAGCGCGAACCGAGGTCGACGGGCGAGGACGACTCTTCGGCGGCGCGGGCGAACTCGCCCATCTCCATATTCAGCGACTTCGCGAAGCTCTGGAGAAAGGAGCCGCAGCCCGAAGAACAGGCTTCGTTGAGGAAAACGCCGCTGATCACGCCGTCATTTATTCGCAGGCACTTCATATCCTGCCCGCCGATATCGACGACGAAGTCCGCGCCGGGGAGGACGAAGCCTGCGGCCTTCGCGTGCGCGACCGTTTCGACTTCGCCGACATCCACGCCGAAGGCGGCCTTGATCAGCTTTTCGCCGTATCCCGTCACGCCGCTGCCCGCGATTTTTATATCCGCGGGCATCTGCGAATAGAGCTCCGAGAGCGTCTCGCGCACCGTCTGAAGCGGGTCGCCGACTCCCGTGAGCCTGTATTTTGAGAAAAGCAGCTCGCCGCCGCCTCCGAGAAGGACCATTTTCGTCGTTGTGGACCCCACGTCTATACCGAGGTAGGCATCCCCGTGATAATCTTGCATAGCGACGCGTTTTGCGCGGCAGGCAGAGTGCCGCGCGCGAAATGACGCGAGTTCGTCCTTGTCTTTGAAGAGCGGGCGCAGCATCGAGCCGTGCTCCTCGCGGTGGGAGACGAAGAAATGTTCCGCGCGCCTTTGCAGCACGTCGGCTTCGACGGCGCCCTGCATCTTGGCGCTGATCGCCGCGCCCATCGCGACGAAGAGGTGCGGGTTCTGCGGGAAGATGCACTGTTCCAGCGGCAGACGCAAAGTTTTTGTGAAACGGCTCCGCAGCTCCGAGAGGAAATAGAGCGGCCCGCCGAGAAAGGCGACCCTTCCCGCGATCCGCCGGCCGCAGGCGAGGCCGCTGATCGTCTGGTTGACGATGGCCTGGAAAATTGAGGCCGCGACGTCCTGGCGCGAGGCGCCGTCGTTTAACAGCGCCTGCACGTCCGTCTTGGCAAAGACGCCGCAGCGCGAAGCGACGGGATAGATTGTCTTGTGCCCTTTCGCGAGCTCGTTGAGCCCCGCGGCGTCCGTGCCGAAGAGGGAGGCCATCTGGTCGAGGAAGGCGCCGGTGCCGCCGGCGCAGGTTTCGTTCATGCGCTGCTCGGCTCCCGCCTCGTCAAAGAAGGTTATCTTCGAGTCCTCGCCGCCAAGCTCTATACAGACGTCCACCCCCGGCAGAAAGCGCGTGATGCTTGCCGTGCAGGCGATTTGTTCCTGAGTGAAGGGCACATTCATGCCCCGCGCGATCTCCAGCGCCCCCGAGCCCGCCATCGCGAGCGTGAGCTTCGCCCCGGAGAAGCTGTCCTTGATGTCGCTGACGAGTCTTTCGACAGCGGTGCGTATATCGGCAAAATGCCTGCTGTAGCGGTAAAATACGATTTTGTCATACTGGTCGAGGACGACGGCCTTTGCCGTCGTCGAACCTATATCGAGCCCCGCGTGAAGTAATTCCATCGCTGCTCCCCCCTGATCATGATAGGTAAAGATGTCAGAATGGCGGGCGTCCGCGGACGTCCGCCGTGCTTTGATAGCACGACCTGCCGTACCGGCGCGGGTACGGCTCAGAAGATATTGCGATACCTAAATCAGAAGGGGATTTATTTCCTCGCGACCATATCGGAGGAAGGTTGTGATTCCTGTTCGTCTCCGATGAATATGTCCCAAAGGGTCCAGCTGCGCGCGCGTTCGACGGCGAGATTCAGCCCCTCCGAAAAGGCCTCGGCGAGAGCCCGTGGCGCGGGGACGGCTTTGACGGACAGCGACGAAAGGCGCGTATCCGCCGTGCGCGGCGAGAGCGTAGTGGAGGAGAGGCTCTTCACCGCCTCCATAACATAGATGCTGCCGCGGTCCTGAAGGTTTGAGGCCGAGGGGCCGTCGCAGGCGAGCAGCAGGAAGACCTGCATGATGATATAGAAGGCCGTGACCGCCATGGCACAGCTGTATCTTTTGGGTAGACTGCAAATATATTCCATGCGACCGCCTCCTTTACCAGTAATAGATTACCATATTTCAAAAAAAATGGCATGTTCCCGTTTAAAATTGTAATATTTTGTTCACAATATCGGTAAAAAACGCAGACGCGGCGAAAGAAAAGCGCGGCTTATACGCTTGTCGGCAGATTGTCAGCCGGCGGTTTGGGGCGGTCTTTGCGCGAAAGATAAAATTTTTTTGCCTCCCGTCTTGTCTTACACTATACTTATGAAGTAATATATTCATTTGAGTAACGGATATTTTTCCGATGAGAGGGCGATTCTGTGATTTGCCCGCATAAAGTCAGTTGGCGTATTTAAATTTTACCGGGAGGCGGTTGGGATGGAAGCAGTCAAGGCACCGCGCGGCACAAGAGACATACTTGGAGACGAATCGTGGAAGTGGGCCTATGTAACGCAGATGTGCCGCAATGTTGCGGATGATTATGGATATAGAGAGGTGCACCTTCCCATCTTCGAGCATACGGAGCTTTTTTGCCGCGGCGTGGGCGAGACGACGGACGTCGTGGAGAAGGAGATGTACACCTTCACGGACAAGGGCGGCCGCAGTATCACGCTGCGTCCGGAGCTGACGGCTTCGATGGTGCGCTCTTACCTTGAGAACGAAATGAACAAGGGCGCGCAGCCCGCGAAGCTCTGGAGCATCGGGCCGATGTTCCGCTACGAACGCCCGCAGAAGGGGCGTTACCGCCAGTTCGTGCAGCTCGATATCGAGGCGCTTGGCGCGCAGGACGCTTTTGTGGACCTTGAGGTGATTGATTTTTCGATGGAGCTTTACCGCCGGCTGGGCCTCTCAAACCTGCAGGTGGTTCTTAATTCGGTGGGCTGCCCGAAGTGCCGCCCCGTTTACCGCAAGGCGCTGCAGGATTACCTGCGCGGGCGTTACGACGAGCTCTGCGACACCTGCAAGAGCCGCTTTGACCGCAACCCGCTGCGCATCCTCGACTGCAAGAGCCCGATCTGCAGGGAGATCACGGAGGGCGCGCCCTCGGTGATGGATCACCTCTGCGGCGAGTGCAAGGACCACTTTGAACAGCTCCGGCGCGGCCTTGACAAGATCGGCGCGGTGGTGAAGCACGATAAGCGCCTGGTCCGCGGCCTCGACTACTACACGAAGACGGCCTATGAGATACTTTCCGGAGATCTCGGCTCGCAGAACGCCGTTTGCGGCGGCGGGCGTTACGACAACCTCTCCGAGGCGATCGGCGGCCCGCATGTGCCGGGCGTCGGTTTCGCCTCCGGCATCGAGCGCGTCATCCTCACGATGGAGGCGCAGGGCTGTTCTTTCGGAGTCAAGCCGGCGAATAAAGTTTACGTGGTGGCCGCCGAGCCCGACGCGCGCTTGGAGGCGATGAACCTGATGCGCACGCTGCGCATGAACCGCATCTCCGCCGACATGGACTACATGGGACGGGCGATGAAGGGGCAGATGAAGACGGCGGGTGCTTCCGCGGAATACGCCTGCATCCTGGGCATGAGCGAGATAGAGAAGGGCGTAGTCACCCTGAAGGACCTCAAAGAGGGCGTGCAGGAAGAGCTGACGGCGGAGCAGATCATCAGCAAGCTAAGCTAACACTTTTATAGATAAATTAAGATAAAGAGGGAATAACCGATGGACCGACACTATGACGCCTCATGGCAGAGAACGATGTACTGCGGCGCTCCGCGCCTTGAGGACGCGGGAAAAGAGACTGTACTTAACGGATGGCTCCGGTGCCGCCGCGACCTGGGCGGGATAATCTTCATCGAGCTGTGGGACAAGACTGGCGTGACGCAGGTGGTCTTCAACCCCGAACTTAACGCCGAGGCCCACGAGCGGGCGGGCGCCCTGCGCAGCGAATATGTGCTTGCCGTGAAGGGCAGGCTGCGCCAGCGTCCCGAGGGCACGGAAAACCCCGATCTCGCTACGGGGGCCGTCGAGCTGCTGGTAGACGACTTCATCGTCCTTGCGCCCGCGAAGCTGATCCCCTTCGAGCTGGACAACGCGGACAGCGTCAACGAGGACCTGCGCATGAAGTACCGTTATCTCGACCTGCGCCGCGAGTCGATGCAGGCGAACCTCAAGACGCGCCATGACGTGACGCGCTATACGCGCAACTATTTCGGCGACAACGGCTTCATCGAGGTGGAAACGCCGATGCTGACGAAGTCGACGCCGGAGGGCGCGCGCGACTATCTGGTGCCGAGCCGCGTCAACCCCGGCAAGTTCTACGCGCTGCCGCAGTCGCCGCAGCTCTTCAAACAGCTGCTGATGGTCAGCGGCTGCGACCGCTATATGCAGATCGTCAAGTGTTTCCGCGACGAGGACCTGCGCGCCGACCGGCAGCCGGAGTTCACGCAGATAGACCTTGAGATGAGCTTTATCACCGAAGAGGATATTATGACGCTCGTCGAGAATTATCTCGCGGGGCTTTTCAAGGAGATCAAGGGCGTGGAGGTAAAGACGCCCTTCCTGCGCATGACCTGGGACGAAGCGATGAACAAGTACGGCATCGACAAGCCCGATATGCGTATCCCGCTGGAGATGGTGCCGCTTGAGGAGGTTTTCGCCGGCGGCGAGAATCCCTTCGCGGCGCTGGTTGCCGGCGGCGGCACGATCAAGGGGCTGCGCCTGCCCGGCGGCGCGGCGCTCTCGCGCAAGGAGCTCTCGGATCTCGAGGGACGCGCGAAGGCGCTGGGCGCGAAGGGTATGGCGAATTTCCAGGTCAAGGAGGGAGAGCTCAAGGGTCCTCTCGTGAAGTTCCTTGATGAGGGCCGTATCGCGAAGCTCAAGGAGCTTTCGGGGATCGAAAACGGTGACGCGCTCTTTATCATGGCCGACGAGAGCTGGCGCAGGGCCTGCGAGATTTTGGGGCAGATCCGCCTTGAGCTCGGACGTGAGCGCGGGCTGGTGGAGGAGGGCTTCCGCTTCCTCTGGGTGACGGAGTTCCCGCTCTTTGAATGGGACGATGAGACGGGCCGCTACACCGCCGTCCACCATCCCTTTACCGCGCCGATGAATGAGGATATGGAGTATTTGCTCAGCGAACCGGGCCGTGTGCGCTCCCGCGCCTATGACGTGGTCCTCAACGGAACGGAGCTGGGCGGCGGTTCGATAAGGATACATAACCCCGAGATGCAGCAGAAGGCCTTCCAGGCGCTGAACTTCACGCCGGAGGCGGCCAGGGAGCGTTTCGGCTTCCTGCTCGACGGCCTCAGCTACGGCACGCCGCCGCACGGCGGACTGGCCATCGGCCTTGACCGCCTCGTCATGCTGATGACGGGCAGCAAGTCGATCCGTGACGTAATGGCCTTCCCGAAGAATCAGAAGGCCCAGTGCCCGATGACGGAGGCCCCCTCCGAGGTCGAGGCTAAGCAGCTTGATGAGCTCTCGATCAAGACGATCGAGCCGCTGGTTTAAGGACGATAGAAGATAAGAAATAATCAAGCCGCCGCAGAGATGCGGCGGCTTGATTATGTATGAGCGTTTTTTATCGTTCCGGTTCCGAGCTCCCCGACCATTTTCGTGAGGTCGCGAAAATGGTCGAATAGGGCAGCGGCTCTAAAAAAGAAAATAGCCTTTGCGCATGGTTGCTTTGCGGTGGAGGCGGGAACATTTACAAACGGAGATTCTTGCGCGTAATTCTCTCTTATCCCGTCCTTGTACCGTCAGGCACCGGTTTTTCGGGCTGCGCGAGCATGGGTGTGATTTTGTCCGCATAGCCGATGTCAAAGAGCATCCCCTCGGAGAGCTCTCCCGCCATCTTTCTTGGCTCTAAATTGACGATGAAGAGGGCCTGTTTTCCCTCGACCTCTTTGGGGTCTTCCCTCTCGCCCTTCATCCCCACCAGTATGGTCCTTGTAAAACCGCCAAAATCGACATCGAGTTTCACAAGTTTTTTTGAATTTGCGACATCTTCGACAATCCTTATCGTGCCGACGCGGATATCTATCTGATCGACAATGTCTATCCCAACGTTAGCCTTTACCGGAGCCGTCATTTTTATCATCTCCATATTGTGTTTCATCATTGCTGTCTGACTGTTCAGGGGAATATCCCCGGATAGTGGCGTCTGCCGTCAAGTACGCGATGGATAAATACAGTGGCCTCTTCCACCTTATAAAATATGAGGTATTTCCCAACCGGAACACAGCGAAAGCCCATAGCGGCGATTTTTTTATCCGGAACTCTGGTGCCGCGGTAGGGAAACACTGAAAGTTCGTTCGCGCGCTTGATGATAAGACTGCGCAGCTCTTTTGAGGCATCCCTGCTTTCCGCGGCGATATAGATAATGATCTCCTCCAGGTCGGTGAGAGCTGCCTCAAGGAAGCGTACCTCGAAACTATTCATCGATCAGCTCTTTTAGCCGTGTACTCACCTCGTCAACGGAATAGCTCCGGCAGCCTGCGATCCGCTCCGCCTCACTGCGCAGCAGTTTTTCGCGCAGGTCAAGCATCATTTCGCGTCTGGTGTAGTGTTCAACGCTCATCACTACAAGGTCTCCTTCGCCGTTCTTTGTTAGAAAAACGGGAGAATCTTCCCTTTTGCATAGCTCGGCGATCTCGTTATATTCATTGCGCAGTGCGGTAGAAGGTTTTATAAACATGTTATATCATCTCCATATCGTAATTATATCATTATTATATACTGAAAAATATATCTGAGTGGCGGAGGCGGCCAAAGTTACGTAAAGGCCACAGGTTTGTAAAAATTCTTCTTCGGTAAATATACCATATTTATTTTTTATTGGGATACATTATAATAATTAAGTAGTAACGGATAAAAATAAATTTAGTGCATGG
>JAEXGR010000016.1 GCA_023450745.1 Synergistota bacterium
AAAGGGCGAACGGCTGATGCCTTTGACCAGATACCGGGCGAAACCGGCCGTACCCTTCGCCGCAAAATACCGCATTATAGACTTCGCGCTGTCAAACATGGTCAACAGCGGGCTTTTTTCAATATACTGCCTGATACAGTTCAAGAGCCAGTCGCTTCACGAGCATATCGGCAAGGGCTGGCAGTTCGGCGGCGCTCTGCGCGGCCGCGACTTCTTCGTCAACGTCGTCCCCGCGCAGATGTGGGACGGGGAGCGCTGGTACGAGGGCACGGCGGACGCGATCTTCCAGAACATGCACCTCGTGACGCTCTTCGACGCGGACCGCATCTGCATCTTCGCCGCCGACCACGTCTACAAGATGGACGTTGAACAGATGCTGGCCTACCACATGGACAACAACGCCGACATTACGGTGGCGGCCTATGTCGTCCCCTCCTCCGAGGCGAGCCAGTTCGGCTGCATCGCGACCGACGCCGACGGGCGCATCATCGACTTCGTCGAAAAACCCGCCGTGCCGCCGGAGATCCCCGGACGCCCCGGCTACAGCTTCGTCTCCATGGGCAACTACATCTTTGAGCGCGAGATCCTCGAGGAATCGGTCCTCTCCGACAACGAGCGCAAAGACAGCACGCACGACTTCGGGCGCGACATTCTGCCGATGCTCTTCAAGGGCTACAAGCTCATGGCTTACGACTTCTCCACCAACAAGCTGCCCGGCGACGACAGGCCATACTGGAAGGACGTGGGCAGCATCAAAGCCTACTGGGAGGCGCACATGGACCTGCTGCACCACCCCTCGGCGCTCTCGCTCTACAACCAGCAGTGGCCCATCAGGACCGTCTCCTATTCCGATCCGCCGGGATTCACCTATCCCGCGAACGACCACTCGTGCTCGGTGGACGGCTGCCTCCGCGCCGAAGCAAGCCGCGTCTTGGGCGCCTACGTGCGCAAGAGCGTGCTCTCGCGCAACTGCGTGATCAACTCCGGCTCCGTCATTGAAGAGACGATCATCGGACAAAACGTCCACGTCGGCGCAAACTGCCGCCTGCGCCGCGTAATCGTCGACGCGCACAACTTCATCCCCGACGGCACCTCGATAGGCTTCGACCCCGTGGCCGACGCGGAACGGTATCATGTCGACCCGACCTCCGGGATAGTCGTCGTCGGGATGCCGAAGATACAGCTGCGCAAAAAACTCCAGATCCCCGGCTCATACGAAAACATGTTCACCAACGACGGCTCGGGATTCTAAAAAATTTACGAAAAAACAAGAAGGCCGGTCCGCTCTCAGTACGCGGACCGGCCTTCTTCTATACGTTTATACGCCGGGTCCGCTATTCAGCCGGCGGCGTGAAATCAGAGCAGGGCGGATATTCCTTTCCTCTCCAGGACATGCAGAAGCTTTCTTGACGCCCCGGTGGGTTTTTTCGCCCCGGTCTCCCATTTCTGCACCGTTGACAGGCTGGTATTCAGCACTCTGGCAAACGCCGTCTGCGTCAGGTCCCACCTTTTACGCAGATTTGAGATCATCTCCGGAGTATAGGAGGGCACAGGGTCAAGGCAGAGCGCGTCATATTCGCTCATACGGCTGTCGCCGATGATGCCATGTTTATGAAGCGACCTCGCGGCGCCGTGTATCTCAGTAAGTATCGGGCTATTAGTCTTTTCGCTCATTTTTTATCTCCTCCAAATCATTCTCTCGCAAAGCGACCTGCAAATTCTCCTCGCCCATTGAAATAAGATCGCAGGCATATTCCCTGAGCGCCTGTAACTCTCTGGCCGATATATTTCCCCGCTGATTCTTCTCAAATGCCCACAAGAAAAAATACCTGTCGTCCTTTTTAGCGGCAACGATCGTTCGGGCGCTTCCACGCTTTCCTCTGCCCGGGAGGGCAACTCTTTTCTTAACTACCATACCCCCCAGCTCAGCGTCTATCAGGCCGTTTTGTATTTCATCTACCGCGTCGCGGAGAGCCCCGTCTGACAACTCAACTTTTTTAATCGACTTTATAAATGCGCGCGTTTTAAATATCCTAATCGTCATAATATAGCACTAAGTGCAACTTGTCAATCTATCCTTCGTCAGCCGTCTGATAGAATTCGCTGACGATCTCCGCCTCCTCTGGCGTAACGATCAGCCTGCGGCTCATATTTTCAAGGATCGTCCTGCCGCCCGCGAGATACCAGCGGTCAAGCAGCTCCGCCTGCCCGCTTGCGACCAATCTTTCAAGATCCTCCGGCCAGTCGGAGCGCTTCTCCTCGTTCAAAGTCGCTATCCTCACAAAACCGCGTTCGATAACGACCGCGGCCCCCTCGCTCCCCTTGCTTCTTATCGTCACAAGCTTCATCGAAACAGCCCCTTCAAAAGATTTTCGCCTCTATTATAAGCCATCGCCACGGGCGGACAAAGCGTTCCCGGCCCGATAAACAGGCAGACGCGCAAAAGGCTGCCCCGCGTCCCCGACAGCCTCTCACGCCAGCCATTTCCCCGCCGCGGGACAAAAAATACCGCGCGAATCACAGCTTCCGCTATTGACAAATATACCGGCGCGCTGTAATCTACACCAAGTTGGTAGAGAAGGTGAGGATTATGGCGATCACACAAAAATGTCAATACGCCCTGAGGGCGATATACGAACTCGCACGCCGGCAGCAGGAGGGGCCGTGCAAGATCGGCGCGGTCGCCGAAGCGCAGAACATCCCCGTGCGCTTCCTGGAAAACATCCTGAGCAGCCTGAAAAGCGCCGGCGTCGTCGATTCCGCGCGCGGCAAGGATGGCGGATATTTTCTTGCGAAGCCTGCCGATGCGATAACGGTCGGCGAGGTGATACGCTTCATCCAGGGCCCGCTCGGCCCGGTGGAATGCGGCACGCGCATGGAGGAAGACTGCCTGCTGTACGACGACTGCGTCTTCCGCCCGCTTTGGGACAAAGCAAGGGAGGCTCTGGAATCCGTCTACGACGGCACGACCTTCCAGGACCTCGTCAATCAATCGGATAACAGCTGCCACCGGCCAGACTGCTGGTGCGGCAAAAAGAATAAAATTTAAACTCTATGAGGTGAACAGGCATGGCACCACGTGAAGTATATCTTGACAATTCAGCAACGACAAAAGTGGACCCCAGGGTAACGGAGGCGATGCTTCCCTACTTTTCGGAAAAATACGGCAACCCCAACAGCCTTCATAAGTTTGGACGCGAGGCCCGCGCCGCGGTCGACAAGGCGCGCTCGCAGGTGGCGGCCCTGATCAACGCCAAGCCTGCCGACATCATCTTTACCGGCGCCGGCAGCGAGGCGGACAACCTCGCCATCAAGGGGGCGGCCTGGGCGCTGAAGGAGAAGGGCAAGGGCAATCATATAATAACGAGCGCCATCGAACACCACGCCATCCTTGACACCGTCAAGTGGCTCGGCAAGATGGGCTTTGAATATACGATCCTCCCCGTAGACGGCAAGGGCATGGTCTCCCCCGCGGACCTTGAGGCGGCGATCCGCCCCGAAACGATCTTGGCGACGATCATGTTCGCGAACAATGAAATCGGCACCATCCAGCCGATCAAGGCGCTCGGCGAAGTCTGCCATAAGCACGGCGTGATGTTCCACGTCGACGGCGTGCAGGCGGCGGGACACATCAAGATCGACGTGCAGGAACTGCCGGTAGACATGATGACGATGGCGGCGCACAAAATGTACGGCCCGAAGGGCCTCGGCGCGCTCTATGTCCGCAAGGGCATCAAGCTGATCCCGACCCTCCACGGCGGCGGACAGGAGTTCGGCCTCCGCTCCGGCACGGAAAACGTCCCCGGCCTCGTCGGCTTCGGCGTAGCGGCGGAGATCGCGAAGGAGCGCCTCGAGCGCGGCGACGATAAAAAACTCGCCGGCCTCCGCGATTACTTCATCGACGGCGTCCTCTCAAAGATACCGGAATCGCACCTTACGGGCGCGGCGGGAGACGACCGTCTGCCCTTCCACACGAGCTTCACGGTCAAATACATCGAGGGCGAGGGTATGCTGCTCCTCCTCGACGCGGCGGGGATCGCGGCCTCGAGCGGCTCGGCCTGCACCTCGGGAAGCCTCGAGCCGAGTTATGTGCTGCTCGCGACGGGACTCGACCATACCACGGCCCACGGATCGGTGCGCCTGACGATGAGCCACGACACAACCAAAGAAGACATCGACTACGTGCTGGAGAAATTCCCCGCGATCGTAGAAAAGCTCCGCGCGATGTCGCCCTTTTACAAAAAGTAATCAGGACAGGAGATGAGGCTATGTACAACCAGAAAGTAGTAGACTATTTCATGAATCCGCGCAACGCGGGCAAACTTGACGACGCAAACGCGATCGGCGAGGTCGGAAACCCCACCTGCGGCGACGTCATGAAAATTTACCTCAAGATCGCCCCCCAAACCGAGGTGATCGAGGATATCAGATTCGAGACCTTCGGCTGCGCGGCGGCGATCGCCACCAGCTCGATGGTGACGGAGCTCGCGAAGGGCAAGACGATCGCCGAGGCGCTCAAGATAAACAATAAAGACGTCGCCGACGCTCTGGGCGGCCTGCCCCCCGTGAAACTCCACTGCTCGCTGCTCGCGCAGGAGGGCATCCAGGCGGCGGTCGCCGACTACTACATGCGCAAAGACGGCAAACTTCCCGAAGGCGTCAATTTCCCCGGCAACTGCGCGGCGTGCGGCGGGGCCTGCGGCGGCCACGCGGAAGAGGAAGAAGAGCGCTACGTAAGCGAGGACCACCGTGTTGCAGAATAACAGGGGAAAAATCATCGCGGTATGCAGCGCCCCGCAGAAGGGCATGATCAAGCATGACGTGGGCGAAGGACTGCTCATTGAAGGCATCGGCCTGGAGGGAGACGCCCACGCCGGATTCATGCACCGCCAGGTGAGCCTCATCTCGATGGAAGATATCCGCACAATGATGGCGAAACTGCCGAACCTCGTACCCGGCAGCTTCGCCGAAAACCTCACCACCGAGGGCTTCGACCTTGGGCAGCTCAAAATCGGCGACCGCCTTAAAGTCGGGGAGACGCTGCTCGAAGTCTCGCAGATCGGCAAAGAGTGCCACTCCCACTGTGAAGTCTTCAAACAGACAGGCGAATGCATCATGCCGAAGAAGGGCATCTTCACCAAAGTGATAAAGGGCGGCAGGGTAAAGAGCGGAGACACGATAGAGTTCGCATAAAATCCAGGGGCCGCCGCGAGGCGGCCCCTTTTTAACGGGAGACGAAGATTGACCATGAGCCACGACCATCATCATGAACACGACCATGAAGGACACGGAGCTGACTGCCGCGAGCCTCACTGCTGCGGGCACAGCCACGGCGGACGGGCGCGCCATCACGTACAGGGGCACGACAGCGGCTGCGGCTGCGCCTCCTGTCATACGCTTGACAATATATTCAGCGAAAACGAGGCGGACGAGAGAGAACAGCGGGCCGAATTCCGCCGGGAGATAACCTTTCTCGCCGCCGCCGGCGCGGTCTTTATCGCCGCGCTCGCGCTGGAGGAGCTGGCGCCGGCAATCGCGCCGGAATGGCTCTTCAACGCCGTTTTCGTCGTCCTCTACCTCGCTGCGGGAGTTCCCGTCTTAAAGACCGCTCTCAAAACCCTCTCCCGCGGTGACATCTTCAACGAATTCACGCTGATGGGCGGCGCGACGCTCGCCGCCATAGCCATCGGCGAAATGTCGGAGGCGGTCGGCGTCATGCTCTTCTACCGGCTCGGCGAAGCTTTTCAGGAACGCGCCTCCGCCAACTCCCGCCGCTCCATAAAGGCGCTGCTCGCGCAAAAGCCGATGACGGCGCGGATCGTAACCGACGGCAAAATAGTTGAAAAAGAACCGCAGGAGATCGTCAAGGGCGACATCGTGCAGGTACTCCCCGGAGAAGTGATCCCCATAGACGGGCACGTGATAAACGGCGTCTCACAGATAGACGCCTCCGCGATCACTGGCGAATCGCTGCCCGTCCCGGCCTCTAAAGGAAGCGAAGTACACGGGGGCACGCTCTCTCTTGACGGCCTGCTGCTCATCGAAGCGGCGGGGCCCTTCGAGGATTCGACGATCGCGCGGATGCTTGCGATGGTGCAGAACGCCGTAGAGCGCAAGTCGCCGACCGAGCGCTTCATCACCCGATTCTCCAAATGGTACACGCCCGCGGTCTTCTTTTTCGCCGCCGCGGTGATGACGCTGCCGCCGCTTGCCGGTTACGGCGCCTGGCACGAGTGGATATACCGCGGCCTCGTCCTGCTCGTCATCTCCTGCCCCTGCGCGCTCGTCATCTCCATCCCCTTAGGCTACTTCGGCGGCATCGGCGCGGCCTCCAAAAACGGCATCCTTGTCAAAGGGGCCAACGTCTTCGACGCCGTCGGCAACGTCGAGATCGCCGTCTTCGACAAGACCGGCACCCTCACCTGCGGGCGGTTCAAACTGACGAAGATGCTGCCGGCCCCCGGCGTCAGCGAACAAGAGCTGCTTGACACCGCGGCGGCGGCGGAAAACGGCTCCACCCACCCGGTGGCAAAATCGATCATGGCGGCGGCCGGAGAACGGCCGGTGCCGGAAGACGCCGCCATCACCCAGATACCGGGCAAAGGGATGGTCTGTCGCCTCCACGGGGATACCATCGCCTCGGGCAACGCCGCGCTGCTGGCCGGCTTCGGCGTGACCGCGCCAGAAATAAAAGAACACGGCACCGTCGTCCACGTCATGAAAAACGGGCGCTACCTGGGCGCGATGGTCGTAGCCGACGCCATTCGCCCCGAGGCGGCAGACGCCGTCTCCGCGCTTCACAAGCTCGGCATCAAGGGCGTCTACATGCTGACGGGAGACCGCGACGAAACGGCGTCGAGCGTCGCGAGGGAGCTGAAGCTCGACGGCTACAAGGCGGAGCTGCTCCCCGGCGACAAAGTCGACGCGCTCAAAGAGATCTGCCGCGGGGACACGAAAAAAACCATCTACGTCGGCGACGGCGTCAACGACGGCCCCGTGCTCGTCACCTCCGAGACGGGCATCGCCATGGGCGGCTTCGGCTCGCAGGTCGCCGTCGAAGTGGCGGACGCCGTCATCCTCGACGATTCGCCGGGCAAAGTGGCCGACCTGCTGCGCATCGCGAAAAAGACCCGCGCCATCGTCTGGGAAAACGTCGTCATGGCCCTCAGCGTAAAGGGCGTCTTCCTCGTTTTCGGCGTCGCGGGACTCGCGGGGCTCTGGGAGGCCGTCTTCGCCGACGTCGGCGTCGCGCTGCTCGCGATACTCAACGCCACGCGGGCCACCAGGATCAAGTAAGGGACGGTAAAAGTAAATTTTTATGAGCAAAAACTTGACAGCAAAGCTAAAGAGAACAACAATTAGATAATATAATATCGATACAAAAAGGAGAGATTCCCATGAATCTTAGCGCACGCAATCAACTGAAAGCGGCCGTCGCCGCCGTTAAAAAGGGAGCCGTCAACGACGAAGTATCGCTTCGCCTCGCGGACGGTACGCTGCTCACCGCCATCATCACCGAGACCAGCTGCGAAAACCTCGGCCTCAAAGAGGGCGCGGAAGCCTACGCGGTGATCAAAGCCTCAAACGTAATGATCGGCTGCGGCGAAGACGGACTGAAGCTCTCGGCGCGCAACCAGCTCAAAGGCAAAATCACCGCCGTGACAGAGGGCGCGGTAAACTGTGAGATCCTCGTGACCCTTGCCGGCGGCGAAAAGATCGCCTCCATCATCACCAAAGCCAGCGCCGAAAGACTCGGCCTCAAAGAGGGCAAAGAGGTCTGCGCCATCATCAAGGCCTCTGACATCATGGTAGGAATAAAGGCGTAAAAAATAACTGCAGGTTAAGATATCCGAGACGTTTTTAACCCGCCCGCGTAAATATCATCATACAAAGGCGATAAGCGCCGCACTCGATAACTAAAAAGCTGCAAAAACCTGCATTTGCCGTACTCGCAAGGGTGCGGCTTTTTTATCTGACTGTTAATTGACCTCGGAATAAAATAATGTTACATTCTTCCTACAGAATTATTAATACAATTTTACAACCTAAGTTTCACAAAAAGTCAAAGGCAAAACCGCCGAAAGGCGGCTTACGCAAAGCTAAAGGGTCTTAATCCGCAGGGAAAAGACAGCCAGTTGCCTCTTCACAGGCCATTAACGGTCGCCGGCTGCATATCGCCGGCGGCCGTTATTTATCTGAAAAGGGGACGGTTGGGGATGAATATAAAAAATACGATTCCGGTACACGCGGCCGTTCTGACTACATATTGTAATCATAATAATAGTATTTATACAATTGAGAGAGAGAGAGAGAGAGAGAGAGAGAGAGAGAGAGAATCTTGCTCAAACTCTGACGTTATGCCTCAGCAAACCCCTGTTTCCCCATCGGGAGGGGACGCGTCCGCGTGCGGCGCGACCCCTCCCGATTTGTGCGTGGCTGCAAAAAAGTAACCAAAGGGGGTGCGTTGAAAAATAATCCTTTTCAGCACGGCGGAGTTCTTCGTGGTCTTTTCGGAAAAAAAGCAAAAAGAAGGGCGTGGTGAGATTGTTGAAATTCAGTAAAAAAGGCGTCATCTCGTTTTTAGTGGCGGCATTGGTCATGGTATTTGCGTCGGGCGCGTGGGCGGCGGATATCAGTACATTTGAAGAGTTAAAAGGAGCCTTCGCGGCAGGAGGGGTATACAAGTTAACCGATAATATTAATATTACCGAAGAAATAACGACGAGCGAAAACATCGTATTGGACCTTAATGGTTATTGTATTTCCTCTGATAAAAAAATCCATGTTGGAGACACAATAGCAAACCAAAGGGGTTCTAGAGGAACCCTCACGTTAAACAATTCAGCGCCAACTGTAGGGAAAATAAAGTTTAATGGAGCAGAAAAACATGGTAACTGCTTCCAAATCAACGGGGATTGGACAACTCCTGTAGAGAGCAGAATTGATGTTGCCTCCACACTTACCGTAAATGAAAATGTAAAAATATCATCATCAGGATGGTACTGCGTAAGAGTTCTCGGAATGGGGGCTACATTGAACATAGATGGCGCAGAACTTCGTTCAAACCCAGACATCGCCAGCGCGGCCATCGCAGGACGCGGTAACGCTTATGACAATGGAACCACAATTAACATCACAGGCGGAGTTATCGCCGGCGGTAGTATCAATGGAACCGCAGCCGAAGGCAGCGGCTTAGCGATCTATCATCCGCAGTCTGGCGACTTGGTTATCAGCGGCGGCACTCTCACTGGATATGACGGCATACAATTTAAATCAGGAAAATTAAATATGACGGGCGGCACGATTACCGCTACCGGCGCTCATGTCGATCCTATCGAGTTTGGTAATGGCTCCGTTGCGACTGGAACGGCTGTCTCATTTATTTCAAACGAAGGCTACACTGGGGATATGTATGTCGATATTTCCGGCACGGCTGTTCTGAACAGCACGCATTCCAACGCTCTGCATATTGGTCCTGTAGGCAGTGCCGACCAGCGAGTCGTCAGCGTTAATTTGTCCGGCGGCAGCTTTACCGGCGAGGCGTCCAAGAAGGGGCTGAATTTTGTAGACGTAAGTGGAGTCACAATCGACGTCACCGGCGGTACCTACAGCAGCGACCCGACTGAATACGTCAATCCTCCTTATGTCGTCAAGCAGGCCGAAGGTAAATATACCGTCTCCCTCGCGGGCGTCACCGTCACTCCGGCCGCCGCAGAACTCGTGATTGGCCTTACGTCGTCTGCCAAGCTGGAAGCTTCCAGCGACATCCAAGAGGAGACATTCACGTGGAGCACCAGCAACGGGGAAGTCGTCACTGTCGACGGAGATGGAACGATCTGGGCCGCTGGCGAAGGAAAAGCCTTTGTAACGGCGACTGGCAGCGTCAGCCGCAAATCAGCAAGCTGTGAAGTAACGGTGCGTGCGGCGGACGACGTCGTCGTTACGCCGGCCAAGCTTGAGCTTGCCGTCGGCGGAAGCGCAAAAGTCACGGCGAAATATGACCAGGCTGACGTGATTAGCTGGGAGACAAACGACGCCGGTATCGCCACGGTATCTACCGACGGAACTGTGAAAGCGCTGAAGGCGGGGATCGCCGTCATCACGGCAAAGGGCAAAGCCTACTCTGCCGGATGCGTCGTGACCGTAACCGACCCCGACGTACCAGCCCCAACGCCGACACCGCAGCCGGTATCCCCCGCGACGGTGGACAAAGAAGGAAACCCCGTCAACAATGACAGCGGCAAACCGGAAAATGTGGAAGCCGCGGCCTCCACGCTCTTTGGCACAGACGATTGCACAAAGGAAGATGTCGCCAGCACAACTGGATTTAAAGAGGAAGATCTCGTCGCCAACGCGGAAGGCGATCTTACAGTGAACCCCGTGATAGCCAAAAAGGCGATAGAAGGCGTCATGTCCGCGGACAGCACCGTCACGCCCAAGAACATCACCCTACTGCCGATAGTCAAGGCCACGGTGGATACAGAGAAAAATGTGGCGGCGATCGCCTTGATTCTGTGGGGAGCGGAGCTTGGCGCGCAGGACGGCACTGTCGCCGGAGATATCAACCTGATCAAGGTTTTTGCGGACGGCACCGGCGCGAAGTTCGGATATGCCGCGGCCGCTTCCGAATATGGAGACAAGATGTTCGCGTTGAAGGACGTGGCGGGAAAGAACCTGACGGCGACGGATAAGGTCGCGGCCGATAAGCAATACAAGGTGATAGCCTTCGTGGCCGACAACGGCGACTTTGACCTCGACGCCACGCCTAAAAACGTCATAGACCCGATCGCGGTGGCCACCAACGCGGCAGCGCCGGCGCCGAGCGGCGGCGGTTCAGGCGGCGGCTGCAACGGCGGCTTCGGCCTGCTCGCGCTGCTCGGACTGGCGCTGGTTCCGGCGCTTTACGGGAAAAAGAAATAAGCTTTCAGGCTGAACATTCGTAAGCAAAAATAGTACCGCAACACACGGGGCCGCGCGGGATAAACGCGCGGCCCCGTGATGTCTCTTTCATTGCGGGTACGCCAGTTCGGTTGGCCTTGAAGAAACCCCTTATATGAAAGCCCCGCCCTCGTATAGGGCGGCATTAGCTTCAAAATTACCTTACTCCGGCATTTTCTCAAGGCAAACGCATTTACTTTTTGCGTGCTCTTAAAGCCTCCCTCAGCGAGGGAGGTGGGCCGGCGGCGGGCTTCCGCCGGGTCGGAGGGAGTGTGGCCCTTGTTCTTCCCTTTAATCATAACTAAAAGAAGAAGTAAAGCATAAAGCCAAGGCCAGAACTCCCTCAGTCTCGGCTTCGCCGATCCAGCTCTGATGTAACTACCAGCCGAGTCGCACAAATCAGAAAGACACTGATCTGGCTCCCTGGCCGCCTCAGCGGAGGGAGCCTTAAAACCCCTGATTGCTGTGCTTTGCGCCCACTTAAAGCCTCCATCGCGAAAGGGGGCCAAAGGGCAAAGGCAGCCCCCTTCCGCGGGTTTTGCTTGACGCTTTGTGCCTTCCCAAAAAGTAAATGCCGTCGCCCTGGGCATTTTCTGACTTTATTTGACATTTTGCGGTTTTTTCACTAATATTCAAAGGAAAAATCAGACGGCAGCGGCGCTGCGTGCGGCGCGGCGGTCGTCGTTCCAAATAAGTCTAAAGGAGATGCGCAATATGACTCAGGAAAGCTGTTCCCACGACTGCGGCAGCTGCCAGCAAAAGTGCGCGGAGGCGGAAAAACCCGATTTCAGCGTGCCGGCCAATCCGCTGAGCAACGTGCGGAAAGTAATCGGCGTCGTCAGCGGCAAAGGCGGCGTGGGAAAATCGCTCGTCACTTCGCTGCTGGCCTCCGCGATGCAGAAAAAGGGCAACCAGTGCGGCATACTCGACGCGGACATCACGGGACCGTCGATACCGAAGATGTTCGGCGTGGAGACGCTCGCCACCTCCAACAGCTCGGGCATTCTGCCGCAGCATTCAAAGGGCGGCATCGACATGATGTCGGTGAACCTTCTTGTCGAAGACAAGGCGACGCCCGTCATCTGGCGCGGCCCCGCGATCGCGGGAGTCGTGAAGCAGTTCTGGAGCGACGTCATCTGGAGCTATGAGGACTTCCTCTTCGTCGACATGCCCCCGGGAACGGGCGACGTGCCGCTTACCGTCTTCCAGTCTCTGCCCGTCGACGGGATTATCATCGTCGCCTCGCCGCAGGAGCTCGTTTCGATGATCGTGGAAAAGGCGCTGCGCATGGCGAAGGAGATGGATGTGCCGATCCTCGGCATCATCGAGAATATGAGCTATATCGAATGCCCCGACTGCGGCAAAAAGATAAAGATATTCGGCGAGGGCAAAACCGCCGAGACGGCGGCGCGGTACGGGGTTGATTTCCTCGGCGAAATACCGCTCGCGCCCGAGCTCGCCGCCCTCTGCGACGCGGGGAACATCGAATATTTCTCCGACTCTTTCCTCGACAAGGCCGTGGCCAAACTGGAATCCCTCAAGTAGGCCCGCCTGCCGCCCAAGAGACGTGATAAACGAGGCTCCCCGGCGGGGCCTCGTTTTTTGTCGCGCGCCCGTTTGCGTAGACAGGCCCCGCGGCGGCGATATCCGCCGTTTTATGTTATGTTAAGCGGGCGTTTTATATTATAATTTTTACATTAAAAATACAGATAAGAGGAGATGACCGGCTATGCTTTTACTCTGCTACCCGCAGTGAACGACATGCCAAAAGGCCAGGGGCTGGCTCAAAGAACACGGGATCACATATACGGAGCGCAACATCAAGACCGAGAACCCCGCCGCCGGTGAGATAAAAGACTGGCAGCGGCTCTCGGGGCAGCCGCTGAAAAAATTCTTCAATACGAGCGGCAACTCCTATAAGGCGCTCGGCCTCAGCAAAAAATTACCGGCGCTCTCCGAAGCAGAGCAGATAGAGCTGCTCGCCGCCGACGGAATGCTCGTCAAACGCCCGCTCGCCATCCTGCCTGACAGGGTGCTGATCGGATTCAAAGAAGAAGAATGGGAAAAGGAGCTCTCTCGATAAAGAAATAATGACTATTCCACAGAACATAAAGGATGAAATGATCGCGCGCCGGCGGGACTTCCATAAATATCCCGAAAGCGGCTGGGCGGAGTTCAGAACGACCGCGGCGATCGCCGGAATTCTTGAAAAAACGGGCTGGAAGGTGCGCTTCGCAAAGGATTTTATCGACCCCGACGAGGTCATGGGCTATACGATAGTCCCCCAGACAGAACGCAAGCGCGCGCTTTCGCAGGGCGCCGACAAGGGAATTCTCGCGAAGATCGGCGGCTACACCGGCCTCACGGCGACGCTTGACACCGGCAGAAAGGGCCCCGTCACACTCTTTCGCTTCGACATCGACTGTGTGGAAACCGAAGAGGCGCGCGACGCGGAACACCTGCCGGCGCGCGCGGGTTTTGCCTCCGTGAACCCCGGCTGGATGCACGCCTGCGGACACGACGGGCACGCCGCCGTCGGCCTCGCTTTGGCGGAGATGCTTATGGAGGCAAAGGAGCGGCTGCGCGGCAAAATACGGCTCGTCTTTCAGCCGGCGGAGGAGGGCGTGCGCGGCGGTTACGCAATGTCGATGGCGGGAGTCGCGGACGACGCGGACTACTTCATCGCCATGCACCTCGGCCTCGGAAAACCGACCGGCAGCGTCTGTGGCGGCACCGGCGGCTTCCTCTGCTCCACAAAGTTCGACGCCGATTTCCGCGGCGTCGGGGCCCACGCCGGAGGGGAGCCGGAGCGCGGGAAGAACGCGCTGCTCGCGGCCGCCGCGGCGGCGGTCAACATGCACGCGATCGCGCCCCATTCGGGCGGCGCGACACGCGTCAACGTCGGCGTCCTCAACGCCGGCGAGGGGCGCAACGTCGTGCCTCCCACCGCCCACATGAAGATCGAGACGCGCGGAGAGAGCGCCGAGCTTGCCTCCTACGTCTACGCGAAGGCCAAAGAGGTGATCTACGGCGCGGCGCAGATGTACGATGTAGACGTCTCCATCTCCAAACAGGGAGAGACGATCACCGCCGAGAGCGACCGCAAGCTCGCCGCGGTAATAATGAAGGCCGCGCGGGAGGCCGCGGGCGTGACGCAGCTGGAAGAATACCGCACGATGCCCGGCAGTGACGACGCCTGCTGGCTCATGCGGCGCGTGCAGGAACGCGGCGGGCTCGCCACTTATGTGGGAATCGGCGCTGCGACTGCCGCCGGCCACCATAACAACCGCTTCGACTTTGACGAAGAGGCGATGCCGGTCGCGCTCGAGGTGCTGCTCAACAGCGCACTCTTGCTCAACGGACGGCAGTAGGTCCGCCGCGCCGGCCCGCTTAAATTTCCGCCGTTCCGCGGCGGTTATTCTTTTACCGGAAGCGCCCCCGGGCAGCCTGCGCGCCCGCGAGACCTTATCTCGGCGCGGGCGTCCGGCAATTTTACCGCCGGACCGCCGCACACGTAAATTTCCGCTTGACTCTTTAGGGCAAAAGACGCAAAATTATCTCTTATATTGCGCGGTTTAAGGTTTAAAAAATAAAGACAAACCGGCCGCCGATGAAAAAGCTGTTTTTTTGTTAATCAGTTAAATTTTTACGGTTTCGGAGGATTCAGGATGGACAGCAGGCAGAGAGAAGAGGTACTTCGGCTTCTTGAACAGAACGCCAGATATACGGCGAAAGATATCGCCGTCATGCTCGACATGGATGTGATAGAGGTCAGGAACGAGATCGAGATCATGGAGAAAGAGCGCACCATCTGCGGCTACCACGCGCTCGTGGATTGGGACAAGACGGACGACGAAAAGATCTCCGCTCTCATCGAGCTTAAGGTGACGCCGCAGCGCGGCGAAGGCTTCGACCGCATCGCCGAGAAGATCTACCAGTACCCCGAGGTAGAATCGCTCTATCTGATGTCGGGCGGCTACGATTTCTCGGTGATCCTTAAAAAGGCGACGATGAAGGAGATCGCCAACTTCGTCTCGTCACGGCTCGCGGTCATCGAAGAGGTACAGGGCACGGCGACGCATATCGTGCTCGTGCGCTACAAGGACCACGGGATACAGCTGGCGGCTCCGAAAAAAGATATGAGAATGGTGGTGACGCCGTGAGGGATTTCATCTGCGAGAAGATAAAGAAGATAAAGCCGTCCGGCATACGCCGCCTCTTTGACATCGCAAGCGAAATACCGGACGTCATCTCGCTCGGGGTCGGCGAGCCGGATTTCGACACCCCCTGGCACATCCGCGAGGAGGGCATTTATTCCCTGCACAAGGGACGCACCTTTTACACCTCCAATTCGGGGCTCCTCGAGCTCCGCGAGGAAATCGCGCGTTTCATGAAACGCAAGTACGGGCTCGCCTATGACCCCAGGCATGAGATAGTGCTGACGGTCGGCGGCAGCGAAGCCATCGACATCGCGCTGCGCGCGATCCTTAACCCCGGCGACGAGGTGGTCTACCCCGAACCCTGCTTCGTCTCCTACGAGCCCTGCATCCTGCTCTCCGACGGCGTGCCCGTTCCGGTCGCGCTCTCGGCGGAGAGCGAGTTCCGCCTCCGGCCCGAACAGCTTGAGGAGGCGATCACGCCGCGGACGAAGGCTCTGCTCATCTCCTACCCCAACAACCCCACGGGGGCGATAATGGAGCGGGAGGACCTTGAAAAGCTGGTGCCGATCATCGTCAAGCACGACCTGCTCGTCATCTCCGACGAGATATACAGCGAACTTTCGTACAAGGACCGCCACGTGAGCATCGCCTCTCTTCCGGGGATGCTTGAGCGGACGATCGTCATTAACGGTTTCTCAAAATCCTACGCGATGACGGGCTGGCGTCTCGGCTTCGCCTGCGGCCCCGCGGAGATAATGGAATACATGCTGAAGGTACACCAGTTCGGCATCATGTCCGCGCCGACGATGAGCCAGTACGCCGCGATTTCGGCGCTCAAAAACGGCGACCGGGACATCTGCACGATGGCCGAATCCTACAACCAGCGCCGCCGTTTTCTCATGGAGGCCTTCCGTGAGATGGCTTTGCCCTGTTTCGAGCCCTACGGCGCTTTCTATGTCTTCCCCGACATTTCAGAATTCGGCATGGGCTCCGAAGAATTCTGCACGAAGCTGCTCGAATCGGAAAATGTCGCGGTCGTCCCCGGCTCGGCTTTCGGGGCCTGCGGCGACAAGCACGTAAGAATATCCTACGCCTACTCCATCGAAGAACTCAAAGAGGCGATGGCGCGCATCGCGCGCTTTGTCGAAAGGCTGCGCAGAAGCAAATAATCGGGATTAAGCATAAAAAAGGAGCCGCCCCGATGAGGCGGCTCCTTTTTTATGCTCATAAGTCCCTGCCGTTTATCTTGACGGGCACGGGCGCGGCCGCTTTGAATATGGCGGCCTTGTTCCGCATGTAGCCCTCGTCCGGCGCCGCGATCTCCCGCAGGGCGTATTCACGCTCCAGTCTTTTGTAGGTTTCGGTGCCGAGGCGATGATAGGCGAGGAATTCCATGAAACGCAGCTTTTTCAGGCCTTTCACTATTTCCGCCAGTTTCAGCAGGTCTTCTTCCCCATCGTTGATTCCCGGGATGAGCGGCGTGCGCACAACGATGTCAAAGCCGCGGCCGGAGGCGTCCGCACGGCGGATGTTCTCGAGGATCAGCCCGTTGTCCACGCCGGTGAGCTGCCGGTGTCTTTCTCCGTCGGGATGTTTTATGTCCACGTGGAGCAGGCTGATGTAGGGCAGCAGCGTCTCTATCGTCTCCCACGGCGCGTAGAAGCTGCTTTCTAGCGCGCAGTCGATGCCTCGTTCACAGCAGCCCTCGAGGATTTCACGGACGAAGCCGCTCTGGTCGAGCGGTTCTCCGCCGCTGACGGTGAGGCCGCCGCCGGAGTGGAAGTAGAAGATTTCGTCTTTGGCGATTTCTTTGACGGCTTCCGCCGCCGTCATTTTGTGTCCGTAAGGCGTTATGGCCGAAGCCGGACAGACGGCGGCGCATTGGAAGCAGCCGATGCATTTGTCCCGGTCGTGGATGATTTTGTCCGCCGCTATGACGAGCGCCTGATGGGGGCAGGCTTTGACGCAGCGCCCGCAGAGGAGGCATTTTTCGCGCGTCAGCCCACGTTCGGGCGCGGGACGCTGGGATTCCGGCGTGGAGCACCAGAGGCAGCGCAGCGGGCAGCCTTTGAGGAAGAGGACTGTGCGCAGTCCCTCTCCGTCGTGGATGGAGCTTTTTTCGAGTCGCAGGACTATGCCCGCCGCGCTGCCGTTCATGGCTTTAGCCGCAGCTGGCGCAGGCGCCGGTCTGTACGGTGCGCGCGATGATGTCGTCCTGGACTTCTTTGCCGAGTTCGACGAAGAAGGCGGTGTAGCCCGCGACGCGGACGAGGAGGTTGCGGTATTCTTCGGGGTGCGCCTGGGCCTCCAGCAGTTTTTGCTGGTCTACGACGTTGAATTGTACGTGGTAGACGCCGAGGGAGCAGAGGCTTTTGAGGAGCGCCATGATCTGGCGGACGCCGTTTTCGCTGCCCGCCATCTGGGGGTCGAGTTTCATGTTGAGGAGGGTGCCCTGGACGAATCTGTCGTGGGGGATGTTGGCGACGGATTTGAGGACGGCGGTGGGGCCGTTGGTGTCGGTGCCGCCGTTGGGGCTGACGCCGTCTGCCAGGGGAGAGCCTGCTTTTCTCCCCGAGGGCAGGGCTCCCACTTCTTTGCCGAAGGGGGTGTTGCCGGAGACGGGCAGGATGCCGGGGGTCATGACGCCGAATTTGCTGCGGTAGTTTTCTATTTCGTCGGCGATGTAGGCGAAGAGTTCCGCGGCCAGTCCGTCTGCGTAGGGGTCGTCGTTGCCGTATTTGGGGGCTTCCTGGCAGGCTTTGAGGATTTCGGGGGCGTCTTCAAAGTCGGAGGCCAGGGCCTCGAGGAGTTGTTTCATGGTGACGCTTTTGGTGTCGTAGACGAGGTGTTTGACGGCGGCGACGCTGTTGATGAGGTCGGAGACGCCGATGCAGATGACGCCGTTGCCGGTGTTGTATTTGGCGCCGCCCCAGGCGTAGTCTTTGGCGTTTTCTATGCATTCTTCAAAGCTTATGGAGAGGGCGGGCACGGGACGGTTAAGGCAGATGTCGTCGATGATGTGGCTGGCTTTGACGACGACTTTGATTACGTAGTGAAGCTGGTTTTTGACGGCGGCCAAGAAGTCGTCGAAGGCAGCGAAGGTCGTAGGGTCGCCGGTCTGGGCTCCCGCCAGTTTTCCCGTCTTGCGGCATTTGCCGTTTAGGAGGACGAATTCCATGACGCTGCCTAAGTTGATGTCGGCCAGCGCGGAGTAGGCGCGCAGTTTGCCGGCGAGGTTGGTTTCGACGCAGCCGCCCGGGTTCCAGTCGAGCGCTTCGCGCAGGGGGATGCCTTTGTTCATGAGCATGCGGATGCCGACTTCGTCGTTGTGGAAGGCGGGGAAGCCGGTGCCCATCGCCATGAGTTCGACGATTTTGCGCAGGAAGGCGTTGGGGTTTTTGGCCATGTTGTAGCGTACTGACAGGGACGGCTGGTAGAGTTTGGTGTCCATGGTGGCCTGGATGATCATGTATGAGAGGTCGTTTACGGCGTCGCGTCCCATTTTGTCGACGCCGCCGGCGCAGAGGTTCTGGAACATGGGGTAGCCGGAGGAGTATTCGGCGGATTTTTCGTCCTGGAAGAGGCAGGGTTCGGAGAATTTGACCCAGAGGCAGTCAAAGAGTTCCTGGGCCTCTTCGGGGGTGAGGCGGCCCGCTTCGAGGTCGGCTTTGTAGTAGGGATAGAGGTATTGGTCCATGCGCCCCGGGTTGTAGGCGGCGGCGTTTTGTTCCATGAAGATGCAGATCTGGTAGAAGTAGAAGGACTGCATGGCTTCACGGAAGGTGCGCGCCGGCTGGGCCGGCACGCGGCGGCAGGTCTGCGCGATTTCCAGCAGTTCCGCCTTGCGCCCGGGCTTTTTTTCTTCGCCGGCCAGGCGTTCGGCTTCCGCCGCGTAGCGTTCGGCCAGGGTTTCTATTCCGCGGCAGACGATGAGGAGGGCGTCGAGGTAGACTTCTTTTTCGTAGTCACCCGGCAGGGTGGCGTCAAGTTTCGCTTTGCGCTCGCATATTTTCTCGCGCAGGCCCGCGACGCCGTTTTTGATGAACCATTCGTAGCCCGCGGTGACTTCTCCCCAGCCGCGCACGGCTTTTTTGTCGATGTAAAGGGCGCCGTTGTCGCGCAGGGCGGCGACGTCGGCGGGGATGCGCGCGAGCCATTCTTCGTAGTTGGAGCGCCCCTTCCAGTAGGGGCGGATGATTTCTTCAAAGTCTTGGCGGTCTTCGGGGCGAAGGTGGAATTTGTCGTATTTGCGGGTGTTGATGGTGTCCAGCTCACGGTCGAGGACGGACCAGCAGACGTCGGCGGAGAGGATGCCGCCGCGGATTTTGCTGCCCGCGTTGCCGACGATGAGTTCGTCGTCCCAGATTTTTATGCTTTTTTCACGGCACTGTTTCAGGAAGGCCTTGGCTTTGCGCGTCACCAGCGCCTCTCCCTGGGTCTCCAGGAAGCTCTGGGTCAGCAGCTTCGCGTCTTCAAGGTCTATTTCGGGATATGTCTCAAAGACTTTCTCTTTTAATCTCTCGATTCGTTTTAGGTACTGCGGTTGCTTTTCCATTGGGACTCCTCCTTTAGCGCATTTCTTCATATTCTGTACGCGCGATTATCTCGTTCTGCGTATTGCCGTTTAACTCCGCAAAGTAGGCGCTGTATCCCGCGACGCGGACGATGAGGTCGCGGTAATCGTCGGGGCGGCGCTGCGCCTCCTTTAAATCGTCCGATGAGACGATGTTGAACTGTATGTGGTGACCGCCGAGGTCGCACCAAGCGCGGACATAGTCGGCGAGCAGCGCCGCCGAATTGGGCGCGGAGAGCACGGAGGGCGAAAATTTCTGATTGTAAAGCACGCCCTGCAATACCTCCATGTGGTCGATCTTGCTCATCGAGCGAACCGCCGCGGTGGGACCGTTATGGTCGCGCCCGCCGACCGGCGATGCGCCGTCCGAAAAGGGCGTCGCCGCGCTCCGCCCGTCGGGGGTGGCGCCCGTCAGCTCGCCAAAGTAGACGTGCGTCGAAACCGAGTGCAGCTCGGGGATGTAGAAGCCGCCGCGCATACAGGGGTACTGCACCACCTCTTTGCAGAAGATATGCGAGATGTCGCGCGCCAGAAGGTCGGCGTAATCGTCGTCGTTGCCGAATTTCGGCGCGGCGGCGCAGAGCTCTTTCAGCTCTTCCGCGCCGGCAAAGTCATTTTTAAGAGCCGCGAGCAGCTCCGCGGGCGAGGCGCTCCGGTCGTCAAAGACGACCTTTTTGACCGCGGCCATCGCGTCGGCGGCCGAAGCGAGGCCGACCCCGAAGATGCCGGAGAAGTTATAGCGCACGCCGCCCTCCTGCCGCGTGAGTCCCGTGTCGATGCAGTCGTCAAGCAGCGCCGAGGTGAAGGGCTCCGGCGCGTGCACCGCGTGGGCCCCGTCTATCAGGTCATAAGCACGGACAATGAGTTTAACAAAATAGGCGACCTGAGCCTCAAAGGCCCCCATCAGCTCGTCAAACCGCTTAAAATCGGCAAGCTTTCCCGTATGCGGCCCCGTCTGCTTCCCTGTGACGGGGTCCGCCCCGTCGTTCAGCGCCAGCAGCAAGGCCTTCGGCAGGTTGACATAGCCGCCGTTGGAGCGCGAGTCGCAGGCGCCCTCGATATCGGATTCCACACAGTTCATGCAGTAGCCGCGCGCCTCCTCGAGCGTCGCGCCGCGGATCAGATGCTTCGGGATAATGCAGTTGTCGTTCATGATCGCGGGATAGCCGAGGCCGAGCTTGATCGTCTCGCAGGCCTTCAGCAGCGCGTCGGGGTCGACCTTGTTATGGTAGCGGAAGGAGAGCGAGGGCTGCGGCACGCGCGCCACCGCGGCGGCCTCCATGATCAGCCCCGTCAGTTCGTTGCAGGCGTCTTCGCCGCGCGCCCCCTGCCCGCCCAGCGTGATATTCTGGAAGAGCGGGAAGCCCGCGAACGTCCTCGTCGTGACGGAGTCCATCAGCTTGATGATCGCCGTGCACTTTATCCATATCTGGGCCAGCAGCCCGACGGCCTCTTCCTCGGTGAGCCGCCCCTCCTCGACGTCTTTTTTGTAATAGGGATACATATACTGGTCAAAACGCCCCAGCAGCATCGCGTGCGGGTCAGCCTCAATCTGGGTGACCACATAGATCAGCCAGACGGACTGCAGGGCCTCGCGGAAGTTTGAGGCGGGGAACTCCGGCACCCTTTTCAGCGTCGCCGCGATCTCATGCAGCTCCGCCCGCCGCGCGGGGTCCGCGCACTCCGCAGCCTGTTTCAGGGCTTCGCCGGAATAACGGCGGGCAAAGGAGATCACCGCCTCGCAGGAGATCTTCGCCGCGCGCCAAAAGGCGACCTTGTTGCCGTCGGCGGCGCACTGCGGCTTAAACGCGGCCAGCTTCGCCTCTATCTCATAGACGATGCCGCGCAGCCCCTTTTCGAGCAGCTTCTTATTATTCACCGCGATATTGCCGTGCGCCGTTCCCTGCGCGCCGACGGTGATCATCGCCTCGGCCATCGCGTCCTTCGTTTCCGCCGGCACGAGAGAGGCGGTAACGGAGTCGAGCGAAGCGTCCTGCCAGCCCTCGAGGCACTCGCGCAGGATACTCTTATTCTCCTCCGTAACGCCGATCGCGTCGGCGGGACGCGTGGCAAAATTATCAAGGTCGGCGAGAATCCAGCGCGCGCCAAGCTCGGGGCAGGCGATCGGCGAACGCGGCTTCGGGGAGTTATGCCCGACAAACAGCTCTCCTTCGTCGATAAACAGCGTCATATTTTCCAGAATATGCCGCAGCGCGTAGGCCCGCTTAAGGACCGGCGGCTCCGAGGCATAAAGCTTATAGGCCTCGGTAACAAGCAGCGCCCGCTCCGGCAGAAGCTCCGTGGGGCAATTTGTGATCATGCGCTCCTTCATTCCCGCAATCCGCTTTAAGGTCTCTTCTCTGAGCATCGTAATTCATCCTCCGTTTTTTATAAAACCCTGATTTTATAACCGCTTAAAATTTCCTTCGCCCTCGCATATTCGCCGTCCGTCGGCGGCGCTATATCCGGCAGCGGATAGCTCCGCCCCAGCTCCTCGTAGTGACAGACGCCCATCCGGTGATACTTCAATATCTCCAGCGCCGTTCCCTCGCGCTCGCGTTCGAGAAACGAACCCGTCGCGCGCAGATTATCCTCCGAATCGTTGAGGCCGGGGATCAGCGGCAGGCGCACCAGAAGCGGCTTCTTCCCCCGCAGCAGCCCCGCGGCGTTCTCAAGGATATTTTCGTTGCCGACAGCGGTCAGCCGCTTATGCAGTTCCGTATCCATCGCCTTCAGGTCGAACTGGATAAAATCAACCATCTTTGCAACGCGCATCACCGTCTCATATGAGGCGAAGAGACAGCTCTCGATCGCCGTATGCACGTTATGCGCACGGCAGATATCAAAAAACTCCCCGACAAAATCGGGCTGGGCCATCACCTCGCCGCCAGAGAGCGTGACGCCGCCGCCTGAGCGCCGCCAAAAGGGCGCGTCGCGCCGGACTTCCGCAAAGAGCTCCGCCGCCGTCACGTCGCGGCCGAAGATTTTTTTACCGTCGGCGGAACGCTCGATCTCAAAGCTCTGCGACTGGGGACTGCAGCACCAGAGGCAGCGCGCGGGACAGCCCTTGAGAAATACCGTCGTGCGTATCCCCGGCCCGTCATGCACCGCATAGTGCGCTATATTGAATATCCTGCCCACAATCGCCATGAAATCACCTAATTTCTTATATTGGTATTACCAGAGGACCAACCAGTACTTTATAACAAAAATTATAGAACAATCAGGCCAATTGTCAAGAAGAGAGAAAACCATTCAGTTTTGCAGTCAATTGTTGCACAGTTTTAAAGGGATATATTATATTATCGCTCTTTAGACGATCTCAAAGTGGAATAGGCGGCCGTTCCGAGGATGAGCGCACCTCCTGCCAGCTCGCGCAGCGAAGGAATCTCGCCCAAAAGCAGCGCCGCGGAAATTATTCCGTAGACCGTCTCCAAGCTTGCGATTATCCCCGCCGTCTGCGCGCGCACGTGTTTCATGCCGCCGATAAACAGCGAGTGCGCGACCCCCGTGAAGACGACGCCGAGCAGAACGAGAAGCCCCCAATCTTTTGCGCTCACCGCCGGCCGGTAAAAGAGGAGCATCGGCAGCAATACCAGCGCCGCTGCCCCCTGTTCGTAGAAGGCGACCACACTGCCGTCGTAGCGGGCGGCAAATCTGCGGTTCAGCAGCGACATCACCGCAAAGCTGACGCTGCCCGCCATCCCCCACAGCAGCCCCACGGTCAGGTTGTTCCCGATGTCGAACGCCGGCACGATGAGAAGCACGCCCATAAACATAATGAAGGCAAAGAGCGCGTCGATCTTTTGCAGCCTTTCACGAAACATCAGCGGCTCGAGGAAGGTGACGAAGATCGGGTAGGCGGAAAAGGTAAGCAGCGCGATCGCCACCGTGGAGACCTGCACCGAAGTGTAAAAGGCCGTCCAGTGAAAGGCCAGCAGCACGCCAAGAAGCGAGATCGCAAGATAGTCGGCCCGACTTGCGAGGCGCACGCTCTTTTTTCTCATCAAAAAATATATCCCCATCGAAAGCGTGGCAAAAAATACGCGCCCCAACGTGATGTACCGCGCCGGTATATCCACAGACTTGCCAAACAGGCCGGTCAAGCCGAAGAGAAGAACGGCGATGTGGATCTCAAAAAGGCTTCTGCCGCGTCGGTCCATTAAAATTCCCCTCTCAAAATTTTCCTGGTATTGCCTCTGGTCTATTATTTGGTATTATACTACTTAGCGTCATTACATTTTGCGATCATTTAAGGTTGTTAATGTTCAAACAGGCGGAGAAAAATCCGCTTTGACATTGGAGGAACCCTCATGGAGATCAACATGCCCGTTGAAAAAAAAGAGAGCAAGAAAAAGATAACCAAAGAAAAGCTCAGGGAACTGATATCCTCGGGAGCCTATAACGAAGGCGACAAGCTGCCTTCAGAGCGGGAACTGGCGCAGATGCTGAACGTCAGCAGAAACGTTTTGCGCGAGGCGGTGATCTCGATGGTGGCCGAGGGGACTCTCGAGGTGCGCGAGCGGCAGGGAATATTTATAAACAGCCTTGATAACTTCGGCATGCTCGATTCGCTCAAAAGTTTGCAGATGCTCCCCGCGGACTTCGTCTCATATCAGCTCGAGGTGCGCCTGATTATAGAAGTCCCGGCAGCCGGGCTGGCGGCGATGCGCCGAACGGAGAACGACATCAGAAAGCTGCGCGACTGCTATGAAAGTTTTGTCAACTGCCCTTATGTCACTCCTGAGGAACAGGCGCTGAACGGCAAATGGGAGGCGCTCCTCCACCACCTCGTGACAGAGGCGGCTCACAACCCCATTCTGTCGCGGCTTAACGAAAGCATCAGCGGCCTCGTTAAGCAAAACAATGTTCTCCTCCACCCTAACACCCTGATGGAAAAGGGCGGCATCGAGCTCATCCAGCAGCGGCATGCGGCGATTATCGAGGCTATAGAAGAAAAAAGGGCGGAAGACGCCCGCGAAACGCTGAGGCTCCACTTGCTGGAGTCAGCGGAAGTCATGCGCCGAAAACACCCCGAATTGATTACCGAAATTCCTTATCCCTATTGGAACCTTAAGAACTAAAAGGCCGTTTAAGACGGCGGCAGGGCGGCATAGTCCATCAGAGGACTATGCCGCTTTTAATGCCCAAGGACGGGGCTGCGGCCCCGAAACGACGGCGGCCAAAAGTAAACTTGCCATATTCCTTAAAATTTAATCCGTTTTATGAGAGGTTAACATCCATATTGACTAAAGATTAAAAATTAAGCCTGTTTTTCTTAATTTTAATTTACTTGACGCGAATATTTATACATGATATATTTATCTCAGCTCGTGAAAGAACCAGTGGTATTACCAGAATTTTATTTGTATACATCGTATTTAACGTATTCTTCATAAAAAACTCCGTTTGATTACCATTGTTTAACGGAGATGAAAGATGGTCAGTTGCGACAGCGGAGAAACAACCTGCTAACCAGGGCAGCCTTCGCGGATTTGGAAACAATTGATATTGTTAAAGCAAAGGATGTGTAGAAATTGCTGAAATATGTTTTGAAACGAATTATCTCCGCGATTATCACTATTTGGTTCGTTATCACGATTACATTTTTGATCATGCATAACCTGCCGGGAAGTCCCTTCACCAGCGCCAGAGGCCTGCCAGACGAGACGCGCGCGGCGCTCGAGGCAAAATACGGCCTTGACAAGCCGCTTCCCGTACAGTACGCCACCTATCTGCTGAATTTCATCAAGGGCGACTTTGGCGTCTCTTACCACAAAAGAGGAGTAACGACGCGCGCGATCATTGAGAGCGGCTTTCCTTACTCGGCGAAAATTGGGATGCTCTCGGTCGCTCTCATCCTCTCCTTTGGCATATTTTTTGGCGTCTACGCCTCCATCCGGCAAAATATGCTCTCCGACAGGGTATCGATGCTGCTCGCGACGCTTGGGACGACGATTCCCAGCTTTGTCGTCGCCACCTTATATCTCTACGTTTTCAATAAAAAACTGGGGCTCGTGCCCTCGTACGGGGCGGAAAGTTTCAGCGATTACATCGGCCCCGCCTTTGCGGTGGGAGCTTTTTCGATCGCGTTTATCACAAGGCTTACGCGCACGTCGATGCTTGAGGTCCTGCAGCAGGACTATATCCGCACGGCAAAGGCAAAAGGCTTGACAAACTTTGTCGTGATGACCCGCCATGCCCTGCGCAACGCTCTAATTCCGGTGGTCACTTACATGGGGCCCTGCGTGGCGAGCATTGTCACCGGCTCTTTCGTTGTTGAAAAGGTCTTCGGCATTCCGGGAATCGGATGCCTCTTCACCACCAGCATCCTGAACCGAGACTATTCGCTGATACTTGGAGTCACCGTGTTCTACGGGGTATTGCTTGTCCTGATGGTTCTCCTTGTCGATATCCTTTACGTATTCATCGATCCCAGGATCAAATTCGACTGATAAAGGGAGGGGCGCGTTACATGCAGAATTTAGAGAAACGGCTTGACCTTGACGACGCGGCGCTGTGGGAAGAGACGGAACATGATTTTACAAAATCAGAAGATATAAAACGTAAGAGCCTCACTTTTTATCAGGACGTCTGGAGAAGATTCAGCCATAACAGAACCGCGACGGTCTCGCTGGTATTTATCGCCATCCTGACGATGACGGCGATATTTCTCCCCTATTTTTGGAAGTATACATATTCAGACCAGAATCTTGATTATTCGAATATCCCGTGCCGGCTTGCCCTCTACAAGATACCCGGCGGCGACACGCTGTTCTATATCACAAGCAATTACAACGTTCTCCAGGTCGCCAAAGACGGGGCGCTGGGAAAAATGGCGGAAATTGTCAGCAACAACTCCATCGCGCGCAAAAAGAGCTTCGCGCTTGACGGCAGAGAGATCATGATCGATTACAGCCAGTATTTTGCCGCGAAGAAGAGGCTTTACACGTTAAGAAGAGCCGCCAAACGCGGGGAAAATGTCAACCTTCCCGCCGAGGAACGAAATTTTGAAAATATGAAAAGATATATCGTGACGATAGACGGCAAAGAGGCGGAGCCTGTCGTCAATGTCTGGAATAAGAATTACATCTTGGGCAATGACGCGCTCGGCAGGGATCTTTTTATCAGGATAATCTACGGCGCGCGCATTTCTTTAGCCGTCGGTTTTGCCACCGCCTTCGTCTGTTTTATCATCGGCGTGCTGTTTGGGGGAATATCAGGTTATTACGGCGGAAAGGTCGACGAGGCGATGATGAGGGTGGTAGATATCATAAACACGATTCCCACCTTGCTCTATGTCATCCTGCTGCGGGTGCTCTTCGATAATGGCGGCCTCTTTACAATCATCCTGACGATCGGGCTCACCTACTGGGTCGGCATGGCCAGGCTCGTGCGCGGAGAAGTGCTGTCTTTGAAGAAGCAGGAATTTGTTTTGGCGGCAAAATCTCTGGGAGCGCCGACAAGGCACATTCTGCTGCGCCATTTGCTGCCCAATATAATGGGGCCGGTCATGGTCACAATAACGATGATGATCCCCAACGCGATCTTTACCGAAGCGTTTCTGAGCTTCGTCGGCCTCGGAGTATCGGCGCCGATCGCCTCATGGGGCACGCTGTGCAACGACGCGCTGGAGGGGCTTTACACTTTTCCGCAGCAGCTGCTTTTCCCCGCGGCGGCGATATCTCTCACAATACTGACATTCAACCTGCTGGGTGACGGACTGCGCGACGCGCTGGACCCGAAGCAGAGAAAGTAGGAGATAAGATGACGGAAAATAATCGTATCCTTGAAATACGCGATCTGCACACCTCCTTTTTCACGCACCTCGGCGAGGTAAAGGCGATACGGGGCATAGACATCCACGTTGACAGAGGAGAGACTCTCGGCATCGTCGGCGAGTCCGGAAGCGGAAAAAGCGTCACGTCGCTTTCCGTGATGCGGCTGCTTCTGCACCCGGGAAAGGTCGTAGGGGGAGAGATCCTGTTCAAAGGCGAGGATCTCCTGAAAAAAACGGAACGGGAGATGGCGAAGATCCGCGGCAATAACATCGCGATGATCTTCCAGGACCCGATGACCTCCCTAAACCCGGTGTTAAAAATTGGCTTTCAGATTGAAGAGGCCCTGCTGCAGCATCAGCGCCTCACTAAAAAAGAGGCCTCGGAAAAGGCCGTCGAAATGCTGAAAATGGTCGGCATTCCGGATGCGGCAAAGCGCGCGGCCTGTTATCCGCACGAATTTTCGGGAGGGATGCGCCAGCGTGTGATGATCGCGATGGCGCTGTCGTGCCGGCCGGAGCTCCTGATCGCGGACGAGCCGACAACGGCGCTTGACGTCACAATACAGGCGCAGATCATCAGGCTTATCAAAGAGCTTGGCGAGAACACCGGCACTTCGACGATACTGATAACGCACGACCTCGGCGTCGTCGCGGATATCTGCACGCGCATCGACGTCATGTACGCCGGACTGGTGATGGAAGAGGGAAAGACTGACGATATCTTCTTCCACCCCGCGCACCCCTATACGATGGGGCTGCTGAAATCGATACCGAACGTCGCCACCGGCGTGCGCCGCCGTCTGGTGCCGATACAGGGGACGCCTCCAGACCTTCTGCATCCGCCGCAGGGATGTCCCTTCTCTTCAAGATGCGGTTTCAGCATGAATATCTGCGAGAAGCACCTGCCAGGGTACTACCAGGTCGGCGAGGGGCACCGAGTCGCCTGCTGGCTGTTGGATGAACACGCGCCCCGCCGCGGCGAATATGATGCAATGAAAGGAGGCGTCGGTTCTATTGAACGATAATATCCTTCTTGACGTCCGGAATCTCAAGAAATATTTCTATAAGGACTCCGGGCTGATCTCTAAAAAGGTGCAGGAGATAAAAGCGGTCGACAACATCAGCTTTTACATCAAAAAGGGCGAGACTTTAGGACTCGTCGGGGAATCCGGCTGCGGCAAAACGACGGTGGGGCGCACCATTCTGCGCCTGTACGAGCCCACCGCGGGCGAGATCTTTTATAATGGGTCCGACGTGGCAAACCTCTCGGCGAAGTCATTCATGCCATACCGCAAAAAGATACAGATGATCTTTCAAGACCCTTACGCTTCGCTTGACCCGCGGATGACGGTGGCCGATATTATTGGCGAGCCTCTCGACATTCACCGCCTTGCCGCCGGCAAGGAACGCCAGGAACGGATATTTGAGCTGCTCAAAAAGGTGGGGCTCCACAAGAGCCACGCAAACAGGTACCCGCACGAGTTTTCCGGCGGCCAGCGCCAGCGCATAGGGATCGCGCGGGCTCTTTCCGTAATGCCTGAATTTATAATCTGCGACGAACCGATATCGGCGCTCGACGTTTCCGTGCAGGCGCAGATAGTAAATATGCTGGAAGATCTGCAAGACGAGATCGGGCTTACCTATCTTTTTATCGCGCACGACCTTTCAATGGTACGCCACATCTCAAACCGCGTGGGAGTCATGTACCTCGGGAGCCTGATGGAGGTAACGACGTCGGACGAGCTCTACAACAACCCCCAGCATCCGTATACGATCGCGCTGCTGTCGTCGATTCCCATTCCCAATCCGCGCGCGGAGAGGAAGAATATCATTCTTGAAGGCGACGTCCCCAGCCCGCTGAACCCGCCCTCGGGATGCAAATTCCGCACGCGCTGCCAGTACGCGAAAAAGATTTGTTCCGAGATGACTCCCGAATTGAAAAATTTAGGCTCCGAGCACTATGTGGCCTGTCATCTCTTTTAGATATTAACGAAATGGAAGCGGAAAGGAGAAATGCCGTGCAAAAGAGCTGAACAGACATACACGCGGTACGCTATCGAGTCACATGGTATGAAATAGGCATCGCCTAATTTAACCGAAAGGAGCATCATCATGCAAACAAAAGGAATGTTCAGATTAATAGCAGCCATCGCATTTACTGTCGCAGCCTTCTTTTCACTGGCGGCCGAATCGTATGCGGAGCCCAAAACCCTCGTATTCAACCACGGCAAAGAGATCAAGGCCTGGGACCCTTCAATTGACGACTCCGGGGGAAGCTTCGTAATCGGCAATATCTTCGAAGGGCTCATGAAAGATACCAAAGAGGGCGCGCTGGCGCCGGGACAGGCGGAAAAATACACGGTATCGCCTGACGGCATGACCTACACTTTCCATCTGAAAAAAAATATCTTCTGGTCCGACGGCAAGCCCGTGACGGCCAAAGATTTTGAATACGCGTGGATCAGACTCATCGACCCGAAGGCCGGTTCCGAATATTCATATATGGGGACCTCCTATATAAAGAACGCCAAAGCCTTTTTCGACGGCAAAGTGACGGCGGACAAGGTCGGCATCAAAGCTCTCGACGACAAGACATTCCAGGTCACGCTTGAGGCGAAGGTGCCCTATTTCTTAAACCTCACCACATTCTTCTCGTTCATGCCGGTGAGAAAGGATATCGTAGAAAAGTACGGCGACGGATGGGAGAAAAACCCCCAAACGTGCGTTTCCAACGGGCCGTTCGTCCTCGAATCCTATAAAATCGGAGATAACCTCACGATAAAGAAGAACCCCAAGTATTACGGCAATAAGAATGTAAAGATAGACAAGGTCAAGATGGTATTCGTCTCCGACCAGACGACGGCCCTCAACGCCTTTAACGCGGGAGATATCCACGTTAACCCGGAAATCCCGCCGGCAGAGATTCCCCGGCTGATCGCGGAAGAGCCGAACCTTATTTTCACTCCGAGAATGCAGACTGCCTACATCATCTTCAACGTTGACAAGCCTCCGTTCAACGACGTGCGCGTCAGAAAGGCCTTTGCGCTCGCGCTCAACAGAAAGGCGATCTGCGAATCGGCGCTGCGGGGCGGCGAGACGCCGGCGACCGGCGTCGTTCCCCCGGTACTTTCGCTTTCGTCCGGCAAGAGCTTCAGAACCCTTGACAAAAACGGCAAACCCACCGTCGAATATGGCATCGATCCGAACGAGGCGCGGGTAAAAGAGGCGCGGGAATTGCTCGCTCAGGCCGGATATCCCAATGGAAAGGGATTTCCTAAAGTAACGTATACCTATGTAACGAGAGAGTCTCTCAAAAAGATGTCTGAGGCCATACAAGAGATGCTGAAAAACAACCTCAACATCAAAGTAGAGTTGGACAACATGGAATGGCAGGTGCTCGTTGACAAGAGAAAGAGGGGAGATTTCGTCATCAGCGGCGGAAACTGGACCGGCGACTACGCGGACCCGATGACATTCTTCGACGCCTATGCGGTTGACAGCAGCTGGAATGAATGCCAGTGGCGCTGGAAAAAATCAAAAGTGGCTCCCAACGACACCGTGGCGAACCCCGAACACAAAGCCTTTGAGCAGGAAATATTAATGGCCCAGAAGACCTCGGGCGAAACGCGCGACAAGCACCTGAAGAACGCGGAAAAGATCCTGATGGACGCGACGCCCGTCTCTCCGCTTTATTACGGCAATTTCTGCTACTTGGTCAATTTGGACAAGGTTCACAACGTCTGGATGAACAAGGTCGGCGAATACAAATTCTGGGATGCTGAAATAACAGAATAAGATTAGACCTCCGCACTGCTATAAAGTCCGCGCTTACTGAGACAGGCGCGGACTTTATATTTTTTGCCTTCCGCGTTTAGATGGCGCGGACGCTGCCGGGCGGCTTTGCCTCATGACGAATCCGGCAGCCGTCCTGATCAGGTTAGGCAATTTCCCCTTGATATTAAAATTTGGACTTACAAAACATATGTCTTTTTTAGATATTCGCGCTTGACGATATTTATGGAACATGATATATTCAACTTGGCACGTTGGATGAACCTTTGGTTCTACCATAAATTATGGTATACAGCGTGTCCATCGGATACTCAAATTTCTAATTACTTAACACTTAATTCAATTTAATAGGGGGATTTACGATGGCAGCAAAGAAAAAGGCACTTCAGATTGGCGCAGGCATGGTAGGCCGCTGCATAGTCCACGACATGATCAGCGATTTTGATTTCGTCGTGCTCGACATGAGCGAGGAGAACCTTGCCGAAACCAAACGCCTCTATCCAAGCGTCGAAACGGTGATCGGATCGGCGACAGACAAGGATCTCATTGAGAAACTGTCGGCTGACTGCGACATCATCACCGCCGCGATGCCCGGAACCGTAGGCTACAAGGTGACACAGATCGCCATGGAACTTGGCAGGAAGCTGGCGAACGTCTCCAGCATGCACGGCCGCGCCGATGCCCCCTTCCATGAGATCGGCCTCAAGACCGGCGGACTCGGCATCTCGATGATCGGCTTTGAACCCGGCATGAGCAACTTCTTCGGCGGCCGCGGCTATTATAAGCTCGACAAGTGCGAAGAGATGTACGTCTACGTCGGCGGCGGCCTCCCCGTGAATCCGCGTCCTCCCTTCAACTATTTCACCACCTGGTCAATCTCCGACAACCTCAACCAGTTCAATCAGCCGACGACCGTCGTCCGCGGCGGCAAAGAGATGGTCATTCCCGCCCTCAGCGAAGTGATGCACTTTGAAATCGAGGAGTTCAAAGACCTCGAATGCTTCACGAGCAACGGACTGGGCAGCCTCTTCCGCAGCTTCCACGACGTGCCCGAGATGGCGGCCTACACCGTCCGCTGGCCCGGACTCGCGGCGCAGATGCGTCTCCTCAACGACCTGAATCTCTTCGACAAAGAAGAGAGGATGCTCGGCAAGGTGAAGCAGGTCCCGCGCGACATCCTGATAGACGTCTTCTCAAAGGCCTACCAGCGCCAGGAGGGCGAGGTAGATATGTCCGTCATGAAGATCGTCGTCAAGGGAATCAAGGACGGAGACCGGGTCACCTACACCTGGGAGATCGCCCAGAAGGAGATCCCCGAGACCGGCTACACCTCGATGGCCTGGACGACGGCCTGCACCTGCGGCATCTTCGCCCGCGCGATGGTCGACAGCAAGCTGACCGGCAAGGGCATGCTCTCCGCCGAGCAGCTCGCGAAGGACGACGACTTCTATAACTGGGTCATGGCTGAGCAGGCGAAACGCGGCATTTTCTACAAAGAAAAGGTCGAAGTCGAAAAGAACGTCGCTCTCTGGGAAAAATAACCGTTAATAAAAACAGGCAGGAAGCAGCCACTTCCTGCCTGTTTATGCAGCACCCGGCAAACAAAGGCCGGCGCGGCGATGAATATAAGCGTTTTACTGTCTTTAAGTATCTACGTTTAATAATAACACCTATTTATTGATTATACAATTTTGGGAGGCTCCACTATGGAGGCAACAGTAGCAAAACAAGTAGAAGCAGCACTCGAATATATCGCCTGGACCGTATTATGGAACAAATATTTTGCGGTCATGTTCCTTCTTTTGGGACTCTATCTCACCATCGGCACCGGTTTTTTCCAGTTCCGCCGTTTTGGAGACATCTTTTACAACACGCTCGGCGGCCTTTTCCGCAAAAAAGACCCCAACGCGCCTCTTAGCAAGGTTTCTTCGTTCGGCGCTTTCGCGACGGCGCTGGGCGGCACGGTCGGCAACGGCAACATCGCCGGCGTCGCAAGCGCAATCGCCATCGGCGGCCCGGGAGCCCTCTTCTGGATGTGGATGGCGGCTCTTGTCGGCATGGTCACCAAGATGAGCGAAATCGTCCTCGCCCAGCAGTACAAACAGCGCTACGAGGACGGCAGCTCTTACGGAAGCGCCGCCTTCTATATACAGAAGGCCCTCATCGAAGGCAAGGGCTGGAAGTGGTGCAAAATCCTCTCCGGGCTCTTTACCGTGACGATGATCGGCTCCTTCTACTTCGCTCCCGGACCCTACACAATCGTCGAAGCGCTCCAGAGCGCCTTTAAACTTTCGGGAACGGTAGCCATCATCTGCGCCATCGCCTACACGGGGCTCTGCTACATCATCGTCCTGGGCGGTATCCCGCGCATCGTCAAGTTTGCGGAGAGAGCGGTCCCGACGATGGTTCTCTGCTACCTCACCGCGGGAATCTTCATTATTTTGAAGGACATTCCCACCACGGTCAGCGCGGTCAAATCGATATTCTACTATGCTTTCCAGCCCTACGCGGCGGTCGGCGGCTTTGCCGGCGTCACGGTGATGAAGGTCGTGCAGGTCGGCGTCGCCAGAAGCGTTTACAGCAATGAGGCCGGCTGGGGCAGCTCGCCGATCATCCACGCCGCGGTCGACGTCGACCATCCCGGCCGCCAGGGACTCTGGGGCGCGATGGAGGTCTTTATGGACACGATGGTCGTCTGCACGATCACAGGACTGATGGTCATCATCACGGGCGCGTGGCAGACTGGACGCGGCGGCGCCGGCTCCGTCGGCGAGGCTCTGGGGATGGTCTTCGGCGGCTATGCGCCGCACATGCTGGCCTTCTTCATGATCATCTTCTCGCTGACGACGACCACCGGCTGGTTCTCCTATCTGGAATCGCTTATCGTCTACTGCGTGCAGAACAAAACGCATGAAGAACGCATGAAATACGTAAAGTGGGTGCGTTATACCGGCCCGATGGTCCCGCTCTGCGTCTCGATGTTCTTCTTCTACCACGGCACGGTCCCTTCGGTGGTCTGGATGATGCTCGACATTCAGTCAGCGCTGCCGGTATATGTCAACGTTATCGCCCTGACGCTGCTTTCGCCGGTGATCTTCAAGCTGGTCAGGGAATTTGAGAACAAGTTCCTCGACCCCGAGAAGGCCGCGAGAAAAGCGTTGGCGCTCAACAAAACCCAAAAACGTTCCGGCGAAAAACCGGCGGAATAACAAAAAGTAATCTGGCGGAGATGGGAGGAGGAGCGCCTCCTCCCATTTAAGCTTAAGTAAGGAGAATGACAATGACGGATTTTATCAACTCAATCGACGTGAAGACGCTTGTAAACATTTACTGCGACGGCAAGGTGCAGAGCCGCACCCTCCGCTACCCCGACGGAAAACTTCAGACGCTCGGCGTGTACCTCCCCGGAGAGTTTGAATTCCATTCGGACGGGCCGGAGAAGGTGGTAATGACGGCGGGCGCGGTTGAAGTGCTGTTTCCGAAAGACCAGGACTGGCGTCTCGTGAAAAAGGGCGAGCACTACGACGTGCCGGCAAATACCGTCTTCAAGGTGCGCTGCAGCGAGATATCTGAATATATCTGCGATTTCCTGTAGGACTTCGTAATGAATGAAAATCTTGACAGGATCGTAAAGTCATATCTGCCAAGGCTGGTGCAAAGCGTATGCGAGAGCGTACGCATTCCCAGTATCTGCGCGGAAGATTCCAGCGGTTTTCCCTACGGACTGGAGGTCGCCCGCGCCGCCGACCACGCGATGACCTGCGCCCGCCTGCTGGGATTCAAAGTGACGGACTTGGACGGCAGAGTGTGCTGGGCCGAATATGGCGACGGCGGCGATATCGTGGCGGCGATGGGGCATCTGGACGTGGTGGCTCCCGGCGACGGATGGGACTTTGACCCCTTCTGCGGCATCGTCAAAAACGGCGCCATTCTGGGGCGCGGCACTCAGGACGATAAAGGGCCTCTTTTCAGCTCCCTCTACGCCCTGAAGGCGGTGGCAGACTTAGGCGTTCCCCTCTCAAGAAGAGTACGGATAATCTTCGGCATGGACGAAGAGTGCGGCCGGATGCGCGACGTCGAGGCCTATCTCAAAAGCGAGCCGGCCCCTCTTTACGCGTTCACGCCCGACGGAGCCTACCCCGTCGTCAATACGGAAAAGGGAACGATCAAGTTCACCTCCACAATGACGGCCGGCGCGGCGCCGGCGGGCGGAATCGTACTTGTGAAAATCCGCGGCGGCGAAAGTATCGGCTCCGTTCCCGCAAAGGCGGAGGCCCAGCTGAGGGGAAGCAGGTCAGACCTCGAGGCCGCCTCCCGCGCCATCGTCGAGACCGCCAGCCGCCGGGGGTGGCGGATCAAGATAAACCTCGACAATGACCTTTTGACGCTCGAGGTCTACGGCAAGGCCGCTCACGCCACGCTGCCGGAACTCGGCGAGAACGCCGTCGGCCGCCTGCTGATCCTTCTTGGCGGCACCGCCGTGGGCGGCAAGACGGGAGAGTTCGTCCGGTTCCTCGCGGGCAAGATCGGGGTCGAGCCGGACGGCAGATCCTTAGGCATCAAGGCCTCGCACGAACACTGCGGAGCGCTTACCGTAAACATGGCGATGATCCGCGGCGACGAAAGCTCTATCACCGTAACATGTGGAATTTATATTCCGGCGGAGACGCTGTCTTTCGACACGGTCTGCGGCGTTCTCGAAAAAAGTTTTTCCGAGGCTGGGGGGAGCTTCGAGCCTTTCGCGAAGACGGCGCCGCTGTTTTACAGCCCCGAACACCCGCTGATAAAGACCCTGCAAAGGGGATATTACAACGCCACCGGCAAGGAGGCGTACCTGGTCAGCATGTGCGGCGGGACATATTCAAAAAGAATGCCGAACATGGTCCCCTACGGAGCCACCTTCGAGAATGAAGACGACCGGGCGCACGGCGCGAACGAACGGCTCCTCATCAGCAACCTGCTGGAAAGCACCCGGCTGATGGCATACGCGATATTAGAGATGGCGAAATGATCGGGACGAGAGGAAGGTTAAGCCCGGAACTCGGCTATATTTTCATATTCTTCTCCATCACCTTCATCAGCGCCTCCATGGAGAGCGGGTACTATTTCCTGCTCCCCTATCTTCAGGGGCGCGGCATCTCCCTTGGCGCGCTCGGGGGCGTCGCCATGGGGATATGCTACGGCGTGTCGTTCTTTACCCGCCCCTTCATCCCCCTCCTTGAACAGCGCTTCGGCGACGACAGGATGCTTTGGGGAGGCTACGCCTGCTTTTTCATCAGCGCCGCCGGCGTGGCGCTCTTTTCGGGGGCGATGCCCTCCGTCATCGCCTGGCGCGGAATCTCCGGGCTCGGGCTGAGCATGGTCGGGGTATCGCTCACCGCCTACGAACGGCGGTTTATCCCCGAAAAAATCAGAGGCCGCAGCATCGGGCTGATAACGACGGCCTACAGCCTTCCCTCGCTGATAATCGTGCCCGCGATGGAGTTCCTCATCACGAGGGAGCTCTACAACTGTTACATTTTCTTCTTCCCCCTCCTGGTCGCGGCGGGAACGGCCGCCATTCTCAAGCTGCCGAAGCTCGGGAACGACGGAGAGACGGGGGCGGAGAGACATGACGGACCGCCGGTCTCATACATAACGCTGCTCCGAAAGCCGCAGATCGCGCTCTTTGCGATCTCGGGCGCGCTATTTGCGCTGACGGACGCCGGACAATTGACATTCGTCCAGCTCACGGGAGAGCTGGGGCTGACGGCCTCTTATTTCTTCAGCGTCTCCGCGGGAACGGCGCTGCTCTTCCGCATCCTCTGCGGGAAGCTCATCGACCTGCTGCCCCGCAAAATCTGCGCCTCCGGAGCGACTGCCATCACCGCCGCGATGATGTTCATGATGACGACGGCCGCGAGCCCGTCGGCGCTGATGGCATACGGGTTTATCTTCGGCATCGGGATGGGGTTCGGCTACCCCGCTTTTATGTGCCTCATTCTGGACTTGGGCGGCCGTCCCTATGTAACCCGCCTGGCGGTGATTTTCGGGCTGATATATTCGGGCTTCTTTTTCCTGACGCCGGTAATTATGGAGTTCTTCATCAGCATAACGGGCAGCGCGGCGCTGGCCTACAAAATAATCTACGGAAGCATATTCTTAGCCGCGGCGGCGATCATACCGCTCAGCGCTAAAGTCTATAAAAAAACTAATAATATACAGGAGTGGTAGATAATGAAAATCGGATTCATGGGTTCAGGCGCGATCGCGGAGATTCTAAGCCAGAAGATCACGGCCAGCGGCATCGCCAAACCGGCGGATATTTTTCTCTACGACGTCAGCGCCGAGCGCCTCGCCTATATGAGCGAAAAGTACGGCCTCACCGTCTGCTGCGAGCCGAAGGATATGATCGCGGCCGCCGACTACGTCTTTATGTGCGTACGTTCGGACAACGCCATCGACATGGCCAAGACGCTTGGCGCCTACGACTTTACCGGCAAGACGATCGTTTCGATCTCCTCCGGCATCCCCATGGCGCTCTATGAGAACAACGTTCCCGGAGCGATGGTGGCGCGCGCCCTGCCCAATCCGCCGAGCCGCATCGGCCATGGAGTCATCGCCGTCGCCTTCAACGCCAAGGTAGGCGCCCCCCAGAAGGCCGACCTGATGAAGATATTCGGCGCGATGGGCACCTGCCTCGCCCTCGGCGAAGACAAGATCAACGCGATAACCTCGCTTACCGGCCCCGCGCCCGTTTACGCCTTCTTCCAGGGGCTCGTAGAGTCGGCGCTGCTGCTCGGCATCGACCATAAAACGGCGGCAAAGATGGCCTTCGGCACCGTCGAAGGCTGCCTTAAAGTCTGGGAGAACAACATCGACAACATTGGCGGCCTGCTCGCCGAGACCAGCACCCCCGGCGGCATTTCCGTGCGTCAGCTCTACAACCTCGAGCAGAACGCCTTCAAAGCCACGGTAAAAGAATGCTACGAAGAGGGGCACCTGCGCACAAAAGCTTACAGCGACAGCATCTTGGCCCTGCTCAATAAAGACTAGCGCCGTCCGCGCAAAAAACTGCGGCAGAACGGGCCCCATCCGCCAAATCTGGCGGATAGGGGCCCGTTTCGCGCTTTGCGCGATTAAACACTTTGCTGGCGTTCGCTGGCGACGGCGGGGCGGCGGCCAGCGCTGCCGATGTTCCGCGGCTGCGGCTCTGCGGCGCGGGATTTTTCGCCGCAGCCCTCCTTGCCCGTTAAGCCTCCGGGTTCGCGAAAGCTAGGAAATTATATAGTTGCAGTATAGCTTTGCCATCCTTTTTATATCGTCGAGCGCTATCTTTTCGTCCTCGTTGCTGTGATAGATATCCTCTCCGGGGCCGATGATGGCGAAGGGCACCCCCAGTGACGGTACGACTACTGAGGTGTCGCAAAGGTAATATATTCCCGTTTTTTTCGGCTTGTATCCCAGTGTTTTATATACCCCCTCGAGCTTCTTTATATGGAGAGAGCTTTCGTCCATCGCACAGGGGAGCCGCAAATTGTCGACGCATATCTTAAAGGCGCATTCGGGGTATCTTTCGTTCAGCTCTTTACAGGTGCCGTTGATTATCGAGAGGATCTTTTTTTCATTTATCGCGGGGAGGAACCGTATATCCAAAGAGGCCCGGGCGCTGCCCGGCAGCATATAGCGCGTCAGCCCCTTTGATTCAAGTTCCGTTATGACGCAGGTATTATAGCCAAGATAAGGGTGCGGCTCGCCGCGCAGCATTATATTCAGCTTCTTATGGTATTCAAGAAGCAGCTTGACCACATCTGCGCCCTGTTTTGGGAACGCCGCGTGCGAGTAATGTCCGCCGACCTCCGCCCTAATCCAGGCGACTCCCTTTTGCGCGATACCGATCGTACAGCCCGTAGGCTGCACGAATATCACCTCTCCTACATTTTCCAGAAAGCTGCCCTCAACGAGAGCTTTCGCGCCAAGGCCGTCCTCATCGTTGTCCGCCGTAAAGGCAAAGAGCACGTCGCACGGAAGCTCGTCGCAACGGGACAGCATTTCCGCCGCGAGGATCATCGCGGTCGCCCCTCCCTTGTTGCTGGCTCCCCTGCCGTAGACATATCCGCCGGAGAAGTCAGCGCTGTATGGGTAATGTTTCCAGCTTACGGTGCTTTCCAGCCCGATCGTATCAAGGTGCCCCATCAGGAGCACCGGCGGCCGCGCCCCGCATCCCTCTATGTGCAAAAGAAGGGTGCTCCGGTTTGCTCCGTGCGATATTACCCGGGATGATATCCGGCCGTTGCCGCCGACAAGCGAGAGTATATACTTAACGGCGTCGGCCTCGTCGCCCTGCGGCTGGTGGGTCCTTATGCGTATCAGCTGCTGCAGTATGTTGAGCGCTCTCGCTTCGTTTATCGCCCTGTTTTTTATATCGCTTATCTTCACAGACTATCGGCCCCTCAAAGAGTATAATTTCAAAGCAAGCGCCACATTGAACCTGTTGGCGGGCAGCGCCAGATCGATATCCAGAACTTCCTGTATTCTTTGATATCTATATTTTAGCGTATTATAGTGAAAATTCATTTCTACGGAGCTTTGTTTCAGGTTCCAGGAATTTTTTTCTATACAGGCCAACGTCTCCAAAAGGCTGTCATAATCGCCCTTGTGGCTGTCTGTTATCAGCTTTCCCAGCACTGACTCGACAAACCTGTCCGTCTCCGGGTGACCGGCGAAAAGCATTAAGAGCCGCATCGCCCCGAGGGAACGCCATGACCGCCACCAGCCGCCGCCGTCGCCCAAAAGACAGGCGGCGCGAAAGGCCATCTCCGCCTCCGCATAACTCTGGGGCAGCTCCTCCGTATCCTTTTTTACAGAACCGAAGCCAACGCAGAGATTTTCAAAAATCTCCCCCGCTTCGCCGCGCCTCTTGATGTTTTCGATCGTGTAAACGATAAAATCACAAGCAGCCGCCTCATCCATGGGAAACAGCGGTGTAAAAGCGATGATTATCTTTTTCCTTTCGTGCCAGGCCGCATAACGTTTAAAAAAACGTCCGAACTTTTCGTCTATCGCGCCCAGCGCCTCGGATTCTTTTTGCGACCTGTCGCGCTGGCTTTTTCCATAGCCGATGACCGCCACCATGCTGCCCCTCTCCAAAGGAAATGGACGCCCTCTAAACTCCTCAATCGCTTTTTCAAGGCGCAGCTTTCCCGTAAGAAAGCGCTGAAGAACGTCGGATTCCGCGGATTGGCGGCGCTCAGTCTCCGCCCGCTTCCGCGTGCAGTAAACGCGTATCGACAGCAGCGCTGATTCTATCCCTTCGTGATCAATGGGCGCGCCGTCCCTGGGCAGCAGAAAATGGCCAAGAGGGCGCTCGCCGTCCCTCAGCCTTTCAATAAAATAGCGCTGTCGCAGCTCCTCAAGCGGATAGGCTCCCACCTGTTCAGTAAAAACCGGATCGTCCGATTCAATGTAAATCGTACCGTTCGCGTCCTTAAAACAAACCGGGCTGCGGAGCTTTTCCGCAATCTTTCGCAGAAGCTCAGGGAAAGAATCAACGGTCAGAGCCATATCCACGAGAAGCCGAAAAAATCCCCCATCCTCCATCGCCGATACGCCCTTTAAATATATTTTCGATAAATGTCCAGCCGCTCGTTCGCGATCAAGGGCCTCGCCTCTCTCACGGCGCGCAGCGCCTCCCCGTCAAGCACGATGTCGGACGTCGCCTCCTCAAAGAGCGGCATCTGCAAGATCAATTCGCCGTCGGGCGCAATTACGTGCGAGCCACCGAAATAGCAGCCGTCGCCGCTGGCCGCCTGATTGCAGCAGACGACATAACTCGTTTGAGAAAAGGCGGTGCCGACGGTAAGCCGCTGCCAGTTACGGAGGCAGCCCGCCGCGGAGCCCTTATCAAGCACCGTCGCCGCCGAGGGATAAAATAAGACCTCGGCTCCGAGACGCGCGGCAAAGATGGCGTTTGTAACATGCCAGAGATCCTCGCAGACGAAGAGCCCCGCGTTTCCGCGGTCCGACTTCGCCACGACGACCTCGCTGCCGGCGCTAAAATTCAGGTGCTCCGCGTACTGGGCGTAGTTGCAGAGGTTTATCTTGCGGTGAAGCGCCAGCGTTTCCCCGTCTGCGATATATTCCAACGCTATATATGGCTTTTCGGCCCCGTCTTCAAACAGCGGGTAACTTATAAGAATGTCCGTCCGCGCCTTTTTGCCGCCCTCGCGCAGCCTTGCAAGCCCTTCTGAGATATCCTTTTTCAGAGCCTGCCTCTCCTGCTCCCCTGCGATATGCGCCGAGACCGCATAGCCGGAGAGGTAAAGCTCCGGCAGTACGATCAGGCTGCTCCCGCGCCGTGAATGCTCGTACATCACCGCAAGCGCCCGTTCCGTATTCGCCCTGACGTCCATCAAAGCCGGAGCGAGCTGCGCCAGCGTCATCTTCCATTCTTTCATTCTTCGCACCCCCACATTCTTCAGTATTATAACCTTTAGAAGGCAGACATGATGTAACCATGTCTGCCCCTTTTCTTTTAGCTTTTGCGTACCCCGCTTAAGCCATGATCTTAAGAGCGCGCTCCGTCGGCCTATAGTTGTGGACAAGGAAGTCGAACATCAGCTTGGCGGCGGCTATCGAGGAAAATTCATTTTTGAGATCAAAGGGCGGATTTACCTCGGTAACATTGAAAGAGTGCGTATAGGGGGCCAGCAGCTTCATCAGCTCCTGCAGCTCATAGGTGTTGAAACCGCCGGTCTCATTGGCGCCGCTTCCAGGAGCGTAGATCCCCTCGAGCACATCGATGTCTATCGTAACAAACATTACCTCGGTATCTCTGGCCGCCTTTTCAAGCGTCAGCCTGGCGACGCCTTCGATTCCCAAACGATAGAAATCGCGCGGGCTTATTTCCGTGATCCCTTTTTCCACGATATATTCATAGTAATCGGGGTAATTATAGGCCCTGCAACCTATCTGCACCACGTTTCTCGAATCGACCCGCGGCAGCAGCTCTATCGCGCGCCGGATCGAACTGCTATGTGAGAATTCACCCTGAATAGGGGTAGAATCAAGCAGGTCAAGGTGCCCGTCAAAGTGCACGATCCCGACCTTGCCCTCAACGCTGTCGTGCAGCGCCTTTATCTGAGGCCAGGTTATCGAGCAGTCTCCGCCGAGGAGCACCGGGATATATTTCGTCTGATGCAATTCGCGGCATTTATTTTCGATACGGTTCTTCGTCTCAAAATGGTCGTACGAACATACCTCCACATCTCCGAAATCTTTGACCTCGGCGTCGCTGAAATCGATCAGGCGAAACTCTTCCAGGTCCATGACCTTATTGTCGATTATACGGTCAAATATCCAGGAGGCGTTTCTCCTTATCGATTCTGGAGCAAACCTTGAACCGGGGCGTCCGTGCGACGCGTCTTCATCCCAGGGAACGCCAACTATGCCATATTTCTTTGAGGGGTTTTCTTTGACTGCTGTGATATTCATCTTCATATTTCTCCTTTATATTTTTATTATTTTGTATCTGCTTACGCGGGAACTTTGTTCGGCCAGAGGAGAGAGGCGGCGATTCCCACAACGAGGCTCACCGCAAATGACATAAAGAGCGCGGGGATAACTTTAGCGTCCAGGCCCGACATCACCCAGAAGATCGTGAATGGCATACCCACGCAGACCACCGCAAACGCGCCCTTGGCACTGAAGCCCTTCCAGAAGAAAGTGAGCAGGATGATCACCGAGAAGGGGTCGCCGATACCGGCCCATACATACCCAATAATCTTGAAGATCAGGTTGGAGGGAACGATATAGGCCGTGCCAAGCGCAAGTACCGCCATCAGCGCCGTCATGACGCGGGCAAACTTAAGGTCCTGCTGCGCGCTGGAATTCTTTGTGAAATAACGCTTAACGATGTTGACGGAGAACTCTGTCGAGGCAAGAACCAGCAGAGAATCAGCGGTAGAGATGAGCGCCGCAAAGGCGGCAACGATAAAGAGGGAGGCGATCGTTGGATGGAAAAACTTCAGCATCACCATCGGAAAGACGGATTCCGGATCTGAAAGTCCCGCCGGACCCCAGATCGCGAGGCCAAGCCAACCGATAGAACAGGCGCCGAAGTAGGCGACCAGCGTCCAGACGATGCCGATATTACGCGCGGTAACCGTGTTTTTAAAATCTTTGATCGCCATGAAACGCATCGTCAGCTGCGGCATACCCCCCAGATAGCCAAAGACATAAGCGAAACCGCCCAGCACGCCGGCGAACACCGCCCAGCCGCTGCCGCCGCCCAGAATATTCGTATAGGAGGAGCCCGCTTTGTGCAGCGCCGCGAAGATTCCGTTCGCGTAGACATCGCTCATGCCGCTTATCTCTATAAAACCGAGGACCGGCGCGATTCCCAGCGCACAAACCATCAGGCAGGCTTGAATGCAATCCGTGTAGATAACGCTTTTAAAACCGCCGTATATCGTGTAAGGGATTATGATAAGCATGGTGACAATCATCCCCGTCGCCGGACTGATGCCGAACAAGACATTAAAGACCTTCCCTCCTCCGAGGAGCTGCGCTCCGATGTAAAAGAAGAAGAAAAACACGATGACCATGCAGCTGACAGTCCTGATGCTGGACTCCATCGACGGATGCATCTTTGATACCAGATCGACAAAAGAGATGGCGTCCTTCTCCTCCGCCACTTGTCTGATACGATAGGCGAGAACGGCCCAGGCAAAGGCGATTCCTACCGCGCAGCCGAACAGCACCCAAAAGCAGCTCATTCCCGAAGCATAGGCCCAGCCAGGAAGTCCAAGCAGCGCCCACGACGATTCTCCCGTTGCCCGCTCCGAAAGCGCCGCGGCCCAGCCGGGAATATCGCGGCCGCCGATGGCGTAATCCTCTTCATTGGAGACCTTTCTCCCCTGATAGACGCCGAAACCAATAAAACAGGCAAAATAGAGCACGAAAACAGCGAGATATTGAATGTTATTGCTGAAACTCATTTCCATTTGCAATGCCTCCGTTCCTGTTATGCGATTTTCTAGAAATATTCATCTTTGGCGGCTGATTAAAATGCTGCAGTCAAATTAACACACACCAAGCATGAATAAAGTATAAAATCCGCCGGAGGCTTTTCCTATATCTCCGTCAGCGCCTGTTTTTATACCAAACAGACAAAAATCAGCAAGAAAATATTTTGTCACTATATACGGAAACGGCGAATTCACGCTACAAAATATACTCAAGCTTGCGGCGCAGAAAATAAAATCCTTACCCGTAAAGACACGGGAAATTTTTATCGGCTATACTATACAGACACAAAAAGGGGGGCGTCGTAATGGAATTCAGAATCAGGCCGTTCAAAGAAAGTGATATCGCGGATATCAGCGAAATACGCTCGATGCGCGGAGTGATGGAGACGATTCCAACGCTTTTTTCGGAGAACGCCGCCTTTACGGAGAGGGTAATGAAGGCCGTCGGGCCAAACGACCCGGTGCTTTCGGCGGTCGCCGATATTCCCGGCGGAGAAAAGGTCATCGGCAACGCCGTGCTGCGCCTTACAGAAAAGGCCCGGCTGCGGCATACCGCCTCGGTGGCGCTCATCGTCCATGCCGGTTATCAGAATATGGGCGTCGGCCGCGCGCTCCTTTCCCAACTGCTGGAAATCGCCGACAAATGGCTCATGCTGGTCCGTGTCGATCTCGAGGTCGAGGCCAACAACGCCGCCGCGATACATCTTTACGAATCCCTCGGCTTTCAAATAGAAGGACGTTTGAAATACGCCTTCATGAAGGACGGAAGGTATGAAGATTTGCTAGTTATGGCAAAATACAACCTGCATTAAATCGGCGTTTATACGCACCGTCTGCGTCATAACATTGGGGCCTGCTGTCCTCGCCGTATTAATATACGGCTCCGGGCGCAGACCCCAATGTTATTTAGCATCCGGCACGTCTAAACGCCGATTTATCTTCGATGGGGTGAAGGATAAATTGGGGGTTAGCAAAGGTTTTAGGCTCCCTCGCCGAGGGAGCTGGATCGGCGAAGCCGAGACTGAGGGAGTGTTATCTGTTTGGCGCGGTTTCCGCGCCAAACAGAGTCCACAGGAAACCCTAAAGCAAAATTAAAACCAAGGTCACCTCTCCCTCACCACGCTTCGCGGGGAGCGAAGCGACTTTCACAAAACGAGAATCATCGTTTTAGCTCCCTGCTTATCAGCGAGGGAGCCATTAAAAGCAAAAATATTATTGTAATGAGAGTACGCCAAACCCCTATTTATCCCTTAGTCAATCGAAGATTAAATCGCGGTTTTATTTTTCATCGCGCTCCGGGCTGAAAAAACTCAGCGACAGCGGAAGAAGCTAATATTGCGCTTAACCTTATGCGATGAAGTGGCGTTATTTAACATAATCCGCGTAATGAAACATACCGGACCGGCGCCAAAGTTGGGCGCCTGACGATGGCAATAAAAACTACGCCTCGGACGCCCGTTTTTTGGAGACCATCTCAGCCAGCAGCGCCGCCGTGATTCCCATAAAGAGACCAAGCAGCCCGGCAAGGCTGAGGATTTTCAAACCGCCGCGCGATACCGGCTTGCGCGGCAGAATCGGCTTTTCTACGATCTTGATCGGGTCGGTAGCCTCCACTGTGGTGATGCGCGAAAGCTGGTATTTCTTGGAGAGGTCCACGTAGGAGTCCTGCAAAGTCGTCTTTTCGCGCTGCAGGCGTTCGACTTCGGTCTCCATCTCCATCAGCCTGGCATACATAAGCGTGTGCTCTTTTTTAAGGCTGGCCGTCTTCACCCTCAGGTCTTTTATCGAAGCATGGAGCGCCGATATTTCGATCTTAGTGTCTGCCTGAATTGTCTTAAGGTATTTATACTGCTCGTTTTCGAACTCGTCTTCTATATTGAGTTCCTGCAAGTTTTTAAGTTCCGCCTCGCTAAGGTTCTTAGAGAGAAAGTTCCAAAGCGCCTCTTTGCTCATTCCTTTGGATAATGACTTGGTCTCCTTTTCAAGCAAGAGAAGCTTTTCCGCGGCTTTGGCTTTGGCCTCCAGCGGCGGGAGCGCGGCGATGTCTTTATTATATTTTGACAAAAATTCAGAGTAGAGTTTTTCCGTCGTCTGCAGCTGCGCCTTCAGCATTGGGATGGAACTGCCCCGCTGATAGGCCAATAGACTGTTTTCCGTCTTTTCTAAATCTTCTTTGACGGTCTTCACCGATTCTCCGATGAACTCAAAAGACGAGCCCGCGCGATCGACAAAGTGCTGCGCGTTGCGCTTAATGAAGAGGTTGCTCCAGATGTTAAGCGTGCTCATCGCCTTTTTAGGGTCTTTATCCCTGAAAGAGACTGTCATCGTCATCTGATTCGGTATCTCTTTTGATGATTCCGCAGATTTCGCCAGCTGCACCTTCATCTTCCGGCGTATGTCGTCTGTAGTCGGCCTCTCTTCGATCTTTACATCGGAGTAGGCGAGGGTTATCACATCGTCCAGCAAGTCTTCCGCCGTAGCGAGCGTGATGTAGGTATCGGGGGTAAGCATCCCGGCGCCGCGGTTGTCTGTATTTAACTCGGAGGGTATCGGTGGCAGGAACAGCAGCGTCGCGCGGCTTTCGTAGGCCCGCGGAGCCGCCATAAGGTAGGCGAAGGCGCCAATGATACAGGCGGCGGCTACAGCCGCAATCATTTTTTTATGTCTCCACAGAGAATCGATAATATCGACTAAATCTATCTCCGAACCATCGTCACGCCAACCGTCAAAGTCATTACGTATGATAGGATGTATTTCCTTGTCCATAAAAGCACGCTCCTAAGATAGAATCACCGGTATTTGCAGAGCCATAATGTGATGACCAAAAACTTAATGCCAATTATTATGTAATCTTCATTTTTTGTCAATAACTTACTGCATAATTTTGTAGCTATTATATTACAGACAGCAAAGACTCCTCTTTGTAAGGTATTTCTTACATAGAGGTGAGAAACGTTTGACTATTGGCAAAAGAATCAAGAATATCCGAAAACTTAACAGAATAACTCAAGAAAAGCTCGCTGAATTGCTCGGTGTTTCGCGCGTAACGATTTCTTCATGGGAAAATGACGAAAACGCCCCCACCGTTGACAATATCATCTATCTCTCCGAAATATTTCGGGTACCGACCGACTATCTGCTGAAGGGGACGACGGAATCCGATGCCGAAGAGCCAAAAAAGGTATCAGCTCCGGGACAAGACGATATCTTCCTCAGTTTATTTCAGGCCCTTGGCCCCGCCGAACGCGACGAGGTTATAAAATTCATGCGTTACCAGGAGTTTTTGTCAAAGGAAAAGCAATAATTACCGGGCAGTCTCAAAAAGGCACGGGCGGCTTCCTCTAAGCATCAGGCGCCGCCCGTAAAGATTGGTTTTTATAATCTCTTATTCCACATATTCTTTGAATCCTCCGCAGCCCTCATTGTCCATTTCCTCGTATGGGGCGAGGCGCGGCGCCAAAATATTTTTACTGCAAAAACCGATTGATCTCGCGGCGAAAAAACAAAGCAGGCATTGTGCTGCCGCACAAGCCTGCTCTTTGGCAGCCCCTGATGGGGCGATCTTACACACTTGTTCCAGTTAGGGATAATGTCACCCTCAAAAGGAATTTATGGCATCTTTTGCAGTGAAAACAAGCGGCGTTTTGACTGCTATTGATACGCGGCTATTTGCTTACTAACCGTAACAAATTTTGCCACCGTACAAAAAATACGCATCGCCTCTTCAAGGACGGCAAGCGATGCTGCCGAAGGCGCGATACGAAGGTAGGAATCATCGGGGTCTTTGCCATAAGGATGAGTAGCTCCTGCCGTTGTGACGGTTACCCCATGATCCTTACATATGTCAAATATCTTTTTCGCACATCCCGCGGGGGCGCGGTACATGACAAAATATCCGCCGTCAGGGCGTATGCAGTCTCCGGCCCCCACCGGGGCGAGTTCCTGTTCTATCGCGTTTAGCACTATATCAAAACGAGGCCGCAAAATAGATGCGTGTCTGTCCATGATCCGCATGATGTTTTCTTTATCCTTCAAGAAACGGGCGTGGCGAAGCATATTGATCTTATCCCACCCAGTCCATAGAGCGCTCATTCCCTTAGTCACATGCTGGATGTTTTCTTTCGACGCGGCAAAAAGCGCGACCCCCGCGCCGGGAAAAGTCATTTTTGAAGTCGAGCCGAACATATATACTCGATTCGGGTTTCCCGCTTTTTTACATTCTGTCAATATATTGAGGATCTCAATCATTTTATACACATAGTGCACCGCATAGGCATTGTCATAAAAAATCCGGAAATCATCGGCCGCGGTTTTCATTCTTGCCAAACGTCTGATCGTTTCATCAGAGTATGAAATCCCCGACGGATTTGAATATTTTGGCACACACCACATTCCTTTTATGGTTTCATCCTGAGCGACCAGATTTTCCACGATATCCATATCCGGGCCATTCTCACCAAGAGGAACGGCGATCATTTCGATGTCAAAATATTCGCAGAAACCGAAATGCCTGTCATAACCAGGGACTGGGCACAAGAATTTGATTTTTGGATAGGAGGACCACGGTCTGGAACCGCCAAGGACGCCCTTGCGCAGCGAATGGGCAAGAATTTCGCCTATAATTCCCATCGATGAATTCCCCGCGATCATTATTTCGTCCATACCCACGCCAAGATATTCGGAGAAAAGTTTTTTGGCTTCTACTATCCCCGTCAAATCGCCGCCATAATTTCGGCAATCGACTCCATCGGAAGAGATATTGACCGTCTTGGAATTTATAGTATCCAGCATCTCGTTCGAAACCTCTACCTGTTCTTCAGACGGTATTCCCCTTGCAATCAGCAAGTTTAGGTTTTTTTCTTTATAGTTTTTTAAGGACTCCTCTAACCTTGTTCGCTCTTCATGTAATTCCGCTAAAGCCATATCCTTATAGGGTTTCATTGCACACATTCCCTCCAACGTACGACGTAAATATTATTCAATTCCTAATTTGCCTGTGCAGACAAAAAGTCTTTTACGGCGGAAAGAAGCGCGTCTATATCCTCTTCTTTTGTGTAATACTGCATCGATACACGTATTCCACCAGTACCGGTCGAGCATCTGCATGATACCAATATATTCCTGTCTTTCAAATATTCTACAAGCTTTATTTCCTCTTTTGCCTCTCCGTCCTTCAGCCCAAAGTTAAATGAAACTGATGAGGACATGTGCTTTCTTATTTTTGAGCTGACGGTGTCAATCCCAAGTTTACGCAGCCCTTCCGTCAGTCTAATATTGAGCGCGATGATCTTTTCTTCGATATTCTTTTGCCCATACGCCAAATGGAGTTCTGCCGCCCTCATAAGTCCAAGTGCGCCGAGATAATTTCGATAGCCGTTGATCTCAAACTTCTGTGCCTCGTCAATTATATCCATCTGGTCAAAAGGCGTCTTACCCGGCCAGGAAAGCCATTCGTCATTCATGTAGGCGACATTCTCCGGCCAGCTTTTCCCAGGCAGCAGGGCGTTAAAGTATGAGTCATAAGGAGGTTCCAGTTCGTGGACAAGCTTTTCACGGATGTATAAGAAGCCAGTGCCAAAAGGCGATCCGATCCACTTCTTGGCTCCCGCGCCGTAGAAATCAACGCCGCTTTCTCTGACATTGACATCCATCGCGCCCACTTCCTGTACGCCGTCAACCGCAAGATAAGCTCCATAGTGGTGAGCCAAAGCGCTTATAGCCTTTAAATCCGCGCGGTAACCGTTAACCTCTTGAACTGCGGAGAGCACGATCAGGCGCGTCTTTTCGTCGATATACTTTTTGAAAATATCCGCAGTGATCTCATTGTCTTCACTCTTTACCTGGCGAATTTCAAAACCGATTTTTTTCTGCTTTCTCGTCAGGCAGAAATAAGATGCGCCATATTCCAAGTCGCAGATCAAAACATTTTCATCCGGTTTGATCTCCACTAATTCTGCGATGAGTCCCAGCGCGTGCGTGGTACTTTCCACCAAGGTTATTTCGGAAGCGCTGCAATGGATAAGCTCCGCCACTTTTTCCCTCGCTCCCCGAATATATCCCTGCATAATTTCACAGCTTTTGGCATGTATCTCCGGACGTTCATCCTTCAGCAGCGATACAAACTCCTCCGCGCAAGCAAGCACCTTGTGGTCGTAAAGGTTGCTGGCCGCGTTATCCAAATAAACTATACGGTTGCTGGTCATAATATTTCATCCGCCTTTGATCTTAGGATAATTAATAAAATTCTATAGTAATAAAGCCTACTCAAAACGGTATGAACATCGAAAATGAATAGGCTTTATGGTTTTTAGCAATTATTAGCTATAAATTATTGCCTTTTTAAAGATTTTCCAGCAAATATGCCAGTAGGACAGCCTTTGGCCAGCGCGATTTTACCATTCACGATGACCCATTCGATTCCATCCGGGCGAACTCGCGGCATGTCAAAGGTTGAGTTGTCATGAACATTGGCCTCATCAAATATCACGACATCCGCGGCCTTGCCCTCAGCAAGATGCCCTCTGTTGTTGAGCCCATACCTGTCAGCGTTGAATTTGGTCAGTTTATGGACAGTCGTCTCCAGCTTTAGCCCATATTCACGCGACAACCTCAATATCTTTGCAAATGCGCCAAAGGCGCGCGGGTGAACCATACTAAAGCTGCCGTAGCTGTCGCTTCCGATAGTATAATAGTCACGCTGGAAAAGCCACATATAGTCATCTTGGAGCTGTTTGCTGATGGCTGGATCGAAAATATCCGCCGCCAGGAGGGATACTTCCAGATCGCTTTCGACCAGAATATCCAGGAATGTTTCGCCAAGGCTTTTTCCTCTCAATTTCACAACCTGATCCATAGACAAACCTTCATATTCCGGGTGATTTTTGACATATGCAAACCGAGCGGGCTTATAGTAACAAAGGTCGTCATAGCTTTTAGAAAGCTCTTCTATGATCTGAGTTCTTAAACTGCTGGAAGTAAGCCTCTCCATTATCTTTTCGCATCCGCCGTCCTGAATCCAATATGGCAAATAGTAAATACCATAGGTTTCTCCACCGTGATACGGATAGAATTCTGTTGTCACATCAGCGCCCTCGCTTATCGCCCTGTCAAACATGCCCGCGATCACTTCCGGCTTCCCGCATGTTTGCGGATACATAGTTTTCGTATGGAGGACATGGGTTCTTACGCCGAGTTTTTTCGCTATGGAGCAGACCTCTTCATGTCCGTTATTTACAGGGCGGACATGCGTTACAAAAACCGCGCCGCAATCCTTAGTAACAGCGGCCAACTCTGTCAACTCTTCCGTTGATACGACCGTGGGAAGGGTAGGATAGTAATCAAGGCCGATTGAAAAACCAACTGCGCCCATATTTAAATTTTCTTTGAGAGCTTCCTTCATTTTGCCCGCGATATTTTCAAATTTTGGCGTTCCCCAACCGCCGGCAAAAATGCGTAAAGACAGATGCCCGACATTAGTAGCTACATTTATCGCAGCCTTATCGGCATAATGAAGAAATTCTTCGATATTCGTAGCCTTATACTCGAAGTCTTCATGGTAATCGACCATCCCCGCGTTAAGCCGGTGTATTTTAGGAAGGTCTTCCGCTCTGGCGGGAACGGTGCCCAAGCCGCACGCAGTGGTGATCACCGTCGTCACACCCTGACAGAGAGCTGACGTCATCTGTTTGTCATGCTGCACGGTGTTGTCATAATGCGTATGAGGATCGATAAACCCCGGCGAAACCGCCAGCCCTGATACGTCCAGCGTATGCAGCGCCCATTCTTCGCCTTGAACATCACCGATTTTTACTATTACACCGTTTTTTATAAAAATATTGCTGTAATACGCGGGCTTTCCCGAACCATCATAAATATGCGCGTTTTTCAACAAAATGTCATACATTGTATTCCCCTCTTGTAGTCATGCGCGAGGTTATACTACAAAACTAAAAAACCTCGCGCATTTAATTATTAGAATATGATATTATTTTTACAAAGATTTTTTCCACGCATCAATAGCTTGATCAAATACTTTTTCACCTATTTCTTTTCTCAGCTTAGGCCAAGAATAATCCTGTGCGTTTTTCTTAAAAGCTTCGTGCTCGGCTTTTGTCAGTTTAATGATTGTACGCCCGTTCTCCTGATATTTTTTAGCGTATTCTTCTTCTATTCGTTTGCAATCCGCAATACGTTTATGTTCTATCTTTTCCCCTATTTCGGTTATCGTTTTCTGATCCTCTCTCGAAAGCTTATTCCAAACATCTTTATTTACCAGAATAAATTGCACGTCTGGCTGAACATTTACCGGTAAGTAACACTTGGTAACATCACGGAAGTTTAAATAGACAGCTTCAATACCAGCACCGTAGGTTCCTTCGACTATTCCTGTCTGTAATGCTGTAAAAACTTCACTTGAAGGAAGAGGGGTTCCCATGAAACCAAATGATTCGGCAACAAACCTATAGGTGTTCAGACTTGGGACGCGTATTTTTTCTGAATGCTTAGCGTTAGCATTTTTTATATCTTTGGGAATTTTTGAAAAGGCAGCTCCGGTAAAACCATCCATCCACGTACACACTACGTGCAAGTTATTATCTTCAAACAGTTTATTTATCAGCGCCCTGTATGGAGTGTTTCCGGTATATAACTTAGAGTATTCTTCATAGTTCATTATCATTCCAGGGATAGCATAGACATCGAGCTTGGGATCAAATTCGGTACTGGGATACCCAATCAAAGCATCAATAGCTCCCATTGAGGTGCGTTCAATCGCAACGTTCGTTATCCCTAATTGAGCTGCAGGAAATACCTTTATTTTTACCCTTCCAGAGGTCCCCTTTTCAACTTCTGCGGCAAAGTATTTCACATCTTTATCCATTGGACTGCCAATTGTGCGGTGGTGGCTAAACTTCCACACAACATTTGCAGCATACAACGGCTGAGAACAAATCAACAACAGCGCTACTACCATAACACTACCCAAAAGTTTCCTTAGCATCTTTTGTACCTCCTAAAAATATGTATTCGTTGAAAAATCGGCTTTGTTATTGAGCCAATCCAAACAACCTAGGTATAAACAGAGATATTTGTGGAACATACGTCGTGAGAAGCACTACAGGCATATAACCTAAACACAGAAGTATCAATGTTGGCTTTATTGTATGAGCGAGGTCTGTATCTCCAATTTTCATTCCAAGGTATAGCAGCGGAGCGTATGGAGGAGTTACACCGGTCATGGCAAGTGTCACGCCTGTAATCGCCGCAAAATGAACAGTATCAACGCCGATAGCATTTACCAATGGCAGGATAAGGGGAACAACCAAAAATATACTTATCATGTCGGTAACAAGCATACCGAGAAAAACATACAGCAAGAGAATAAACAACAAGATAAGATTTTTATTATCGGAGATATTTAGCACAGCGTCAGCCAATTTTTGTGGCAAATCTACCAAGACAAAGGTTTGACTAAGAGCCATACAGACCATAATCAGCAACATTATCGACCCTACGCTTGTCGCCGCTTCATAAGCACATTTATGTAGATTCTTTCTGTTAAGACCTTTGTAGATAACCAACCCCACCACCATGGCGTACATAGCGGAAACTCCGGCTGCTTCAGTAGGAGTCATTATCCCTCCGTATATACCGCCAAGTATAATCACTGGCAACATCAATGCAGGAAAAGCACCGATAAAATTTTTTGCGACAAGCTCTTTCTTTTTTGCGAAAGTAATCTTTTCTCCCACGACAAGATCTATGTCTCTAACGTAGATCATATTAATTATAGAAAAAATCGTGATGACCAATAAGCCGGGGCCAACAGTTGAAAGAAAACATGCCAATATCGATGTGTCTGTAACATATCCAAAGGTGATCATTGCAATACTCGGCGGTATCAAAAGTCCGATTTCTGATGAACACGACAGTAGCGCCGCTGAATACCCCTTTGGGTAACCTTCCTTGGCCATTTGCGGAAGCATTATAGGGCCTATTGCCGCTATACCAGTGAGGGCACTTCCTGTTATTGCCCCAATAATGCCGCAAGTAACGACAGATACAATTCCAAGACCGCCTTTTACTCTACCGACAAAAATATTAACGAAATCAAGCAGATGCTTAGCAATTCCGCTTTCGCTCATCAGCCCTCCCATAAAGATAAAAAAGGGAACTGACAACAAAACAGGGCTCATTATTTGTTGAAGTCCGTATAAAATAACCCCCTGCATACTAACACCGCCTATAAAATGCATGACGGCAAGAGCTATTGCAAAACACATAGGTACGGGAGTCCCAAAAGCGAGAAACAACGACATGCAAACAATAGAAAGTATGGCAAATTCCATGACTAAAACTCCTCTCCTCTTTTGCTTTCTTTAAACATTTTAAAGTACTTATATGCTTCAAAACATGCATAGAACGTCATTCCAATAAAGCAGATAAAAACTGTGCTTTCATAGGTGACAGTTGGAATTTTTAGTATTACACTAAGCTTGCCTCTTTTTAATGAATAGACAAAAAACTCATATGCCCAGCATGTTAACCATCCCATAACGAGAAAAGAAGATGCCGCAGCAATAAATCTAATAGCAGTTACATATTTTTTCTTTTTTGAAAAATTTTCAAATATTCTGGCTATTATGTGGCTTTCATCAATTGACGCGTTCAAAGCGCCAAACATAAACATCATAACAGCGCCTATCATCAATAGTTCATCAATATGATGCGTAGGGATAGACAAGCAATATCTACATAATACTTGCAGTAGCACTAGAAACGATGTAGAAACCATTAAAACGGTCAATAAAATTTTTATTAACTCACCAATTCGCTTATTCAATTTTGACAGAATGTTTGCCATACTACATACCTACTTTCTTTATCGTTAAGAATCTACCTCTCGTATTTTCTCAGAGATCTTCCAGCGAAATTGCCGGTCGGGCAGCCTTTAGCCAGCGCTATCTGTCCGTTCACGATAACCCATTCGACACCGTCGGGGCGCACTCTCGGCATTTCAAAGGTCGAATTATCGCGAATTTTTGCATAATCAAAAGCAACAATGTCGGCGGCCTTGCCTTCAGCGATATGGCCTCTGTTATTGAGCCCGTACCTGTCGGCGTTGAACTTAGTCAGTTTATGGATGGTGGTTTCCAGTTTCAGCCCATATTCGCGCGACAGCCGCAACACCTTTGCAAACGCTCCAAAAGCGCGGGGATGGACCATGCTGAAGGTACCGTAGCTGTCGCTTCCTATCGTGTAGTAATTCCGCTGGAACAGCCACATATAGTCGTCCTGGAGCTGTTTGCTGACTGCCGGGTCAAAAACATCGGCTGCCAGTATGGAGACTTCCAAATCACTTTCAACCAATATGTCTAGGAACATTTCCCCTATGCTTTGCCCTCTTTGCCAGGCTACCTGATCGAAGGATAGTCCTTCGTATTCAGAATGGTTCTTGACATATCCAAATCGTGCGGGTTTATAGTAACATCTTGTTTCATATCGTTCGGCAAGCTCTCTGATAAGCTGCTCTTTAAGGCTTGGCCTCCGCAACTTTTCCAGCATTTCACCGCAATCTCCAGACCAAAGCCAAGCGGGCAGGTAATAGACCCCATAGGTCTCGCCGCCGTGGTAGGGATAAAACTCAGATGTAACGTCGGCTCCTTCGCTGATCGCTCTGTCAAACATTTTGGCGATCACTTCCGGCTTTCCGCATGTCTGCGGATATATCGTTTTCGTATGGAGAACGTGGGTTCTGACGCCCAGTTTTTTCGCGATAGAACAGACTTCTTCGTGCCCGTTGTTAATAGGGCGCACATGCGCGACGAAAACAGCCCCGCACTCTTTTGTAACGGCGGCCAGTTCCACCAGCTCCTCATTGGAAATAGCCTCAGGAACGGTTGGGTAATTATCTAATCCGATTGAAAATCCCACCGCCCCCATATCCAAGTTTTCGCGAAGAAGCGCCTTCATTTTTTCCGCGATATTTTCAAATTTAGGGGAATTCCACCCTCCCGCCAGCACTCGTAACGGTATATGGCCGACGTTAGCCGCCACATTTATCGCAGCTTTATCAGCATAATTAAGGAACTCGTCTATATTGGTAGCCTTATAATCAAAGTCCGCATGGTAATCAACCATTCCAGAGTTAAGTTGGTTTATTTTGGGAATATCTATCGGTTTTGACGGAACTGTGCCCAGCGCGCAAGCGCCCGTAATCACTGTCGTCACTCCCTGACAGAGAGGCGCCGTCATTTGCTTGTCATGCTGTACCGTATTGTCATAATGAGTATGGGGATCGATAAAACCGGGAACAACGGCAAGACCTGAAACATCTATCTTGTGAAGCACCCATTCATCGTTATCAACACCGCCTATCTTAACGATGACACCGTCTTTAATCAAAATATCGCTGGTATAGACAGGCTTGCCCGTACCGTCATAAATATCAGCATTTCTCAACAATATATCATACATTAATTCTTACCCCCTATTTACCAGCACATCAGCAAAATTCACACAATGCAGACTTACCTCCGTATGAAATAACATATATCCATAAGAGGCTGAGAGGGACAGTACAAAAAGCCTCCACAGCCTCTTGGCTTATATTTATATTGCTTTTACCATGCCGCCGTCGACAAGCACGGCCTGTCCTGTGATAAATGTATTTGTAGCCGAGCAAAGAAATGCGGCGAGCTTTCCGTATTCCTGAGGTGTGCCATATCTGCCGAGCGGAATACCCGCGAAGGCCGCTTTTTGGATCTCCTCCACTGTTTTGCCAGCCTTTTCCGCACGGACTTTGTCAAGGTAATCAATACGCGCCGTCCCGATCCGCCCTGGCGCAATCACATTGACAAGGATGTTGTCTTTGCCGAGTTCCTGAGATAGAGTCTTTGCGAGGCCGACAACGCCCATGCGGAATGTGTTGGATAGTATGAGATTGTCCAGAACAGCTTTGATCGAAGACGAGGTCGAATTGAGTATTCTGCCGCCGCCATTAGCCCTCATGTGCGGCAGCACCTCGCGAATCGTCCTGATGTATGACAGCAGGGTGAGTTCGTAAGCTTTCTGCCACGCCTCGTCGTCGAAGGCGTCAAAGGTTCCGGCTGGAGGCCCTCCGGTATTGTTGACAAGCGCAAAAATCGCACCGTATTTCGCCACCGTGACCTCGACAAGTTTTTTGATGTCTTCCGCGTTCGTTATACTTCCGCAGAAATAGGAGGGCTCTTTTCCAGTCTCCGCAAGAATATCTTTCTGCGCCTGTTTAAGCTCGTCTTCAAACGGGCTGAAAAGCATCACGTTCGCGCCTTCTCTGGCAAACTCTGTCGCTATCGCCTTGCCGAGTCCGGCGCTTGAGGCCATCACCAGCGCGCACTTATCTTTAAGTCCCAGATCCATAATATAAACGCCCCTTTCAAAACTTAATGATCTTATAGGGCAATATTATTCATTCACGTAGGACTAGTCAAAGACGTATTGTCAAATATTTATATTAGTGATTTGTAATGTCATATTTGCTTACGGCAACATGCATTGGCCGCACGGCGAAGTAGTACATATGCCGCCCAGCCACTCCTTCAATGCGGTTTTTTACTCCGCCAAAATCGTTTTATTAACCACATAGCACGGTGTCTGTCCCTTGAAGAAGAGCGCTATCTCCTGCGCCGATTTGGTGCGCAGCTCTGGCAGCGCTTCTTCCGAAATCCATGCGGCACGCGGTGTCACGATCACATTTTGCAGCGCCGCCAGTTTGTTAATACCAACTGGGGGTTCCTTGCACAGCACATCGAGCCCCGCCCCGGCAATGCGCTCATTTATCAAGGCGTCATACAGGTCGTCTTCGTTTATCAGCCCTCCGCGCGAAATGTTGATAAGATAGGCGGTGGGCTTCATATACGCGAGCGTCTTTGCGTTGATTATTTCTTCTGTATTTGGTGTCAGCGGCAAGTGAAGAGAGACGAAATCAGCGGCACGGAGAAGTTCTTCTACGCTGTCATATCTTTTTATATCGTTGGATTTAAATATCGAATCCGGTATATACGGATCATGAGCGATGACTCTCATGCCAAAAGCCTGCGCTCTTTCGGCAACCATGCGCCCGGTGTTGCCGCAACCTAAAATAGCGAATATCTTCCCATAGTTGCGCGGTACGTTCGAGGCGACAGAGGAGTCCCAACCGCCGTTTTTTGTCTGATTTGACAAGATATGCATTTTTCTTGAAATGCCTAGAACAAGCGCCATCGTATGATCGGCAGTCTCACTTTGACAGTAATCAGGAACATTGCATACAATAATACCCTGATCCGTAGCCGCCGCAACATCCACCTCGTTGACGCCTACGCCCAGACGAACTAAAATTTTACACTTTTCAAAGATAGACAGGTTTTCCCTGGTCATGGGATTCTGATTCACGATAACGGCGTCGCAATCCATCCCTTCCATGCAGATTTCTTTCGGAGTATTTCCAGCGGCGAGAAATATTTCCGCGTCGGCCTCAGCAAGTATCTTTCTTTCAATTTCAAGGTCGGGCCACAAAGTATCCGTTACAAACACTTTATATTTTGCCATTTTCACCAATCCTTTCCACAAAAAAATGCGCAAATGACTTGATTTCTAAAACCGAATTGTAATCTACACATTTTATTCTTGTCAAAGACGCGTTTTTAATACGAAGTATTAGCGTATTGTTATATTGGGAACTCGTTTTTATAATATTCCTTTACAATATCAATGAATTTTCTGGCAACGTTGGATAAGTAGGTATTCTTTTTATATACGGCCGCGAGCGGCGCGATCAAATCGTTTGACTGGAGATCAAAAAATTCTAAATCTTTTATACCGGCTGACCAGTGGATGCCGCCTTCGGGCATAAAAGAAAACCCCATGTTTTGCGCGACAAGATTACATGCCGTCGCCTTGCTTGACGTGACGATGCGTTTAGCTGGAGAGAAGCGTATCTTTTCCAAATATTTATATATCCATTCCGCGCACGCCATGCCTTCTTTCATGAGGATGAAACACTCGTCGGATAAAATATTTATATCGACAATCTCTTTTCTCGCCTCGATTTCCTTCAGTTTTTTAGTCCATGGGTTATTTTTATTGGTAATGAGCAATATTTTTTCGTACTTTATAAGTTCAGTGCCCACGATGTCGTGCTCACCCAATGACACGTTCATTATCGCCACTTCGACGATATTTTTTTCAATAAGGTCGTATAGTTGCCGCGCGGAGTATTCATGCAAATGGATCTGGACGTTTTTATTTTTCTCCGCAAAGATGGGAAGTATTTCCGGCAGCATTGTCGCTCCGCGCCACGGGGGAATGCCTAGGTTCAGCGTATTCGCCCTCTCATGATTTAAAGCGTCGAAATCCGCGGTAAGTTTCGAATACAGCTGGTTGCTCGCTTGAATATAGTTGTAATATATTCTTCCCGCCTCGGTCAGTTCGATAGGCGTCTTTGAGCGGTCAAATAGTTTGACATCGAAGGAACTTTCAAGCTTTGAAATATATTGACTCAAATACGACTGTGAGACATATAAAATATCGGCCGCTTTCGATATGTTGCCCTCTTTGGCAATCGTTAGAAAATATTCAGGGTTCTTATTGACTATCGCCATAATAAATCCCCTCCATGGACAGGTGTTTCACCTTTTATCTGTAATTTTATCACAGCCGGTATTTCAAGCCCCCATTACAATTTAATAATGATAGTATTAAATTTTAGGTCTTTGACGACGCTAACGGCAAAAGGTAGTATGCGTCTATAAATCAAAAAATTTATCCTGTTCAAGAAAGGCTGATAAATCATGAGGTTCGCAACCATAAAAACTTACGCCGGTAATATTGCAGTGGGCGAAACAGCGGGAGTTTTAACGGCTAACGGCGTCATTCCCATCAAGTCTGTCAACGATTTAATGAAAACGCGTTGGAGTACGGATATATTTTCCATGATCTGCAATGGCGAGATTCCAATGATCAACGCGTGGTATCGCTCCGGAGGAAAAGAGGAATTGGAACGGCTGACGGAGATAACGGTACCTTTCGATAAAGTCGAATATGGCCCGCTCTATCGAAACCCGGGCAAAATCTTTTGTATCGGCCTCAACTATCAGGCTGAGGCCGATACTATCAACGACACGGCGGCCTCGGACCTCCCAGGGAGTTTCTACAAGCCTGCCACTTCGATAATCGGTGCTGGTGAAACGATCGTGATCCCGTTTCTTCCAGAAGAGGTAGACAATGCCGGAGATTACGCGAAAGAGGTAGACGGCGAGGCAGAACTTGTTGTAATCATGGGCAGGGAAGGCAAAAACATCAACAGAGAAAACTGGCTCGATTACGTTGTGGGATTCACTACTTCCATAGAATCTACTGTAATCGACGTTTTTAATAAGGGCCTCAGAAAGCTCTGTATATCAAAAAGCTATGATTCGCATTTTGCCTTTGGCCCCGTGATGGTAACGCCGGATGAAATTGATGATGTTATGAAATTAAAAGTCAGAACGATCCATAACGGCAAACTTGAAGCTGAAGATTATGTCGGCAACATGATGTTCACTCCGGATTATCTCGTCTCGTTCCATTCAAAAATTATGCGGTGGATGCCAGGCGACATTATCTCAACCGGTACTCCCAAAGGCGCGATCGTTTTCGACGGAGACACCGTAACCACGGAGATCGACGGATTCGTTTCGATAACATGTCCTGTCGCAAAGGAGAAAAAAGCCTAGACGCCACGATAATCAGAACGCCCTCATGTTAAACGGGCTTGCCCCCTCCCGAACTTACAAAAGGATGGGGAGAGCCCGTTGATATCTTGTTTAAAAGAGTTGACGCCTGCGTTTATTCATTCCACGTACTTTTTCAGTTCGCCGTACCCCTCTTTGTCCATTTCCTCATAGGGCACGAATCTCAGCGCGGCGCTGTTTATGCAGTAACGCACGCCGTTTGGCGACTCGCGGTCATTCTCGAATACATGGCCCAGGTGGGAGTCTCCGACTCGGCTTCGGACTTCCGTACGGCCCATTCCGTAAGAGCTGTCTTCTTTATAGACGATGGCGTTATCGTCAATGCCTTTGGTAAAAGCCGGCCAGCCGCAGGAACTGTCGTATTTGTCCTTTGAGGAAAACAGCGGTTCGCCGGTAACTACGTCTACATAGATACCGCGCGCTTTGTTGTCATAATATTCGTTGTCGAAGGAAGGCTCGGTGGCGTTGTTCTGCGTCACCGAGTACTGCCGTCCGCTGAGCCTCTTTTTCAACTCTTCGTCGGATGGTTTTTTGTATGGGCCGGCGTCTATCTTCATCCCGTGAGCCTCCTCTATCTCCCGCGGCAGGATGTGGCAGTAGCCGTTGGGATGGCGGCTCAGGTAGTCCTGGTGATACTCTTCGGCTTCATGAAAGACCGACAGCGGTTCGATGAGCACGTGAAACCCATCCGCCGCGCGCGCGCTTTCGATCGCCGCGATCCTCTTGACGGCGGCTTCCGATTTCTCATCCGTGTAAAAGACGCCGGTCTGATATTGTTCCCCAACGTCGTTCCCCTGGCGGTTGCGCACGCCGGGATCGATTATCTTAAAAAACGCGAAGAGCAGGGTGTCAAGCGAAACCTTTTCCGGATTGTAGACTACGCGCACCGCTTCTTTGTAGCCGGTGCCGCCGCGGCAGACCTCGTCGTACGTCACGGGTGAAGGGTCTTTGCCGTTCGCGTACCCCGAAACGGCGTCAATGACTCCGGGGATGCCCTCCATATATTTTTCCAGCCCCCAGAAACAGCCTCCGGCCAGATATATCGCCTCAGCGCCGTCTTTTTTAGTGTACGCAGGATCGTTAGTCATTTTCATACGCGCCTCCTTTTTACTTATATTATTAACGCCAAAAGCCGCGCCGCATAAGGCTAAAATTACTGCCATTACGGTCAGGACGGCTGCTTTCACAAATAATCTTTTCATTGGCATGTCTGTGCCCTCCTTAACTTAATTAAATTCATTTATATTTACTGACAATATTGTAGCATACATCGATGCCAAACGGGAAAAAGCCGCATCTTCTTTTCAAAATATTCGCTCAATATTTATCATGTCTCGGAGCTGACATTCCGCTTTCGGCATCGCTTCATTCCATGACCGGCTTCGCTGACAGAAAGCGCGCGCATGTCAGGTTCTGCCGCGCCTTTCCGTTGCCGCGAACACGCCCGACAGCGCGGCGGCGAAACCGAGACAGGAAAAAACTCCTGCGTGAGCCGCGTTTACCGGAAGTCCCCGCATCCCGGCGGCCTCCCTGCCGTCGTCTATAAAACGGAAGGCATCGCCCCAGCTCGTCCGATGGCAAATCAGGGCCGTCATTGCGGCAAAAGCCAAAACCCACAGCGACTGCGCCGGAATCATGCCTCCCAATAAACGGCGCCGTTTCGCTGTAACTGAGAAGACCCCCTAAAGGAATCGCGGCTGCGCCGGAGAGCAGCATCACTCAGCCGCGCCAGAAAAAGTCAACATCGGGCAGCGCGGCGATTTCACAGCGCGCAAGGAAAAAGCCCACGCCCCGAAGGGCGTGGACGCTTTAAAAGGGTTTGTGGATATCCCGCATCTGCTGCTGGCGGCTATACATTTACGCTTAACCGCGTGTATTTAGGCCGCGGAACAAAGTTAACGAAGCCGGCAAAAACGCCCCGCGCACGTCAGCGCGGGGCGCTTTACGGCAGTCAAGCGATTTCAAGCGCTAAATGATCATTTTGGTGATTTCGCTTATTTCTTTGCGTTTCTTCTCGCGCACCGTTTCGTCTTCCGCGTAGCCTAGCGCCACCACGGCGCGTACGGTGTCGCCCTCCGGTATCCCCAGCAGCTTTTTTACTTCGGCGTCATTGTATGTGCCGACGATGCAGCAGCCGAGCCCCTGTTCCGCCGCCTCAAGGATCAGATAGGCGGTAGCCATGCCCACGTCTCCGGCGGCGAAATGCTTGGCCCCGTACTTCTCCGCGACTTTCGGCATGAGAATCGGCTCGGCGTTTTCCGAGATCACGATAAAGGCCGCGGCTCCTTCGGTCCAGGCGTTGAGGCCGATTTCCCGCAAGAGTCCCGATAGTTCGCGCCTCGTTTCTTCCTTCGTCACGATGACGAAGCTCCATGGCTGGCTGTTGCAGGCCGACGGCGCGAGCGAGGCCGCGTTCACGCAGCGCACGAGCAGTTCGTCGTCCACCGCCTTGTCTTTGAAGCTGCGGCAGCTCTGACGGCGGCGCGCCAGTTCGTAGAAATCTTTCATCCGTGCCGCCTCCTAGAACTCAAGCGTCTGGCCGGGCGCCAGAATCACGATCTCCGTCCCGAGCAGGTCCGCCTCGGCGACCGCCATTGAGAAGGCTTCGGGGTCGGCCTGAATTTTCGGGAAGGTGTCGTAGTGCATCGGGACCGCCTTTATCGGATGGATGAAGTCCACGGCGCGCGCCGCGTCCGCGATGTCCATCGTGAAATAGCCGCCGATCGGCAGGCAGGCGACGTCGATCTTTTCCGCCTCGAGCAGTTTCATTTCCATCGTCAGCCCCGTGTCTCCCGCGTGATAGACCTTTTTGCCGTCCACCTCGATGACGAAGCCGCAGGCGATGCCGCCGTAGCGCGTCTCACCGTTCTCAATGATGGGGTCGCCGTGCCACGCGGGCGTCAGTTTCACTTTGCCGAAGGGAAAGGGCGCACGTCCGCCGATGTGCATCCCCTCGGTCTTGACGCCTTTCGCGGCGAGCCAGGCCGCCGTCTCGTTGCAGGTAAAGACGGTCGCCCCCGTGCGCAGGGCGATCTCGACAGTGTCGCCAAGGTGATCGCCGTGCGTATGGGTAAGGAATATCGCATTTACGTCTGTAAAGTCCGCCGCCTTTGCCGCGGCTTTGGGATTGCCTGTAAGAAAGGGGTCGATAAGCCCTTTGAGTCCCGTGCCTTCGATGTAAAACGCGCTGTGCCCAAGATAACGAAGTTTCGGCATATTTTATACCTCCATGTACTGAATTTATTTTTAGCTGCCATCACTTAATTATTATAAGATATCTCAATAAAAAATAAATATGGTATTTGCGGAGAGGAAAATCTTGAGCCATTGCGTATTTGACGGAAGACGCGGGGCGGAAAAACCACGGAAGTCCGCCGCGCGACGCGGCGGACTTCCGTTATGTCCTATCTCTGGCCGGGGCTTTACACAAGCGGCTCGATCGTCTTTATCGAAAGCTCGTCAAGCTGCTTCGTCTCCACCTCGGAGGGAGCGTCCGTCATCGGGCACTGGGCCTTCTGATTTTTCGGGAAGGCCATCACGTCGCGGATCGACTTGCTGCCCGTCATCAGCATTACGAGGCGGTCAAGGCCGATGGCGAGTCCGCCGTGCGGCGGCGTGCCGTAGCTCAAACCCTCGAGCAGGAAGCCGAAACGCTCCTTCGCCGCCTCCGGCGTGAAGTTCAGCGCCTGGAAGGCTTTCTGCTGCATCTCTGGGTTGTGTATCCTTATCGAACCGCCGCCGAGCTCCGTGCCGTTAAGGACAACGTCGTAGGCGCGGGAGCGCACCTTGCCGGGGTCGGTGAGCAGGTAGTCCATGTCTTCGTTCATCGGCGCGGTGAAGGGATGGTGGACGGCGGTGTAACGGCCCGTCTCGTCGTCCCACTCAAAGAGCGGAAACTCCGTCACCCAGAGGAAGCGGAAGCCCTCTTCCACCATGCCGCGTTCGCGTCCGAGTTCAAGGCGTATCTGCCCCAGGATCTCGCAGGCCTTACGCCAGTTCTCGTCGGCCATGATGAAGAGCGCGTCGCCGTTTTCGATCCCCGCAAGCTCTTTCAGCTTCGCGATGCGGCCCTCGTCCAGGAATTTCACGAGCGGCCCCTTGAGCTCGCCCTCCTTGACCTGGAAATTCGCCATGCCCTTCGCGCCGAGCGCCTTGGCGCGAGCCTCAAGGTCCGAGAGCTCTTTGCGCGAGAGCGACGCGCCTCCTGGCAGGCGCAGCCCTTTGATCGTACCGCCGCCCGCTGCGAGCGCCGCGAAGGGGTTCTCGCCGCCCGCGAACACCTCTTCGAGGCTCACCATCTCCATCGGGATGCGCATGTCGGGCTTGTCGGCGCCGTACTTGTTCATCGCCTCGTTCCAGGTCATGCGCAGGAAGGGGGTCTTTACCTCCGCGCCTTTAATATCTTTGAAGAGCCCCGCGAGATAGTTCTCGACGAGCCTCATGATATCCTCTTCGGTGATGAAGCTCATCTCAAGGTCTATCTGGGTGAATTCCGGCTGACGGTCTGCGCGGAGGTCCTCGTCGCGGAAACACTTGACGATCTGCATATAGCGGTCACAGCCGCTGACCATCAGCAGCTGCTTGAAAAGCTGCGGCGACTGCGGCAGCGCGTAAAACTTGCCGGGGTTGACGCGGCTCGGCACAAGATAATCGCGCGCACCCTCCGGCGTAGACTTCGTAAGCATCGGCGTCTCGACCTCGATAAAGCCGTTATCGCCGAAATAATTGCGCGTGTAGCGCGTCACCTCGTGGCGCGTCCTGAGATTCGCCTGCATCGACTCGCGGCGCAGATCAAGATAGCGGTACTTCATGCGCAGATCTTCGTTGACGCTGTCGGCGTTATCCAGCTCGAAGGGGATCAGCTTCGCCGGCGCGAGCACGATAAAGTCGTCGACCAACAGCTCGACGGCTCCCGTCGCAAGCTCGGGATTCTCCGTACCCTCGGGACGGCGGCGCAGCCTGCCCTTCACGGCGAGCACATACTCGCTGCGCAGCGCGCCCGCGCGTTCGTGCGCCTCGGCGTTCAGCTCGGGGTTGAAAACAACCTGCGTCACGCCCGTCTTGTCCCACAGCTCGATAAAAATTATCCCGCCAAGGTCGCGGCGGCACCTGAGCCAGCCGTTAAGTACAGTCTCTTTTCCTGCGTCCTCAAGGCGCGGAGCCCCGCAATACATGGTTCTCTGCCAGGAGGCGTCATAATGTCGGTCCATCGGTCATCCCTCTTTATCTGAAAATATTCTCTATGATTATTTAAGCTTATTGACGATCTGCTCCACCGTCAGCTCTTCCTGCACGCCCTCTTTAAGATCCTTCAGAGTGACGACGCCCCTCTCCACCTCGCTCATGCCGAGGATACAGGCGTACTCCGCGGAGGCGCCCGCCGTCTTCATCTGCCCCTTCATCGCCCTGCCCATATAATCCATATCTGCGGAGATGCGGTTCATGCGCAGCGTGCGCATCAGGTTCATCGCATCAAGACGCGCGTCGGGCTCGGCGGCCACCACATAGACCTTATTCTCCGGCTTCCTGCCGAAAGAGCAGCCCTGCGCCTCCATCGTGAGGATAACGCGCTCAATGCCGGAGGCAAAACCGACGCCCGGCACATGGGGTCCGCCGATCGCCTCGGCGAGATTGTCATAACGCCCGCCGCCGCAGACCGCGTTCTGCGAGCCGAGATCGCCGGAAAGAATCTCATAGGCCGTCTTCGTATAATAATCCAGGCCGCGCACAAGTCGCTTGTCATGCTTGACCACCGCGCCGATCTTATCCAGGCCGCGCTGCAGCTGCTCAAAGTGCTCCTTGCACTCGTCGCAGAGGTGATCCATCACCGAGGGCGCGCCCTCCGTAATCTCCTTGCATATCGGGCTCTTACAGTCCAGAATCCGCAGCGGATTACGGTCAAAGCGGCTCTTGCAGGAATCGCAGAGCTCGTCGAAACGCGGCCTCAGATACTCCTGCAACGCCTTGCGGTAGACCGGACGGCACTTGGGACAGCCGACCGAATTAAGCACCACCTGCAAATTCGAGAGACCGAGACGGCGGTAAAGCTCCATCGAAAAATCGATCACCTCGAGATCCACAAAGGCGTCCTGCGCGCCGAGCGCCTCGATGTCGAGCTGCACAAACTGGCGGTAACGCCCCTTCTGCGGACGCTCATAACGGAACATCGGGCCGATGCTCCAGAGCTTCGCGGGCTGCGTACCCTTATTCATCTCATTTTCCAGATAAGAGCGCACCATCGAAGCGGTCAGCTCCGGGCGCAGGGTAATGCTGCGGCCACCCTTGTCCGTGAAGGTGTACATCTCCTTCTCGACGACGTCAGTCGTCTCGCCGACTCCGCGGCAGAAAAGCTCCGTATGCTCGAAGATGGGAAGATGTACCTCTCTATATCCATAATCATCCGCAACATTGCGGCACATCTGCGTTACATAGGCCCACTTCCAAGACTCGTCGCCAAGTATGTCCCTTGTTCCACGCGGCGCCTTGACTGCTTCCATCCCAACCGCCTCCCGGTAAGTTTTTGATTGACCA
>JAEXGR010000021.1 GCA_023450745.1 Synergistota bacterium
TTAAAACAAATTTTGGAGGTCAGAAACCACAGATGGCAGAGAAGGCGGCTGCAGCAGCACCGGCGGTAAGCGTGGGAGAAACAGTAAGCGGCACGGTAGAACATGTCGCGCCATACGGAGCCTTTGTCAGGCTTGAGTCAGGCCAGAAGGCGATGGTGCACATCTCGGAGCTCTCCCACAACTATGTGAAGAAAGTCGAAGATGTTCTCGAACAGGGTAAAAAAATCACAGCAAAGGTCATAAAGATCGACGACAAAGGCCGTATCGACCTGTCGATCAAGGCTCTGCAGATAAAAGAGGTCCGCCCGCCGGTACATCGTGAAGAGGATTTTGAAAAAAAGCTGACGAACTTTCTCAAATTCAGCGACGAAAAGATCGCTGACCTGAACAGCAAATGCAAAGACCCCCGCGGACCGAAGCGCCGCGCAAGCGGCGGTACTTCCGGAAAGAAGTAACGTGACAGGTAATCACATAGAGAAAACAGGGCCGGAAGAGTTTATTCTTCCGGCCTTTTGGACGAAGCTGCTGGCGGCTGACATTTCCGTCCTGCGCGACCAGACGAGGGGGCGGAAATTTGACTCCTCCGCGGTGCTGGCCGTTGCGCGGCGCTGCCGGCACGGTTTTCCGCAGGTCGTCGTCTCCTCGCCCATATCTTCCTCGGGAGCGCCCTTTCCCACCCTCTTCTGGCTTACCTGTCCCTTTCTGGACCGCCGGTGCGGCGAGCTGGAGTCTGAGCAGCGGATCGCGGAGCTGGAAGCGGTGTTCGCCGCGATTCCGGAGGCGGTGGAGAAGATGCACCGCGATTACGCGGCGCTGCGCCTGTCGCTTGTTGGCGGCGAAAAAAGCCATGCCGTCGCCAAGATGAGCGACGGCATGAGACGCACGCTTGCTGAATATGGCGTGGGCGGCATAAACTGGCAGGACGCGCCGCAAGCGGTGAAGTGCCTTCATTTGCAGACCGCCACCTGGCTCGGCATGGGCGCGCACCCCGCGCGGGAATGGCTCGCGGAAAAGATCGGCGCGCTTGACTGCGCCTGCGGGCGCTGCGCAGAGGCGCTGACGGCGGCGGCCGCCGCGTGGCGGGACCGCTGACCGGTTTTGCCGCATCCCCGGCCGCGCGGGCGTGGAGGAACAATTTTTTAGACTTTTGCCCGGCGTTTTTTGAAAAAGAGATATTGACAAAATTCTAAAATGCTGTAGAATATCTCCTCGTGATACGTGAGCGAGTCGTTAGCTCAGTTGGCAGAGCACCGGACTTTTAATCCGGGTGTCCCGGGTTCAAGTCCCGGACGACTCACCACTTTGACGGTCCCATCGTCTAGAGGTCTAGGACATCGCCCTTTCACGGCGACGGCAGGGGTTCGAATCCCCTTGGGACTGCCATTTTTTAGTTTTCAGTGATGCAGTTACCCTTCGGGTAGCTGCTTTTTTAATGGCCGGCTAAACGCGTAGCCGGCGTACATCCATGCGGAGGAGGAATTGCCCATGCCGGTCGATATTGAAAGCTGGAGCGCGGAGTTTACGGAGAAGCTGCGCGGCGCTTATGGGGACAAGCTCCTCTTCGTGGGGCTCCAGGGCAGCTACGGACGCAAAGAGGCGACGCCGGACAGCGACATCGACGTTGTGGTCATTTTAAAAGACCTTGCGGCGGCCGACCTGGACAGGTATCGCGCGCTGCTGGCGGAGATGCCGAACGGCGGATTGGCCTGCGGCTTCATTTCCGGGGAGAGGGAGCTGCTTTCCTGGATGCCTTCGGAGTTATTTCTCCTCTATTTTGACACGGAACCGCTTTACGGCTCTCTGGGCTTCCTCTGCCGGCTTTTTGGCGAGGGGGCGGCGGCTGAGGCGGTACGGAGCGGAGCCTGCGCGATATATCACGGCTGCTGCCACAACTATCTCTACGAGAGGAGCGCCGGCGTCTTGGCCGCGCTCTACAAGTCCGCCTTTTTTGTACTTCGCGCAAAATATTTCTGTGAGAACGGCCTCTATGTAAAAAAACGGGCGGAATTGGCCGGCCTGCTTGCCGGGGACGACCTGGCGGTGCTTGAAGCGTGGATCGCCCTCCGGCCGGAGGACTGCGGCGACGCTGAATTCATCGCGGCCTCCGACAGGCTGCTCGACTGGAGCTCAGAGGTCATCGCCCGCTACGCCTGATACGCGAAAGGCCCTTCGCCGGAATTTTCCTTACTTATGTTCACACAATCTTAACTATTCCTTATTGCCATGAGCAAATACTGCGGATAAAATAATACTATAATTTTTTGCCATAATTTGGACAAACAATGACCCGAAAAGTTATTTCGATTTGCCTATAATGAAAGTAACCGCAATTATCACCGCGGTTTATCAACTTTCATCGGACAAGGAGAATAGAGATGCATAAATTTTGCCTGGGGCCAACGATATATATGGGAGCTTCTTCTTTGGAAGAGGTGCTTTCGGGAACAAAAAAAGCGTTTATAGTTACGGATAAATTTATGCACGAAAGCGGCAAAATTTCCTATGTAAGCGATTTTTTTGATAAAATAGAGGCGGAGTACGAAATATTTTCCGATGTCAGGCCAGACCCCGACATGGAGACGGTCGCGGCGGGGATTAAGAGGCTGGCGGCCTTTAAGGCCGACGCCATCGTCGCTTTCGGCGGCGGCTCGGCAATAGACGCCGCGAAGTCTATCGCTCACATTTCTGGCGGCATCGTTGACAACAAAGCGATATTTGTGGTGATCCCGACGACGAGCGGCACCGGCTCTGAGGTGAGCCGCTACGCGGTTATCACCGACCGGGAAAAAAATATGAAGTATCCGTTGGCTGACGACAGCCTGCTGCCTGATTTTGCCGTTCTGGACGCCGCGTTGGTGGAAAGCGTTCCGCCGTCAGTTACCGCGGATACAGGCGTGGACGCGCTTACACACGCTATTGAGGCGTTTCTCTCGACCGGCGCGAGCGATTTTTCGGACGCGATGGCGGAGAAGGCGATGAAGCTGATCTTTAAAAACCTGCTCGTCGCCTATTCCGAGCCGCATAATATGGAGGCCCGTCAGGCGGTGCATAATGCCGCGACGATGGCGGGGGTGGCTTTCAGCAACGCGGGGCTCGGCGCGAACCACTCGCTGGCGCACGCCGCCGGAGCCAAGCTCCATCTGCCGCACGGCAGGGCTAACGCGATTCTGCTGCCCTATGTTATGAGCTTTACCGCGGGATGCCACACCTCGCTCACGCCGGCGGCGGCGCGTTACGCGCAGATGGCCGCGGTGCTGAATCTCGACGCAAATGGCGTACGTCAGAGCGCGCTTGCCGCGATACGCGCGACTAGGACGCTGATCAGAAAGCTTAACATCCCCGCCTCGTTCCAGGAGGCCGGAGTTGATAAAAGGGTATTCGAGGGAGAATTGGACGCGATGACAGAGGCCGCGCTGGCTGACGGCTGCATGAAAACGACGCCGGTCGTGTTCCGCCCGGACGAGATAAAATCCATATTCAAAACTGCGTACAGCGGTAAGCTGCTTGTCTGAGGCGGAGGTTGAGAAGACTTTATAAGGGACCGCGCCGCGTGTCCCGGATCAGGATCTGAGGAGGCTGCCTAATGGACGGGATCAGAGACATCAGAAATATCATCAAGATCGAGGTTCTTCAAAGTATCCAGGATGAATTTGCCGAAGCCACAGGCATATCTTTTGTCTCAGTCGATTACCGGGGGCATCCCATCACCCGCACGAGCGGCTTCACCGACTTCTGCCAAAAAATGCGTTCCAACGAAACCTTCTGTCAGCGCTGTTTCCGCAGCGACGCCCACGGAGGGTTGAACGCGACGATCACCGGCAAACCTTATTTTTATCACTGTCATTCGTCTCTGGTTGACTTTGCCGTGCCGCTCTTTTTAAAGGGCAGCTTCATGGGGGCCGTGCTCTGCGGTCAGGTGAAAATTCCGCCCGCCGACGAGGAGGAGGCCGGCCTCGAATATATAACGAGGCCGACGACCGAGTGGCACGACGACCCGGTGATTGTCGCCGACTACGAAAAGATCAACGTTGTGCCCTTCAGTAAGATAAAGTCTGTCGCGACGCTGATGCAGAAGATGCTGCAATATATGATCGACGAAGAGTATAAAAACATGATGACGGAGGAGCTCGACAAGAAACAGCAGGAGCTTGACGAGGAGAAGAGCAAGCGCCTCTCGCTGGAGGAGGCGCTGAAGGTGCGCCGCTTCCTTGACTTCCAGAACCGTTATGGCCTTGATTTTATTTTTTATATTCTCAACGTCATCTCAAAACTTGCCTACAAGGAGAACGCGGTGGAGACGGAGAGCACCGTCTGCGATTTCTCCGACATGATGCGCTATCTCTCTGACAATAGCCATAATCGTTTTGTTTCGCTCGAAGAGGAGCTCAAATACCTCAATTGCTTTGCCGCGATACAGAAACGCCGGCTCGACGGCCACTTTGACTGCGACATCTCCGTACCGGCGAAGTATTACAGCGTTCCCTGTCCTTTTATGCTGCTGCACGCGGTCCTCGAAAACGTCTTTAAATACATTCCGGACGCGAAGGACCGGGTTCGGATTGCCGTCACCGGCAAGGAAGCGGCAGGGGGCTTCCTGCTCGACATCACAAGCAGCGGCGTCCTTTTTGACGACGAGCAAATGAGGCGTTCGCTCTCTCTGGAAGAGGTGGAGGAGACGGAGAGCGGCAAGGTCGTGCTCTCGACGCTCAACCGCCGCATTAAGGGGCTATTTGGCGACGCCTACGGGATCTTCCTCCAAAAGCCGGACGAGAACAGCCTCGTAGGCAACCTTCAGGTACGGCTGCCGCTTTCAAGCGGGGGCATGGTAAAATAACCAATGGCCCGGAGTATGGCGGGGCGGAGGGCTGGGATGTTCAAGATTCTCGTTGTTGACAGCAGCGCAATCGACAGGCGGATGATGCACGACGTTCTTGAAAAAAAGTTCGCGCAGTCGGTGGCGCTGTTTTCCGCTACCGAGGGTACGGAGGCCTCCGAGCTTGTCAAGAACGGCGATATCGACCTCCTGATCGTCAATATTCCCTATTATTCGATCTATTCTGATTTTGCCGAGGTGCTGATCCATAACGCGCGCAACGTCAACGGCAATATATCCCTGATTCTGGTCTCCGTAAAAAAAGAGGAGCGTATCGCGCGGATGGCGACCCGTTTCAACGCCGACGGCTACCTCCTGAAGCCTTACCGCCGCGAGCAGCTTACGGCGCTGGTGGAGAACATCATGGCGCAGAGCCGCAGAAGCGGCGCGGTCCTAAAGGAAAAAGCCGAGGACGAAGACTTTGTCCGCTATCTTAAGCTTCTGGAGAACTTCATTCACGAATGTGACTATAAGAAATCTAAGAATATCGCCAAAGAATATCTCTCGCTCATCTACGCGGACAGCAGCGCGAAGAATATAAGAAGCGGCATCATTAATTTTGCTCAGGGCATCTCCGAGCTCGGACGGTGGTATGGCAACGACGACCTGCAGCGAAAGCTTGAAAACTGCCTGGAGCGTTTCTTTACAAACTATAATGTTCAGGTGCGCCGCTTCGAGTCCACGGAGATCATCGAAGAGATGATAGACTTTATTTTCGTCGAGCTTGAGAAGTTCCAGACGGGCTCCGGCGACGAACTCAAGAAGGTGCTCAACTACATAGAGCTCAACATCAAAAACGGCATCACGCTTGATTCCGCGGCCGAACACATCAACATGAGCCCCAGCTATTTCAGCAAGGTATTCAAAAAGGCGATGGGGACGAATTTTATCGTTTACGTGACCGACCGGCGGATAGAGATCGCCAAGGAGATGCTGCAAAACACCGATATGCCGGTGATAAACATTGCCTGCGAGCTATCGTACAACGAGACGAATTATTTCAGCAAGGTCTTTAAAAAGAAGGTCGGCCTTTCTCCGACGGAGTACCGCCAGCGGGTCGCCGCGGATAAAAAAGTGGGCGGGTAGATTTTTGTCATTCTGATATATCTTCGCTTTAGACTGCTAAAATAACGGTCAAAAAATTGCAATTCACCTTTTTGCTTGCGGGGGCCATGCTATATTGCTTAGCATGGCCCCCGCATTTATTCTGAAAATTTAATAAAAAAGTCTCCTAAAAGCATAAAAAAGCGCAGAGCATAAAAAACCCCCATCTTCAATAATAGATACCATAGTCATGAAGCTCAACAAACTTTCAATATGATGAGGAGGACAAACATGCAGAGAGAAGCTCTTGGTATGGTTGAAACCCGTGGCCTCGTTGGCGCGATCGAAGCCGCAGACGCAATGGTGAAGTCCGCGAATGTGTCTCTGGTCGGATACGAGAAGATTGGTTCCGGTCTGGTGACGGTAATGGTCAGAGGAGACGTGGGCGCGGTCAAGGCCGCGGTGGACGCAGGCGCATGCGCGGCGGAGAAAGTCGGAGAGATCGTCTCCCAGCATGTCATTCCGCGCCCTCACACTGATGTGGAAAAGATCCTTCCCGCGCAGGAATAATTGCAGGCCCATCACAATTAATTAGAAGATAACGGAGGTAACGAGAAGATGAAAGACGAACTGGTCAACAAGATTATGGACGAACTTACGAAAAAGCTCGGAAATATTGAAACGGCCAAGCCGGAAGCCGCGGCCCAGGCGGTAGACGCCTGCTGCTGCGCCGGATGCAACCTCACGGAATTTGTCGGTACGGCGATCGGACACACGATCGGCCTAGTCATTGCTAACGTAGACCACCAGATGCACGAGAAGATGGGTATCGACACGAAGTACCGTTCGATCGGCATCCTTGGCGGACGCACCGGCGCCGGCCCGCACATCTTCGCGGCCGACGAAGCGGTCAAAGCGACAAACAGCGAGATCCTCAAGATAGAGCTTCCCCGTGACACCGAGGGCGGAGCCGGCCACGGGTCTCTCATCATCTTCGGCGCGGAAGACGTATCCGACGTCAGAAGAGCGATCGAAGTAGCCCTGAAAGAGCTCGACCGCACCTTCGGCGACGTCTACGGCAACAAAGCCGGACACCTTGAGTTCCAGTATACGGCGCGCGCCAGCTATGCCCTCAACAAGGCCTTCGGCGCCCCGATCGGCAAATCGTTCGGCATCACCGTCGGCGCGCCCGCGGCGATCGGCGTCCTCCTTGGCGATACGGCGGTCAAAGCGGCGACGGTAGACGTGATCGGCTATTCCTCACCGGCTAACGGCGGAACGAGCTTCTCGAACGAAGTCATCCTCACCTTCAGCGGAGATTCCGGCGCTGTAAAGCAGGCGATCATCGCCGCCCGTGAAGTTGGCAAGCAGGTACTGGCCACGCTGGATCCCGCCACAGAACTAAAATCAACGACCCAGCCTTACATCATCTAACGAAGGAGAGGGTAACCGATGAAATCAAAACGCTTTGAAGCCCTTGCGGCGCGTCCTGTAAACAAAGACGGATTTGTACAGGAGTGGCCGGAAGTCGGATTGATCGCCATGAACAGCCCCTTTGACCCGAAGCCGAGCATCAAGATCGAAAACGGCGTGGTCACGGAGCTGGACGGAAAATCAAGAGCGGAGTTCGATATGCTCGATACATTCATCGCCGACCACGCGATCAAGCTCGACGGAGCCGAGCGCGTCATGGCGATGGACTCGCTTGAAATCGCGAGAAAACTGGTAGACATTAACGTGTCGCGCAAGGACATTCTCGCGATGACGCTCTGCATGACGCCGGCGAAGCTCGTAGACGTCGTCAACAAGCTCACCATCGTGGAGATAATGATGGCGATGACGAAGATGCGCGCCCGCAAGATGCCGAGCAACCAGTGCCATGTAACGAACGTTAAGGACAACCCGATACAGATCGCGGCAGACGCCGCCGAAGCCGGTATCCGCGGCTTCGACGAGATGGAGACGACGGTCGGTATCGCCAGATACGCGCCCTTCAACGCGATGGCCCTTCTGATCGGCGCCCAGACCGGACGCCAGGGCGTGCTCACCCAGTGCGCTCTCGAAGAGGCGACCGAACTTCAGCTCGGTATGCGCGGTTTCACGACCTACGCCGAGACGATCTCCGTCTACGGCACGGAGCCCGTCTTCATGGACGGGGACGACACGCCCTACTCAAAAGCCTTCCTCGCCTCCTGCTACGCCTCGCGCGGACTCAAGATGCGCTTTACCTCCGGCACCGGTTCGGAGGTTCAGATGGGCTATGCCGAGGGCAAATCGATGCTCTACCTTGAGGCCCGCTGCCTCGCCATCACCAAGGGCGCCGGCGTGCAGGGCACCCAGAACGGCTCCGTCTCCTGCATCGGCGTACCCGCCGGCGTACCCGGCGGTATCCGCGCGGTAGCCGCGGAGAACCTGATCGCGATGCTCCTCGACCTCGAATGCACCTCCTCGAACGACCAGACCTTCACGCATTCGGACCTCCGCCGCGTGGCCCGTTCCGTCCCGCAGTTCTTCTCCGGCACGGACTTCATCTGCTCGGGCTACAGCGCGACGCCGAACTACGACAACATGTTTGCCGGTTCGAACTGGGACGCCGAGGACTTCGACGACTGGAACATCATTCAGCGCGACATGAGGATCGACGGCGGGCTCCAGCCCGTTAAGGAAGAGGACGTCATCCGTATCCGCAACAAGGCCGCCCGCGCTCTGCAGGGAGTCTTCCGTGAACTCGGACTGCCCGCGATTACCGACGAAGAGGTCGAAGCCGCGACATACGCGAACGGCAGCAAAGACATGCCCGACCGCAACGTCAACGAAGACCTCAAGGCCATCGAAGAGATGATGGCGCGCAAGGTCACGGGCGTAGACTTCGTGAAAGCGCTTGAAAAGGCGGGCTTCCCCGATGTCGCCGAGGGCGTCTTCGGAATGCTCAAGCAGCGCGTCGCCGGCGATTATCTCCACACCTCCGCGATCCTTGACGAGAACTTCCACGTCATGAGCGCAGTCAATGAGCCGAACGACTATCACGGCCCGATGACCGGATACCAGATCTCCGAGGAACGCTGGAACGAGATCAAAAATATCAGCCAGGCTATTAGACCGGAAGATATCTAAAAGAGGTGATACGAGATGACTTTTGACGAAAAGGTACTGCGCTCCTTTATAGAAGAAGTAATAGCCGAAGTTATGGCACAGGAAGAAAAGAAAGCGGCCGCCCCGGCGGGAAACAAGCCGGCGGTCACCGACGAGGTCAGCAAACTTGAACTTCGCGAGACGGGCGAAGCCCCCAAGGGCGTAGCCTCCGACGAAGTGGTGATCGGACTCGCTCCCGCCTTCGGAGTCTACCAGACGAAGACGATCCTCGGCATCCCTCACGACAAAGTACTGCGCGAGATCCTAGCCGGTATCGAAGAAGAGGGCATGAAATGGCGCGTGATCAAGGTCTACCGCACCTCCGACGTCTCCTTCATCGCCCATGACGCGGCCGCCTACAGCGGCTCCGGCATCGGCATCGGCATTCAGTCGAAGGGTACGACCGTCATCCACCAGAAAAACCTTCCTCCGCTCAGCAACCTGGAGCTCTTCTCACAGGCTCCGCTTATTGACCTCGCGACCTACCGCCAGATAGGCAAAAACGCCGCGAAATATGCGAAGGGCGAAGCGCCGACTCCGGTTCCCGTAAGAAACGACCAGATGGCGCGCCCCGCGTATCAGGCGATCGCCGCCCTGCTCCACATCAAGGAGACGGAGCACGTCGATAACAACAAGAAGCCGCAGAGCGTTGCTGTTTCGTTTAAGTAAGGAGGCAGAGTTATGGATCAGGAACTGATGATGAAACTGATAGTTGAAAAGGTCATGGAGGCGATGAAGGCCGAGGGGAAACCCGCCGCTTCCGCTCCCTCCGGCAATAAGGTGACCGCCGCGAACTACCCGCTCAGCGAGAAATCCGCGGACCGGCTGCAGAGCCCGACGGGCAAGAAGTTCACCGAAATGACGAAGGCCGGCGTACTGGCCGGGGCCATCAATCCGGAAGACATGCGCATCTCCCCCGAGACGCTTGAGATGCAGGCCCAGGTCGCCGAGTCCGTTGACCGCGACGCCTTTGCGAACAACATGCGCCGCGCCGCCGAGCTCATCGCCGTCGGCGACGACCGGCTCCTCGAAATATACAACGCGCTCCGTCCCTACCGCTCGACGAAGGCCGAGCTTATCGCGATCGCCGAAGAGCTCGAGACGCAGTATGGCGCGAAGATCTCCGGCGGACTTGTGAGGGAGGCCGCGGCGGCTTACGAGGCGAGAGGACGTCTCAAGAAAGACTAAAGGCATTTCTGAAAGGAGACCCCCTATGAAAATAGTCGCAGGTATAGACATCGGCAACGCAACGACGGAGACGGCGTTAGCAAAGATAGTTGATGGAAAGGCGGAGTTCATCGGCGGCGCGACCGTGCCGACGACCGGTATCAAAGGAACCCGTCAAAACATCAACGGCGTCTTTCACTCCCTGACCTGCGCTTTGGAAGAGGCTGGACTTCCCATAGAAAAGCTGACCGCGGTACGTCTTAACGAGGCGGCGCCCGTTATCGGCGACGTCGCGATGGAGACGATCACCGAGACGATCATCACGGAGTCGACGATGATCGGCCACAACCCGGCGACGCCGGGCGGCGTCGGCGTAGGCAGGGGCGTTACCATAAATATAGAGGAACTCCTTTCAAAGGCGGCGGATGATGCTCCCTGCATCGCGGTCATCCCGGCCTCCGTCGATTTTGAATACGCCGCGAAGGTGCTCAACGACTATCATCGCCGCGGCGGCAGGATCAGCGCCGCCGTCGTGCAGCGCGACGACGGGGTGCTTATCAACAATCGCCTGGAGGCGAAGATGCCTATCGTCGACGAAGTCGGACTGATAGACAAAGTTCCGCTGGGGATGCCCGCGGCGGTAGAGGTGGCGGCCGCCGGCGGCGTGGTGGAGGTGCTCTCCAACCCCTACGGGATCGCCACGCTCTTTGACCTGACTCCCGACGAGACGCGCCAAGTTGTTCCCATCGCCCGCGCCCTCATCGGCAACCGCTCCGCGGTGGTCATCAAGACCCCCGAGGGGGACGTCAAGGAGCGCCGTATCCCCGCCGGCTTCATTGAGATCGCCGGCGGCGGCAAGACCGTTCGGGTCGACGTGGACGACGGCGCCGAGAAAATAATGAACGGCGTCCGCGCGATCCCCGTCGTGGAGGACGTACACGGCGAGCCGGGGACGAACGCCGGCGGCATGCTCGAAAAGGTCCGCCTCGTCATGGCGAACCTCACGGGGCAGCACACGCGGGAGATCAAGATTCAGGACCTCCTGGCCGTCGATACCTTTACGCCGCAGAAGGTGCGCGGCGGGCTCGCAAATGAGTTTTCTCAGGAAAACGCCGTCGGCATCGCGGCGATGGTAAAGGCCGACCGCCTGCAAATGGAGGCGATCGCCGGCGAGTTTTCCGAAAAGATCGGCGTTCAGGTGCGCGTGGGCGGCGTCGAGGCCGACATGGCGATACTCGGCGCACTGACGACGCCCGGTTCGTCCAAGCCTTTGGCGATTTTGGACATGGGAGCCGGTTCGACGGACGCTTCGATCATCAACAAAGAGGGCGAGATCCATTCGATACACCTTGCGGGAGCCGGAAACATGGTGACGCTTCTGATCCAGTCCGAGATGGGGCTTGACAGCTTCGAAACGGCGGAAGATATCAAGAAGTATTCCCTCGCAAAGGTCGAGAGTCTCTTCCACATCCGTCACGAAGACGGAACGGCCGAATTTTTCAACGAGCCGCTGCCGCCGCATATTTTCGCGAAGGTCGTCATCCTCAAAGAGGGCAAGATGCTCCCGCTGGAGGGAGAGCATTCGGTAGAGAAGATTCGCCTCATACGCCGCCAGGCTAAAGAGAAGGTCTTCGTCACGAACGCCCTCCGCGCCTTGGAGAAGGTGAGCCCGACCGGCAATGTGCGGGACATTCAATTTGTCGTCCTCGTCGGCGGTTCGGCGCTGGACTTTGAAGTGCCTCAGCTTGTCACAGACGCGCTCTCCCAATACCGGGTGGTCGCCGGACGCGGAAATATCCGCGGCTGCTGCGGCCCGCGAAACGCCGTCGCCACGGGACTCGTCCTTTCGGCGGCGCAGGAGGGCTAGCGCGATGTACGTCGAGCAGGAGCGCCCCACGATCAAAATATTCTTTCGTGAAGGTCCGCGGCTCGCCAGCCTGCTTGAGCAGATAGGCTACGGCATCGAAGAAGAGGGGATACCCTATGAGGCCGTTGCCTATTCCTCGCAAGAGGACGCCTGCGGCCTTGCCTGGGACGCGGCGCGCGCCTCGCAGATGGAAGTCGGTGTCGGCATAGACGCCGAATCTGTGGCGCTGCACTATGCGAAGCTTGAAAAAGAGAGGCCGCTCTTTAAAATATCCGCCCGCTCCGGCGACGAAGAGGCCCGGGTGATCGGGACCAACGCCGGGCGGCTTGTAAAAAAGCTTCCGCTGAAGATCGCGGAAAGCACCCGTTGATAAGGTGGTGAAGTAATGGCGCACCTGATGAGTTTAGGACTGATAGAGACCGTGGGGCTTGTCGCCGCCGTAGAGGCCGCCGACGCCGCCGTTAAATCGGCGAACGTGGCGCTGGTGGGTTACGAGCTCGCCAGAGGCAGCGGTATGGCGACCGTCAAGGTCGAGGGAGACGTCGGCGCGGTAAACGCGGCCGTCTCCGCCGCGAAGGCCGCGGCCTCCAAGGTCGGCCGGGTGGTCAGTACGAGGGTGATTGCGCGCCCGAGCTCGTATCTTGAGACGCTGGTGCGTAACCCTGAAACGGTGGGCGTCCGCCTGCCCAAACCTGAGGAGCCCGAAGCGAGGGAGCCCGAGACACAGGAGTCCGAAGCGAAGGCCGCCGGAGCGCCCGCGGCAGAGTCCGAGGCCGCGAAGCCCGAAGAAAAGACCGAAGGCGGAAAGGCTCCGCAGCCGAGAACGAGAAAGCATAATAACTCAAAAAAGCAGTAAAAAGTGAACAGGAGGTTTTTTAAATGAGCGAAGCACTGGGAATGATCGAGACAAAGGGACTGGTCGGCGCCATCGAAGCGGCCGATGCGATGACAAAATCAGCTAACGTCGTGCTCATCGGATACGAAAAGATCGGCTCCGGTCTGGTAACCGTCATGGTACGCGGCGACGTGGGCGCGGTAAAGGCGGCGGTGGACGCCGGCGCCTGCGCGGCGGAAAAGGTTGGAGAAATAGTCTCCCAGCACGTCATTCCGCGTCCTCACGCGGACGTCGAGAAGCTTCTTCCGAAGGCTCTCTAAGAAGATCTTACGATGGCAGCCGAGAGCGCAGGCAGCAGGGAAAATCTGATAAAACTGGTCACGCGGCTGGTTTTGGAAGAGCTTGCCAGGGGACCGCGGATACCGCTGGGCGTTTCTAACCGCCACGCGCACCTGAACCGCGAAGATATGGACCTTCTCTTCGGCGAGGGCAGCGAACTGACGCGCAAAAAGGATCTCGGACAGCCGGGACAGTATGCCGCGGAAGAGACTGTAAGCATAAAAGGGCCGAAGGGGCAGATCAACAAAGTCCGCGTGCTGGGCCCCCTGCGCCCCGACACCCAGGTGGAGATCTCGTTTTCGGACGGCTTCGCGCTGGGGGTCAATCCGCCGGTGCGCGAGTCGGGCAAGCTTTCCGGCACGCCGGGGATAGAGATAATCGGGCCTCGGGGTTCCGTCAAAAAAGAGGGCAGCGTCATCGCCGCCCTGAGGCACATCCACATGTCGGACAAAGAGGCGGCGCTCTACGGCTTCAAAGACAAAGAGATCGTCGACGTAGAGGCGGGGTCGCCGGAGCGTTCGGCGATATTCCGCAACGTGCTGCTTCGCGTCAGCGACAAGTACGCGCTTGAAATGCACCTTGATACGGACGAGGCAAACGCCGTCGGAGCCAAAACCGGCGACTTTGTCAGGATAGTCGGACGGGCTCTGTAGCGATGGCCGCGGACCTCACGATTCCCAACCAGACGCTGCGGGAATTCGCGCGGCTGGTGGAAGAGGGTTCGGTCAACCCGTGGGAGGGAGGCCTTAAGGTCGGCGTCGACCTGGGCACCGCAAACATCCTCATCTCCGTCACGGATTGTGCGAACCGCCCGGTGGCCGGAATCAGCACCGCCTCCTGCGTCGTGCGCGACGGCATCGTGGTGGATTACGCAGGCGCCGTCAGAACCGTGCGTTCGATGAAGGCCAGGCTCGAAGCAGGTCTGGGCGTAAGGCTGACGAAGGCCGCCTGCGCGATTCCGCCGGGAATCTCACCGGGGAACGCCAAGGCCATCGGCAATGTGGTCGAGGCGGCCGATTTTGAACTGACGGCGATAGTGGACGAACCGACGGCGGCGGCTGCGGTGCTGGGAATAAAAGACGGCGCCGTGGTGGATGTCGGCGGCGGCACGACCGGCATCAGCATCCTCCGGGAGGGAAAGGTCGTGCGCACCGCCGACGAGCCGACGGGGGGAACGCACATGACGCTGGTGCTGGCGGGTTTTCACCGGACGTCGACCGACGAGGCCGAACGCCTTAAAAAAGACCCCTCTCAGGAGCCGAACGTCTTTCCCGTCATCAGGCCTGTCGTTGAGAAAATGGCCTCGATAGTGGCGGGAGCCGTCAGAGGCCTTGAGGTGGAGACGATCTACGTCGTGGGCGGCGCCTGCTGCTTTAAAGAATTTGAAGGTATTTTTGAAAAACGGATCGGTATCCCTACGGTCAAGCCTGCGGCGCCGCTGTTGGTGACGCCGCTCGGGATAGCGATGAACGCATAAAGGCGGGTGATACTGTGAGAGAAGAATTTACGCTTGAAAGGGCCGAGGAAGCTCTGGTGGCCGAGGTGGTGCGCCGGGTGGCGGAAAAGCTGATAAGCGTCCAGAAAAAGGCGCTCGTCGTCTACACCGGTTCGCTGATCGGGTTCGTTCCCGCGCTCGTCAGCCTGCAGCAGCTTCAGCAGGCGGGATTCACCTTCGACCTTTTTCTCTCCAAGAGCGCGTCGAAGCTGCTTGACGTTGATACGCTGCGCGCGGTTCTGACCCCCGGAGCCTTTTATCAGGAAGAGAAGCTGGACCGCGCGCCCGAGGCGCTGGCCGCGCCCTATTACACGGTGCTTGTGCCGGCGCTGACGGTGAACACGGCCGCCAAACTCGCCGCCTGCATCGCCGACACCCCCGCCGCGCGGATAATATCGAATTCCATGATGCGCGGCAAAAACGTCGTCATCGCGCGGGACGGCTGCTGCCCGGAAAACGCCGAGCGCGCCGCGAAGGGCTATCGTATGACTCCGGCCCTGAAAGCAAAGCTCTCCGCAAACCTCGAGGCGCTGAGGGACTTCGGCGCGGCGGTCTGCGGCTGCGACACGCTGGCCTTCAAGACGATGAAGCTCGTCGCGCCGAAGGAGGGTGGCATGCCGGCCGCTTTGCGGACGGAGGCGAAGAGCTTCTCCTGCGCGAAACGGGTGATCGGCCGGAGAGATGTGACCGCCGTTCCCGGCGGTTCGCTGCTGAAAGTCCCCGGAAACGCGCTTGTGACACAGCTTGCGCATGACGCGGCGCGCCAGCGCGGCGTCCGGATAGAAAAAGAGGTGTAGCCATGTATCTGGCAAGAGTTATCGGAACGGTCGTCTCCACCAGCAAGAACGCGGCTCTGATCGGGATGAAGCTGCTTATCGTCGAACGGGTCAACGAATACCTCGAACGCGAAGGTAAATGCGAGGTGGCGGTCGATTCTGTCGGAGCCGGCACCGGCGAGCTCGTCCTGGTCCTTGAGGGAAGCTCCGCCCGGCGCGTCTTCAGCGAAAACGCCCCCGTGGACAAAGCCATCGTCGGTATCGTCGACACTGTCGAGGTGGGCTAGGGATGGCGAACCTTTACACGAAAACCGGCGATAAGGGGACGACGAGCCTGGTGGGCGGCAGCCGCGTCAGCAAGGCGGACGGCAGAGTCGAATGCTACGGCACGATCGACGAGGCCGGTTCGATGCTCGGGCTCGCCTATTCCCAGAGCGAACTCGATTACGTGAGAGAGACCGTACACGCGATACAGAAACGCCTCTTCGCGCTCGGCGCCGAACTTGCGAGCGACGAGAAAGGTTTTGAAAAACTCAAAAACACGATCGGCGAGTCCGACATCAAGTTTTTGGAGAACGTCGTCGACAAATGCACGGAAACGACCGGCGTGCAGCGCTCTTTCGTCATCCCCGGAGTCAATCCGGCCTCGGCGGCGCTCCACGTGGCCCGCACCATCGTCAGGCGCGCCGAGCGCGCGATGACGCGGTGCAACGAGGAGATGCAGCCGGGAAAAAGATTCTTCCGCGAAGAGATATTACGTTACGTGAACCGGCTTTCAGACGCCGTCTACGCGCTCGCGCGCTATGAGGAGACGGCAGCGGCCGAAAACGAGCTGCGGGCGAAGGTGGAAGCGATGGTAAAAGAAGAGCTGCTGTTGGCGGAAAGAAACACGGAAGCGCCCTTCACGCTGGAAAACATGAAGCGCATGGCCGCCGCGGCGGAGAAAAAGGCTCAAGAGATGGGAGTCCCCATCGTCTTCGCCGCGGTAGATATGGGAGGGCATCCGGTGCTGCTGCACAGGATGGAGGACTCCCTGCTCGCCAGCGTCGATATCGCGCTCAACAAGGCCTATACGGCGGCTTCCCTGAAAATGGCTACCCATGAGCTTGGCGAGATATCGCAGCCGGGTAAGTTCCTTTACGGAGTCCAAAACACGAATCAGAACCGGATAGTCATCTTCGGCGGAGGGTTTCCATATAAATACGGCGGCCGCATCGTCGGCGCCATCGGGGTGTCCGGCGGCACGGTGGACGAGGATATGGAAATAGCGCTGAGCGCGATGAATTACAGGACTGGGGGTATTGACCAATGAACATAGACGCCGCTCTTCTCGAGGGCATCGTTAAGGGAGTAATGCGGAAGATCGACGAGAGCGAAAAAAACGCCGTCGACAGCGGCGGGATATTCGCGTGCATGGACGACGCCATCGAAGCGGCCGCGGCCGCGCAGCGGAAATACCTCGACTGTTCGATGGCCGACAGAGCCCGCTTTGTTGAGACCATCCGCCGCGTCGTCCTTAACGAAGAAAATCTGCAATTCATGTCCCGTTCCACGGTCGAAGAGACAGGAATGGGAGACTACGGGCATAAGCTCGTCAAAAACCGTCTCGCGGCGACGAAAACGCCGGGCATCGAAGACCTCACGACCGAGGCCTTAACGGGAGACGACGGCCTCACAATCGTCGAATACTCGCCCTTCGGCGTCATCGGCGCGATCACCCCGACGACCAACCCGACGGAGACGATCATCTGCAACTCTATCGGAATGCTCGCCGCGGGCAACACCGTCGTCTTCAGCCCGCACCCGCGGGCCAAAAAGGTCTCCATCTGGCTCGTGCGCGAGCTCAACAGGGCCCTTGCCGAGTCCGGCGCGCCGGCGAACCTCATCGTCACCGTCTCCGAGCCTTCGATCGAAAACACCAATCTGATGATGGCCCACCCAAAGGTGAGGATGCTCGTCGCCACCGGCGGGCCGGCGATCGTCAAAACCGTGCTTTCCAGCGGTAAAAAGGCCATCGGCGCGGGCGCGGGCAACCCTCCCGCCGTCGTGGACGAGAGCGCGAACATCGAAAAGGCTGCTAAAGACATTGTCGACGGCTGCTCGTTCGACAACAACCTGCCCTGCATCGCGGAGAAGGAGGTCATCGTCGTCGATTCTGCGGCGGATTACCTGATCTTCAACATGAAGAAAAACGGCGCCTTCGAGGTGAAAGACCCCGCGGTGATCGAGCGCCTCGTCGAACTTGTCACGAAGGATAAAAAGGCTCCGAAGACGGAATTCGTCGGCAAGAGCGCGAAATATATTCTTGAAAAAGCCGGCGTCGAAGCTCCCGGCGATACGCGCGTCATCATCATGGAGGCCGAAGAGGACCATCCTTTCGTGCAGATCGAGCTGATGATGCCGATTCTGCCGGTCGTGCGCGTCGAGGACGTAAACGCGGCCATCGAAATGGCGGTGCGCGTCGAGCACGGCAATCGCCACACGGCGCTGATGCACTCGCGCAACGTCGACAGCCTTACAAAGATGGCCAAGCTCATCCAGACGACGATCTTTGTCAAAAACGGTCCCTCGTATGCCGGCATCGGTGTCGGCGGCATGGGACACACGACCTTTACGATCGCCGGACCAACGGGGGAGGGGCTTACTTCTGCCAAGACCTTCGCCCGCCGGCGGAGATGCGTGCTGGTCGGAGGCATGGACATCCGCTAGGATGTGGCCGGCCATGAACGATAAACTGATCAGTTCAGTTTTAGAGGCGGGGATAGTGGGAGCCGGCGGCGCCGGCTTCCCGACCCACGTCAAACTGGGGGCGCGGGCGCGGACCGTCATCATCAACGGCGCGGAGTGCGAGCCGCTGCTTCGGGTGGACCAGCAGCTTATGGAGAAAGAGGCGGCGAACCTTCTTGCGGCGCTTGATCTCATCGTCGAAAGCGTGGGAGCGGAGCGCGGCGTCATCGCGCTGAAGGAACACTATCACGGGGCGGCTGAAAGCCTTTCCCGCGAGCTTCCGCGGCACCCGAAACTGTCGCTCCGCCTTCTGGGAAGCTTCTATCCCGCGGGAGACGAACAGGTGATCGTCTACGAAGTGACGGGAAAGATCGTCCCCGAGGGCGGCATCCCCCTTAACGTCGGCGTCATCGTCGTCAATGTCGAAACGGCGCTCAACATCCTCGCAGCCTGTAAAAACGGCACGCCGGTTACGGACAAGTACCTGACGGTCACCGGCGCGGTACGCAGTCCGAAGAGCGTGAGAGTGCCGCTGGGCATCACCGTTAAAGAGGCGATTGAACTTGCGGGCGGCGCCGCCGTCTCCGACTATGCGGTCGTAAACGGCGGCCCGATGATGGGCATGACCGTTTCGCCGGAGAGTCTGGTGACGAAGACGACTAAGGGGCTGATCGTCCTGCCCGCGGGGCACTGTCTTCTGACGAGCCTGAAAAAGCCGCTGGAAAGAAGCGTCCGCGACGCGGCGATCGCCTGCATGCAGTGTTCGCTCTGCACCGAGGTCTGCCCGCGCCACCTTCTCGGCCATCGGATCGAGCCGCACAAAATGATGCGCATCGCGGCCTACGGCAGCCTCTGCGACCAAAAACAGAGCCCGATGAACGCCTATCTCTGCTGCGGCTGCCGCCTCTGCGAATATGCCTGCGTGATGGAGCTCCAGCCGTGGAAGTTCAACGCTTCCATAAAAAACCTCCTCATGCGGAACGGCGTGAAAAACAACCTGCGCGCGGAGCCTGAACGATGCGACAGTTTCCGGGATTACAAGCGCTATCCCACGGGCAAACTTATACGCCAATTGGGCCTCTCGCAGTACGACAGGCCGGCGCCGATGGAGTATAATGAATACAGCTTCACTACGGTCACTCTGCCGCTCCGGCAGGGCGCGGGCGCTCCCTCCGAGCCGGTGGTACAGGTAAACGACCAGGTAAATCGCGGCGACCTCATTGCGCGGGCGCCGCAGGGAAAACTTGGCTCCAATCTTCATGCTTCTATAACCGGAACGGTCAAGGCCGTTACGGAAAATGTTGTAGTGATCCATCAAAGGAATCAACAATAATCACAATATAGAGGAGGCAATAATATTATGGATATGTTTGCTTTAGTAGCGGCTTTTGGCGGTGGAGCTTTCGGCGCGTTGCTCGGCGCGCTTCCTGCGTTCATAATGACGGGGTGTTTCGCCTTGGCCGGGGCCTTGGTGGCGGCCGGCGGCGGCGCGGACATCGGCGTCGGATTCATGGCGTTTGGTTCATTCATGGGGCCGCACGTGGCATTTGCCGGCGGCGTGGCGGCGGCGGCATACGCGGGCAGTAAAGGCAAACTCAAGGCCGGCAACGACATCGTGACGTCGCTCAACGGACTTGGCGAAGCAGACGTGATCTGTGTGGGCGGCCTCTTTGGCGTCATTGGTTTCGTTATCTGCAGTCTCCTGATGAAGACCCCCCTCGGACCGCTTACGGACGCGGTCGCGATGACCGTCGCGATCTCCGGCTGCATCGCGCGCCTCACTTTTGGCAAAACGGGGCTGACGGGAAAATATACCGGCAAAGAGCCCCGCGTATGGGTAACGGGCGGCAAAGGCTTCACCTATAACGTGATGCTCGGCGCGGTGGTCGGCATCGCGGTAAGCTTCGTAGCGGCCTCGATGATGCAGGCCGGCGTGCCCGCCGCGGCGCTGGGCGTCTATCCCGTCATCTGCTTCGGTTTCTCGGCGATCTCGCTTATCTTCGCGCAGACCGGTTTTGCGATCCCCGCGACGCACCATATCACCCTTCCCTCCGGGCTCGGCGCGTTGGCGGGAATGGCGGCCTGGGGGCCCAGCGGCGCTGCCTTAGGCGTGGTTATCGGCATCCTCGCCAGCCTTCTCGGAGACTTTGCGGCGAACGCCTTCAACAGCCATAATGACTCGCACATCGACCCGCCGGCGGTGACGATCTTTACACTGACGATACTTGTGAATCTCATCAGGCTTGTGATAATCAAGTAGTGAAAGATTAAGCCAAGAGGGTCTTTAAATGGTAAATTCAATTGGGTTACTGGAGGTAAAGAGCATTCCCATAGGCATGCTGGCCACCGACGAGATGCTCAAGGCCGCCGACGTCAAGGCGCTTATCTCTGCCCCGATATGCCCCGGAAAGTATATGATCGCCGTCTACGGAAATGTCGGCGCCGTAAAAAGTTCAATGGAGACCGGCGTCCAAATAGCGGATTCGTCCATCGTTTCAAGCTATATAATAAACAATGTGCATGAGTCCATCCCGGCGGCGATCACCGGGACCTCCGAGGTAGAAAAGATCCTCTCCGTCGGAGTGATTGAAACGATATCCGCTCTCACGGCCGTCATGGCCGGAGATATAGCGGCAAAAGCCTCGAACGTCAGGCTCATGGAGATACGGATAGCGAGAGGTCTGGGAGGCAAGGGGTTCCTTATCTTTACGGGCGAGCTCTCCGCGGTGAGGTCGGCGATGAATTCATGCCTGAACCAACTGCGGGAGAGCGGCGAGGTCACGAGCAGCTGCGTTATTTCGTCACCGCATCCGGGATTTGTGGAGAAGCTGCTCTCAAATTGCTGAAAGGAGGCATGAAAATGGCCCAGGATTGTCCGCAGTGTCATTACAACCCTTCACCCAAAAAGAAGGAAGAAGAGAAAGAAGAATGCCCGCAGTGCTTCTACGAGCCGAACGCGGAAGATAAGAAAATGGAAGAGGACGCCGACTGCGCCCAGTGCTATTACGAGACGAAGCCGGAGAAGGAGCCTGAGGAATGCCCCCAGTGCTTCTACGATGTGGCGGCCATCAAAGAACAGGAAGCCGCGGCGGAAACGGCGGAGGAAAAAAACGGCAAGGTGATCATCTATACGATGCCGGAGTGCGGCTTTTGCCGCATGGTCATGGACTTTCTCAATTCGCGTGGGATAGCGTTTGAAGAGGTCAGCATCCCCTCGAGCAAAGAGGCTCAGCACTTTATGGAGTCGCATGGCTACATCAGCGCGCCGGTCACCGTCATCGGCGACAAGCAGATAATGGGAGCCGAGATATCCGAGATCAAGAAGGCGCTGGGACTCTAAGAGAAACGGAGTGTGGAAGATGGATCTGAGCGATTTTGGCAAAATAGAATCAGGCAAACTGCGTCTCGTTCAGGAGATGGTGCCGGGCAAGCAGGTGACGCTGGCCCATATCATCGCCAGTCCGGACGAGATCATCTACAAAAAACTGGGGCTTAACCCGGATCTTGACTACAAGCAGTCGGCCATTGCCATATTGAGCATGACCCCATCGGAAATTTCTGTTATTGCAGGCGACATCGCCATCAAGACCTCCGCGATCGAAATCGGTTTCATCGACCGTTTCAGCGGGACCTGCATATTTACGGGAAGGATATCGAATGTGCAGTCGGCAGTGAACAGCATCTTGACGTACCTTAAGAACAAGTTGGGTTTCACGATCTGCGAAATAACGCGCACATGAAAAAACTGATATTGATGGGGCGCAGCGAGTGCGGCAAAACGACTCTGATACAGGCGCTCCGGGGCAACGTGATCGAGTATCATAAAACGCAGTATATCAACCACTACGACGTCATCATCGACACTCCGGGCGAGTACGCCGAGAACAGCACCCTGTCCAAGGCGCTCGCCCTCTACACCTATGAGGCCGACGTGGTGGGACTGCTGCTGAGCGCCACTGAAGAATATTCCCTCTACCCGCCCTGTGTGACCGCCTGCTGCAATCGCCCCGTTATCGGGATCGTGACGCAGATCGACCATCGGGGGGCCAATGTCGTCAGGGCCCACAACTGGCTCGACCTGGCGGGCTGCAGTCCGATCTATCACGTCAGCTCGTACACGGGCGAGGGAATCTGGCAGATACTCAACTACCTCAAGGAACCTGGCGATAAACTTCCGTGGGAGACCGAAGCGGAGGCCGAAAGGCCGAGAGAGGTAATTTCCGATAAATACGGAGATATGAGATAAAGGATAAAAAAGGAGAGACGCAAAAGATGGCAAACCGGATGATCTGGAACGGAACAGCGTATTTCGGAGCGGGTGCGATCAAAAGCATACCCGAAGAGGTCGCGCGCCGCGGATTCAAAAAGGCGCTTATCGTCACCGATAAAGACCTGATCAAGTTCGGCGTGGCGAAAAAAGTATTTGACGTTCTCGAAGAGGCGGGACTTCCTTACGAGGTCTTCGACAGCCTCAAGCAAAACCCGACGATTAAGAATGTGCAGGACTGCGTGGCGGCCTTCAAGGCGGCCGGCGCGGATTATATGATCGCCATCGGCGGCGGCTCCTCGATGGACACCGCGAAGGGGACCGGCATCATCGTCAACAACCCCGAATATGCCGACGTCCGTTCACTGGAGGGCGTCGCGCCGACGAAACGCCCCGCCGTGCCGACCTTCGCCGTGCCGACGACGGCGGGAACCGCCGCGGAGACGACGATCAACTACGTCATCACCGACGAAGAGAAGCGGCGTAAGTTTGTTTGTGTGGACCCGCACGACATCCCGCAGATCGCGGTCGTCGATTCCGACATGATGAGCTCGATGCCGAAAGGCCTTGCCGCCGCGACCGGCATGGACGCCCTCACGCACGCGATAGAGGGATACATCACTCCCGGCGCCTGGGAGCTTTCGGACATGTTCAGCCTTAAATCGATCCAGCTCATCGCCGACAACCTCCGCGCCGCCGTCAACGACGGCTGCCAGCAGGCCCGTGAGAACATGGCGCTCGGGCAGTACGTGACGGGCATGGCCTACTCCAATGTCGGCCTTGGCCTCGTCCACGGCATGGCCCATCCGCTCGGAGCCTTTTACGACATGCCGCACGGCGTGGCGAACGCCCTGCTGCTGCCCTACATCATGGAATACAACGCTGACTACACCGGCGAGAAATACCGTGAAATAGCGAGAGTCTTTGGCGTCAAGGGCGTCGATCAAATGAGCCCCGCCGAGTACCGTAAAGCGGCCGTCGACGCGGTGCGTCAGCTTGCGCTGGATGTCAGCATCCCGCAGAAGCTGTCCATGCTCAACGTAAAAGAGGAAGATCTGGAGGCGCTTACGGAATCCGCCTTCGCCGACGTCTGCACCCCCGGCAACCCGCGCAAAGCGACAAAAGAAGACATCCTAGCCCTCTATAAGCTGGCATTTTAACGGGCCGGCCATCGCGGGGAGTGGGATAAAGCATTTAGACGGCAATAAAAAATAGAGGGCGCGCGATAGACGCGGCCTCTATTTTTTATAACGTCCGCCTAGAGCCGCTCCTTTTAACAAGGTTATTGCTGAACATTTAGATTTTGTAAAAATAATCATTTTAAGTTATTGACAAATTGTCGTAAAGATGATAAATTTAAATCAGTTAGATAAAGCTAACATAAATTAAAAAATTCAGGAGGTTCCAAAGATGTCTCTTATCGGAAAAGAAGTCAGCGATTTTACAGTAAATTCCTATCATGATTTTGAGTTCAAGACGGTATCAAAGGCGGATATCCTTGGCAAATGGTCGATATTCTTCTTCTATCCGGCGGACTTTACCTTTGTCTGTCCGACAGAGCTTAAGGACCTCGCGGATAAATATGAGGCGCTTAAAGAGATCGGCTGCGAAGTTTACTCCGTGTCATGCGACACCCATTTCGTCCATAAAGCCTGGCAGGACGCCTCCGCGACGATCAAGGCGATCAAGTTCCCGATGCTCGCCGACCCGACAGGGGCGCTTGCGAGAGACTTTGACGTAATGATCGAGGATAAGGGCCTCGCGGAGCGCGGCACCTTCATCGTCAACCCCGAAGGCAAGATCTGCGCCTATGAGGTGAACGCCGGCAACGTCGGCCGCAACGCCGACGAGCTCTTCCGGAAGGTACAGGCTCTCCAGTTCGTCGCTCAGTACGGCGACCGCGTGTGTCCCGCGAAGTGGACCCCGGGCAAAGATACGCTGGAGCCCGGCATCGCCCTGGTAGGAAAAATATAAAGGCTTTCCTCAGCTGTCATCAATAAAAGAACATACCTCCCTTTGCAGAGGGCGCCCGCGTGAAAACGGGCGCCCTCTGCCGCGTGGGGCCGCGTCCTTGCCAAAATTTGTTAAAATTTCGTAAGAACAGTTTATTTTTATCATGGAGAATAAACGTCTTTGCTGTTATAATAGAGACGGAAGAGTCTTCAGCGCCCTGTAAAAAGGAGTGATAGAGATGCTGAAAAAATCAAGAAAAGCTTTTACGCTGGTCGAACTGCTGATAGTGCTGATCGTGATCGGCATACTGGCCGGTCTGATGATGGTCTCCAGCGGCAGCGCGACAGATAAAGCGCAGGAGACAAGATGCGTCGCGGACAAACGGTCGATAAAATCCGCGATCAACATATATCGTGCGGAGCATGGAAGCTATGACGGCTTCGGGGATAAGCTGAAAGATATGTTTGATAATTACCATGGAAGCGACCCTGTTACTGATAAAATAGAGGGGATTTGCTCAAGCGGCGGGACTTATACGATAGCGAGCGCGGACGACAAAATCACAATCACCTGTTCCGAGCATGACGATACCATTGTCGTAACTGCTGACGATATTATCTTGGCTCTGGCTAAACTTTCTAAAGGCGGAAGCGCTGATTCTGCGTTATCTGCGTTATTTGAATATTTTGCGCAGAATGGCAGCCCTAATGAGAAGGCAAAAACCTATCTTGACTCTTTTAGTACAGACGCGGCTGAGATAACTCGTCTTTTAGAACAGCAGCTTGGTATAAGCCTCGCTGGATACAGTTGGATGGCGGTTGATTTTGGCGGTAAAAATACGAATTATTCAGTTTACCTTACAAATCAGGATTTGAGCCGGTTTAACGCCGGAGATAAGATCACAGTGACAAAATACGAAACCAGTACTGGCAAATCCATAACTATAGAGACAAGAGTAGGATTAGACGCTAACGGCAATAAGGTTATTTGCCATGTCCAGACCGACATTATGAAAGTTGCAATTGATGGAAAGAATAAGCGTACATAAAGTTAATAAGTAATATTTTTTTGCACCCGCCTAATAACGACCTTAAGCAAAAGCTAACGCCAGCGCGTCCGTCATACGGGCGCGCTTCGTCTTTCCGCCACCCAAAATATAGAAACGTCTAATTCTTCAATCAATATGCTTAATTACGACAATTATTTTTATTATGCGGAATGTAATATATATTAAGCGTCAAAAACTCCAAAATATCCTGCTTAAATATTGACATTGGTTGCCAACTGCGATAATATGTCCGCGTTAAGGAGAAAGTCCTTTTGAAGAGGAGTGGTTGTGATGATAAAGGTAGAAGAAATATTCGGCACGATGGTATTTAATGATTTCACGATGAAACAGCGCCTGCCGAAGGAGACCTTCAAAGCGCTCAAGAAATCCGTCAGCGATGGCAAGCCGGTCGCGCGCGATATCGCGAACGTCGTGGCCAACGCGATGAAAGACTGGGCGGTGGAGAAGGGCGCGACGCACTTCACCCACTGGTTTCAGCCGATGACGGGAATCACCGCGGAAAAGCACGACAGCTTCATCTCGCCGCTTGATAACGGCCGGGTGATCATGGAATTCTCCGGCAAAGAGCTGATAAAGGGCGAACCCGACGCCTCCTCCTTCCCTTCGGGCGGCCTGCGCGCCACCTTCGAGGCGAGAGGCTACACCGCCTGGGACCCCACCTCATACGCCTTTATCAAAGAAAACACCCTCTGCATCCCCACGGTCTTCTGTTCCTACGGTGGAGAGGTCCTCGATAAAAAGACGCCGCTTCTGCGTTCGATGGACGTTATCAACGTTCAGGCGCTGCGCATCCTGAGGCTCTTCGGCAATCATGACGTCACGCGCGTAACGACGACGGTGGGGCCTGAGCAGGAATACTTCCTTGTCGATAAGGAGCTGTACAAAAAGCGTAAAGACCTCCGCTTTACCGGCCGCACGCTCTTCGGCGCGAAGCCGCCGAAAGGGCAGGAGCTTGACGATCACTACTTTGGCGCGATACGTCCGCGCGTGACGGAGTTCATGGCCGAACTTGACGAAGAGCTCTGGAAGCTCGGCATCTTCGCCAAGACGGAACACAACGAGGTCGCCCCCGCGCAGCATGAGCTTGCGCCGATCTTTACCAATACGAACATGGGCTGCGATCACAACCAGCTGACGATGGAGCTGATGAAGAAGGTGGCCGACCGCCACGGGCTCGTCTGCCTCCTCCATGAAAAGCCCTTTGCCGAGGTCAACGGCTCCGGCAAGCATATCAACTGGTCGCTCGCGACCGATACCGGCCTCAACCTTCTCGACCCGGGGAAAACCCCCTCGGAGAACGCGCAGTTCCTCCTCTTTCTCTGCGCGGCGATCAAGGGCGTGGACGAATATCAGGACATGCTCCGCGCTACCGTCGCGACGGCGGGCAACGACCACCGTCTCGGCGCGAACGAAGCGCCCCCGGCGGTCATCTCGATGTTCATTGGCGAAGAGCTGATGGATATCCTGGAGTCGATCGAAAAGGGCACCATCTATAAGGACAGGGTTGCGAGCCAAATGGAGATCGGCGTGGACATGCTGCCGCTTTTCCGCAAGGATACTACGGACCGCAACCGGACCTCGCCCTTCGCCTTCACGGGCAACAAGTTTGAATTCCGCATGGCCGGCGCGAGCCAGTCGATCGCCGGGCCGAACATCGCGCTCAACACGATAATAGCCGACGAGCTGGAACAGTTCGCCGACGTTCTTGAGCGGGCGGCGGATTTCAAGGAGGCGCTTAACGGCCTCATCAGGGAGACCATCTCGAAGCACAAACGCATCATCTTCAACGGCAACGGCTATGAAGGCTCCTGGCTTGAAGAGGCGGCGCGGCGCGGCCTCTCAAACTACCGGACGACCCCGGACGCCCTGCCGCACTATATCGACGAAAAAAATGTCGCGCTCTTCACCAAACACAAGGTCTTCACGGAGGTCGAGATGCGCTCGCGCTGCGAAGTGCACCTTGAGAACTACTGCAAAGTGATCCGGATTGAAGCTCTGACGATGGCCGAAATGGTGAGAAAGGACATCATCCCCGCCGCCTACACCTATCTCAAGCGTCTCAGCGAGACCGCGGTGGCAGTCAAGAGCGCCTGTCCAGAGCTGGACTGCGCGATGGAAATCGACATGCTGAAACACCTGCGCACGCTCACGGACTCCCTCTATGTGAATATCAACAAACTGGAAGATATCTTAGCGGAAGCCGGCGGCTGCCGCAGCGGACTTGAGGCCTCCCTCTACTACCGCGACAAGGTCCTCCCCGTAATGGGCGAACTGCGCTCCGCGGCGGACGAGATAGAACGTTTCGTCGGAGAAAAATACTGGCCCTATCCGACCTACGGAGAGCTGCTCTTCAGCGTGTAACGACGCGCTCAGCTTCCTCCTTGCAGAAAGTCAAAGGCGGCAGGCGCTCTGGCCGCCGGACGGGCGGAAAAAAGCCAAATGGCAATGCCTCTTCGACCGGCTAAATTATAAATTTGGGTTTAGCGTACTAGTGACAAAAACAATCTGCCGATGCTCAGCGATTTTGGTTTGCGCTTTAAAAGCCTCCCTCAGGGAGGGAGGTGGGCCGGCGACGGGTTTTCGCCGGGTCGGAGGGAGTTTTGACTTTGGCCTCAAGGTTTTCATAACTTAAAGAAGATAAAAACATCAAACCAAGGTCAACTCTCCCTCACCCCGCTTCGCGGGGAGCTCCCTCGCGAGGGAGCCAAGGTCAAAATCTAAACCGAAGCCGCTGCATTGGCAGCAGATTGTTTTTCTGTTAGTAGCATGCTAACTGGAATACCGCAGCGTTTGTCTTTTGACCATCAAAAAAGGCTCCCTGGCTGCAGCGGCCAGGGAGCCAAATCAGCGTTTTTCTGATTTGTGCGATTCGGCTGGTAGTTACATCAGAGGTGGCCCGCAGGGCCTGAGGGAGTTGTGCTCTGTTTGGCGCGGAACCCGCGCCAAACAGAGTCCACAGGAGACCCTAAAGCAAGATTAAAACCAAGGTCAAGACTCCCTCACCCCGCTTCGCGGGGAGCTCCCTCGCGAGGGAGCCCAAAACCTTTGCTAAGCCTCTGTTTATCCTTTAGTTAATCGAAGATAAATCGGCGTTTAGACGTGCCGGATGCTAAATGACTTTGCCTTTGGAATACCGGAGCCGTATCTGCATACGGCGAGGATTTCCGAAGGTAAAGTCATGACGCAGACGGCGCGTATAAACGCC
>JAEXGR010000035.1 GCA_023450745.1 Synergistota bacterium
ATCGGTATAAATTCATACATACTGCGTTAAAAGCAGTGTCAATCTTGACTGGAGGTGGCACAGAAGTGACAAAGACAGACCTCATCAACACAGTGGCCAAAGAAGTAGAGGGTATTACGAAGAAGAAAGCTGCCGAAGTAGTGGAAGCGATATTCAACGATATCTACACAGCGCTTCAGAAGGAAGAAAAAGTACAGATCGTAGGATTTGGTACGTTTGAAGTCCAGAAGAGAGCGGCACGTCAGGGACGCAATCCTCAGGATCCCAAGAAAGTCATTGAAATCCCGGCAAAGAACGTTCCCGTTTTCCGCGCAGGCAAAGCTCTTAAAGAAGCTGTAAACGAAAAGAAGTAACACGCATCTTTTTAAATTGATTATAGCGGATTAAGATATAAATTCCCTTAGCCACATCGCTTGGGGAATTTTATTTTGCCCCTTGACCAAAGCCGGATAACGCGATATTATATCTCTCGTTGTACGGGATGTAGCGCAGTCTGGCTAGCGTACCTGCATGGGGTGCAGGTGGTCGGAGGTTCGAATCCTCTCATCCCGACCATTTTTTTAAAGATAATAAGGGCTCGCAAAAGTTACGCGAGCCCTTATTTTTTGCTTTTACTATTTTGTAATCGTCAAACGCTCCGCGCTTCGTTCCGGTAGCTGAGCGCGGCCGTCAGGCGGGGAACGCTCTTTGACTGACGGTCTATTTGTCCGTCAGCTCAGCCAGCGTTTTGCCGTCTGCGCCCTTCAGCAGCAGCACGCCGTTTTCAATTGAGTAGGAGCGCACATGCGAGAGCGCCGAAAGCAGCGCGTCTTCCAGCCGCATATCATGACAGGCCATCTTGGTGCTGAGGATGCCGTCCAGCGTCAGCTTCATGGCGGAGACGATATATGAGCCGGCGATACGGTTGCAGCCGGCGTATCCGTAGAAACGCCCGTCAGTGCCGAACCGTAAAAAGGGCGTCTCTCCTTCCGGGTTTGCGGGCGCGCTCACGCCGCCGGCGCTGACGATCTTCCAGTCGCCCTTGACAAGGGCTGTCTCCAGGGAGCCGAGGGCGACGAGGCGCTCTACCAGCAGCATCTCTTCCGGCTGGTCATCGTCGCCGTTTCTCACGACGAGGCTGCCTATAACCACCGCCGGCAGGTATTTGCCGGGGACGGTATCTCTCTCGGAATAGGCGCGTTCCAGCTCGGCGTTGGCGCCGGCCTTTGCCACGAGATATTTCCTGCCGGCGGCGTCGCGGAAGACTCCGGTTTCGCCGGTTTGGCTGTATTCGCCCTTCATGAGAAAGGATTTTTTGAAGAGGTCTCCGGCGTTGCCCGGCGTCAGCGACAACGTGTAATTCAGCTTGCTTTGAGCGGCGCGGCCATGGCTGTCGACCAGCGTCAGGCTTTTATCGCCGATCTCGAAATAGCGGCTTCCGCCTCTGGCATTGAGGATGAGGAGCGGTTTTTTATTAACCGTTTTCACAGACCAGCGGCCGCTTTCGCAAAACTTATTACTCCCCTCCGGCTCGCCGATATAGGTCTCAGTCACGCGGAAGGTGCGGTCCGCCTTGAAGGTTGCCTCCAGGAGTATCCCCGGGCCGGAGGCCGCTGGAATAGTGCCGCGGTAACTTGAGGGGAGGCGCATGATCTCCCTGCCGTTTCTCAGCAGCTGAGCGCCTGTGGGCAGCAGCGTGCCGGAATCCGCCTTGTTTCGCGCCCTCAGGCTGACGCCCATGGCTGTCCGCATAAATTTTTCGCTTTCACCGCCGGCGGCCCTGGGCTTCAGGGTGAAGCGGAAGGCGCCGGTGGCGCGGTCTTCTTTGACGGTAAATGTCCCGTTTGTTTTGGTCTCTTTTGTTCCGTCTGCGAAGAGCGTTTGGAGATAGCCGAGGGGCGCGCCGGTAACGGCGTCATATTTGAGCGTTAGAACCGTGCGTTCCGGTGAGGAACCCGCCCGTGAGATGTTTCCCTCATACCTGTCAGCCTGGACCAGCAGCGGCGCGGCGGAAGCCGATAGCGCCAGCAGCATGACTAAAGCCGCCGAAGCCAGCAATGTCTTTACCCGCATAAAAATAACCTCCTAATTTATACTGATGGTGGCGGGAGTCTCTCCCAGTTTTATCCACCGCCTGCGGATGGCGAGGCATATTATAATTTTTATCGCCGCTGTTATACAGGGGTAAATTGATGAGTTTTACGAAGTTTTGCCTGTTCCGGCCCCGGCGGGATATCTGGCGGGCGGAAGAAGATGGATGAGGCGAATATTGGCGGCGCCCTCTTCGCGGGACGTCAGGAGAGGATAATCTCCGCGCGAAAAGGGCGCCGCCTTACGGTGTGCCGGTATGATTATTGTTATCTCTTATGCGCGGCGCGGCGCTCTTTTTACGCCAGGTTTGCCGGACGCGTCTTTCCGCCTCTTACCGGCTCGCCGTCCTTACCGCGCCAGAAGATGCCGATTCCGAGGTAGGTCAGGACGATCGCCACGATCGGGTTCAGGTAGTTCAGGAAGGCGTATGGCAGGTACTGAATCGTCGGAACGCCGAGCACTCCCGTATGGTAGGCGCCGCAGGTGTTCCAGGGGATGAGGACGGAGAGCAGCGTACCGGCGTCCTCAAGCGAGCGGGAGAGCATCCGGGGGTGAAGTCCGGATTTGTCAAAGGCTGGTTTGAACATCGTTCCCGGCATCGCGATCGAAAGGTACTGGTCGCCGAGGAAGATGTCGCAGACGAAGCAGGACATGATGACCGCCGTGACCATGCCGCCGACAGACTTGATCGGCTTCATGATCGCCTCGAGCATGACTTTAAGGAAGCCGCAGGCGTCCATCGTCGAGCCGAAGGTGAAGGCGCAGAGGATGAGGGAGATCGTCCAGTTCATCGACTGGAGGCCGCCGCGCTCCATCAGCGAAACGATGTCGTTCGCCGCCTCCACGGCGACCTTGGGGTCGATGCTGATGCTGTTGTCGGCCAAAAGCTTCGCGAGAGCCGCCGCGTCTTCTCCGGCGCCGGCGATCTCGGCCGAAAGGATGGGAACGTAGCCGTTCTGCATGATATTGAGGATGTCGCCGAAGCCGGTCCCCTCAACGAGGGCAAAGACGACGGCGATGAAGATGCCGACCCAGAGGGCGGGCAGGGCGGGCTTGCGCATCGCGGAG
>JAEXGR010000036.1 GCA_023450745.1 Synergistota bacterium
GGCATAGGAAACGGGGAGGCGCGGCCACCTCCCCGTTTCCTATGCCGCCGCTCAGCAACAAGAACGTCTTGCGCAAAGGGAGCCGAAAACAAGGCCGGCGGCTAAGGAGCATAAACCTTGTGCTGAGCTGGCCTTTATCTTTTTGCCTTCCTCTTTGAGGAAGGTGGGCCGGCGGCGGTTTGCCGCCGGGTCGGAAGGAGTGTTGATCTTGACCTTGACCTCGATTTTAAGCCCGCCATGCCTTGTTTCTTACCCTTTGGCTCCCGCACGGTATCGAGCGGACACGGCCGTCGAAGCAAGAAAAAGGCGATGCTCAAGACCTCTCTTAACCCGCAAATTTTTCTTGCTCCACAAAAAGTAAATGCCGCCGCCCTGGCAACGCTGCGAACATATCTTGACAGAAACGGGCCGCGCTGTCATACTTTACGCAAAATTGCTCGGCGAGGCTCACAGCTTATAAAGAAACAACGCGCCATATTTTTATATTTTTTTATCGGGGAGGCAATAAAGATGCGGAACGAATATATGACACAATGTATTCATTCTTCATGGTTGTTGCAAATAGTCCCCCCCCCCGTTCTTTATAGACTATATGTTAACTATGTTTTAACGACCGCGCCGCGACTGTTTTCACAGTCCCTGCCGCATCTGGGTGCGCCGCTCTTCCCTCTCCGCCGCGGCCGCCGTCATCGCCGCCCTTTTAATTTGACAAACCTCCATCCGCGGCCCCTCGGTATGCCGCGGCCGGGGATATTTGACCAACCACGCCGCCGGCCCGTTATTTGCGCGGGCCTCCTCGACGGGCAGCCTCTGCTTAATAAAATGGAGGCGATGCCCGACAAATTTTAAACTGCCATCCTTCAATTAATAAATTTCAGGATCTGCGGAGCCAGGGAATCCGGTATGATGCCGGGGCAGCCCCTGCTGCTGTAATCGGGACGAAACCGCATTATGTCATTGCCGCAAGGCGAGAAGGCGCGGTAAGCGGCGAAGATAGCGAAGTACAGGCTATAAGCCGTTTATGCGAAGGCAAGGATCTACGCTTTCGCAAAGTAGGATGAACGAGAGCCAGAAGACCTACCGGAGATTTGGAGTTAGCGATGCGCAGCGGGCGCAGGACGGCGATCTTCCGCATATTTTTTATGCGAATGGATGTCGTGTACATTTTAGAGGGAGAGAGTCGTTTTGCATCGTCGGACGCTCTCTCCCTCTTTTTGCATGGCCTTCCGGCTCCTCAATAAAGCAGAGGTTCATCGCTGTTTTTATATGGAAAGGAGCTGAGAAGAGGATGTCGCGACAATCAAAGAAAAAGAAGCACATCGTCATTTACCGCCTGCCGACTTAGCCGCCTTCGGTATCTTCACGGAGACCAAAGGGGAAGGGAAAATCAATTATAAGGAGGAAAATGACGATGTTGGGAAAAAAGACATTAATTAATTTGACGGCCCTCATGGCCGCCCTGTTTCTCTTTGCCGGCCCGGCGAGGGCGGCGGACTGGATCGCCTCGGCGGATGTCAGCTGGTACGAGGCGAATTCCGCCGACGTCACCTTTACGATCAAGACGGCGGAGGAGCTCGCGGGGCTCGCGAAGCTCGTCAACGACAAGACAGAGCTGTTTAAGGGCAAGACGGTAAGTTTGGCCGCGGATATAGACCTCGCAGGGAAAGTCTGGACTCCTATCGGTTATAAAAACAGGTTTCAAGGAGCTTTTGACGGCTGCAATCATGTGATCAACCTGAAAACAGTTCGTATCATGAACACGCCAACGGGATTATTTGGATTCCTCGACTCCGCTGCCGGGTGCTCCGTAAAAAACCTTGAGATAGTCGGCGACATTGGTTTCATTAGGGATGACAGCTATTCCGCGGAAAGTGATTTCCGTTTTGGTCCTTTTGTCGGAGAACTCTACGGAAATATCGAGAACTGCGTCTTTCGCGGGAACATCACGATAAGCGGCCTGTGCACATACGCGGGAGGAATTGTCGGGTTCACGAACAGTAACACAAAAGTTCTGAACTGCCACGCGTACGCTAATATCATGAATGATTCAGAGCCTTACCAAAGCATCTATAGCATCTATTATACTTTCCGTCTCGGCGGTATTGCCGGTATGGCAGGCGGTGCCGTGGAAAACTGTTATTTTCAGGGAAGCATAAAATATAAAAACGACTCCATGGTCATTGCCGCTGGCGGTATTATTGGCGGTACAAGCACCGGAACTTCAGCCGCTCTCACAAATTGCGTGGCTTCGGCTGACCTGGACGTTGTGACGGGGAAAAACGACGACGCCCGTTTTGACAGTGATGGCTATCTACGCTGCGGAGCTGCCGGCGGGATCGCCGGGTATTTCGTCAATTCGAATATGTACGGGTGTACCGCGACAGGAACGATCTCGATCAATTCGTCTTCTGACAATGTCGTTTACGCCGCCGGGGGCATCGTCGGCATAGGGACTAAAAACTTTAATGCAAGCGCGCTGGACTGTTACATAGAGCACTGTATATCTACGGCAACGGTGACCGCTCACTCCGGCAAGGCAGGCACAGTGGCAGGGGTTATGATAAAAGTAGACGCCTATGGTATCCATCATATAAAAGAATGTGAATATCTCGCACATTCGGGCGCTGAAATCGATCCCGTTGGCAGCGGTTATGACGCGAATCAGTTCCAAATCTCCAAAGTGACCGATCCCAAGGATTTTCTGCCGGCTTCGGTGGCGCTCAGCCCCATCATCAGGCTGAACGAGAACAACGCTTGTGATATTGCCGGACAGCTGTTCCCGACAAATGCAGGGAAAAACGGTGATGTTTCATGGATATGGAACGCGGCCGATTCGGAGATCTTAAAGGTGACGGCAGCCGGCGCCAAGGCTGTTGTAAAGGGAATAGCCACGGGCTTTTCCGCGTTGCGGAGCACAGCTTCCGGATTCCTGGGTGAAAATATGTGGGGAAATACGGCAAACGTATCCGTGAGCAGGACGATGCTGACTTCGCTCCGGCTCTCCGCAGAAAATATCAAATTCACAAAAGCTGGCGACAGCGCCGTGATAACGGCATCCATAACCCCCGATTCGGGCGCGTCTTACCCCGTCCTGAGGTGGACTTACGATGCGCTGACGGATAACGCGTCCCGGGATGACATCGAATTGAATTATATCTCAGGCTCCTTGAGCGTAGAGATCACGCTGAAAAAGTATGTGGAAGGGGCGCGCTATCTGATAAAGGCGGCAACGGTCGACGGTTCCGGCTTGGAAGAATCGGTGGGGCTCTCTATTGCATCCGGCGACGCTCCTCAGCCGGAAAACAGCGGCTCCGGCGGCGGATGCGATTCCGGCGTTGGTATGGCCGGAGTGCTGCTTATGGCGGTTTTCGCGTCGTTCGGCAGGAAACACTCCTAGGAGGCTAATCCATGTTGAAAAAATCGATCAAACAGACACTTTCATTACTCGCGCTTTCGCTGGTATTGCTGATTTTTACGGCAGCCTGCGCAATATCCGCCGGATCATTGACGCCCGATACCAAATGGTATGACGACTACAAGAAAACGCGCGGAACCGTGGAGAATCCCTTTATCATCAGTACGGCTGAAGAACTGGCCGGGCTTGCGGATCTTGTCAAACGTCCGGGAGGATGGGGAAAACCTGCAAAAATCTCGTTTAAGAATAAATATATCATTCTCGACAGAGACATTGACCTCGGCGGCAAAGAGTGGCAGCCGATCGGATGGAAAATCGACTACAATATCGTTACTGCCGGTTTCGACAAAATACCAAATTATAAGGGATTCGACGGTACTTTCGACGGCGGCGGGCACACGATCTCCGGGTTAAGTATTTCCAACTGTGAAAACGTTTATGTGCATAACGGTACCGTAACTGAGACGGCGGGGCTTTTTGGCTATCTGGAGCATGAGGCCACGGTCAAAAATCTCGTCGTCAAAGGGAGCGTCAACGCCTCTAAATGTGAGGGGGCGGGAGGCATTGCGGGCTGGGCCGACGGAACGATCATCAACTGCGTGTCAGATGTGGATGTTTCCGCGACGAGTGAGAAAAGAGGATACGTAGGCGGCATCGCCGGATTAAACGGCGCCGTCAACGCTTCGGGGCCCACGCCTCTCATCGCCAACTGCGTCGCGAGGGGAAACTTAAACTCCGTTCCAGGGTCATTCTCATACGCCGGCGGCATTGTCGGTTTTTCCAACTGGTATAACGGAGAAGTCCGCAACAATGTCGCGATGTGTCCATCAGTCGTCGCTAACATGGATGCCGGCGGCATCTTCGGCGGTTTCAACAGCTATGTGACCGCCGACAATGTCTCCGTGTGCGAGTTTGTTAAGGCCTCTCTGACAGGAGGAATAGTGGGGGCCTATGGGTTTGGTTACCAGAACTGCTATTGGCTCAAAGACAAGGAGGGGCAGCCCGGGGTTGGCAATGGCATCGACATGAATAAGGACGGCCTGATCACGGACGGCGCGCTGCTTCCCGTAACCGCCGCCGTGCTGGAAAGCTCCTGCTTCAAAACAATAAAACCGGGGGAAGAAAGAAAGATAAAGGCCGTAACATATCCGCTCACCGCCGACGCCTCAAAGTTGAAATATACATGGACGGTCGACAGTGAAAAGCTCGATATAGTAAGCGGACAGGGTACCTCCGTCTTAACGGTCAAAGCCAAGTCCGCCGGCGCGGATGTTTCATACGCGCACGTAGATGTGCTCGTCGAAGGCCTGCTGAGCCACACGGGATCGTCCGCCCCCTTCACCTCCGGCTTCAATAACAGCGCGCAGCCTGGCGGCATTCTGAAGATATCCGCGAAGGAAATTTCTCCGACAGCGATCATCGCATACGGCGACACGTCTCAGATCAAAGAAGGGGAGAGCAGGACTTTGTATTCATCTGTCGTTCCCTCTGACGCGGTGGAATCAAAAATCGTATGGACGCTTTCCGCCGTCAGCGGCAGCGGCAGTGAAGACGATATAGTGATGACGCCCGGAACCGACGGGTCTTTGACCATCATGCTGCGCAGAGGAAACCCGGGCGAACAGGTATCGTACACGTTTACGGCATCCACAGAAGACGGGACTCTCAAAGATTCCGTAACGATCACCTCAAAAATCGTGAAGGATATCGAGATCTCCTCGGTCATCCCGGTCGGCGACGCCGTTCCGACCTTCGCGGAGGCGCTTAAAGCCACCGGCGCTACCTCGGATATGCTTGATGATCTTATCGCGGCGACCGGGGCGTCATATTCGGACTTCCGCACTAACTTTAACGGCATCGTCTATCTGAGCTCCGCCAAGGTCGAAGCCGCGGTCGACTACGCCGCCTCGCTGGACAAGGTGGAGGTGACACAGATCAAGCCGCTGCCGATACTCAGGATGACCGCCTCGCAGGCCGGCAAGCTCGCGGTGACGGCGCTCGTCGTCAGCGGCGACGCCCTCATGGCAGAGACGCCGCAGAAGGTGGCGCTGGTCAAAACACGTCTTGACGGCACGGGCGAGTTCTTCGCCTACGCCGAGGATCAGGACGCCTTCGGCGACAAGCGCTTCACATTGCAGACGATGGACGACGAGATGATGGCGCCGACGGACAAAATCGACCCCGCCGCCTCCTATAAGCTCGTGCTCTATATCCAGGACAACGGCGGCTTCGACCTCGACCCGGCGGATTGCTCCATTATCGACCCTGTTGCTATAGTCAAGCTCGCGGAGGATAAGCCGACACCCACGCCCTCCGGCGGCTCTTCCGGCGGCTGCAACGCGGCGGGCCATATTGGCGTCGCGCTGCTTTCGGCGATCTCAATCATCGTGCACAGGACGAAGAAAAGATCTCCTAAATAGCGTAATCAGGACAGACAGAGGGACGCCCCAACCTATATGGCGCGGGGGCGTCCCCGTAATCGAAAGGCTGAAGAGATGAGAACATTTTTTTTAATCGCGATACTATGCATCCTCCTCGGCGCACGGGCCGCCGCCGCGGATAATACCGTTGAGCTGCCGGAGGAAAAGATCTCAGCCGACGCCGAATATGAGGACAAGCTGCTGCTATCGCCCGGAACGGTGACGGTCATCAGGCCTCAGGAGATGCGCGGAGAACAAAAGAATCTTCCCGAGCTCCTTAAACAAGTCCCGGGGCTGCACATCATCGAAACCAAGGGCCGCGGCGCTTATACTACCGCCTCCGTGCGCGGCAGCAGCTCTTCACAGGTCGCCGTCTATGTCGACGGCGTGTTGATGAATCTCGGCAGCGAGGCCGCCGTCGACCTATCCACGATCCCCGTGGAAAATGTCGAGAGAATTGAGGTCTACCGCGGTTATATCCCCGCGCGCTTCGGCGGCGCCTCGATGGGCGGCGTCATCAATATCATTACCGCCAAGCCCGATAAGGCCGGCGGCTCAATCACCGCCGGCGTCGGTTCTTTCGGCAGGTTCACGGGAGGCGTGACTTATAATACGCCTCTGGGAGAGGGCGCGCTGATGGCCGCCGTCAATTTCGACCGCACGGACGGCGATTTTGAGTATTGGAACGACAATAGCACCCCCTACACTCCCGGAGACGATTATAAGGCCAACCGGCAGAATAACGGCTATAAGAACGCCAACGCCCTGCTCAAGTGGAACGGCGGAAAATGGAAGGTTGAGGGCGGCTGGAAGCGCAACGACCGGGAGCTGCCCTATTCGGCTCCCGGAGCAGACAAGCCGGAGAGCGTGCGCGGCGCGACCCAGGTGACCGACCAATGGAATACCGTGGTCACACGCCGGGATAAGGCGGGCGATCTGGATTATGGCCTGCGTCTCGAATATCTGCATCAGACTAAGGATTATGACGATCCGGAGGATAAGATCGGCGGCTGGGGCGAGCAGCACAACAAATATGAGACCAAACGCTTCGGCGCCGCGGTCGACGGTTCTCTGCCCCTTGGAGAAAGACACCTCGTTGAGTTTCTCTGGAATTATTACAATGAAGAACTTCACACGACGGGAGACATCGTCAGAAACTTCGGCGGACGTGAACGCCACACACGCAATTCCTGGAACGGACAGATTCAGGATACGATCAGTCTCAACAAAGCGGGAGACTTTTGGCTCACGCCGATCGTCCGCTGGAACGCTGCCGAGGGCGTCACCGAATTTTCGTGGGGCGCGGCGCTGACGAAGAAGTTCGGCGACGGCTGGACGGCGAAGATAACTGGCGGCACCTACAACCGCGCGCCGAACCTCTACGAGCTCTACGGCGACGGCGCGTTCATCATCCCCAACGAGGGGTTGTTGTGGGAGGACGGCACGCAGTATGACGCGGGGATCGCCTGGGAGGGCGAGCTGTATAAAGCCAACGTCAAGGCGGAGCTCACCTGGTTTTACCGCAAGTCAAACAATCTTATCGATTATCTGATGGTCAACCCCAGATACGCGCAGTATGTAAATATCGGCAAAGCGGAGATATCCGGCGTCGAATTGGAGGCCACGGTGAAGCGCGAAAAGTGGGATGTTTATCTTTCCGCAACCTGGATGGACCCGAAGAACAAGACTCCGGGATATATGTACGACGACCCGCTGCCGAACCGCCCCGAATGGGAGGGACTGCTGCGTGTGAGCCGAAAAATCCTGAAGGACGACCGCGCGACGGTATTCGCTGAGCTGCACCATATCGGCAAGAATTATTACGATATGCAGGGAGAGGTCGGCTGGGATAATCTGACGACCTTTGGGCTCGGTGTGCGCTGGCGGATACGTGACGACCTCAAGCTGGTGTTCGGCGTGGACGACGTGTTCAACTCCGGCCCTGATGTGATGCTATTCGCCACCGGCAACGGTCCGGAGAGGACGTTATGGTATCCGATCCAGGGGCGGGCTTTTTACGCCACTCTGCTGTGGACTTTCTGAAATGGCAGAAACAGATAAAAAAGAATCAGGAGGAATTAATATGCGCAAAAAAAGATTGGTTTCAGCACTGATCGTCCTCTGCCTGTTGGCCCTTTCGCTGCCGGCACAGGCGGACTTGCTCTTTACCAGGCAGGACAACGGTTATTCCAATACCGCGCTGGGCATCATTCAGGGCGCGGGCGACCCCGTCTCGCCGCTGGTCAGCAATATGGGCGGAAACTCCGGACAGGGGATATACCCGTTTAAGAATGCCGACGGCAATTTCCGCGTCGCGGTGACGCTCTATACCGGCAACGGCACGGACGTCATCTCTATTTACAATCCCGGCGCGCAGTCAGGGTGGACTCAGCCTTCTTCGTGGCAGGCGCCGCTGCGCGAGGCGACGACGACGCTGCACAATACGCGGGTCATGGCGGAGATGGGCGGCTCTCTTTACGCCACCGCCTATGATATCCCCATCGTCAGCCGCGTCACTACGGCGGGCGACGTCTATAAGCAGGATAAGAAGTACGAGTATTACCACAACGATTCCAAATACAACGGGCATGGAGAGGCTCTCTGCGCCTATAACGGGAATCTGTACGCGATCTTCACCGGCAGCAACGACCCGTGGAATACTGCCTCCGGCTCATACCGGCTCAACCAATTGGTAAAGCTTGATTCCGAACTTAACGAACTGGCGCGGGTTGAGATGAAGGGCAAGAACCTCGACGGCTTCACGCCGGGGGCCTATGCGCAGAAGGACGGCAAGCTCTACGTCGCCACCTTGGGCGGGGTGCAGCAGTTTGGAGAAAAGTGGAACCCGGAATCCTGCGTCGAGATGGCCGACCTTGGCACGATGGAGATCACCAGCCTCATTACCGCGGGAGAGGTGAACGCGATCGATCCTACCTTCAAGCACATGTTCGACGCCGTAGTCTTTGCCGGCGATAAAGTCTATATACAGGCCGCCAGATGGACCTCGGACGAGGACTATACCTCGGGCTACAGCATCCGCGTCTACGAGACTACCTTGGAAAAACTGCAAAAGGGCGACATCGGCACGCTGCTCAGGGATTTCAGCGGCGAATATGGCTACCGGCTGGGGCTGGTTTACGACGAAAATACAAAATATCTCTGGGCCGGCGTCGGCTACAGCCTCTGGCGCTTTGACGGAACGAACTGGAAAGAGTTCGGAAGCAACGCGTTGAGCGGCAATATCTCCGCGTATACCGCCGTCAACCCGACGGGAACCGTCACGCCGGTCGAGCCTGACGCTCCGTCTGACGGCGGCGGCGGTGGCGGTGGCTGCAACGCTGGATATGGATTGCTGGCGCTTGTCGCCCTTCTGCCGGCGCTTGCGCGCGGCGGGAAAAAGGGCAAATAAAGCGCGAAGGCCGGCAAACGGCAATCGCATAGCGAGGCGCCGGCCTCCATTGGCTTGCTTACCGCGTTTATCTTTGGAGGCGGACAAAGCAAACCAAAAATCAAACGCAAGGCCAACAACCACCCATTATCGGCGTCTGTGAAACAGGCGCCGATAATGGGTTTATGAAGAAAATCAACGCCTGGGAGTTATGTTTGGGAAAGAGTTTTACCGCACCGGCCGCGTCGCCGTCGTTTACGGCCCGCATCCGTAAACTTAGCTTTGCCGGTTTCGCTACCTGTATTCGTGCGCAATATTCGTTAAAATGGCGATGCCGCTTCGCGCGCAGTTTCTTCACGCGCTAACGTTATTTTTTTATTGACCAATGTGTGAATTTAATCACGAAAAATTCTTTTCTGCTACAATATAGTCAATGAAGAAACAGTTATCGTGCGGGAGGGGAATAAATTGACAGAAGTGATCATTTGCGTCGGCAGTTCCTGTCATCTCAAGGGCGCGCGCCGCGTCGTGGAGGGGCTGACGAAGCTGGTGACGGCGCGCGGCCTCACGGAGCGGGTAACGCTCTCCGGCTCGTTCTGTATGGGACGCTGCGAAGAGGCGGGGGTATCGGTAAAGGTAAACGGCGAGATCCACTTTGTGGACCCCGACCATATAGAAGAATTTTTTGACAACGTAATCGCAGGTGATAATCAGCAATGAAGTATATCAACGTCGCGGAGGCGAACTGCAAGAACTGCTACAAGTGCCTTAAAGTCTGCCCCGTAAAGTCTATTAAGTACAGCGACAACCATGTCGAGGTGCTGGAGGGAGAATGCATTCTCTGCGGCCGCTGCATACGCAACTGCCCGCAGCACGCGAAATCGCTCGTGAACGACATTGGCGGCATCAAGCAGGCGCTGGGCGAAGGCAAAGCGGCGCGCGCGGCAGACGCATCCGCAGGCTTGCCCCCCAAGGTAGTTTTGAATGTTCGCCAGGGCGAACAGGGGGCGGCGCGCGCGGCAAACGCATCCGCAGGCTTGCCCCCTGAGGTAATTCTGAATGTTCGCCAGGGCGAACAGGGGGCGGCGCGCCAAAAGGTCGCGGCGCTGGCGCCTTCCTATATCGCCTCATTCGGCGCGGAGAACCGTTTCCGGCTCGCGGGGGCGCTGCAAAGCCTCGGCTTTGACGCCGTGGAGGAGACCTCCGTCGGCGCGCACGCCGTGACTAAGGAGTACGCGCGGATTCTCGAGAACGACACAATGGACAACATGATCACGACCTGCTGTCCCTCCGTCGTCTTCCTCGTGCAGAAGTATTTTCCGCAGCTCACGCCGCAGCTCGCCCAGGTGTTATCGCCGATGGAGGCCCACGGAGAGTTCCTGCGCCGGAAGTACGGCGACGACGCGCTGATCGTCTTTTTCGCCCCCTGTATCTCCAAGATCGAGGAGGCGCGCGTCTCCGAGAAACGTTACATTGACGGCGTCGTTACCTTCAAACAGCTCGCGGGCTGGCTCAAAGAGGAAAAGATCGAGCTTGAGAAGTGCGCCGAAGGCTATTTCGGCAACGACCCCAGCTCTTCGGCGATCTACCCGATCTTCGAGGGCATCGTAAAAGACGTTCGCGCGAACCTCCCCGAGGATTCCCACGTCTTCAATAAATACACCTTCCTCAGCGTGCAGGGGGCGAAGGACGTCATCGAGTTGCTGGAAGAGATCGACGAGGGGCGCATCCATAACTGCTTTATCGAGGCGGGCACCTGCTACGGCAGCTGCATCAACGGTCCCGAAAAGCCGGATACCGAATACCACCCCGTCAGCACAGGCATCGACATGATGCGCTACCTGCGCGCGGAGAAAAACATCCGCGAGGCGGACGTCTCCTCGCTCGACCTGAGCCGCCGCATCCTGCCGACGCCGGTGAAAGAAGACATCCCCGATGAAAAGACGATCCGCGCGATCTTAGCGCAGATCGGCAAAACAAAGCCCGAACACGAGCTGAACTGCGGCAGCTGCGGCTACCGCACCTGCCGCGACAAGGCGATCGCCGTCTATCAGGACAAGGCGGAACTCTACATGTGCCTGCCCTACATGAACCAGATATCCGAGACGCTCGCGAACGTCACGCTATCCGTGAGCCCCGACTACATCATCGCCGTCGACCGCGACCTGCGCGTTAAAGAGTGCAACCTCGCGGCGCAGCACCTCCTGAAATGCACGAAGAACGAAATAGTGGGCCGCCGTATCGACGATTTCCTCGATCCGATCGACTTCGCCATCGCGGTCGGCGAAGAACGCAACGTGCCGCTTCACAAGGTGAATTACGACGCGCGCGGCATCACCGTCAACCAGACCGTCGTCTACATTCCCGAGCAGGGGCTTGCGGTCGCCTTCCTCCACGACGTGACGAAGCAGGAGCGGGAGACCGAGTCACTCAACAAGCTGAAGCTCGAAACGATGGAGATGGCGCAGAACGTCATCGACAAACAGATGACGGTGGCGCAGGAGATCGCGAGCCTCCTCGGCGAGACGACCGCCGAGACCAAGGTGACGCTGACGAAACTGAAGGACCTGATCGTCTATGACGGAAACAACGGCAATGGATAGTATATGTATAGACGCCTGTTATAACAGCCTGATAAAGAAAAACGAAGAGCTCTGCGGCGACCGCGTACAAGTGATAAACTCGCCGGACAGCATGTTGCTGGTGCTCTCCGACGGCCTCGGCAGCGGCGTAAAGGCCAACATCCTTTCGACGCTGACCTCAAAAATAATCTCCACGATGATCAGCCGCGGCGCTTCGATAGAAGACACCGTGGACACCATCGCCCACACCCTGCCCGTCTGCAAAGTGCGCGGCATCGCCTACTCCACCTTCATGATCCTGCACATCCGAAAGGACGGCAGAGGCTATCTGGCAGAGTACGACAACCCTCCCTGTATGCTGATACGCAACGGACGCCACATCCCCTTCGACTACGAGGAAAAGACGATCGAGGGCAAGTTGGTACGCGAGAGCCGCTTCACCGCTCAGGAAGGCGACTATTTCGTCATCGTCAGCGACGGCGTTACCCAGGCCGGCATGGGCGAGACGCTCTCCTTCGGCTGGGGCTGCGACGAAGTGGCCGATTTTCTCTGCGGGCCCTGCGGCGAAAAACTCTCCGCGCCGCGCGTCATCAACCGCGTGCTCGATGTGGCGAAGGACCTCTACCTCGGCAAACCGGGCGACGACACCACCGTCTCCATCGCGCACATCCTGCCCCGGCAGCAGGTGAGCCTCTTCTCCGGCCCGCCGAAAAACCCCGAGGACGACTCGCGGATTGTAAAAGACTACATTGAGACCCAGGGGCTGCACATCGTCAGCGGCGGCACGAGCTCCGAAATCCTCGCGCGCGAGCTCAAGCGCCCGCTGCGCGTCAACATCGACTACACCGACAGCGACATCCCGCCGACGGCGGAAATCGAGGGCATCGACCTTGTGACGGAGGGCGTCATGACGCTCAAGCGCGCCATCGAAATGGTTGAGGAATACATCGACCGCCCCGCCGTACCGCGAATGATCGACGAACTCGACGACCCGCACGGCGCGGCAAAGCTCGCGAAAATCCTCATCGAGCGCTGCACCCACCTGAACCTTTTCATCGGCAAAGCGGTGAACCCGGCGCACCAGAACCCCGACTTCCCCACCGAGCTGCGCGTAAAGTCGCGCCTGCTGGACGACCTCGCGGCGGTAATGACACGCCTCGGGCGGCACGTGGAGAAAAAATATTACTGAGCGTCAAAATTCGGACAAAATCCAAGGCTCCGCCTCAGGGCGGAGCCTTTTTGTATATAATAGACGCATAAAATACAAAACAGGGAAGGCGCGGCGTTTATGGGGAAGATTTTTTCATTCTTAGCGGAATATATCGATAAAAATAACATCGCCGCCGCGGCCGTCACCGGCGGCGGCGGCAAAACCTCGCTGCTCTATGGCCTCGGGCGCGAACTCGCCGCCTCCCGGCGTGTGCTGCTCACCACCACGACCAAAATATTCCGCCCCGCGCCGGAAGAATGCCGCGACATCTTCATCGGCCCGGCGGCACACTGCGCCGCCTTCATCGGCGCGCTGCCGTCCGCCGCGCTGCTCGCCGCCGCCTCCGGCGAAGCGGGCGGCAAACTGATCGGCTACGGGCCGGAAGAGGCGGCGGCGCTTGCCGAAAGCGGCGCGGCGGACGTCCTGCTCGCGGAATGCGACGGCTCCCGCGGACGTTCGCTCAAATACTACGAAAACTGGGAGCCACCCGTGCCGCGAAACTGCGGCTACCTCTTCGCCGTCGCGGGCGCCGACGCGCTGGGGGAGACGGCGGACGAAGAGCACATCTTCCGCGCCGCTAAATTCCGCGCGCTGCATAACGTCGCGGAGGGCGCGCAAGTGACGGCCGCCGACTACTTGAGCTACCTGCGCCATCCTTGGGGGCCGCTGAAAAACGCCCCCGCGACGGCAAAAAAAATCCTGCTACTCAACAAATGGGAAATCGCCGACAAAGACAGCCAGCGGGAACTGGCCGGCATCATCCCCGTGCTGCTTGAAAAATACGACGCCGTGGCCTGCGTTTCGCTGCGCGGCGACAGACTTTATGAATACCGGGAGAGATGACGATGAATGTAATTCTGCTTGGCGCGGGACTGTCAAAACGGATGGGACGCCAGAAACTGTTGCTGCCCTTTGGCGGCGGGACCGTCATCGGAACCGTCATCGAAAATCTGCGCGGCGCGGGCTTTGAACACATATACGCCGTGCTCTCGCGCGAAGTCGCCGAAGCGCTGCCCCCGGCCGCCGGAGCGCTGACCGTCGGCGTCAACGAAGAGCCGGAGCGCGGACAATCAAGCTCGCTGGCGATCGGCCTCGACATGCTCCCTGCGGGAGAAGATTTCTGTATCATGCTCGGAGACCTGCCGCTCGCGCGCGCGGCGGACATCGCGACGCTCGTCCGCCGGTTCGCCGTGCTGCCGCCGGGAAAAACAGTCCTCGCCCCCTGCCGCGAGGGTGTTTTCGGCCACCCGATGTTCTACCGCGCCCTCTGGCGCGAGCGCTTCCGCGACGCCCGCGGCGACGTCGGCGGCAAAAACATTCTCATGCGCTATGAAAACGAGATCGAACGCGCCGCCGCCCCCGACTGCCACTTTAAAGACATGGATACCCCGGAGGAATACCGGAAACTCATCGCCGGCGGCACCTACAAGACAGCCCTGTGAGCGTGCCGCCTTGCTCATAGTGATATTGAATAGCAGTTTGCAAAAATCAGTGCGACGCCTGAGAGGCATCGTGGGGCGGTTACTTTTTCAATCGGCCAAAACGATAACAAAGGGCCTTTTAGGGGGTTGCTAAAAATCAAGAGCGTGCTATAATATCCCCTGTCGAGTTTTCGACCTGATATTCCTCGATGGCGCAATCGGCAGCGCGGGTGGCTGTTAACCACTAGGTTCGAGGTTCGAGTCCTCGTCGAGGAGCCAGCCGATATAATGGTCTTTTGTACTTAACGTACGAAAGGCCATTTTTCATTATTTGCATTTTTTAGTTTTCGTTTCCCTATAATGTCTGCCGCCCGAAACGGCCTGCCCCGTGTCCATGCCGCCGAACGCCGGCATCATAGGCGGTTCAATGTTCCCATTAAAGGACTTAGCCCTCCGGCCCAAACCTTGTAAGCAAAAAGTTGTTTTTTTAATGAGGACTAAGTAAAATAAAGCGGTTTGTAAAACTTCAAACATAAAAAAGGAAGGAATGACCGATAAATGAACATCAACCTCGAAGGACTCCCCGCAATGCTGGAAAAGGTGACGCTCGCCTCGCTGCTGCCCGCCCTGCTCTACCTCCTGGGCGGCCTCGTCGCCGTCAAGGTCGTCATGGGCGCGCTGGCAAAGGCGCTGGGGAGGTCCGGCATCGACAAGACTCTGCATAAATTCATCCTCACCCTGATAAGGCTTACGCTATATTTCATCGTCTTTATGACCGTCGCGGGAGCCCTCGGCATCCAGATAACCTCTTTCGTCGCCATCCTGAGCGTCGCCGGTCTGGCCATTTCCCTCTCGCTGCAGGGCGTGCTCTCCAATCTCTCAAGCGGTGTCATGCTCCTCTCCGTCAAGCCTTTTAAGGTCGGGGATTACGTGGAGGTTGGCGGCGTCGGCGGTACCGTGCGCGAAATCGGCTTCATCCATACGAAGGTCTCCACCCCCGACAACAAGACCATCTATATTCCCAACAGTGAAGTATCTTCCTCGAAGATCATCAATTACACCGGCGAGGAGAAACGACGCGTCGACCTCGTCTTCTCCGCCGGCTACGACTGCCCCCTCGAAACGGTCAAACTTGCGATAAAAGAAGCGATAGAGAAATTTCCGCAGGTCTTCAGCGAGCCCGCTCCCTTCGTACGCGCCAGCGCCTATAAGGACTCCGTCATCGAATACACCGTGCGCCTCTGGTGCAAAACGGAAGACTACTGGGACCTCTACTACGATATAATGGAGGCTGTGCCGGAATCATACGCGAAACACGGCATCGAAATGAGCTATCCGCATCTCAATGTGCACATGGTCAAAGATTAAGTAATATATTACGGGAGTGATAATATGTCTGATACAAATATCCTCGGTTTTATCGGTACGGGCGTAATGGGAGCCAGCATGGCGGGACATTTGCTCGCCGCGGGCAATGAGGTGCACGTATACAACCGCACCAAAGAGAGAGCGATGCCTCTCGTCGGCAAAGGTGCTGTTTGGGAAGATACGCCGGCAGACGTCGCCGCTAAATGCGACGTCGTCTTCACTATCGTAGGGTTTCCTAAAGATGTCGAAGAGGTCTACCTCGGCAAAAACGGGCTTATCGAAAACGCTAAAGCCGGCTCGGTGCTTGTCGACATGACCACGTCCAGCCCGAAGCTTGCGAGGAAGATCCAGGCGGCGGGCAAAAAGCGCGGCATCGGCGTCCTCGACGCCCCCGTCACCGGCGGCGACAGGGGCGCGCGCGAAGCGACCCTCACCATTTTCGCAGGCGGCGACAAGGCGGATTTTGAAAAGGCCCTCCCCTATTTTGAAATTATGGGACGCACCATCAAACATATGGGCGCCGCCGGAGACGGGCAGAACGCCAAGCTCGGCAACCAGATAGTCATCGCGGGAACGATGACTGGCATGTGCGAGGCGCTCGCCTTCGCCAAATCTTGCGGCCTCGACCTTAACGAGTTCATCGAAGCCGTCGGCGGCGGCTCCGCCGCTACCTGGAGCCTCAACAACTACGGCCCGCGGATACTCAAGAAAGACTTCGCGCCGGGCTTTTTCATCAAGCACTACATCAAGGACATGAAACTCGCGGAAGAGGCGGCCGACGAAATGGAGCTTGACCTTCCGGCCCTCACCATCACTCGCGAACTCTACGAAGAGCTCGCCGAGGGCGGCTACGAAAACAGCGGCACCCAAGCCCTCTACTGTCTCTACGACCCGGAAGAAGAATAACTGAGGCGCCGCCGCGCGAGCTGTCTCTTACCACGGACGGCTCGCGGCGTTTTACGCCCTCATATGCAGCCTCCGGTAATACGGCGGCAGAGAGCTAAAAAACGTCATTTTCCGCTTGCCGTACGGCAACTGTATTTTAGTCTTTGACCGCCGCCGGATCGAGCATCGATTTTTCCTTCGCGTCAAGCGTTTTCATAAAGGCGTATACGAAGGGCAGCGTCGCGAAAAAGGTCAGGACGTTGGCGGCGGCCTGGCTGATCACGATACCGTTCAGCCCCATGAAGAGCGGCAGCACCGTCAGCAGCGGCAGAAAAAATAATCCTTGACGCAGCGAAGCCAGTATCGAGGCGCGCGCCGCAAATCCCAGCTCCTGCATCATCATTTCCGTGATGATGAAGAGCGGCTGCAGGACGAAGAATACCGCCTGGCAGCGCAAAGTGCTCGTTCCCACGCCGATGATGGCGGCATCCCCGTAACTGAAGACGGTGACGATCTCGCGCGCAAAAATGAAGGTGACGGCCGAAATGGAAATCATGCAAACCGAGCCGACCTTCACGGTAAACCAGAAGCCATCGCGGATGCGCGCGTACTGTTTCGCGCCATAGTTGTAGGCCGCCGCCGGCAGGAACCCCTGCGTAATGCCGGTGACGATGGCAAAGAGAAACATGACGATGCGCGAGACGACTGACATCGCCGCAATCGCCGCGTCGCCGTAGGGCCCGGCGGCATAGTTCAGCGCCGCGGCGGAGATGCTGGAGAAACCCTGGCGCGTCAGAGAGGGGCTGCCGATTCTGAATATGTCATAGTACTCACGCGGGTTACGCGATATATTTGCAATATTAAGCCTGGTAATGCTCTTTCTGCGTATAAAGTAGGAACCGAGGATGGCAAAACCGGCGCACTGGCTCACCAGCGTCGATACCCCCGCCCCCGCAATCCCCATGCGGAAGTAAAACATCAGGATGGGGGGCAGCGCGATATTGAGCAGAGAGCCGCTGAGCAGCCCCCGCATCGAGTAGGCGGCTTTACCCTCTGCGCGCAGGATATTGTTCATCACGTAAGACGAACAGGCAAAGGGGGCGCTGAGCAGGACAAAGCGAGAGTAGTCCACGGCATAGGGAAGGATGCTCTCCGTCGCGCCCAAAAGCCGCATTAGCCCTTCAATGTACTTTATGCCCAACGCCGTCGTCAACAGTCCGATCAGAATGGCGGTAAAGAATGAGGTGGAGGCAAAGCGAGAAGCCTCCGAATCGTCGCCGGAGCTAAGATTTATCTCGATCTTGCTCTCCGCGCCACGTCCAAAGGTATATCCCACAGCGTTGAAAAAGGCGAATATGACAAAGACGACGCTGACAGCCGCGTTCGCGCTCGTTCCCAGTTTTGATACAAAATATACGTTCGATATAAGGTACAGGGTAGTGACGGCCATGATCACCGTCGTCGGGGCCCCGAGAGAAATAATGAGTTTTCCCACCGGCTCGCGCAGCATCCGTTCGCGCTGCGCCTCTTTGCCAAGTGTCGCCGTCGATTTATGTCCTAACATTCGTGTCTCCTTTTTCTGCCGCTCAGGATGTCTGGTGCAATTTCACACGACGGTAAGGTCACAAGCATTGGCACAATTCTTCTATCCCCACCGGTTCCGCCGCCGGTATCAGTATCGCATTTTCGTTGCCCCCAAGTCATCTGTAATAGCGCCGAAGCCCAGCTCCGCCTTCTGCGAGAGGAAACTGCTCCCAAATGGCCATTCCACGGCAGCGAAGGCGCCGAAGTTAACGCCTGTGACCGGTGAACAACTATTTATAGTCGAACCGAAGCCCGACGCCGCACTCCATCACGGGAAGCTCTCGCGCCAGAGCCGCCTTCGCGGCAAAATCTGTACAGTGGCAGGGATGGAGCCGCGCCACTTCTATTCTCTTCATATAACTGGCGACCGCCGCCAGTTCCTCCGGCGAACATGACAACAGGTGGAAACCGCCCACAATGTCCGCGATAAGGCGCTCCCCCGTCACATCGCGAGCCCTTTCTACAATATTGCAGATGCCGGAGTGCGAACAGCCGGTGATTATCACAAGCCCCTCCGGCCCTACATAAGCAAGCGCGGAATCATCCAGACAGTAATCATCCCGCTCACCACCGGCATCCTTTATCTTGCCGACGGCGCGGCGCGGCGTCACCAACGCCGGTATCTCCCCTAGCCACCAGAGCCCCGGCGCAAGCCTGCACGGTTCCGCAGAGAGAACAACCCTAAAGTAATTGCCCAGCGCCGCGGCTTTCATCACCGTTCCGATCGCCTGCCGCCCGTGCACCTTATCCTCAAAGACAAGTGGGTGCGCTACCAGCAGCGGCCGGCAAGGGAGCTCCACGCGGTCAAAAAGCGCGACCAACGAGCGCGTTCCCCATGTATGGTCATTGTGACCATGGGAGTATATAAGCCCGTCCATTCGCGTTAGATCGATCCCCATCAGTGCCGCGTTGCGTATAAAAACATCGGAATACCCCGTGTCAAATAAAAATTTTTTCCCGTCGCATTCAATCCAAAGAGAAAGCCCCGGCTCCCCCAAAAAATATCTGTCAATGATCGTGTTGTTGTCGGTAAGGACGGTTATAGAAAGCATTTTTACGGTCACCTCTTCGATAAATTATCATTTCGTTTTCTTTGACGTTAATGCGTTAAAGAAGGTTTTTGTATCACCACCAACAAATCCCCTCCAGCATATCAGGTACGCCCCGCCCAGACGGTGCCAAATCAGAACCATGCAGTAAGCCATCAACGGAAACGCAAGCCTCATAGCGTTTTGGAGGGCGCAACCTCTTGTTACAATTATCACAAGCGTATTTGAGGCTTCAACTAGCGCGCCCGTGAGGGCGCGACCATTACATTCGGTTGCTTTTCTAACATTGAGAGTTTCAACTAGCGCGCCCGTGAGGGCGCGACCAGGAGGGGAAACGGCGCTTGGCTCGGCCTCTTGTTTCAACTAGCG
>JAEXGR010000040.1 GCA_023450745.1 Synergistota bacterium
ACCATCGATGTCGGAGTCAAAGTCCGATGCCTTAGGCCGCTTGGCTACACCCCATTATGTGCAACGGACATTATAACGTTAAATTACGCAAATCCGCAAGCCTAAAAAGCATTTTTTGTTTTACGGTACACAAATCAAAAAATATGATTTATAATAATTGAAATGATTTAAAAATAAACGTTTCGGAGGAATGGATAAATGTGGACCGTAGATGATGGAATAGCAGTTCTCAGGGAAAGAGGCGCCAAGATAACGGCTCAGCGCATCGCGATTTTACAAAAACTGGAGGGCCGCACCGACCATCCATCCGCCGACACGCTTTACCGCGAGCTCTCCGCCGAGTATTCCACGATGTCCGTCGCCACTCTTTACAGCACCGCTCAGCTTCTCGCCGACGCCGGACTTATAAAAATCCTCAGCATTGACGACAAGAGGGTCTACTTCGACCCGACGACCGCGACGCACGGTCATTTTCTCTGCCGCAAGTGCGGCAAACTCTTCGACATTCCCGTGGACGAGAACGAAATCTTCAGGTCGGCCTCCTCGGTACGGGAAAATATCGCGCAGATAGAGCGCACGGAGATATTCTTCTACGGACTCTGCACGGACTGCCTGAAGATATAGCGCCGCCGCGGTATGGGTACGGTCATATCTTTTTGCGCGGGGGTATTTCTGCTCTACTGGCCTTATGTCTGGTGCTGGCGCAGAAAAGAGAGTCCCGACGAATACGGCCTGCGCTGGGAGTTCCGCGCTGGGGATTTCATGCAGACACTTGCCGTGTCTGCATTTATATTGCTGGCGCTCACCGTGGTCGCGATAAACTGGCCGTGGGAGGAGCTGCCGCGCCGGCGCGATTTCTGGACGGCGCTTGATTTGGCCGCGTCGGGACTCGCCGCCGCGATCATTGAGGAGACTTTCTTTCGCGGCTGGCTGCAGCCTGTGCTTGAACGGCGTGTTTCCCCTCTGGCGGCAATCGTGATAACGAATCTCGTCTTCGCGCCCATCCACCTGATCGTCGCTCCTTATTGGATCTCCCTCTGCACGTTTTTTCCGGGGCTCGTTATGGGGTGGCTCAAATACCGCTATAAAAATCTCTTTCCGCCGGCGCTCTTTCACTTCGTCGGCAACATTTGGGCGATCTGGTTCTTCCCTCTGCCGGTAAAGTTTTAGGCGGCGCAGGCGTTTTTTCTGGCGGCCCTCTCTTGATACCGCCATGTTTTAATGATATATAAATTATGAGGTGATAACGATGACATTTTACAAGAAGATGCTTTGTTTGGCGCTGCTGCTCTGCGCCTTGGCGGCGCTGCCGGGCGGCGCGCACGCCGCGGAAAAGAAATTGTTTGAAATAAAGATACCGCTGGAAATGGGCGCCGCGGTGACGGTGACGACGGCGGACGGCGTTGTGCGCACGGTGGGCGCGGTCAAGGCGCTGCCGACAAAAACTCGCTGGCCCAGCTATACGGCAAGCGCCTGGAGCGCCCCCGGAACCGTCTGCGCCTCGGCGGTGAACGCGATACACATGCTCGTCTCCGTCGAAAAGGACAGGGGGCGCACGATAAGCGTCATCCCGCAGGAGACGATCGCTCCCGCGGCGGGGGCCGGGGCCTCCGTCGTGATCTCTCCGCAGGCCGGCGAGAGTATATTTGGCGCCTGGGCGCCGCCCGCAGGCTCCGCCGTCTTTGTCCGCAAACCGGATATGAGCCAGGCCCCGCTTGCGGCAGACAACCTGCCGAAAGCCGGAGATACGCTCGTCATCACTGCCAACTGGGACGACTCGCTGCCCTATATGGTAAATATAGAGAACCGGCCCGGCGGGCGGGTCCTCGCCTGGAAACGCGGCGCCTATGAGCTGCTCGGGCGCGTTATCAAACCGCTGGGCGGCACGGGGCGTTTTGAGGGCACGCTTTTCCAGCGCACGGGGGCGATACGCGCGAACCACAGCGGCGTCATCGACGTCTCGACGACGCCGCGCGGCACAACGGGCGGCTTCCAGATCATCCCCTGGGATCACGCGCTGAAATCAAAGGAGATGCAGAACGTCTGGAACATGACGCAATGGCTCGTCATCGGACCGGCGGACGGCCGTTCGATGTTGGGCGGCACGGCACCGCTGTTCAAAAAGGGGCTGGTATCGGGACCGGCCGCGGGGGAGGAGCTGTGGGACGTCTGGTCCACCTACGGAAGGAAATCCCTCGTGCTCGCCCGCTATGACAACGGCAGGTGGCGGCGTCTGAAAGAGGTCGCTGGACGCAGTGACAACGGCCTCAAGGGAATAACCGAACTGCGCATCTATTACCCCTTTACAGAAGAGATACAAAAGTAAAATAGCCTTGTCAGAAAGGAAAAAGGAGCGGGAAGGTCCCGCTCCTTTTTGTATGTCCTCTTTGTCCCCGCCGCTATGCGAGGCCGCTTTCTTTTACCGCCGCCAGCACGATCTCCCGGAGTTCCGGATCTTCAAGCGCCTTGACCACCGTCGCCTTTATCCATCCCTCTTTGACCCCGCAGTCCAGGCGCTTCCCGCTGTAGAGCGCCGCGTAGACCGGCTCTTCGCTAAGAAGCGACGAGATGGCGTCGGTAAGCTGATATTCGCCGCCGGCGCCGCGTTTAAGATTTTTTAAGTGCGGGAAGATCGCCGGCGACAGCAGGTAACGTCCCATGATCGCGAGGTTCGACGGCGCGTCTTCGCGCTTGGGCTTCTCTACAAGACCCTTTACGCGGTAGACGCCCGGCTCCACCTCTTCGGCGTCGACGATGCCGTAACGCGACGTTTCGCTCTCCGCGACCTTTTCAACGCATAGGACCGTGGCGCGATATTTTTTTCTTACGGCCTCCAGCTGCGAGAGGACGGGCGGCTGGGCGATCATCACATCGTCGGGCAGCAGAAGCCCGAAGTATTCCCCTTCGCAGAATTTTTCGGCGCAGAGCACCGCGTGTCCAAGGCCGAGCGGTTTTTCCTGAAACGCGTAATGGAAATTCGCGAGACGATGAATATTTTGCACCACGGCGGCCAACTCGTCCTTGCCGCGCTCGCGCAGCAGCGATACCAGTTCTTCCGATGGCTCAAAGTAACGGCGGATGCTCTCTTTGCCCTGCCCCGTCACAAAGACGACCTCGGTGCAGCCGGAGGCTACGGCTTCGTCTACCCCGTGGTGGATGAGCGGGCGGTCGACGAGCGGCATCATCTCTTTAGGAATATCCTTGGTCGCGGGCAGAAAACGCGTCCCCAGCCCCGCGACGGGAAATACGGCCCTGCGGACCGGCGCGTATTCCACAGATTTAAGCATGGTTGGCGATCTCCTTTTTTATCGCCGCCTCCATAATGTCAGCGGCGCTGTCCATAAGCCCGGCATCGCGCGATTCGGCAAAGACCCGGATAAGCGGCTCGGTCCCGGAAGGGCGCAGCAGCATCCGCCCTCTGCCGGACAACAGTTTTTCCGCCTCGGCGGCGGCGGCGGCCACCGAGGGGCTGTTCATCACCCGGTCTTTATCGACGACCTTGATATTGCGCAGCACCTGGGGATAACGTTCAAAACGGTCGGCCAGCGTCGAAATATCCTCGCCGAGTTCAGCCACGGCTTTCAGGAAGAGGATGCCGGAGCAAAGGCCGTCTCCGGTATTGGCGTACTCGAGGGCGATGATGTGGCCCGACTGTTCGCCGCCGATCCGCGCGCCCTCGCGCTTCATCGTATCGAGAACATAGCGGTCGCCGACGGGACAGCGGAACACCTTGATCCCCTCTGCGGCGAGGAGGTCTTCCAACACCATATTCGACATCACCGTCGCCGTCACGCCCGCGCCGAGCGCGCCGCGCTTCGCGAGCCAGCGCCCGATGACCCAGAGCATGATATCTCCGTCCAGGGTGCGGCCCTGGCTGTCGCAGAGCAGGACGCGGTCCGTGTCTCCGTCGTACGCGATGCCGAGCGAGGCTTTCCGCTTTACGACCTCGGAGGCAAGCGAAGCGATATGAGTGACGCCGACCTCTTTGTTGATGTTGACGCCGTCGGGAAGGTTGCCCATAAAGGTCACGCCGCCGCGCCAGCCGGCGAAGAGCGGTTCGACAAAGGCGGAGGCGGCGCCGTTCGCCGCGTCTATCACGATCGGGTAGGAGGTATCCTCTACCTCTTTGATGACCTCTTTCAGGAGCCCGGCGTACTGGCGACGGTACTCGGAGCCGTCGCTGACGCCGCCGATCTCTGAAGGCGCCGCGAAACGGAGCCCCTCTTCGCGGAGAAATATCGCCTCGATATCGGCCTCGTCGTCGTCGGTGAGTTTAAAGCCGTCTTTGTCGAGAAATTTTATACCGTTGTATTCCGCGGGATTGTGGGAAGCGCTGATCACCGCTCCGCCGTCAAATCTGTTGCGCGCGGCGACGCTGCTGACCCCCGGCGTCGGTATCACGCCAAGGTCGACGGCGCTGCCGCCCGCCGAGGCGATGCCGGACATCAGAGCCGACTGCAGCATTTCGCCAGAGCGCCGCGTATCCCGCCCCACCGCGATCACCGGACGCCCCACGCCGAGGTCCTTTAAAAAGAGCGCGTAGGCGGCTCCCAGCCTCATCGCGGGCTCGGGTCTCATCATGCCGCTGTTTGCAATATCACGGACGCCGTCCGTTCCAAAAAACCGTCTTTTTTTCCCCTCTGGCATTTTACATAAAAACCCCTCTCCAAAAGTTGTCTGAAAACCTGAGCAAAACCATGGCGTTATTCGACAGACGTCACCAGTATCTGCTCCGGTTCGATCTGCACCACCTGAAAATCTTTTTTAAGGTTCTTTACCAGCACCGGCAGTTCCATCTGCTTTGAGACGATATTTGAGACGTCGATATAAAGCTCGCAGGGGGCGGCGGCGCCGCTCAGCGAATCGATCGCCAGCTGCGGCCCCTCGATCGTGAGGCTGACGCTGTGCGGAGAGACCTTCCATTCCTTGCCGGGCTCGGCGCCCTCGACGATGAGCGGCACGTTGGTAAAGGTCTTGACGCCCATCTTCTTCGACAGACGGATCTCCACCCGCGCGCGATCCGTGCCCGTGATTTCGACGTCGGGATCGATCTCCGCCGGCTGCATCGGAATCATAAGCTGAATGTTCTGGTCAAGCCCGGAAATGTCGACCGGCGGCAGCACGAGCGACTGCATTTTCTTGACCGCCGTGCTCCGGCCGCGGATGGAGACGCTGTCAGGAATCACCTTTATCGACTCCACCTGGAGCCCTTCCTGCGGCTGTCCGACGACGGACACCTTGACGGGAATCCGTTCTCCCACAATTTCATTTTCAAAAGAGACGACGGCGTTCGTCTCCGTCGGGGAGACGGAGAGCCTGCGGTTCTGCGCGGCGCCGGCGGCCTGCGTCTCCGCGGCGGTTTTGATGATGATCTGCGCCCTTATCTTGCCGTCGGCGTCGAGCTTATCAAGCGGCACCGCCGCCTCCAGCCCCTGCACGGCGAGCACGTCGTTTTCCGGGCCGCTGACCACGGCGCTGCCGGGGTCAAGCTTTACCGAGCTCACGACCATCCCCTCGGGAGCCGCGCCCTCCGTCTTTGGCGCGATAGTGAGAGTGCGTTCGACATGACGGTATATCTCCACCTCGGCGACCGAGGGCTGCCAGCTGCGAATCCGCGCGAAGGACGGCGCTTCGAGCCTGATCGGCAGGTTGTACTTTCCCGCCTGCAGGTTAGCCAGGTCCACTTCGGCGACGATGTCCGAAGGCTGCACGCTAGAGAGCATGTTTATCTTGCCGACAATTCGCAATTCGGCCTTCTTGGCCGGGGCGTAGATCGAGAAGCCCCGCGGAAGGTTTATGTATTTGATATTGGCGCTCACGGTGCGCGCCGCGTCTGAATTTCCGTCGAGGGCGACGAAGGCCCACAGTACGACGGAGATAAAGATCGAGACGCCGACAAGAAATATCTTCGACTGAAAGACAGACTCGCCCTTGTAGTTCAGCTTCCCGCTCAGCCCCAAGAGGCGCGCGTTAAGAGCCTGTATTTTTTTTATTATATAGGCGTTTGCGAGCCTTTTTTTGTTATCAAACATTTTTATCGCCTCCCGCCCACTGCTGCTGGATCTCTTCCCGGAGGCGGTCCATAAAGTTGGTCTCCTTGCTCTCAAAGCTGAAATAGTGAGTGCAAATCCTCTTTAGCTGCGCCTCGCTGAGCGGCTTTGAGAAATGCCCCGCGACCGCAGCCGTTATCTCGCCGCGCTCCTCCGAGACGACCAGCGCGATGGCGTCGGACATCTCGGTAACGCCGAGCGCCGCGCGGTGGCGCGTGCCGTACCATCGGGAGATATCCGTCTTTTCCGTCAGCGGCAGGTAGCAGCCGGCGGCGACGATGCTCTGCTGGTCAATGACCACCGCTCCGTCGTGCAGCGGCGTGCCGGGCCAGAAGATAGAGATGAGAAGTTCCTCGGTGATATCGGCTTTGAGCATCACGGCGGTGCGCCAAACCTCTTTAAGGCTCGTATCGCGCTGGAGCACACACAACGCGCCAATACGCTGGGACTGGCAATAAGTCAGCGCCTTGGAGAGCTGTTCCGCGCGCAGGTCGATATCTTCCTCGTTGCGGCCCACCCTCCAGAGATGGCCTTTGCCGAGCTCCTCCAGCATATGGCGCAGTTCGGGCTGAAAAAGCACCGGCACGACGATGATGAAGGCGCCGAGCATTTTACCGATGATCCAGGAGAGGCTGCGAAGCTCAAGGATATTGGCTACCGCCCCGATAAAACCGATGATGAGCACGCCGCGCAGAAGCTGCATCGCACGTGTGCCGACAAGCAACATGAGGACCCTGTAAATCAAAAAGGCGACTATCAGGATATCCAAAAAGTCCTGCCAACGCAGGTCAAAAAAAGCCAAGGGCCCACCCCTTTTCGTTTATCTGTGATAAATTATAGCGCAAAAGCCGCCATGCCGTCTCCATAATCAAGCAAGATAAGGGAGTTCCCGCGCTCTCGCCCTTTAGCGGCGATTTTACCCCCGGGCCTGTTCCGGCAGGCGGTCCCGCCGCCCGCCTTTCGTTTATTGTCCGCGGACCTTTCGCAGGAACGATAAATTTCCCGCATCCCCGACGCCCTCCTTCGGAGTCTCAAGAATGGTCGGGATATCTTCAAAACGGTCGTCGTTCATCAGCAGCGCGAAAGGATGCAGGCCGATTTCCCCCTCTCCGAGGTGGGCGTGGCGGTCAAGGCGCGTTCCCTTGGCGGCCTTGCTGTCGTTGAGGTGCCAGCAGAGCACGCTGTCCGTTCCAATGTGTTTGTCGATCAGGGAGATGAACCGTTCGTAGGCCTCCGCGGAGCGCAGGTCGTAGCCGGCCGCGAAGACATGGCAGGTATCGACGCAGAAGGCGAGGCGCGGGTGCCAGCTCATCATATCGAGGATCTGTGAAAATTGGGCGAAGTCGGCGCCGATCACCGTCCCCTGCCCCGCCATCGTCTCCAGCAGCACGCGCACCTTGTAGTCCGGAGTTTCTTCAAAGAGCCATTGAAGCGAGGCGGCGATATTCCCCATCGCCTCCTCCGCGCCCGCCTCTTTCGCAAATCCCGGATGAAGCACGATGTCCGTTATCCCGAGCTGGTGGCATCTCTCCGCCTCTTCGCGGAGAGCGCGCCTGCTTTTGGCGAGCATCTCCGCGTCGGACGAGGCGATGTTTATCAGGTACGACGCGTGGGAGACGACCGTCTCCACGGACGACGCCTGCCAGGCACGGTAAAAGTCCTCCGCCTCCTGCAACGAGACGGGCTTGCTCTGCCACTGACGCTGGCTCCGCGTAAATATCTGCATCGACTCGCAGCCGAGAGCGTCAGCGCGCGCGAAGGCCTTGTCCAGCCCCCCGGCGACAGAGACGTGAGTCCCTATACGGGCCATCAGTAAGCCCTTCCCATATAAACCAATCCGGGAACGCCGTCCAGCGTTATGATCATCCCGTCCTCCACCTTGTCCATGATGCCGGAAACTCCCGTAATACAGGGGACGCCCCTGTTCAGAGAGATGACACCCGCGTGGGAGGTGAGGCCGTTTTCCTCCGTGATTATCCCCCCCGCCCTTTCAAGCGCGGGAATGTATTCCTTCGTGCTCTTTTTTATGACCAGGATCTTGTCCCCGCCGGCATTCGCGATCGCCTCTTCGGGGGTCGTTGCCCGGCAGACCGGCGCGGTGAGCCGTTTACGGACGAGGGACATGCCTTTGCCGATGATGCTGCCGATGCGCAGAACGTTCAGCATATTCGTACTGCCCGGCTCCCCGAGGGGAACGCCGGAGGTGATGACGATGTTGTCGCCGCTCTCCACGAGCGCCTCGCGTTTTATCAGCAGAATCGCGTTCTCTATGGATTTCTCAAGTTCAGTCGTTATCGGGCAGATACAGGGCTTTACCCCCCAGATCAGGGAAAGCTGACGCCAGGTGGAGAGCGAGGGAGTCATCGCGATTATCGGGCAGGTGGGGCGGTATTTGCTGACCATCCGCGCGGTGCCGCCGCTGGAGGTGAGCGACACTATCGCCGCCGCGCCGACCTCTTTCGCCACGTCGCGCGCCGCGTGGCTCACGGCGTCGGCCGTCTCGCAGGCCTGCGGAATCGTGCGCGGCTTGCGGCGCCAGAGTTCCGTGTCCATCTCGGTGCGCATGATGATCCTCTGCATCGTCTCGACCGCTTCGACGGGATATTTGCCCCCCGCCGTCTCCCCGGAGAGCATGACGGCGTCGGCTCCGTCGATCACCGCGTTCGCCACGTCGTTCGCCTCGGCGCGCGTCGGGCGTGGATTGCGTATCATCGAGTCCAGCATCTGCGTCGCGACGATCACCGGCTTGCCCTGCGCGCGGCATTTTTCGATGATCTCCTTCTGGACCATCGGCACGTCCTCCGTGTTCATCTCAACCCCAAGGTCTCCGCGCGCCACCATCATTCCGTCGACTACGGAGAGAATCTCTTCGATGTTTTCCACCGACTGGCGCGTCTCCATCTTCGCGATGATCTTCGCCTTCGCGCCCTCGCCCTCCAGGATGCGCCGCACCTCGATGATGTCTTCTTTGTTGCGGACGAATGACACCGCCACATAATCCACGTCGTGAGCCGCGCCCCAGCGGAGGTCGGCAATGTCCTTTTCCGTCAGCGTCGGGACGGAGAGGTCGGCCCCGGGCACGTTGATGCCCTTGCGTTCGCCGAGTTCGCCGCCGACGATCACGCGGCAGACCACGCCTTCCGGCGTCGTCTCCACGACCTCGAGGTTTATCGCCCCATCGTCGATGAAGATGGACTGTCCCTCTTGCACCTCGTTTGCCAAAGGCGGATAATCGATATAGACGCCGTGCTCGCCGCCCTCCCGTTTATCGAAGAAAAGGGTGAAGAGACTGTCCGCCTTCAGCGTCACCTTGCCATGCTCCGACAGTTCCCCCGTGCGTATTTCCGGTCCTTTGGTGTCGAGCAGCACCGCGATCGGCTTCTGCCGCTCCTGCTCGACGGCCCGGACGTTTTTCAGCGTCCTCTCATGCGAGTCATAATCGCCGTGGCTGAAATTGAGGCGCGCGACGTTCATGCCGGCCTCCGCCACCTTGAAGAGGGTGTCGTATTCCCAGCAGGCGGGCCCGATCGTGCATACTATCTTTACTTTGCGTTCCATCTTATTCATCGATCTTACCTTTCTCAGTTCTTGCCGCTCTCTATCTCTCCGTGAGCCGTTATCACCTTCGCGCGGCCGCGTATCTTCATCGCCGAGATGTGCTCGGTGAACTGGGCGATCCAAACCTCGCCCTCCTCAAGCTTTTCCGTGTGGAGGAATCTATTCTCCGCGCCGCGCGTTACGCCCGTGACCGTAACTCCGTTTTCCAGAGCCTTCACGGCGATATACTCGCCCACCGTCTGTCCGTTATCCGCCATCTCCACTGACTCCTCTTCTCTTGTCTAAATACAGCTTGCCAATCCGTTTGAATACTCCGTTAGCTCCCTTTTGAGCTCCTCCGACACGTCTACCTTTATCCTCTTTATCAGTGACACGGTGGTCTCTTCCGCCCCGATAAGCTTGAGGATTATCTCATGCTTGCCCGGGTGCCTTGTCAGGACCCTGAACATCCCCTCGTAAAATTTATCGGAGAGGCCGTCGGAGGCGACCGTCACGATCGCGCGGCGGTCCAGTTTATCTTTATACTCCTCTTCCGTAAAGATGTCATCGGCCATTATCGATATTCCGCGGTCTTCGCGCGGCTTGCCCTTTAAAAAGTAGAGCGCGCCCACCTGCAGTATCGGCTTGAACTGCGGCCAGCGGCTGCCGAAGATCATCACGTCGACGGTGCCGCTGTTGTCCTCGAAGACCGCGGTGCCGTAGGGGTTGCCGGAGGTCTTGCTGAACTTTTCCGCGACGCTCGAAAGAAGCCCCGCGGTCACCGCGGGCTGGTGCGACTGCCAGCGGCCGAGCTCGCTTATCGGGCAGGTGATGTAGGGGGAGACCTGCTCCTCGTAATGGTCGAAGGGATGTCCCGAAATATAGAGCCCCATGCTCTCCTTTTCCAGATCGAGCTTCTGGCGTTCGCTGAAGTCCTCGACCGCGGGCATCTCCGGTACGAGATAGGCCTCGTCCTCATCGCCGAAGAGCGAAGCCTGATTTGTATTCTGCGCCTGACGCGAGGCCTGATCGACAAACAGCGGCACGGCGGCGAGAAGCCGCGCGCGGTTGGGCTCAAGGCTGTCGAAAGCTCCCGATTTGATGAGATTCTCAATGACGCCCTTGTTGACCTGCCGCGTGTCTATCTTCGTGAGGAAATCCCAGAACGAGGTGAAACGCCCCGCCTTTTTGCGGCTCTCGATGATATTGGCGACGGCCGCGTCGCCCACCTTGGCGATCGCCGAGAGCCCGAGCCTGATGACCTCGCCGACCACGGTGAAATCCTCGCGCGATTCGTTTATATCCGGGGGGAGGACCGGGTACCCCGCGTCCCTCACGCTGCGGATGTATTGTCCGAGCACATCCATCTTTGAACCGATCAGGCTCGATAGATAGGAGGCGAGAAATTCCGGCCCGTAGTTTGCCTTGAGCCAGGCGGTCCAGTAGGCGATGAGCCCGTAGGCGGCGCTGTGCGACTTGTTGAAGCCGTAACCGGCGAATTTTTCGATGATGTCGAAGATATTGCCCGCGTTCGCCGCGTCGACGCCGTTTTTAACGGCGCCGTCGACAAATTTCACGCGCTCCTTCTCCATGACCTCTTTTTTCTTCTTGCCCATCGCGCGCCGCAGCAGGTCCGCCTCGCCGAGCGTGTAGCCGGCGAGCGCCTGAGCGCTCTGCATGACCTGCTCCTGATAGAGGATGACTCCGTAGGTGTCCTTCATATAGGGTTCCAGCTTCGGGTGAAGGTAGTGCACCGTATCCTCGCCGTGTTTGCATTTAACATAGGTGTCGACCATGCCGCTCTCCAGCGGGCCGGGGCGGTAGAGCGCGACCAGCGCGATCATATCCTCAAAACAGTCGGGGCGCAGCCGGCGCACCAGCGCCGTCATGCCGGAGGATTCAAGCTGGAATACCCCCAGAGTGTCCCCCCGCTGCAGCATTTCGTAGGTTTTGGCGTCGTCTATCGGAATCTCGTTGAGGTCGATCTTGCCCTTGCCGTTGGATTCGATATTCTTCACCGCGCCGTCGAGCACGGAAAGGGTGCGGAGGCCTAAGAAGTCCATCTTTACAAGACCGAGCTTTTCCACCGGCTCCATCGGATACTGCGTCGCTACCTGGTTCTCGCCGAATTTGCGCACCGGCACCATGTCGCTCGTCGGCTTCGGCGTAATGACGACGCCGGCGGCGTGCTGCGAACAGTGGCGCGCGAGCCCTTCGATGTGCATCGCCGTATCGACGAGCTTCTTTATCTCCGGCTTGCCATCGTAAGCCGCCTTGAGATCCGGCACATGCTCGAGCGCGCCCTTGATATCCTTGATCTCAGGCGTCGGCATCGCGGGGATCAGCTTGGCGATCGCGTTCACCTCGGCGATCGGAACGTTCAGCGCGCGCCCCACGTCTTTGATCGCGCCGCGGCTCTTCATACGGCCAAAGGTTATTATCTGCGAAACGTGATCCGTGCCGTATTTTTCGACGATATAGGCGATCAGCTCCTCGCGCCCCTTGTCAGAGACGTCGGTATCGATATCGGGCATGCTGATGCGTTCCGGGTTGAGGAAGCGTTCAAAGAGCAGATCATATTTTATCGGGTCAAGGTCGGTGATGCCCAGCGAGTAGGCGACGAGCGAGCCCGCCGCCGAACCGCGGCCCGGCCCGATCGGGATGTCGCGGGCCTTTGCCGCCACGATGATGTCTGAAACGATGCAGAAGTAGCCGGGAAAGTCCATCTGCTCGATTATTCCCAGCTCATACTCCAGACGTTCGAGATACTCCTGCGGCGGCTCCTCCGTTTTGAGCCTGCGGCGAAGCCCTTCGGCGGCCAGCTTGCGCAGGTGCGTCGAAAGGGTCTCTCCCGGCGGCAGGGGAAATTCCGGAAGGTAATAATGGCCCGTCTTCAGCTTGACCTCGCAGCGGTCCGCGATTCTCTGGGTGTTGAGCAGCGAATCGGGAAGCTCGCTGCCGAAAATCTGCCACATCTCCTCCGGCGAACGGAAATAATAGTCGCTGCCCGTGAAACGGTAACGCTTTTCGTCGGTGACGATGCTTCCCGTCTGAACGCAGAGCAGAATATCGTGCCACTCCGCGTCGCCGCGCTTCAGGTAGTGCGCGTCGTTTGTCGCGATCAGCGGTATGTCAAGCTTTTTTGACATCTCGACGAGCGTCTTGTTCACCAGGGCCTGCTCGGGGATGATATTCGACTGTACCTCCAGAAAAAAGTTATCCTTGCCCATTATGTCGCGGTAGAGCCCCGCGCATTTGTAGGCGTTTTCTATATCGTTCTGTATGATAAACTGCGGTATCTCGCCGCCGAGGCAGGCGGAAGAACAGATGAGCCCTTTACTGTACCGCGCGAGCAGGTCGTGATCTATCCTCGGCTTGTAATAAAAGCCGTCGGTGTTCGCGATCGAGACGAGTTTTGTGAGGTTGTAGTATCCCTCCTCGTTTTCGGCAAGCAGTATCAGGTGATTCTGGCTCTTTCCCTCGCGGCAGGTGTGGCCGTTCGGGTCCACATAGACTTCGCAGCCGAGTATCGGCTTTACTCCGGCGTCGTTGCACTTGTTGTAAAACTCCACGCAGCCGAACATCACTCCGTGGTCCGTCAGCGCGACGGCGTTCATTCCCATGTCGCGCGTCGTCGCGGCAAGGTCGGAACATCTGTTGGCTCCGTCGAGCAGACTGTACTCGCTATGTACGTGAAGGTGTACGAAAGGCTTGTCCATCTTTATTCATTTCCCTCAGATTCGTCTTCATTTGCGTGGACGCTCTTCACATAGAGAACCTCCGCGCCTGCCAGTCTCAGGATGTGCGAGGTAAGCGACTGGGCCGCGTTCAGCTCCTCCGCTTCCCGCTCCGGCTCGGCGGCAGGCGCCTTTTCCGGAGCCGGTTCATCCGGTTCGTTTACATGCTGCTGCGGCGGCGTCTCTTCGCCGGCGATCCCCCACAGCTTCGCCGCGGCGCAGGTGAGCGTCTTGCGGTTATGCTGAATCGAGAGGAAATTCTTCGCCGGCATCGGCTTCTCGAAGGTCACCGCCAGCGTGCCCTCGCGGCGCGAGAGCTCCGCGTGCAGCAGCGCGGCGGCGATCGGGAGCCAGTCGGCGGACAGGCTGCCGATCAGCCGCGAAAATTCGTTATCGCCGAGCTTCGCGCAAAGTCCCGCGGCGTCAAAGGCGGACGCCGCCTCGTTTCCGAAAATCATTTCGGGGGCGGCGGAAAAAAGCGGCGAAGGCGGCGCTTTTCTGGGAGCGCGCTCCTGACGCGCGGGGGGCAGTTCCTCCTCCGGCGGCATCCAGAAATCTTCCGCAGGGGGAAGCTGCTCGCGCGGCGGCGTCTGGGGCGAAGGGACGGCGGCACGTTCCGCGCGCGGCCCCGGCGCGGACGCCTGCTGCGCGGCGCGCGCCGGTTCCCTTCTCTGCGGCGGCTGCGGCGGCAGAATCTCGCCGCTCAGGATGCCTTGCAGCTCCATGAATATAAGACCGCTGAAAATATCGCCCTTCATCCCATAATGCGTGCGCGGCAAAAGCCTGCTGAAAAGCGTGCAGGCCGCCCGCAGCTTGTCACGATCCCAATGCCGGGACTCCGCGGCCAAATAATCACGCTCCGCGCTGGAAGTCTCTAGCGCCTCGAGCGCCTTATCCTGCCACAGGCAATATAGCCAGAGGTCGCGGAAGAGTACGAAGAGCGCCTCACATAGCCTCTCGGACGTGATGCCCCGCGCCATGATCGCGTGAAGCACGCAGGCCGCCCCCTGCGGGTCGGCGCGCAGCTGCGTCACCCATTTTTCCAGCTCCGCGCGGCTGCTGCCCCCCGTCAGGTCACGGACGCTCTCCAAAGAGAGTTTGCCGCGTCCGAGCGCGACCGCCTGTTCCGTCAGCGACAGCGCGTCGCGCAGAGCGCCGTCGGCCTGACGGGCGATCTCCCAGACTGCCTCTTCGTCGGCCTGTATATCCTCCTGCGAACAGACATATTTAAGCCGGCTCACCGTGTCGGCGATCGTAATCCGGTGAAACGGTATGTGCTGACAGCGCGAGCGTATCGTCACGGGGACCTTGTGCGGCTCGGTCGTCGCCAGCAGAAAGACCACGTTCGCGGGCGGCTCTTCCAGCGTCTTCAGCAACGCGTTGAAGGCCGCGTCGGTAAGCATGTGCACCTCGTCTATAATGTAGACCTTATGGGAGGCGGAGAGCGCCTTTAAGCTCACATGGCTCTTGAGGTCGCGTATCTCTCCGATTCCGCGGTTTGAGGCTCCGTCTATCTCTATAACGTCAAGATGTTCGCCGGCGGCGATGGCGCGGCAGTTTTCGCATTCGCCGCAGGGTTCGCAGTCCGCGCCCCTGTTCAGGCAGTCCAGAGACTTCGCCACCAAGCGCGCGGCGGAGGTTTTGCCGCATCCGCGCGGCCCTGAAAAAAGGTAGGCGTGGCCCAGCGATCCCTCCCGCAAAGACTCCTGCAGGACGCCGACCGCCGCGCTCTGCCCCACCATGTCGGAAAATGTCTGGGGCCTGTACCGGCGGTATAGTGAAATATACATAATACCCCTCCTCGATCAATCCTTACACATTCTACAGGAAAAAGCCGCTCTTTGCCGCTACATAAAATAATCCGTCAGCAGATTTCCGCGCCGCGATTTGTTGAGCGCGTCGTTTATCCGGTCGCGCAGCTCGGCCAGCGGCGGCATTCCGGGGAGGAGCTCTTCGTCTGTCAGTATCGTCTTGCGCCTTATCACCAGGGACTGCCGCCCCTTCTCGCCAAGTATCTTGATATCATAGGGGGCGAGCTCGAGTTCAAGCGTGCTGTCAAGACGTTCGCCAAGCTCCGAAAATAGTTTGCCCGAAGCGGCGGTCGCCGGCGCGGAGAGCAGCACGGCGTCGTCCACATAAAGGCGCACGTCGCCGGAGACGGTGTCCGTTCTTATCTTCAGCGACTGCACGACGTCCTTGCGCTGTATTTCGATGCCTTTGTCGCGCAGGTATTTAAGCGCGGCGTCGACCCGTTCTTCCTCCTCGGGGTGCGTCTGGAAGATTCCTAACTGGTACTGCGCGCGCTTGAGCTTTTCCACCTTCATGCGCTCCATCATCGTCAGCATCGCCGCCGGGTTGTAACCGGCCTTGTAGAGGACGTCTATCCCCCGCGCGTCGGCCTCCTTCTCCAGCTCGATGCTGTAGCTGTTCATCAGCGCCGTCTGCATTCCGCTCGCCATCGCCGCGACCCCCGCGCCGGCGTCTCCGGCCTGCGTCGCGGCGACCAGCCCCGCGATCGTCAGCAGCGTGAGCCGGTTGTTGCGCTTCGCCTGCACGATCCCGTGGGCGCGGTCGGCGTGGATGAATTCATGGCACATGACCGCCGCGATCTCATCCTCGCTTTTCAAAAATTCGAGCATCCCGGTAGTGAAGTAGGTCTTCCCTCCCGGCAGCGCGAAGGCGTTCGGCTCCTTCATTTCGAGAATGCGCACGCTGTATTCAAGGTCCCGCTGCAGGTGCGGCGTCAGCTTGGCCGCGATCATCGCCAGCTTAGCCTCGGCGGCGGGATCAAGGACGCGCGGCACCTGTTTCTCGATCGCCTCCGCCCCTTTGCGGCCGATCTTGATCTCGCGCTTTATCGTCTTATCGCTCGGCTCCGGCGAGGCCGCGGCGAAAGCCGCGGGCGGAGAGCAGAAAATCACTGCCAGCATCAGAAGGGCAGTAAATATTTTTTTCATCATCCGATACCTCCAATGCAAATAAATCGGCGCATAAACGCCGTCGTCGCTTTTACTCCGTATATTATACCTAAAGGAAGTAACAGCGGGGTACCGAAGATCGGCCGGCAGGGCAAACGAAATATTGACCCCGCGCGTGCGCTGCCAGGCAGCGCGCGCGCGGGGCGTTCGATGTTTACGTTAAAGGGCAAAAAGCGTTCGTTCCAGAGCGGGACAAGAGAAATCCGCGCGGGGAGGATAAAACAGGCGGCGGGCGGCGGACGCGCGTTCCATCCTGCCTGCCGTGGCGGCTATTCGGCTTCGCGGCTATTTTTTTCTGCGATCTCTTTCACGACGCCGACCGCGCGATAGACGCGGCCGCTTTCGTCAGCGATCGAGACGTAACGGCAGCGGCAGCGGCTGTAGCCGGTCCCCCAAATGTTCGCGACATATTCGATGGTTCCCTTTCCGGGCTTCTCCGCCGCCTTCAGGTACGCGTCGCGGTGGGCTTCAATATAATCGGGGTGAATGATGCTTTGTTGTTCGCCCAGCCGCTCGAGGTAACGTTCCGTCTTTACCGTCACAAACCCGCTGTCCTTGCGGTCGACCTTATACTCCAGCGTATCGCTTCCATAATCATAATCGAATATGAGCGACCCCAGGCTCTCCGTCAGGATACGGTTTCTTTCGTCTTCGACGCGCCGCTCCATCTCGGCGGAGACGTCCTCGACGATGATCACGGCGCGCAGCGGCGCTCCGCTCTCATCGAATACCGTCGTGTAGCTTGCCCTTTCCCAGGAGTAGGAGCCGTCGGCGTTCTTGACCCGCACCGTATTTTTTCCGCTCTTTTCGCCGCGAAGGATACTTTCGTAGAACTTACGGTACTCCGCAAGGCCGCCCTGCGCGATCCCCAGAGCCGTCTCGGGGATGCCCGGCGTGACGATGGAAACGCCGCGCTTCTTCGCGTAGTCCTCCGGGACTGTGAGGGTGCGCGTCGGGATGTCGTAACGACAGATTATCCGGCCGGTCTGCGAGATGGCGAGGCTGAGTTCCTCTTCGCGGGCGCGCAGCGTCTCTTCCGCCAGCTTGCGCCGCGTAGTGTTCCTATGCGTTACATAAAAAACGTAACGGTCCGCGCTGACGGCGATCACCCTCATGCGCGCTTCTATCCAAATCGGGGCCGTCCAATCGCGGCTCCAGTTCCAGCGCGTCTCGCAGGCGCTTTCTTTTCCGGTTTCTATCGCCTCGCCGACAGCCCTTTTGAGTTCGGGGAGGTCGTCGGGGAAGATATATTTTATAATGTCGTTTTTTATTTCCCCATACTGGCCGCCCGGAGCGCCGGTCTCCTCAAAAAACCTGTCGTTGGCGCGCAGTATTTCGGCGGAGCCGTCGCCGCGGTACTCGACGATACAGGCCGAGCCGACGAAAGTGTTGAAAATGACCGTGGCCTGCGACTCCACGTCCCAGAACTCCTTATTATTAAAAAAGCTGGCGATGCTGGAGTCTCTGGCGGACGTCCCCGTGCATTCCGACGTCAGCAGCCGTTCAAAATCGCCGGAGGGCATCGGCCTCGCGTAGAGATAGCCCTGCGCCTGCGTGCAGCCGATGGTCCGGAGGTAATCGGCCTGGCTCGACGTCTCCACGCCCTCCGCCACGACCGGGATATTAAGCCAGTGTGCCAGACGGACCACCGCGTTGAGGACCAGCCCGCCGCGTCCCGCGCCCATGGCTGAGGCGGTAAGAAATTTCATATCCAGCTTCACCTTATCCACAATGACGTCCTTGAGCATGTTGAGCGACGAATAACCGCTGCCAAAGTCGTCCATCTCAATGAAAAAACCGTCCTCGCGCAGCCCCTTGACCACCTGCATCAGCTGCGCGGGGTCCTGCATGTAGGCTGTTTCCGTAATCTCCAGCCGCAGCAGGTCCGGTGAGAGGCGGTACTTTTTCATCAGTCCGTTCAGCGTCACGCGCATATTCGTATTGTAAATATCGAGCCGCGAAACGTTGACCGAGACCGGCACCACCCGCCGCCCTTCGTCCAGCCATTTCCTGATCAGCTGGCAGACGTGCTCCCAGATATATTCGTCAAGCTGCATGATAAAGCCGTTTTCCTCAAAAATGGGGATGAACTTGCCAGGCGTTTCGACGCCGCCGTTGCGGAACCAGCGCGCCAAGGCCTCCACGCCGACGATCCGGCCAGTCATTTGATTATACTGCGGCTGCAGATAAACGCCGAATTCGCCGTTTTCGAGCGCCGGCTTCATGGAAGAAATGATCTCCTGCCGCTCGAGCATGTCCTCTCTCATCGACTCCTCGTAGCAGGCGAAGCCGGCGTCATAGCGGCCCTTGGTGGAACGCAGCGCCATCAGCGCCCGGTCGCACATGATGTTGACGTCGATATCTCTGTCTTTAATCACATACACCCCGCAGCGCACGGCAAAACCGAACTCCGGCTGCTCCCGGTGCAGGGCTTCGGCAATCGTCGCCACCGCGCCGTTGACGTTCATATCGCGCGTTGGAACGCAGGCGACGAAGTGATCTCCCTCCAGGCGGCCGAAAGTCGTCGGCTGAACGGCGTGCCGGCGATAGTGATCCCCCACCACCACCAGCAGCTTGTCGCCGGCCTCCTTGCCGTAGATGTCGTTATAGGCCTTGAAATGGTCGATGTCCATCCGAGAGATAAAAAACTCCGTCTCCGGGTGCTGGCAGAGCAATTCGCGGGTCGCTTTACAGAAACCGGTGCGGTTGTAGAGACCGGAAACCAGATCGGTCTCCGACGCGTATATATCCGTCACGTCGCGGCGCGTGCAGGCGATGACGCCGCGGTCGCCGTCAAGATACATATAGCTCCACTGCTTGCGCTCGATACGCCCCGTCTCTGTACGCAATGAGAAAGAACAGGTATAGGCGCGGCGCGTCTCCAGCTCCGCGATTATCCGCTCCATCCCCAGCGCTTCAAGAGCTTGCGAAGCCTCGTGTTCCACAACGCGATGCGTCAGCGCCGCATTGAGCACCTCCGGATAGTAGGCGTGGTCGGGCGGAGGCATAACTACGTCTCCGTCCCTCATTTTTATGATTGAAATTATGCCGCTTCTGACATTGATCAATATCGCGAACTCATAATCAATATCCACGAATTTGTCAATGAGCATCTGCGTCGTCTTTTCCGAGTCGATGTTTTTAGCGTAGAGGTAGGCCTCGACGTCCCCCGTCTCCGGGTTTTTCGCCATCGTGATATTAGTCCGCAGCCAGATCTGGCGGTCAGGCTCCAGCATGAATTTATGGTCGAACGACACGGTGTTCTCGCCGCGCCTAAAAGCGTCCAGCAGGCTCTCCCGGTTAAAGACCGCCCGGAATTTCTTCAGCTGTTCGAGATCGGCGTTCCGGGAATAATCATATTCAAAGAAACCGTCGACGGTGTCGGCCTCCTGGAACTCCAGGAACCTTTCCCCGGAAGTATATCCGCCGCCGCACATGTTTTGCGTGAGGTTAAGGCTGAACGAACCTACCACATCGTCGTCCACCCGGTCGCGCATCGCCATGACGCGCTGGTAGCGTTCCATCTGTTCGTCCCGCTGCCGGCGCAGCGCCGCCTCCGCCTCTTTTTGCGCCGTGATATCGACGATGACGACATAAAACCATCGCTTTCCGTCTTCGTCCACCACGAGGTGCCCGACGTCATGGACCCACTTGAGACTGCCGTCGCCGGTTTCTATCCGATACTCGCATTTATCGAAGTCAGAGTCCGCGATCTGTTCGTTTATCTCGGCGATGACCCGCTCCCGGTCCTCGTGCCAGACCATCAGCGAAAACCTGTTTTCAAACTTTCTGACAAACTCGGCGCGCGTATAGCTCAGCATTTTAAGCATGTTCTCGCTGATGAAGGTAAACTGTTCGTCCTCGGCGGCGGAGTACGCGAAAAGCCCTCCCGGCATACAGTATAAAAGCGTGTCGAGCTCGATTTTTTGCTGCTTGAGTATTTGTTCCGATTGGACGCGCTCTGTAACGTCGATGGCGACGCCGTTCATTATAAACTGTCCGTCCGGCCGTTTCACAAACTCGCCGCCCGTCTGCGTGTACCTGACGTCGCCGGACTCCGTAATGACGCGCATGATCCAGGTTTCATGCCGCTTGCCGGAAGAGATGGCGGCGTCAACTTTGCCGCGCACCATTTGCACATCGTCAGGGTGAATGAAGCGGCGGCCTTGATTACCCAAGCGCTTGGCCAAACTTTCACGGGTGTATCCAAGAATCGTATAATAGCGGTCGTTGCCGTACAAAATCGTGAATCCGTCATCCATCAGCACGGAGTAGACGCCGCTTTCGTTCAGCGTACGATAAAGGGCCAGCTCCATCGACACGCTGCGGGGTTCTCTAATGCCGATAGCGTAATACGGCTTGCCCTCCATATCCCTTAAGAGCTGAAAAGAGGCTTTGACGGGGGCGTATTCGCCGTCCGGAGCCATAGACATCAGATAATATTCGCCGCTGTCGTCGCCGGCATAGAGGTTGGCGAACATGCGGCGGAATTCGTCGATAAAGTCGGAACGGATATGTCTCTCCGCGATCAGCGATTCCGGCACATTTTTGAAGACATGGCCGCCATAGCCGATCTCTTCCGCGCCAAAACCTGAAAACCGCATCTCGTTAGTGCGCAGGTCAACCTCCCAAAGCATGGCGGGGCTCTGTTTAAGGGCGGTACGGTTTCTCAGCTCGGCGAACTTCAGGTCTTCCTCCGTTTTTTTGATTCCGGTGATATCGGTAAGGACGCAGATTATCCGGCGCGGGCCGCCGCTGTCGGGAAGGCGTGAGCCGCGCGCGTGCCGCCATTCTACGTTTCCCGTATTTGAGAGCACGCGGTACGTACAGTCCATCACCACGCCGCTCTCCGCCGTAGCCAGCGCCGCGGCTTTAAACGCCGGCCAATCTTCCGGCAGTATCGTTGAAAACAGCATATGGATGTTTTCTCCGATCTCCCCTTTACGGCGGTTGAACGCCCGGAACATGCTCGGACTCGCGTAGATAATATCGATGTCGCCCTCCCTCGCCTCGCACACGATGACGCCGCCGTCTATATCGTCCAGAAGCGTGCGCAGGTGGATGGCGCTCGACAGCTCGCCGTCGCTCGGAGAAAGCCCCTCTTCCTCGCCGCCGTTAGGATCGGCAAAGGCGAAACAATCCTTGCCGTTCGCCTTCGCCCGGTAAAGGGCCGCGTCGGCCTCGGCGTAAAGCTTGTTAAAAGGCGTGCTGTCGCCTTTATATACGCCGATACCCACGCTGGCGGTAAGCTGAAACGCCTCGCCGCCGGCGCTGATGTCATATTGAAGCGCGTCCGTCAGCTCCGCGGCCTTTTTAGCGATTACATGCCGGCCCGGCACATTCTTCATCAAGACCATAAATTCGTCGCCGCCAACGCGCCCGACGATATCTGTGTCGCGGAAAGTCTTTTTTATCATCGCGGCCACGTCGGTAATGACGTCGTCGCCCATTTGATGGCCAAATTTATCGTTTACCAGTTTAAAGTCGTCAACGTCTATCATAAAAATAGCGTGAGTGCCGTTTATGCCTTCCATTTTGAGGAAACGCTCGATGTGCCGTACCGTCGCGTCGTGGTTGAGGACGCCCGTCATCGAATCGCGCTCGGCCGCCAGTTCCAGCTCGCTGCTTGCGCGCTTGGTGTCGTCGATATCGCTGAGAGTGACGAAGGAAACGATGTGCCCCGTGTCCGGGTCGTTCAGAAAACGGGCCTCGTCGCGCACCCACCGAATATCTCCCGCGGGGGTGAAACGCAAGTATTCCATCTCTATCATGCGCCTGCCGCTGTCATAAATAGCGCGCAGCCGCTCGGGCGTGAGCGTCTTAAAGAAATGCCTCACATCTTCGTCTTCAACAACACTGTTCACGGCGTGTTCCATACAGACCGCCATCGAACCGCCCGACGATCCGGCGGCGAGGCTGTCGGCGCCAGAGTAAACCTTCACCACCCTCCAGTCGGTGATATCATAAAGAATCGACGCCAGAACGCCCTTTCGGGGCTTGGCAAGGAAGTCAAGCTCGCGTTCGTAACCAAGCCGCGCTTCGTATTCGCGCGTAACGTCGCGCCCGATGGCGTAGATGCCCACAGGCTCGCCGGCCTTATTCCTGATCACATATTTGGATGTGGAAGAATATCTGGGCAGGCCGTTCTTGGGGGGAATGGGTTCGATATAATCCAGAAGCGCCGTCCCTGATTCAAGCAGTTTCCGGTCGTCTTCCGTATAGCGCGCCGCCAGCTCCCTGTCTGCGAAGACATCAAAATCCGTAAGTCCGACAAGCTCGCGGGGCGAAGAGAGTCCCGCAAGCTCCGCGAACGGCTGAGAAGCGTCCACATAAGTCAAATCGGCGTCTTTTACGAACATAAAATACGAAGTCGATTTCAATAATCCACTCCACGCGGACAAAAGTATCTCATCCGACCTGCGTTGCCCGGCATCGTCCTTATTCGTCATACTATCCCCGCCACTTTGTAATTGTTGTAAGACTGGAACTTTAGTTAATATTACTAGTTTTTTCATAGTTTTGCAACCGTAAGAGTCAATATTTTGCCTAAATTCGTACAAAAACAAAGGTAAAACGCGCGCCGGCGGCGGCGCACACTGTGAAAGCGCCGAAAATGACGCCGTCCGGCCGCACCGGCGCATAGGAGCGCAGAGGCCGTCCTTCAGGCGTTTGCTCCGCGCAGACGCCCCGCGCGCGCGCCAAAAAATACGGCAGGAGGGACCTCCCGCTGGGAAGCCCCTCCTGCCGTTCTTGTATTTTTTTAAAGTTTACGCGATGAAGTTTTTGATTTCTTCGATCGATGTGGGTTCCGCGAAGCGGATCATCGCGCCCTTTCTCATCTCGACGATCGTCGGGAGCTTCGCGATGCCAAGCTTTTCAACCATCTTGCCGTTGCGGTAGCCGTCGATGAAAGCGATCTGCTTGCCGCTCTCCTTCGCGTACTTCTCGGCCGCGACCTGCAGCTTGACCTGATCCTGGTCGATGCTGGAGGTGAAGAGGGCCACGACCTCTTCCGGATCGATAAGCACCGAACGGAGGTGGAGCTGCTCGGTGATGTACGCATAAGCGGCCATCGCGGCGACGGCGCCGTCGCCGGCGGCGGTCACGACCTGGCGGAGGTACTTGTCACGAATGTCGCCCGCGGCAAAGATACCCTCGACGGAGGTCTCCATCTTGTCGTTAGTGTCGATCCAGCCGCCTCTCGTCTGCTTGACGACGGAGTTCTCGGGCTGGAGGTAGGCGACGTTCGGCTCCGTGCCGACGAAGACGAAGCAGCCGGCGACCGTAAGGTCGGAGATTTCGCCAGTCTTGACGTTTTTAAGCACGAGCTTCTCGACCACGCCTTCGCCCTCGATCGACTCGACGACGGAATTCCACACGGGGACGATCTTCGGGTTCGCGAGCGCCTGCTCGATCGCGAGGCGGTCGGCGCGCCATTCGTCGCGGCGGTGGATGATGTATACCTTATCGGCAAAGCGCGTCAGGTAACCGGCCTCTTCAACCGCGACGTTGCCGCCGCCAACGACGGCGATCGTCTCGCCCTCAAAGAAGGCCGCGTCGCAGACCGCGCAGTAGCTTACGCCGGCGCCGGTGAATTCCGCTTCGCCGGGGCAGCCGAGCTTTCTGAAGCTGGCGCCGGTCGCGAGGATGATCGCCTCAGCCTCGATCTCGCCTTTGTCGGTGACGACGAATTTGCTGCCGTCTCTGAGGTCTATCTTCTGCACCGTGCAGTCTCTGAATTCGGCCTTGAAGTGCTCGGCGTGCTTACGGAACGTCTCTCCCAGCTCCGAACCGGTCGAGTGGATTGTTCCGGGCCAGTTTTCGATTTCGTCGGTGATGTTGATCTGACCGCCGGGAATCCCCTTCTCGAGGATAAGCGTGTCAAGTCCGGCGCGGCGTCCATATACCGCCGCCGCAAGTCCCGCAGGGCCTGCTCCGATTATTACGAGTTCTCTCTTTTCCATGATTAACATCCTTCCTCAAAGAATATTATTCTTGATAAATTTTTTATAGCTATGATTATATTAAATTTTATCGTTTACGCCATATAATATGACGAATTATTCCGTTATAATCCAAAATTTTATTCATGAGAACAAATTCACTTGGTGCTAAGTCCGCAAGCGCACAAACCTGCGCGTCCCCCGCCGTTTCGCACAACAACAGTCCGCCGCTTTTAAGAAACCGGGGGAACGCCTGAAAAAATTTCCGATAGAGGAAAAGTCCCTCTTCGCCTCCGTCGAGCGCGGCGCGCGGCTCGTAGTCCCGCACCTCTTTCATGAGCCCCGCGATCTCCGCCGCCGGGATGTAGGGCGGATTGGAGATAATAAAGTCGAACGACGCTTCTGCAAACGGCGCGGCTTCCGGCTCTGCGTTGCGCAGCAGCGCAAGCCGCCCCTCGAGGCCGTGAAGCTTCCTGTTGATCGCCGCCCAGCGCAGCGCCTGCGGGCTTTTATCTACCGCCGCGCCGCGCAGCGCGCTGTTTTCAAGCAGCAGCGAGATCGCGATACAGCCGCTGCCCGTGCACCAGTCGGCGAAGTAAGCCTTCTCCCCCGGCGGATAGTATCCGAGCGCCGCCTCGACGAGCAGCTCCGTCTCCGGGCGGGGGATGAGGACGCCGCGCCCGACCCGAAAACGATAGCCATAAAATTCCGCCTCATGAAGCACGTAGGAGAGAGGCGCGCCCTTCGCCCGCCTGGCGATCATAGAAAAAATCCCCTCACAGGCCTGCGCGGGGATTTCGTTGTCCTTAAATAATAGTTCGGCTCTGCCGAGGCCAAGTCGCCGGGCGATGATGAGATCCGCCGAATATTCCGGCCTCGCCGCCTCCGCGCGGACGAGAGTCTCGCGGCAGCGCAGGCGCAGCTCCTGCAGCTTCAATTTTTTAAACCGACAGCGCCTTCATCTTCTCGGCCTGATCGGCCTCCGAGAGCATACTGATGAGCTCGTAAAGATCGCCGTCCATTATCTGGTCCAGCTTGTAGAGCGTGAGGTTGATCCGATGGTCGGAGAGGCGGTTCTGTGGGAAGTTATAGGTGCGGATGCGCTCGGCCCGGTCGCCGGTCCCAACCTGTCCTTTGCGTTCGGCCGCCATTTCGGCGTTCTGCCGCTGAAGCTCGGCGTCATAAAGCTTCGTGCGCAAAAACTGCATCGCCTTCGCGCGGTTTTTGATCTGCGAGCGCTCGTCTTGGCAGGTGACCACGATACCGGTGGGAAGGTGCGTGATGCGCACCGCGGAGTCGGTCATGTTGACGTGCTGTCCGCCCGCGCCGCTTGAGCGGTAGGTGTCGATTTTAAGGTCCTCCGTGCGAACCTCGACGTCGACGTCCGCCGCTTCGGGCAGTACCGCAACGGTCGCCGTCGAGGTGTGGATGCGTCCGCTCGCCTCCGTCTCGGGAACGCGCTGGACGCGGTGGACGCCGCTCTCAAACTTAAGCATGCTGAAGGCCCCCGTCCCGTCGACGCGGAAGACTATTTCCTTGAATCCGCCGATGCCGGTTTCGCTGCCGGAGATGATCTCCGTCTTCCAGCGCTGGCGCTCGGCAAAGCGCGTATACATGCGGAAAAGGTTGGCCGAAAAGAGCGCCGCTTCGTCCCCGCCCGCGCCGCCGCGAATTTCGATGATTACGCTCTTGTCGTCGTTGATGTCTTTCGGCAAAAGGAGCACGCGAATGTTCTTCTCCAGTTCGGGGACGCGCGCCTCAAGCTCCGCGAGCTCTTCCTTAGCCAGCTCGCGCATCTCCTCGTCATCGCCGCCGATCATCTCTTTCGCGTCGGCGATGCCATGCAGCACCGCCTCATACTGCGAAAAGGCGTCGACGATCGGAGCGAGGTCGACATGCTTTTTGCCAAGAAGCTGCATCTCCTGAGGATCGTTAGCCACCGCGGGATCGGCCATCTTCTGCTCTAGTTCGCGGTAACTGGCCTCTATCTCTTTAAGTTTATCTATCAGTTCCATCTTCTACACCACCTGCGGCAATATCTTTATTTTCTCTGTTCGGGTCAAGCGCCACGTCAAGCGCGGCAATCGCTACCTCCAGCTGGTCGGCGGAGGGTTCGCGCGTCGTTATATATTGAAGCGAGAGCGCGGGCATTATACAGTATTTTCCCCAAGTATCGGAGTTTGAGGCGCCGCGGATGAACTCATAGGAGAGGCCGATCACCAGAGGCAGCAGCACGACGCGGCTGCCGACCCTCCAAGGGATGGAGCCGCCTCCGATCAGGGAGAAGACGACGATGCTCACGACGATCACCACCAAAAGGAACGAAGTCCCGCAGCGTCTGTGGATGCGCGAATAACGCGCCACGCTCTCCGGAGTGAGCGGCGCGCCATGCTCATAGGCGTTTATCGTCTTATGTTCCGCGCCGTGGTATTCAAAGACGCGGGCGATATCCCTCCACATGGAAATCGCCGCCACATAGCCGACAAATATCACTCCGCGCATAAACCCCTCGACGATATTTTTGCCGAGGTGCGAGAGCGCGAAATGTTCCGTGACATATTCTGAGACAAACATCGGCAGCGCGAGAAAAATTCCTACGACGCCCAGCAGCGCGGCCCCCACCGAAAGCGCCATCTCAAGGGGAGATATCTTTTCCTCCTCGCCGAGGCTGATGTCGGCGGAGAGGGAAAGCGCCCTCATGCCGATGCGCATCATCTCCACCATTGTGGCAAAGCCGCGGACGACGGGCCACCGCCAAATGCCGCCCTTGAGCCACGCGGAGCCGAGCCAGGATTTCAGGCATATCGTCCCGCCGGGTTCCCTGACGGCAAGCCCCCAGTGCTCCGGTCCCTTCATGAGCACGCCCTCGATGACGGCCTGGCCGCCCACCGGTATTCTTTTTGGGGGCAGCTCCATCAGCGCCAAAAGCGTCGCCTGAAGCAGCGCGGAGGTCCTCATCGCGAAAGCACGTCCTCCATATCTTTGTAGGGCTGGCCGCAGGAGTGCGCCTCGCGGCAGGCTCCCTCGACGACGCAGGAGGGCCCCGCCATGCCAAAAAGCACGGGAGCGGCCTCACGCGCCGCGCGCAGCATCTCGCGCGCAAGCTCGCGAATCTCCCACTGGGCCCGGCGGCAGAGGCGAAGCGCGAAGAAGTGGTGCAGTTCGCGCGCGTTCATCGTCACGACGATACGCGTCTCTGCGCCGTGCGGCAGAATGAAGCGCGCGTCCTCCTTCGGGACGCCTAAGGAGACAAGCTTCTCGTAGGCGCGCTGGGCCGCTTCGGTCTGTTCGTTAAAAACGGCAAGCGCCGCGGGATTCGCCTCGACCAAGGGCGGCACTATGCAGCCGTTGCCGGCCATCCCAACGTAGCGCTGGCTTTGCTGGGAATAGCTGGCCATCCGGTGCCGCACGAGCTGGTGCGTCGCCACGCGGCTCACTCCTTCAATGGCGAAGGTAAAAGAGGCGTGTTCAAAGGGCGAGAGGTGTCCCGCCTCGCGCAGCATCTTTAAAAAAGAAGCGGTTTTTGCCGGGTCGAGACCGTCAAAGATCTCCGCCGCGCCCGACGGGCTGTAACATATCTTCGCCGCCGCGGCGACGACTTTGTCCGCCTCGGGCGTCGCGGCGATAAGTTTTACAAAAACACTCATTCCGGCACCACTCCTCTATAGTTGTCAGTATTATGAGGTCAAAAAAATTTCCTCGCGGCCGCGAAACGAAAAGACGATCCGCGCCGCAAGCGCGACCACAGAGATAAAAACGCGGTCTGCGATATCCCTGCATATTAATTACGCCGGTGGGAAGCCGCCGGCTGCCGCTTTGCAAGCTGACGGCGGCGCCGGAAGGCGCGCGCAGTCAGCGGCTCCTAAACAAAAGAGGGGGTCCGCCCAAGCGCCCCCCTCTTAATTCAAAAAGCTATTCGGCGGTTTCGTTGACGTTCTTCTGTCCGTAGTTCACGCCGGCATACTTCTGACGGAACTTCTCCAGACGTCCCGCTTCGATGACGCGGCCCTTCTTGCCAGTATAGAACGGATGGCAGGCGTTGCAGACCGAAACTCTCATGTCGCCCACTGTGGACTTTGTCTCAAATGTATTGCCACAGGCGCAAGTCACCTTGCAGGTTTCGTATTTCGGGTGGATGTCCTTCTTCATTTATTGCACCTCCAGATGTTCAAGTACGTCTAACATACAGCAATGTATTATATGCCAGATCGCCTGCTGACGCAAGTTCTCCGTCTTGATTTTATTGACCGAATTTTTAGTGTTAATCTTCAAGCGCGCGATGGCGCTTTCGCGCTTTATCCGCGCGCCGCCTCGTAAATTTTCACGATGTCTTCGTATCCCAGTTTTTTGAAGCCGCCGATGACGCGCGCGCCGTAGAACGTACATTTTTCGGCGAGTTCCGCTATCTGCGCGTCGCTTATCTCGTAGCCGAGCTCACGGATGTTCGTCGGCATCCCGACCGCGCGATAGAACTTCTCCATCGCGGCGATTCCCGCAAGCGCCGTCTCCCGTTCCCCTGCGCCGGAGGATACGCCCATCACGTTCACGGCAAACTGAGCGAAGCGCGCGCAGCCGGCGTCCATCACGTAGCGGGCCCACGAGGCCCAGATCGCCGCAAGCCCCGCGCCGTGCGAACAGTCGAACATGCCGCTGAGCTCGTGTTCGATCTGATGGGCGGCCCAGTCCTCCACCGAGCCGCAGCCCGTCAGTCCGTTATGCGAGAGGCTGGAGGCCCACATCATATTGGCGCGGGCGGCATAATCCGCGGGGTCTTCGCGCAGCGTATATGCGCACTTTATCACCGTGCGTATCAGCCCTTCGGCGAGCGCGTCGGTGAGGGTGAGATCTTTTTCCGTGGTAAAGTAACGCTCCATCGTGTGCATCATGATATCGACCGCGCCGTTTGCCGTCTGATAGGGCGGCAGCGTGTAGGTCAGTTCGGGGTTCAGCACCGCGAAGCGCTGGCGCGACAGGTCGTTCCGGTATCCGCGCTTGAGCCCGCCATTCTCGTTCGTGATGACGCTGGAGTTGCTCATTTCACTTCCCGCGGCGGCGATCGTCAGCACGCAGCCCATCGGCAGACACGCTTTCGCGGCCGCCTTGCCCGTATAAAAGTCCCAGACGTCGCCCTCGTACGGAACGCCGTAGCCGATCGCCTTCGCGGTATCGATGACGCTGCCGCCGCCCACGGAGAGCAAAAAGTCCACGCCTTCGCGGCGGCAGAGCTCTATCCCCTCGCGGACCTTCGAAAGACGCGGGTTCGGGACGACGCCCGCAAGCTCGAGGCGCGTTACGCCCGCCTCGTCGAGCGAGGCGGCGATACGGCCGAGCAGCCCGCTGCGTTTGGCGCTGCCGCCGCCGTAGACGACCAGCGCCTTCCGGCCTCCCTGCTCGCGAATCAGCGTTCCCGTCTCTTTTTCCACGCCTTTTCCAAAGACGACCTTCGTCGGCGCGTAATAGGTGAAATTCTGCATAAATCAAAGACCTCTTTTCTTTTAAAACTTTATATAAAGATTGGTGATCTGTTTTATCCTATACCTCTTTCAGGGAAAGGCCCCGTTTCGGCTCCGCCTTGAGCGGCACCTTAAGGATATCGACGGCCTCCATCGTCTCTACAAGCAGCTTCTCCACCGCGCAGGCCTCGTCCCGGCGGCATTCGCAGACGATGGAGTCGTGAATCTGAAGCACCGTCTTCGCCTCGGGGAATTCTTTTTCGAGCGCGTTGTCGAAGCGGAAGAGGGCGACCTTGGCGATATCGGCCGCCGTGCTCTGGAGCGGCGTGTTCACCGCGACGCGGTTGATGGGGTTGTTGCCTCGCCCTTCGATCGTGCTAACCTCCGAGAGCGGGCGTATCCGCCCGAAGTGCGAACGGGTAAAGCCCCGCTCTTTAGCCTCCGCGACGCTCTCGCTCATATATTTCTGTACTTTGGGCAGCACGCTGAAATATTTATCCACCATCTGAGCGGCCACGTTGCGCGGAACTCCCAGCCGCTGCGCCAGGCCGAAGGCGCTCATACCATAGATGAGGCCGAAATTTACCACCTTTGCGAAACGGCGCTGTTCGGAGGTGATATCCTCCGACGGCAGCCCAAAGACCCAGGAAGCCGTCTCAAGATGGATGTCGTGCCCGTCACGGAAAGCCTGTATCAGCTTTTCCTCGCCCGTCAGGTCGGCGAGGACGCGCAGCTCGATCTGCGAATAGTCCGCCGCGACAAAGACCGCATCGCCGCCGCGCGGCGTGAAGCAGGCGCGGAAGCGGTCCGCCCAGTCGCCGAAGACCGGCATGTTCTGAACGTTGGGGTCTTTGCTCGCAAGACGCCCCGTGCCGGTGGCGAGGTGGTCGAAGGTCGAATGGATGATGCCGCCGCCCTCGCGGCTCAGCTTCAGAAAGGGCTGCACAAACCCCGTCTGTACTTTAGATTCTTCACGGTAACTGATGATCTTCCGCGGCACGACGCAGAGCGGCTCCGGCAGTTTGGAAAGCTCGTCAAGCACGTAGGCGTCCGTCGAATAGCCGCTCTGGTTCTTCTTGATCGGCGGCAGCATCAGCCTCTCAAAGAGAAGCTGCCCCACCTGTTTAGGCGAAGACAGGTTTATCTTCTCTCCCACGTAACTCTCGATATCATCCTCAGCCGCCGCGATGTTTTGGGAGAGCTCTTTTTCGACGGCGGCGAGCATCCCGGCGTCGGCGTGTATTCCCGTGCGGCACATCTTCGCCAGCGTCTTGGAGAGCGGCAGGTCTATCCCCAGCATGACTTTCTCAAGGCCGTATTTTTGTAAATCAGGCTCAAAGGCGGCGTAGAGGTCAAAGAGCCGCAAAGCCAATTCGCGGTCTACGGGCAGCGGGCCGCCGATCGCGCGGGCGATGCCTTTTACTCCGCCGCGGTCGGGATGGAGCAGGTAATTGGCGATCTCCAGGTCATGTATCCTCTCAAAAGGCGGCAGCGGCAGCTCCGGATAGAGGGAAGCCAGCGTCCGGCAGCCGTAGAGCGTAAGCGTCCCGCGCTCCGTCCAGCGGCGGAATTTTTCGCGTTCCTCCGGCAAAGTGAGGTCTAAGTTGGCGACCCTGCCGCCGCGGTCCGCAATGGCGAAGCCGCCGCACACGATTGCCGCCGGCGCAAGCGCGAGCTCGTCCGCGGCAAGCAGCTCGTCAAGGGAGACATCCGTTGATTTTATCTCCCGGTTGAGGCGGCTCTGCGGCTCTTCCTCCGCGGCCGGCGCCGCGCCGCCGGTAAAGCGTTCGAGCAGCTTTTTAAGCCCCAGCCGGCGGCAGAGCTCCGACAGCTTTTCTATCGAGGGGTCTTTTATTTCAAGCTCGCCGAAGGAAACTGGCTCCGTCGGCTGGGGAACGATCAGTTCACGGCTGCGAAAGGCAAGCTTCCGGTGTTCTTCGAGCTTATTACGGCGCGCCTTGGAGACCTCGTCAAGGTTTTCATAAATTCCCTCCAACGTCCCGTACTTGCCGACAAGCTCCTTCGCCGTCTTGTCGCCGATGCCGGGAACGCCGGGGATGTTATCCACCGCGTCTCCCACGAGGGCGAGATAATCGGCCATCAGCGGCGGGGCGAAACCGTACTTTTCCTTAAAATTTTCTTCGTCGTAGAGATTGAAATCCGTCACGCCGCGCGAGGGGCGGATAACCTCTACGTCGCCGTTTATCGCCTGAAAAAGATCCTTGTCGGCGGAGAGGATCCTCACGCCCCAGCCGCCGCGCGCGCCGGCCGCGGCCGTCGAAACGATACAATCGTCAGCCTCCACGCCCTCGCGCATAAACACCGGCAGCCCCATCAGGCGGCACAGCTCGACGATCAGCGGCAGCTGCGCCTTGAAGGATTCCGGCGTCGGCCTGCGCCCCTCCTTATAGTTTTCAAACAGCTCGTGGCGTTTGGTGGGCCCTTTGACGTCAAAGAAGATCCCCACTCCCTCGGAGGGCCACTCCTCCAGCGCCTTCATCAGCATATTCACAAACCCGAGGATGGCGTTCGTTGGCGTTCCGTCCGCCGCCGCGAGGTTCTCCGGCAGAGCGTAATAGCCCCGAAACGCAAGCCCATGTCCGTCTATCAGCAACATTTGTTTTTTCATATAACCCATCCCCGCTGTCTTTAGGATATAATATTCATTCGTGGCAGTAAGTCTATGCGCCGCCAACGCGGTTCGTCTATAATACTCCAAAGATCATTTTAAAGGAATCGCCCTTGTGGCCGCCACACATAATATGCAAAAATTTTGGGGAGGAAAGAATAAATGACCGATAAGGTAAGAGTAAGATTCGCGCCGAGCCCGACGGGATCGCTGCACATCGGCGGAGCGCATACAGCGCTCTTCAACTGGCTGCTCGCGCGCCGCACGGGGGGCAGCTTTGTGCTCCGCATCGAAGACACCGACATGGAGCGCTCCACCAAAGAATACGAGCGGAGCATCCTCGACGGTATGCGCTGGATGGGGCTCGATTGGGACGAAGGCCCCGACATAGGCGGCGATTTCGGCCCCTACCGCCAGTCCGAGCGTATGCACCTCTATCAAAAATACGCCCGGCAGCTGCTCGACGAGGGCAAAGCCTACGAGAAGGACGGCGCGGTGTTTTTCAAAGTGCAGCCCGGCCGCCACGTCCACTTCCACGACGAGGTCTACGGCGACATCGACGTCGAGAGTGAAAACGTCTCCGTCAATCAGGACGGCACGATAAAGGACGTCGTCATTATGAAACGCGACGGCATGCCCACCTACAACTATGCCGTCGTCATCGACGACTACACGATGGGGATCAATATGGTCGTCCGCGGCGAAGACCACGTCATCAACACGCCGAAGCAGCTTCTCATTTACGACGCCCTCGGCTTTGAGCCCCCGCGCTTCGCGCACCTTCCGATGATTCTCGGCAAAGACAAGAAGAAACTCTCGAAACGCCAGGGGGCGACCTCCGTCTTTGAATACAACGATCTGGGCTATCTCCCCGACGGCGTCTTCAACTTTCTCGCGCTGCTCGGCTGGTCGCCGAGAAACGGCGCGGAAGTCTTTTCGCGCGAAGAGGCGGTGGAACTCTTCGACATCAAAAACGTTACGAGAAAACCTGCGGTGCTCGACATCGACAAGCTCAACCACATAAACCAGGAGCAGATGAAGCGCATGGCGCCGGAAAAGCTGCTTGCGGTGATCCGCCCCTTCTGGGTACAGATGGGACTGCCGGTGGAAAAATTCAGCGACGATTATCTCGCCGCCTCGCTGAAGACGATGGGCGGCCGCGGCCAGACGACGATCCAGGTCGCCGAATACAGCGACTACTTCCTTGATTTCGCTAAAGTACAGGAGCGCTACGACGGCGGCGACATCAAGGAAGAGCTGCGCCCGAAGCTGAAAAAGATCTACGGCGAATTCCTCGGCGCGTGGGGCGACGGCGCGCCCGAACACCTCCATGAAAAGGCGCAGGAAGTCTTCACCGCTAACGAAAGCTCGATGAAGGAATCGGCGACGCCGATGCGCTGGGCTCTCACGGGCCGCAAAGTCAGCCCCGGCGTCTTCGAGGTGGCAAGCCAGCTAGGCAAAGAGGAAACAAAAAGGCGGCTGGAATTTTACGGACTGGCGTAAACGCATAAAACGCGGCAAGGGCGCGAATGAAAGTATGAATCCGCGCCCTGCCCGCTTTCCGAGACGAGATAAATAAAAAGGGCCCCCTTGCGCCAAGGCTTCCTTGCAGACAAAAAAACGTCCCTCGCTGCAAAAGCGGGGACGAAAAAATAGTCGTTGATATTTATGCGTTGACGCAATTACCGCTCAAACTAAACCTCATAAGGAGAGAACCCGCGACGCCAAGACCGCCTATGCAACGATAGAATCTTCGGCGTCAAGCGCTGCCAGCTGGCGCTGAGCCTCCTCCGGCGATATCTTTTTCATTCCGAAACCTGTATAGCCGTAAATAACGGCAAGAACCGGGCAGATAAAAGAAATTATGATCCAGGGAGCAAAAGTTAGCACGCTCACACCGAAAACGCCGTGGTAATAAACGCCGGATGACGCCCAAGGAACACAGGCAATGAACATCGTGCCGGTATCCTCGCAGGTACGCGATAAATTGCTGAGATCAAGATTGTGACGCAAGAACGGCTTTTTAAACAGCGTACCGAGCATGATAATGGGAATGTAACTGATACCCCCGAAGATCGTCAGGAAGATACCGGAAAGAACCGCAATAAGAACGGTCATGCCCTGCGAGGTTTTTTTGCCGACTAGATGTTCCAGCAATACGTCAAAATAGCCCGCGCCTTGAGCAACCCCCGTATAGGTGTATGCGCTGATTACAATGCAAATTGTAAAGAACATACTATTCAGGCCGCCGCGATGGAGAAGCTTTAATACCGCGGGCGAAAGGGTTTCCACATTCACCCCGGAGGCCGCGGCCATGCTTGCCTTGAAACCCGACATCAGGCAATTGACGCCATCGGCAAAACTGAAGCCCTGTATAAAAACTCCCAACGCTATGGCAACCAGCGATGCTCCGAACATACAGGGAACCGCTGGGTATTTCAAGAGGGCTCCGCCGATCATAATAACAAATGGAAGCATCAGAAGTATATTCCAGTTATATATCTGATCCATCTGTGTCAGCATCGTCGTAACGCTTTCAGACTGAAGGGAATTTCCGGTAATGCTCGTTACACCATAGGCCGTGTAGATGATTGCCGCGATTATAAAAGCGGGGATAGTCGTCCACAGCATACTTCTAATATGGTCATATAGGTAAACACCGGTAGCCATCGCGGCAAGGTTTGTAGTATCCGAAAGGGGGGATAACTTGTCGCCGATGACCGCGCCGGCAACGATGGCGCCAAGAACAGGAGGAAGAGGGACTTCGAGCCCCATGGCGATGCCCATAAGAGCGACGCCCGCCGTTCCTGCGGAAGTCCAGGAGGACCCGGTAGCTATGGATAGTACGGAGCAGATCAACAGAGAACAGAGTATCAACAACTTCGGATTTATCATGTGCATTCCATAGTAGATAAGCATCGGAATTGAACCGGCAAAGATGAAAGATGCCACGACAACGCCGATCATAAACAAAATGAATACACATGGCATCGCGCCGTCTAAGTGCTTTATGATGGAGGTTTCGATTTCCTTCCATCCCCAGCCAAGACGCATGGCCATTAGCGCTGCCAGCGCCCCGGCAACTACCAACATCAAAATAATGTTATAACCGAAAATTATATTTCCTATAGTGATCGGGAGAAAAAGAGCCAACGCAACAATGATAGATTCAGCCAACGTAGGTTTACGGAATGTTCTATTTTCAGTCATTTTAAGATTCTCCTTTTTTGAATTTCTGAAATATGCGGTGCAAAAACCAGCTGCACAACTCCCGTGGTGCGAGAACTGTTTTCGTGTAGTTCGTACTGGCGAGCCCCTTCACCGTGCGAACTCTGAAATCACAGGCATTAACACAATAATTCGTGGAATTCAATTAAGTTGAAAATATGCACATTCATTTCATTAATATGGCTGAATTATATGAACAAAATACTATCACGCCACCCCCCAAAATGATAATTATATTTGTTAATATATCTATTACGTTCTTTCATGGATATTTAATAAATTTCTGTATAAAATAAGGATAGGATTTTTATAAATCGGGGGATTTCTATGGATATCAATAAGCTGCAGGTATTTTTAAAAGTTTTAGAGTACAAAAATTTGACAAAGGCGGCGGAATCCTTAGGTTATACTCAATCAGGAATTACTCACATTATAAATGGAATAGAAAACGAGATCGGTTTTCGCCTGTTAAAACGTTGTCACGCAGGCGTATCACTGACATTAGAAGGAGAACAGCTGGTTTCGTTTTTTAAAGATCTGGTTGACCTCAACCACCAAATGAATAATAAAATAATGCAGATTAAAGGCCTGGCGCAGGGCAGTATTCGTATAGGAAGCTATACGAGCGTGACCCTGTTTTATCTGCCGGAAATTTTAAAAGAATTTCTCCAACAACATCCGAATATAGATATATCGTTAATGAAAGGCAATTGCAGCGACATGGAAAAATGCCTTGACGAGCGCACTATCGACGTTGCTTTTCTAAGTCGTCAGGATTATCACAGCTACGATTTTATTGAACTGCTTCAAGATCCGATTTACGCAGCGATGTCACCGGAAAATCAGTTGGCAGAATATGACCCGCTGCCAATTGAAATGCTGGACAACGCTCCTATTCTGCATTTTGTCGCCCCCACAGGCCGCGATTTGGACGTGGAAAAAATTCTGTCCCAGATAACCCCAAGAGTCGTCTATACCACTAATTTCGATTATTCACTCATAAGCATGGCGCGGCAAAACCTGGGCGTTTGCCTGGTACCGGGGCTAATAGCCGAAAATGAAAAAGACGGCGTCGTCTTAAGAAAGCTTTCGCCCCCTTGCTATCGCACCTTGGGAATGGCTATGCCTCAGTTGGCAGACGCTTCTCCGGCCACAAAGTCTTTTATAGAATGTGCGAAAGCGGCGGTGGAAAAAATAAAAGAGAAAACAGGTATAGACAAATGAATAATTCCCCTTTTATGTAGAAAATTTTGTCGCTAACGGCCACAGTTAACGTATCACATTACCCCGCCTGAAGCGCAGAATGTCATCTTGGCAATAGCCCAGCTCAGCCATTATTTCATCAGTATTTTCGCCCAGCAATGGGGCGGCATGATGTTCTGCGCGCCACTTTCCGAATTGTACGGGGGTCGCCGGAATTAATTCATCCGCGCCCTCCCTGTCATGCGCTAAATAAATATAATTGTTCGCCCAAGCCTGCGGATCATTTGCGACATCCTTGAAATGGCCGATACGGTCATGGACAATGTCAGCCTCCGTCAACAAACGGTCCCATTCCGCATAATCTCTTTTTATAAAGGCTGTATCCAATATTTTCGTAAAATCTGCACAATGCTCACGAAGCGCCGGTTCATTGTTAAAACGTACGTCGGTTATCAAATCCGGCCTGTCTACAACGCGGCAAAAAGTGGCAAAATAACGTTTATATTCCATGATAGAAATATACAGCCACACGTCATCCTTGCAATAAAACGAGTTACACAACGGGCTGAACGGCTGGCGGCGGCTTTTAGGCCACTCGTCTCCGTGCCAAGTCGACTGGACTAAACAAGCGGCGTGCCAAATGCCGGTACCGTACAGCGATGTCACAACCTTTTCCCCCCTGCCTGACACCGCCTGTTTATAAAGGCAGGCGGCAACGCCCCCCGCAAGCGAACAGCCGGTGGCGATATCCCCCATCGCAAAGGGATTAGTTAAGGGTTTACCCTCTTTGTCCGCGACATCCAAAAGCGCTCCGGAACGAGACCAAAACGCCGATGCGTCAAAACCAGGCTTGGCGGACTCGCTTCCGTGGTGCCCGTATCCGCATAGGTGCCCCCATATTATGTGAGGATGTTTGGCTGACATTGTTTCGTAATCCAACCCCAATCGATTAAGAGCCTGCAACCGGCAATTTGAAATAAAAATATTTGCACGTGCAAGCAGGCGGCTCATGATCGTCTGTCCTTCCGGCGTTTTCATATCTATGGATATTGTGCGCTTCCCCCCGTTTAACAACTCCCAATACGGGTTGGAACCTTCATCCGTCCTCAATCCCATGACCGAACCGGCACGTCGCCCCGGTTCGCCTTCTAATGGTTCCACTTTGATGACTTCAGCCCCCCAATCGGACAGAATTTTTCCGGCGGACGGCCCCGCAAAATATATCGTAAAATCAACTACTAAAATACCATCCAAGGGCTTGCTCATTAAGGCCACGGTCCCCTCTTTACGGCAAGAGTCATTTTTGACTGGAGTTAGTTTCTACAAAAGCGGCTGTCTTCGCTACGGGGCAATGACAGCCGCTTTGCGAAAAAACAAATGGCAACCTACGGCAGGCGTCGCCGTCTGGGACTAAAACTTTATAAAAACCCTGATCTTACGCTTGGTTTTTTGCTTCTTTTTTCGCCTTATGTTTGGCCATAAAGCGTTCCTGCCATATTTTTGGTTCACCGGATGCGTAGCCGCGGAAATGAGCCTCAGCCGCATAATAGAAGCTTGCGCGATACTGCGGCTCTTCAATCATATTAAACCATTTTTTCATTGTACGAATCGCTGTCGGCGGCTTTGAACAAAGCATTTCGCAATATGCCGCGACTTCCTCGTCCAACTTTTCCCAAGGAACGATTTTGGAGACTAAGCCGTGCTGCAGCGCTTCGTCGGCGCTCATCAGACGCCCTGTCAAGGACAAATCTACCGTGAGGCTTTTTCCGAGGTTTGTCCACAAAAGGCTGCTGCCCGTGATCGTGGGGAATCCGGCGTCAATCTCCGTCATGCCAAAGCGGGCGTTCGGAGTTGCAAGGCGAATGTCGCAAAGTAGGGGAAGCTGAAAACCGGAACCGGCGCACACGCCATTTACCACACAGATTATCGGCTTTTCAAGCCCCCTGATTTCGTCATAGAACGGCTGGAACGAATCAATCCATTCTTTTGCCTTGTCAGGCGCGATATCATGGCTCTCGTTGAAGTCCTGCCCGGCGCAAAAAGCGTCTTTACCGGCGCCCGTTACAACTGCACAGCGTAAAGAATCATCCTTAGAATAATCCTTAATTGCTAAAAATAATTCATGTTTTGTCTCATTATTGAGAGCATTGTAGACTTCTGGACGATTGATCGTAATATAAGCGATCTTGCCTTTCTTCTCATAAATAATTACTGAACTCATAATATTACCTCCTCAAGATGTTATGCTGATATAAAGTAACGGACAAAAATCATTCACTTCGCGTTCCGATCCCAGCTATCGTCGGTAGAACGTGAAAGGCCATTTTTCTTTGTCCGCTGGCTTTCGGTTTTTTCAAATTCGTCAATAAATGTGTAGTAACGGGGTATTTGATATTTAGCCATTCTGGGTTCGCACCATTTGGCAATATCAGAGGGGTCAGGTTTGCCCCGCCCAGGCGCGCATTTGATAAATACCTTTATATCATCTCCGCCCAACTCTCCGGAAACGCCGATCACCGCGCACTCTTCGATATCGGGATACTCATTGATAATTCGTTCAACTTCCCATGCGGAAACATTCTCCCCATTGACGCGAAGGCTGTCTTTTGATCTGCCCTTAAAGAAGATGTAGCCCTCTTCGTCCATATAAGCCAAGTCTCCCGTGGCAAACCAACCATCGGAGAGGAGGCTTTTTTGGGTCGCTTCAGGGTTTCTGAAATACCCTTTAAGGATAAGGCCGGGTTGTTTACCTCTGACCTGAATTTCTCCAAGTTCTCCCGGCAACGCAACCTTACCGTCGTCCCCTATAATCCGTACTTCAAAATAAGGCAAAGGCTTACCAATGGAGCCTATCTTGCCATCAAGACAAACAGTAGTTAGACTGGAACATTCTGTCATACCGTAAGCCTCATGAATCTGCACGCCAAAACGGTCCTCAAATTCTTTCCAAATCTGACGGGCGGCACCGGCACCCCATGCGATTTTCACCGAGTGGTCTCTATCGTCGGCCCTGGGAGGCTGTTTTAATAAGATCGGCAGAACGCTGCCCAGGTAGTGCACCCGCGTGGCTTTGTAGTGGCGAGCCTGATCCCAAAAACGTGATGCGCTGAAACGGGGCAACAGAGCCATGATTGAGCGATATATCAAGCATACGCAAATCATCTGCACCCCGCCAATATGGCAGAAAGACTCCCACATCAACATCACTTCGCCGGGCCCCGCCTCATTGGCTATCGCCGCGCCTTTGGCGCATGCGCGCAACATTCTGTCTGTCAGCAAAACCCCTTTGGGTACGCCAGTGGTTCCTGAGGTGTAGGAGATTGCCAGCACATCCTCCGGGCCTGCACCGGGAATAGTCGGCGGAGTAGATTCAGCGCCTTCGTCTACTGAAGAAAAGGGGATCTGGTTGGCAATACCTGTTGTGGTAAAATCAGCGCGGCCACGTGTGAAGATATACTCAATATTATTTAGGCCGCCTCGTAACAGACTCTCTGCCATAATGTCTGCAAAGCTCTCGTCGACGAGCAAAGCGCGAGGGTCCGAAAGCTGCAGCAGCAAATCCAGATTGGCCCCCTTAAGATTGGTATTAAGGGGAATGTACGTCAAACCAACCTTTGCACAGGCAAATACCATAAAGAAAAAGTCTGGATGATTGGGGATCATTATCGCTATGCGATCACCGCGGTGAAAACCGAGCTTAAGAAAACCGTTGGCCAGGCGGTTGGCCTTTTCTTCTACTTCGCCATATGTGATGGGCGTGTCTTCGTAAATGCAGAAAACCGCGTCCGCTTCATCCTTCGCCCGCTTTTCAAGCCATTGTCTTATTGTTGTATCATCGACATAAATCACAACTATCACCCTCTTAGCGTAAGCACAATTAAACGTATTCTCAATTTTCTAAATACATACAGTTTCTGGGCATCAGGAAATAAAATCTAAAAATATAACCAGCCATACTTGGTGCCGTTTACCGACCATCCCCTCCTTCCTTTTTCGGACAACAGGACAACAGCAAGTTGAACAGGGGCTCTGAACAACTCAAATATTGCGGTGATTTCATTCAGCCATTACCTATGATTTTCAAAAACAGGTCGTTATGCGCAAATTTCAAAAAATTTAAGGATTGCATATCTTTTGAAATTTACAGTTAAAGAATAGCTTGAATATTAAAAAGAATACAGCGCGCTTTTTTAATGTTTCCATTTGGATTTTTAATGGATTGAAGTTTTTGCAGAAAATTACAGGCATAGCTATGCAGCCACGGCAGCTCGATCCGCTGTTCAGCGGACGCTATACTGCGCGGGCTGCATTTGCTACAATGGTGATGGAAATGTCTTTTACAGTAATGTATGTGGAATATTATCGGGTACGATGGGTTTGATACCGGTGCGGGCGACGACCTCTTGCGTAAGTTTGTTGTCAGCTGTCACAGCCAACATCCGCACACAGCGCCGCAAAAATAAAATTTGAAACATGCGATAAAATCGTTAAGGAGACAAAATCATGGATAATCAGTACAATTTGTGCGAACAGCTTCTGAACGACATTGGAAATATCGCCCGCGTCATGACCGCGGACGGGAAGGTGGCGGACTATATACCGGAGCTATCCCTTATGTCGCCGGAGCTCTTTTCGCTCAGCTGCCAGCCTGTCGGGGCGCCGATCGCCGAGACCGGCGACAGCGGGCAGTTCTTTACCATGCAGTCGATCTCGAAGATCTTAGCCCTTTCTTTCGCGATCGAAAATTTCGGACGGGAGAACGTCTTCCGCCACGTCGGCATGGAGGCGAGCGCCGATTCTTTCAACTCTCTCATGCGTATCGAGATGACCGCCTCGAAACCCTCTAATCCTTTCATGAACGCGGGAGCGATCGCCGTCTGCTCGCTCATTTACAAGGCATACAAAGAGGAATCCGTCGAAAGGCTCGTCTCCTTTATGGAGAGCGTCACGGGGCGGAGAAACGGTTTTGACGAGCGGGTATTTTTCTCGGAAAAACGCAGCGCCGACCGCAACCGCGCGCTCGCCTTTTTTATGAAGAGCATGGGGTTGCTGCATGGAGACGTCGAGGCGATCCTTGATTTTTATTTCACCCTTTGCAGCCTGCGCTGCACAAGCGGCGACCTCGCGCGGATCGGCGCCATGATCGCCTCCGGCGGCAGAGCGGTCGTATCGGGGGACAAAATCCTTGAGCAGGAAACCGTCTTCACCCTGCTCGGCCTCATGAGCACCTGCGGTCTTTACAACGAATCGGGAGAGTTCGCGGTGCGCGTCGGCCTCCCCGGGAAGAGCGGCGTCTCCGGCGGCATCCTCGTCGCCGTCCCCGGCCGGATGGGCATCGGCGTATTTTCACCGGCCTTGAACGCCAAGGGCAATTCTGTCGCGGGGATCAAGGCGCTCGAGCTGCTCTCCGAAAAACTTGACCTGCGCGGCCTCGGCAAATAGGCGGGGCGCTCACCGTACGCTAAGAAAACTCCCCCGAAGGGCCGAAAAAACCGCTCGAGATGGAGGTTTTCATCCGTTGCAAGGCCCCGGCCGCGCAAAGATGGTCTCGCGGGCATTTCGGCGTTTTCTTGAGGATAAAGAGGGGAGGCCCCGTGGGACCTCCCCTCTTTATCTTTACTCTTTAACCGCGAGGTTAATATTATCGCTTCTTTTGCTCCTTGCCCCACGAGTCTTTCAGCGACACCGTGAGGTTGAAGACCGGCCTTTCCGGCGTGGTGGCCGTGTCAGCGCAGAAGTAGCCGTGACGCAGGAATTGAAACTTGTCGAGCGGCGCGGCCTGCGCAAGCGCCGGTTCGACGAGCGCCTCTTCCATGACGACGAGCGACTGCGGGTCGAGATAGTCTTTGTAGTCTTTGCCCTCTTCCATATCGTTCATGTTACGGAGGGTGAAGAGATGCCCATAGAGGTTGATCTTCGCCTTGACGGCGTCGCCGGCCCACACCCAGTGAAGGGTGCCCTTTATCTTGCGCCCGTCGGGAGCGTCGCCGCCGCGGCTATCCATATCGACCGCGCAGCGCAGCTCCGTTACGTTGCCGCCGGCGTCCTTTATCACTTCGTTGCATTTAATAATGTAGGCGTGCTTGAGGCGCACCTCTTTGCCAGGCGACAGGCGGAAGAAGCCTTTTACAGGCTCTTCCATGAAATCGTCGCGCTCGATGTAAAGCTCTCTGCCGATCTTCACCGTCCGGCTGCCGGCCCCGGCATCCTCGGGGTTATTTTCGGCGGGAAGCTCGTCGACAAAGCCCTCGGGCCAGTTTTCAAGTACCACCTTAAGCGGCTTGAGTACCGCCATGCCGCGAAGCGCCGTTTTGTTAAGCTCCTCGCGCAGGCAGTGCTGTAAAAGCTCTACTTCCACCATGCTGTCGGCCTTCGCGACGCCGATTTCGCGGCAGAAGCGGCGGATGGCGGCGGCGGTGTAGCCGCGGCGGCGGAAGCCGCAGACGGTGGGCATCCGCGGGTCGTCCCAGCCGTCAACGATGCCGAGCGAGACCAGTTCGAGCAGCTTGCGCTTGCTCATCACCGTATAGGTAAGGTTGAGGCGCGCGAATTCATACTGGTGCGGCACATGCGGCACGTTGACATTCGCGATGAACCAGTCGTAGAGCGGCCGGTGATCCTGAAATTCAAGGGTGCAGATCGAATGGGTGACGCCCTCGATGGCGTCCTCGTAGCCGTGGGCAAAGTCGTACATCGGGTAGACGCACCATTTAGCGCCCGTGCGGTGATGCTCGCGTTTTAAGATGCGGTAGATGACGGGGTCGCGCAGGTTTAGGTTGCTGCTCGCCATATCGATCTTCGCGCGCAGGACGTGGCTGCCCTCCTCAAACTCGCCCGCCGTCATCCGCGCGAAGAGGTCAAGGTTTTCCTCGACGCCGCGCTCGCGATAGGGAGAGTTGACGCCGGGCTTTGTCAGCGTGCCGCGGTTGGCGCGAATTTCTTCCGCGTTCTGATCGTCAACGTAGGCTTTGCCCGCCCGGATGAGGGCCAGAGCCCATTCGTAAAACTGCCCGAAATAGTCGGAGGCATAACGAAGCTCGGCCCACTCAAAGCCGAGCCATTTGACGTCCGCCATGATCGCGTCGACATATTCCGTATCCTCCTTCGCCGGGTTCGTGTCGTCAAAGCGCAGGTTGCACCGGCCGCCAAACTGTTCGGCCATGCCGAAGTTAAGGCAGATGGATTTCGCATGTCCGATGTGGAGATAGCCGTTGGGCTCCGGGGGAAATCTTGTGATCACCTCTTTGACCGTTCCGTTTGCGAGGTCCCTGGTGATGATCTCTTCGATAAAATTCTGGTTTTTGTTTTCTGAAGCCATTAGGCCGCCTCCAATTATCTATTAAAATTTTTCCAGATATAATTGCAAAATATTCTCCGGCTCTTCCGGAGAGACCAGTAATGAAAGATATGATAATGCAATCAGGAACTCAAGGGAATAGCTTCCCTGATTAAAAACGGAAAAGTTTTCTTTGGCGAGCTCCGCGATGCCGACGCCGCCGTAAAAGGCGGGGTTCTTTTTGCCGCGGGCGCACGAGCTCGCGGCGATGACGGCCGGCCGCCGCCTTTCGTCCGGAAACGCCTCCGCCAGCTGCCGGCGCAGACGCTGCGGCATGTTTCCGGCGCCGTATCCGGCGATGATGAGTATCCGGCGGAAGGCAAAATGCGGCAGCGCCGCGGGATGCAGGACGACGAGTTCCATATTTTCGGCAGCCCGGCGCCAGTCCGCCTCTTCAGGGGCAAGGGTGCGGCAGAGCTCATTCATCGGCAGTGTTCCGTCTCCGGTGGAGACATAGGCGGAGAGCGCCTCGGCATCCTCTTTGTGGACGAACGGCCCCCGGTAGTCCTTCCCGTCAAAATGGATAAAGACGCCGCTTTCCCGGGCACAGAGAAGCCGGGCGGCGCCGCAGAGGTTCGCCTCGCCGTCGAAGTCAGGAGCCTCGGGCGTCCGCTGGCTGCCGGTGAGCGCCACGGCGGTCCCGGGGTCGGCCGTCAGCGAAAGCCAGGCGGCGGTATAGGCCATCGTGTCGGTGCCATGGATCACAAGGACCTTTTTCACGCCGCGCGCGGCCGCTTCGTTTATTTTTTTCGTCAGCCGCAGCCATTCTGCCGGAGAAATGTCGGAGCTGTCGCAGCCGGCTTCGCCGAAGATGAGGTCCACGCCGCAGGAATATCCATTTTCCTGGAAGAATTTCCCCGCCTTTCGAAGAATCCCCAGCGCCGCCTCAGAATCCGGCATCGCTCCGCCTCCGTGATCTACGGAGACGATCGTGCCGCCGGTGGAAATTATCAGGGCCTCTTTCATCAGAACGCCGCCGCCTCCTGCGAGAGCAGGACCCCTTCATACCAGAGCAGCGTCATCGCGATCACCGTCAGAATCGGGATCAGACTTCCCCGAACGGGCTGGGGAATCTTGCTTTCAATAAATTCCACGGCTATCCAGCATGCCGGCACCAAAAAGAGCCGCGCGGATACCACCGCGAGCCAGAAGATGACAAAGTTGAGCGCCTGGCCGCGCCACGAGATGCCCAGCCCCTCGCTCAGCGTCGTAATCAGATCGGCGGGAAAAAGGATGTAAGTGACCAGCGATATCACGATGAAGGCTCTGAACGTCGACCATATCTGCAGCATTCCCCGCGGCGCGCCCTCAAATTCCGGCGATTCTCCCTGACGGAAAAGGCCGCTTCCCGCCGCGATGCTCCGGTGAGGAATCTGGCTCAAAATCACAAAGACAAAGAGCAGAATGCCGCCTATCCCCCAGCCGGACATGGAGGCAAAGTGTCCCGCGATGGAAAATGAATTGAGGCTGAACGGGTCGCTGTCGAGGCCGTTCTTGGTGAAGAAGGAGGCCAGCGAGGCGCAGCAGGCCATCAGCGGCGCAAGCAGCCGCAGCATATTGCGCATCTCACCGCGGGCAATTTCGTTGCCGGTATCAGTCCCCAGCGAATAGAGCGATATGAGCGCGAAAACTTCCGACAACAGCATGAACTGCACCAGCTGGATTAGGTCCGCGCCATTGTCGATAATAGGTATGAAGGTGCAGAAGGGCAGGCTCGCGCATACCGTCATCAGCGAGGCGATCGCCAGAGAGGGGCAGTAAAGGGCGATATTGACGGCGGCGCTCTCGGGCAGCCCGATCTCCAGGCGGAAGATGGCGCGCAGGCTCCTGACTGTCGGCGCAGCGGCGCCTTCCCGCCGTTTTTTCAGGGCGGAATAGGCCAGCCGCAAGTACAGCTTCTCCGTCGTTATCGCCGCGGCGAGCGCAAAGCCCATCAGCAGCCAGGCGTTGAAGTATTTGAAGATCATCGAAAAGAAATCAATCATGGAAAATCACCCTAAAAATATCGCCGTCACAAAAAGTATCACCAGCGCGGCGATCCCGAAAATGCCGCAGGAGGGCAGTTCTCCCCACGGTTCGATGAAGAGCCGGCTGAAAGCGGCGATGAATATCTCCACCGGCAAAACGGCGGAACTCTTCTGCGCGCTTTGGCGCGGCTCCGGGAAAAGCCGCCCGCCGCGCCGTCTCACGGCGACGCTGACGACAAGCCAGGCTACCAGCGCCGAGAGGAGAAAGACCAGCAGCCATTTGTATACGTCCCAGATAAAAAATCCCGTTGAAATTCTAAAGGCCATCATCATTTATCCGCCTCCGCGGAAGCCAGGATGGAGGGAGCGGTGCGGTTGATCAGCGACTCCACCGAAGGAGCCACCGACTCTTCAAAGAGCTCCCCGGGCAGCACCGTCGTCGTGAGGAAGAGCGCGAGCAGCAGAAACAGCGGGAAGGCGATCGTCACCTCGCCGCTGAAATTGAAATCCCGCTTCTGCGAAACTTTTCCGATCGCCAGCGCGATGAGAAAACGCAGTCCGGTCAGCAGCATCGTCACCGTGAAAAGGAAGAGCGCGGCGAGAACGAAGGGACTCAGGAAGTTTGCCGAACGAAAAAGCAGCTGCTTGCCGCTGTACCCGATGAATGGCGGCAGTCCCGCAAGCACCGCGATGACGACGAAGAGGGCGCAGACGGTAAAAGGTATCCGTTTCATCAGCGCTCCCTCCTGCCAGAGCTCGCGCCCCTCGTAGTTCTGTTTCAAGAATACCGTGATGATCGCAAGCGCGGCGGAGATGGGGAGGAAGATCAGCCATAGCGATATCATCGCTTCGACGGCGCTCACCCCGTACAGAGCGGCGCGTTCGGCGCTGAAGGTGCCGTCCATCGCAATCCCGATGGAGGTCAGGATCATCCCTTTCAAATAAAAGATCATGGAGTTCATGAATCGTTCGGGGTCCTTAGCGCCGCAGGACAGAATCAGCGCAAGCAGCACGGCCGCGAAGCCGAGCATGATAAAGAGCATGGGGACCTTCTGCAAGCCCTGCATCGGCCCGTATAGGGAGAAGATCACGCGGAAAACGACAAAAAGCGAAGCCTGCGTCCTAATCCCGAAGAAACAGTTTCTCGAGGCGTCGGGAAGATAGGGCGACGGTTTGATAAAGATATAAAGCATCGGCACCACCAAGAAGATGAAAGCCCAAAGGGTATCGGCCGCCGGCGTGACCAGCGAGGCGAGAATGTTGATGTTGTCGGTGCCGTACTTGCCCCTGAGTATCACCACGCCCGTAAGGAACATCACCAGCAGCAGGACGCGCGAAACATAATAGAAGGCCGATTTTCCGCCCTCCCTCTTCTTTGTGGCAAAGTTGCTGTAAAGCCCCGTCACTCCCAACTGTGTGAGCAGCATGAACAGGAAAAGCAACACCAGGCTGTTTAAGTAGAAAATCCCTTGAATGCCGGCGCACGTGAGCAGAAAAAATACCACCTTGCGCGGCGTTATCACATTTTGCCGGTCGGCAAGCGCCCGGATGCCCGCCGTCAGCGCCACAAAGCTCATGAGCGCCGCGGAGATCGCTCCGAAAGCGTCTATCCGCAGCACCGCCTGCGCGTTTCGGAGCGATTCGCCGGTAAGGACGTTGGACCAGCCGCCGCTCGTAAAGACATAGAGGGGGCTGTAGGAGCCGCTCACATTGGTCCAGACCAAACAGGAAAGCACGGTGTCCGCGACGAGCAAGACAAGAAAGGGCAGCTTGTACCATATCTTCGGCAGAGGCAGGGCGCGTCCCGTCCACCTGGCAAAAAACCTGTTATATAAAAGAAGCAGACCGTAACAGCCCGCACCCGCCAGAGGCAGAAGCAGCGTGAGAAACGGCAGCGGCATTGATTTAAACAAAAGCAAAAAGCTCATGGACTCACCTTTTCTTATAGCGTATGCTCTCTGATCCCGCCCGGAAGCGTCGATTCGGAAGAAGCCATGATGACAATTATATCAAAGAGTCAGCGCTTTTTTTCTATGAAAATATGCCGGCATAAAAAATCGCTCCCTCAGCAAGGATATGAAAGGCCGCCTCAGCCCCCGCGCGCCTGACTGCGTCATCCCCAGCGCTTTTGCGGCGTTTGTTGCGAGGCACGCTAATAAACATGGCGTCAATAAATATGCTAAAATAGTCATGTAGCAAAGCGTTCTTTCGTGATATCAAAATCATACTTATTCTTTTAAGGAGTGAACATGATGCCGGAGAAAAAGAAAATGTCTCTCATTGCAAAAATCGGCGTGGGTTTCATCATCGGCCTGATTCTGGGATTCGTCATTGGCCCGCTGGCAAAGGAATCTCCCTTCATCGCCGAGGTCGTGCTCCCCGCGCTGCAGCTGATCGGAAGCATCTTCATCTCGCTGCTTAAGATGCTCATCGTCCCGCTCGTATTCTCGAGCCTGATCATGGGGGCCTCCTCGATAGGCGACCCGAAGGTGCTGGGGCGCATCGGCGTCAAGACGGTCGCCCTCTACCTGGGCACCACCGTCGTGGCAATCGTTATCGGACTGATACTCGGCAATATCATCCAGCCCGGAGTTGGCATGGCGATCGAGGGCGCTAAGGCGGCGGCCAAAGAACCGGAGACGATCTTCAGCGTCATCCTCAACATCTTCCCCGCCAACCCGCTCAAAGCGCTCGTGGACGGCGTGATGCTCCAGGTCATCGTCTTCGCGCTCTTCCTCGGCGTCGCGGCGACGCTCATCGGCGAAAAGGGCAGGGCTTTCCTTGAATTCAACTCCTCGCTCGCCGAGGTAATGTTCAAAGTCACGGCGATCGTCATGAAGACCGCGCCGCTGGGCATCTTCGCGCTCATCGCCGTCACCGCGGCGAAATACGGCCCCGCGGTTCTCGCCCCCTTCGCAAAGGTGATATTAGCGGTCTATCTCGGCTGCCTCCTGCAAGTCGTCATCGTCTATTCCAGCTTGATCGCCGGCGTCGTCCGCAAAAGCCCCTTTTGGTTTCTCCGGGGCGTGCGCGAGGCGATGCTCGCGGCCTTCGTCACGCGCACAAGCGCCGGCGTGCTCCCCATCTCGATGAACAACGTGCAGAAAAACCTCGGCGTCAGCGAGGATGTCTCCGCCTTCGTCCTGCCCCTCGGCGCGACTATCAACATGGACGGCACGGCAATTTATGAGGGCATCTGCGCGCTCTTTGTCGCCCAGGCTTTCGGCATCGACCTCAGCGTCGGCGCGCAGCTCGGGATACTGGTGACAGCGACGCTCGCTTCGATCGGCACCGCCGGCGTGCCGGGAGCGGGGCTGATCATGCTCTCGATGGTCCTTGTCTCCGCGGGGCTGCCGGTCGAGGGAATGGCCCTCGTCGCCGGGATAGACGCGGTGCTCGACATGGCGAGGACCTGTGTCAACGTCACGGGAGACATGTGCGTCTCGGCCGTCGTCGCGAAGACGGAGGGAGAAAAACTCTAACTTTTTCCCCCGCGGCTATTGTTCAATTATTACAATAGACTGTAAATAACTTTTTAACACAAAAGACGAGCCGAAGGCGTTGACAAAATAGGGGATGCGTAATAAAATATCTCTCGTTGGTGAGGTGGCCGAGCTAGGCTGAAGGCGCTCGCCTGCTAAGCGGGTAGGGGGACATAAATCTCCCTCCAGGGTTCAAATCCCTGCCTCACCGCCATAAAAACGCCAAACGCGC
>JAEXGR010000071.1 GCA_023450745.1 Synergistota bacterium
TCGGCGTTTAGACGTGCCGGATGCTAAATGACTTTGCCTTTGGAATACCGGAGCCGTATCTGCATACGGCGAGGATTTCCGAAGGTAAAGTCATGACGCAGACGGCGCGTATAAACGCCGATTTACCGGCGGGTTACGAGGTGTGACGGTATAACCAGACGGAACACTTCGCCTGGTTGACGACCTTAAGGGCGGTGCTGCCGAGAATCACGCGTTCCAGGGTCGTGTAGCCCTTGTTCCCGATCACGATGGTGTCGTAGCGTTCGCTGTCGGCGACGCGGACGATCTCGCTTCCCGGATTGTCCGCCACATTCACGCGGATGTCGCATTTTTGTCCCTCGGGCATCTCCCCGTATTCCTTTTTGATTTCTTCCACCAGCCGGTTGACCTCTTTAGCGGCCGCCGCCCGGACTTTATCTTCGGTGCTGCGGGCCTCCGGAGTGATGTAGAAGTGCATGTTGTAGCCCTCGAGCGGCGACGCTATCGCGGGGACGATGTGAAGAAAGGTGACGTCGGCCCCCAGCTGCCGCGCGTAACGGTAGCCGCCTTCGGCGGCCTCGCGTCCGATGGGGCTGAAATCCACTGCGATCAACATTTTCATAAAAGTGTTCCCTCCTCTGTCTTATTTTTGTGTTTCTATTATAATCTTTTATTGGATGGATCACTTGATATTATCAATAAAATTGACGGAGGATGGGTCAGTTGAAATACATATTTGACGTTGCGTTTCTTCCCTGCGAGGTTCTCAAAGAACATGACGCGCGGATCGTGGTGGATTTGCTGCGCGCGACCACGCAGATCACCACTTTTTTTGACGCGGGCGGAAGCGTGCTCGTGCCGCTCACGGAGGTGGATGAGGCCTTTCGGATGAAGGAGCGGCTCGGCGGTGACTGGAAGATCATGGGCGAGCGCGGCGGGCTGCCCGCGCCCGGCTTCGATTTCGGCAATTCGCCGCTGGAGCTGCTGAACGCGGGCGCGCCGGAGTTTGCCGTCATCACCACTTCAAACGGCACGCGCGCGCTGATGCGCGCCGCCGACGGCTGCGGCCGGGTGCTCGCCGGCTGCGCGCGCAACGCGGAGGCCGTCTGTTGGGATGCCGTATGCTCGGGGCAGAATATCGGCATCGTCTGCGCGGGGCGCAACGGCGAGTTCTCGCTTGAGGATACGGTCTGCGCCGGAATGTTGGTGGAGAAGCTGCTGGCGCTTGCCCCCTCAAACGGCGCGGAGGAGATGGAACTCACCGACGGCGCGATGTCGGCGATGGCGCTCTGGCATCATTTCGGCCCCGACATAACGGCAGTCTGTCAGGAATCGACGCACGGCAAGATACTCTCCGGGCTCGGCTTTGACAACGACCTGTTCTTCTGCGGCGAGACCGACGCCAGTTCGACGGTGCCGGTGCTGCGGGATGTTGACGGCGTGCTGGCGCTCGTCGGAAGATAGGGGATAATATAAATGGAAGAGATCATGGCGCGCCCCTTTAACTTCAGGATGCCGCGCGAGGTAATCTTTGAAGCGGGCTGTTCCTCGCGGGCGGCGGCGAAGGCGGCGGCGCTCGGCGCGAAGCGCCCCGTCTTCATAACGGGCCGCCACATGGCGGAAAGCGCGGAGCTTGCGAAGCTGCTTGCGGCGGCGAAGGCCGCCGGGATGGAGCCGCTGCACTGGCGGGATGTCGAACCGGAGCCGCCCGCGGCGCTGCTTTACAGAGCGGCGGCCGATATCCGCGCCTTTGGCGGGGACTGCCTGATCGCCTTCGGCGGCGGCAGTTCGATGGATTTTGCCAAGATGGCGGCGGTGCTCGCGAAGTATCCCGAGATAGAGGTGGGGGAGATGGTCGGTTCGGAGAGGGTGCCCGCGCGCGGCCTGCCGACGGTGATGATTCCGACGACGGCGGGCAGCGGCTCGGAGGTCTCGGCGGTCGCCGTCTTTTCTTTCCCTGAGGATAAGATGAAAAAGGGCGTCGCGAGCGGCAATATCGTGGCCGACGCCGCGCTTGTAGACCCGCTGCTGACGCTGGACCTGCCTCCGCACATTACGGCCGCCGCCGGGATGGACGCGCTGGTGCATGCCGTCGAGTCCTACCTGTCGCTGGGCACGAACCCGCTGACGCAGGACTTTGCTCTGGCCTCGATCAGAAAGATCGTGCCGAATCTTGCCGCCTGCGTGCGCGAACCGCATAACATCGCGGCGCGCACCGCGCAGGCCTACGGCAGTCTGACGGCGGGGATGGCCTTCGCGATGTCCGGTACCGCCGGGGTGCACGCGATGGCCTATCCGCTCGGCGGCGAGTTTCACGTGCCGCACGGCGAAGCGAATACGGCGATGCTGCGCTGGGTGATGGAGTATAATCTCGAGGGCTGCCCGGAGAAATTCGTGCCGATCGCGGCGGCGATGGGAATAAGGACGGCAGGCATGAGCCCGGAAAAGGCCGCGGCGGCGGCGCTTGACGCGATGATCGCGCTTGGCGAGGAATGCGGCGTCAAGACGCGGCTGCGCGACTTCGGCATTCCGCGCGAGGCCTGCGCGTGGATGGCCCCCGCGGCAATGAAGGAAAAACGCCTGATCGGCAACAACCCGCGCAAGCTGACGGAGGCGGCGGTGAGAGAGATTTACGAGCGGGCCTGGTGAGCGGCGGAAGATAAAGGGGAGCGGAAGCCGGCGCCCTCGCAGCCGGGCGATGAAAGACCAGCGCCCTATAAAGAGCGTTCCAACCTCAATCAGCGGTAACGGCATTCTTCAGCGCTTCGATGAAGAATCTGGTAAAGGTGGGAAAACGCCGGCCCTTTCTTTTGACGACGTTATAGCGGATATGATAATCCCTGTTGCCTACGGTAAAGTAGCGAACGGGTTTATCATAGGCGAAGTTCTTGGTAAAGTTGTACATGTTGAAGGCGATGCCGAGCGACTCCGCCGCCATCTGTGAGGCTGTCTCGAGGTTTTCGATGATGAATACGTTGACAGGCGTGATCCCCGCATATTTCAGCGCCGCTTCCGTGTATATCCGCGAAGACTGTTCCGGACGCTGGAGTATAAAGCGTTCGTTAGCAAATAGCGTGAGATCGAGCCAGGGGAGCTTCTCTCCCGGCAGAGCCACGGCTGTTTTCGCAAGCGGGTGGTCAGGAGACAGAACCGCGACCAGCCGGTCTCTGTAGAGTTCGTGCGCCTCAAGCGCCGGGTTGCTGCACGCCCTGTTAATGATAGAAAAATCCAGCTCGCCAGAGAGGACTTTATTAAAAAGCTCTTGACTGGTGCCTTCAAAGATTTTTATCTTGACTTTTGGATATCGATTCGTCAGCATTTTGACGGCGCGCGGGATTATGTAAGTGGTGCGCCGCGGGTGGAGCCCCACGGAAATTGTTCCGGTGACCTCGTTTTTATAGTCGCTGAGCTGAGCGTCGAATTCCTGTTTTTGTTCCATGATTTTTTGCGCGTGGGAAATATATTCCATCCCGATATCTGTGGCCGACAGGCGTTTGCCTACCCGGTGAAAGAGCTTCACGCCAAGCCTTTTTTCAAGCCCGCTTAAAAACATACTGAGCCCCGGAGGCGAGATGAGAAGTTCGTCCGCCGCCGATTTGATGTTCCTGTATTTCCATATCGCCAGTACATATTCCTCTTCTCTGATGTTCACGGCCCTGCCTCCATGATTAAGTATTACTTAATATTATCATATAAATAATTAACTTGACGTAACAAAAGGAAATTTTTATATTAACCTTGTGTAGAGTATAAGTTTTCTAAGAGGTGCTTTTGTGTCTGAGGAGAATTGCTTAAGGTTTCATGGACGCAAAATAATCACCGCGAGCTTTCTCATACGATTATATGAAAAGACATCTGCGGCAGGGAGTAATATCGTTTTTTGACGGTTTTATATGTTTCCCAGTTAAAGCGATAGTTTAATAAAAGCAAGACAGGCAGAAGGTTGAGGAGGATAAGTATGGCAGCGTCAAGGTCGAGGGACAGCAAATACAAATCTTATGATTATCTGGCGGATGAGAAGTATCAAAAGATCCGGCTTTCCAAACAGGCAGACCGTGCCGACCCATACGTCATTTCTCTGACTTCAGCGCAGGAAGAGCGTTTGAACGAGATCGTCAGCGAAAATCCTGTGGTTTCATTACATGATCATTTAAGAATACTGCCGGAAAACCCGCAAGAGATTCATGATTACTACGCCGCGGGCAGAGTTTCAACCGGATACGAGGGATTGGCACAGTCGCCTCTTGACGCGGTTATCGGGAATCAAGTTCTGAAGGGTGCCTCATGGGAGGAGACGGTCTGCGAGCTGGGGATGAGAAAATGCGATGCCTATCACTCGGGAATGCTGGTTCCCGCCGCCGCCGTCGAAGATATATTCAGCGCCAAGCAAGCCGGCCAAACGGCGTGGTTTCCGATGTTGGAACATGCCTCCTGCATTGGCGGCGAGCTCGACAAGCTTGACGTGTTATATGGACTGGGGGTCAGGATGATGGGACTGGTCTTCAGCGAATCAAACATGTTAGGCGGCGGACTGGGCGAACTGCGCGACGGAGGGTTGACTTTTTTGGGAAAAGGCGCGGTCCGCAGAATGAATGACATTGGAATGCCTATAGATCTGTCGCACGCGGGAGACCTCACGACCATGGACGCGATAAGAGAGAGCAAGTATCCGGTCGTTATCGGGCATGCGGGGGCCCGCGGCGTATGGGGTACAAAAAGGATGAAGCCGGACGACGTCATCAAGGCGTGCGCCGATAAGGGCGGTTTATTCGGAATAGAGGCCGCGCCGCACACGACGATGTCGCACTCTCATCCGGAACATGATATAGACGCCGTAATGGAGCATTTTGAATACGTAAAGGATTTGGTCGGAATCGATCATGTTACATTTGGGCCAGATACCATGTATGGGGACCACGTGGGCCTGCATAACCAAAATGCGGACGCATACGGAGAAGATAACGCCGGTGAAAAATTTGTTCCGGGCAAATATGTTAAAGGCTGCGAAAACCCGACAGAAGTTTGGTGGAACATACCGAGATGGCTTATCTCGCATAATTATTCCGATGAAGATATCGCTAAAGTTATCGGCGGAAATACAATACGTTTCTTGAAAAATTTTATGTAAAGCTTCAATTATACAAAAGACAGGATACCTGGCTCACGAGGTAACAGGGAGGAATAGTTTTGTATAAATATATATTAAAACGTATCTTAATGGCAATTCCCGTGTTGGTAGGAGCGACCTTCTTGGTTTTCACGATCATGTATTTTGCTCCGGGAGATCCGGCGGAAATAATATTGGGCAGCAATGCCACGCCTGAATCTTTGAACGCGCTGAGGGCGAAACTGGGGGTGAACGATCCGTTTATCGTACAGTATGGCCGATTCTTTTTCAACCTGTTAAGAGGCGACCTGGGGACGTCTTACCGCAACTCGCTTCCCGTAACGTCTCTTATCGCGGACCGGCTGTGCAATACGATCTACCTTGCGGTGTCCGGCATCTTATTTGCGGTAATCATCGGCATCCCGGTCGGCGTTCTCTCCGCGATTAAGCAGTATTCGCTGTTGGACGATATAATCATGTTTGGGACACTATTCGTTACGGCGGTGCCGACTTTTTGGCTCGCGCTTATCCTTGTCATCGTTTTTTCCGTCAATCTGGGATGGTTCCCTGCTTCCGGAATGGGAAGGGGGGCTCATGACTTTGTGGTCAGCCTGATCTTGCCGATGCTGACGTTAGGGTGCGGCTACGCCGCGCTTATCGCAAGGACCACCAGAGCCTCTGTTTTGGATGTCAAAAGGCAGGATTACATCGATACGGCGAGGGCAAAAGGATTAGGCGAGGAGATCGTCGTCTGGCGTCATATGATGCAGAACGCCCTCATTCCCATCGTCACGGTAGTCGGGCTGAATTTTGGCGTTCTGCTTGGCGGCTCTGTATTGACGGAATCAATTTTCTCCTGGCCCGGGGTCGGAAGGTTCGTTGTTGAATCTATTTCATATAAAGATACGCCCGCCGTCTTGGGGAGCATCGTCGTATTGGCGATATTATTCACTCTGGTTAATCTTTTGGTTGATTTAATTTATGCCGTTCTTGACCCCAGAATTAAATCACAATATCAAAACGCCTGGAAAAGGGGCTGATGGTATGAAGAAGCTGTTCGGAATAAAATCAAACGGCCTGCGGCTTAGTAAAGCGCGGACTCCTTTTGAGCAGGCGGTTAACCAATTTATGAAAAACAGAATGGCCGTGGCCGGTCTGGCGATTATAGTTCTGTTGTTCATGATCGCCTTTTCCACGATTATCATAGATTTTGTAACGAATGACGCGATATATGACAATTATGTCATCAATCAAAACCTTGCCTTGCGTTTAGCGGCCCCGAGCGGCAGCCATATTTTTGGCTGTGATGAATTCGGAAGAGACCTGTTCCTGCGTATCCTGTGGGGGACGAAATACTCTTTGTTTATCGGCATTGGCGCCATTCTGCTGGCGATGTGTGTGGGAATGCCCATTGGGATGATCGCGGGTTACTATGGCGGCCGGATCGACAACGTCGTCATGAGACTGATGGATGTGATTTTGGCGGTTCCTTCAATGCTGCTCGCGATGGCGATAGTCGCGGCTCTCGGGACGAGTACGGTGAACCTGCTGGTAGCCATGTCGGTGGCGAATATTGCGAGGTTTTCACGTATTGCCAGAGCATCCGTCATGACGATAAAAGATAACGAGTACATAGAGGCGGCGCGGGCGATCGGCGCGAATGACAGAGAGATACTGGTAAAATATATCTTCCCGAACGCCTTTTCTCCCAACCTTGTTCAGCTTACTTTGGGAATTGGAAACTCGATTCTGCTTGTGGCGGGGCTCTCCTATCTGGGGCTGGGCGTCCAGCCGCCAAATCCGGAATGGGGCGCGATACTTACGACGGCTAAAACATATATGCGCGACGCTTGGCATATTTCAGTCTTTCCCGGCATGTTTCTCGTTATCTCCGTCATCGCCTTCAACCTGCTGGGCGATGGCCTTAGAGACGCAATGGACCCAAAGCTGAAGAAATGAAATAAGGAAAAGGAATAATAAAATGAGCGGTATCCTTGAAATCAAAGAATTGAGCGTAACGTATCACACCGAAGACGGGCTCGTCTATGCCCTCAACGATATAAATCTGGAGCTTGGCGAGGGGGAGACCCTTGGTCTGGTCGGCGAAACCGGCGCGGGTAAAACGACGCTGGCCAAAAGCGTAATGCGCCTGCTTCCAACGCCTCCCGCGAAAATTGAACACGGCGAAATTCTATATTTAGGACAAGACCTTACCAAAATAAGCGAGGAGGATATCCGCGCGGTCAGAGGCAACAAAATCTCCATGATTTTTCAAGATCCCATGTCGGCGCTCAATCCGGTCCTTACCGTAGGGAAGCAAATTCAGGAGGTAATTTTGGCTCACCAGAGGGTCTCCGAAAATGAGGCGTGGGAAAAGTCTCTCGAAATGTTGGAGACGGTAGGAATCACAAAAAACAGGGCTTACGATTATCCGCACCAGTTCTCCGGAGGGATGAAGCAAAGGGTCGTGGTCGCCATAGCGCTTGCCTGCAACCCTAAAATTCTGCTGGCGGATGAGCCGACCACGGCGCTTGACGTTACTATCCAAGCTCAGGTTATCGCGTTGATGAAGGGATTAAAGGAAAAATTTAATACGGCGACTGTTCTCATCACGCATGATTTGGGGATCGTCGCGCAGATGTGCGAGAAGGTCGCGATTATTTATGCGGGGGAAATTGTCGAATCGGGAGATGTACACGATATTTTTAAAAGGACCTCTCATCCATATACAAAGGGTCTGTTGGAGGCGATTCCCAGCATACACACGGACACTAAACGTTTAAAACCGATAAACGGCCTGATGCCGGACCCCATGATTAAGCACGAGGGCTGCGCATTTGCGGAAAGGTGTAAATACTGTGACGATATCTGTATGCATACGCACCCGGCGATCCAATCCGTTGGCGGCGGTCATAAGGTCCGCTGCCTGAAACCGCTTTGTAAGGCGTTATCCTAAGACAGGAGGCCGTTTAAATGCCCGGCAAGGATACTCTTTTGAAAATCGTCAGCCTGACAAAATATTTTGAGACCCCATACGGTTTGCTGCACGCCGTCGATAATTTGACTTTTGACATAAAGGCGGGAGAAACCCTCGGCGTGGTAGGGGAGTCCGGATGTGGAAAGTCCACTCTGGGACGCTGTATATTGCAGTTGATAAAGCCGACCGCGGGCGAAATCTACTTTGAAGGAGAAGAAATTCTTAGATGCGGCAAGCAGGAGCTGAAAAAGCTGCGTACAAAGATGCAGATCATCTTTCAGGACCCATATTCCTCGTTGAATCCAAGGATGACCGTCGCCCAGTCGATAGAGGCGCCTCTTTTACTTCAAGGGCTTTATCATAAGCGCGACAGGGCCGCCATCGATGCCAGAGTTTGTGAACTGATGGATCTGGTCGGATTAGCTAAACGTTTTGTGAATTCCTATCCGCATGAACTTGACGGCGGCAGAAGGCAAAGGATCGGGATTGCCAGAGCGCTGTCTCTTAATCCCAAATTCATCGTATGCGACGAACCGGTCTCGGCTTTGGACGTTTCGATCCAGGCTCAGATATTAAATTTGATGCAGGATCTTCAGGCGGAACTCGGATTAACTTACATGTTCATCACCCACGACCTTTCTGTCGTGAAACATATTTCGGACAATATCGTCGTGATGTATCTTGGCCAATTCGTGGAAAGAGGGACCGCGGAGGCCTTGTTTAAAAATCCCCGGCATCCGTATACCAAAGCGCTGCTTTCGGCGATTCCCATTCCAGACCCTGATTTCCGCAGGGACATGACGGTCCTCAAAGGAGAGCTGAGCTCCCCGATCAACGTCGGCGCCGGCTGCCGGTTTGCCAAACGCTGCCCTGACGCGACAAGCGAGTGCGGTTGCAAAGAACTCGCTGAAACGGAAGTGGAGCCGGGGCATTTTGTATTGTGCAATAAATATTTGTAAGTAATTATATTCCAACTTATAACAAAGAGAGGTAGAACCATGAAGAAGACAGGAATAATAGCGGCTGTGGCGGTTGTAATCGGCGTAATTTACTTTTTTACGCTTTCAAATGGCAAAAGCGATGACGGCGGCGTCGCCGGAGGCGCCCTGAAGGACGAAATCGTCTATTGCCAAGGCAATGATATTACGACGATGGATATCAATCAGGGTATTCAAGAGCGCGCGTGTGCGTTGACCAACAATATGTTTGATTCGCTTCTGGCGTTTGACGAGGAGATGAAGGTGGTCCCCTCTCTCGCCACGGAATATAAATGGACGGGCGAAAAAACGTTGGAGCTTAAGCTTAGACCCGATGTTAAATTTCATGATGGTTCTACGATGACGCCTGAAGACGTTGCCTTTACTATGGACAGAATAAATGAAAAGGGCGCGCTTTTCGGCGATGTTTATCAGGGAACGGAGATTGTGGATGGCGGCACGGTCAGAATCAACCTGAAATCTCCCAACCCGGCGTTTGTAAACTTACTGGCGGTCCCCTATGCCGGCATTGTTCCCAAAAAGGCTGTCGAAGCCAACCCCGACGGGTTTGGCAAGAACCCTGTGGGGACGGGCCCATATAAATTAAAAGAGGCCAAAGATGGCGATTATTACACACTTGAAAGATTTGATGATTGTTGGAGCGGGAAGGCGAAGACAAAGCTGCTGACTCTGAAGATAGTGCCGGAAACCGCGCAGCGCTCGATATTGCTCGAAACAGGCGACGTTGACGCCGCTTACGAAATTGCTCCAAGCAACATCAAACGTATCCAGGATGATAAAAATCTCAAGGTGCTGACCTGCAACACCATGAAAGTCATCATGCTCAATATGAATTGTGAATCGAAGGGCCCCGTCGGCAATGTAAAAGTGCGCAAGGCCATTGCCACGGCTATCGATAAGAACGTTATCGTCGATCAGCTGCTCCATGGATACGGAAGAGCCGCAAATTCGATCATTCCCCTTGAGGCGAAAGAGTATGAGGAGCAGCCTGTCGGCGCCTACGACCCAGAGCAGGCTAAAAAATTACTGGCCGAGGCCGGTTATGCCGACGGGTGCAAAATCAGAATGATTACCGATGGCGCGCAGACCAATACAGAGGCGGCGCAGGTAATACAAAGCCAGCTTGCCAAAGTGGGCATTCAGGTTGAATTGATAGTTCAGGACCCCAATACTACGACCTCAATGTTGAAGGCCCATCAGGATTTCGATATTATCATGGACTTCTTCAACCTCGTTGCCGGCCACGCCGACATGGTATATAAGCGCGTGCTTTATTCAACCTCAAGCAGCAACTGGTGCTATTACAACAACCCCGCGTATGACAAGGCGTATGATGAATATACCGTAACGCCCGAGGGAGCGAAGAGGGACGAGCTTCGTAAAAAGGTCAACGACTTTTTCGTAACGGATGTGCCTGTGATACCTCTTTGGGGAGAAAAGAAAGTAATCGGCGCGCAGGAATCTATGAACGGGTTGAAATTAAGCCCTATAGGCTCGCATGAATATCAGAATGCGACGGTAGCTTCGAGAAAATAGCGGCAGGATAACGGCGTCAAATGAAGTATGGGCTGTTGCGAAGGTCTGATCGCCATCCAACGGCCCCTTTGATTATTTTTCATATACGGAGGACGAAATGCCAGAATTAAAGACGATGATCTGTGATGCCATAGACAGGGCAAAAAACGAGTTGGTAACGCTGAGTCATGAGATTCACGACGATCCGGAGCTTTCAGGACAGGAATACAGGGCGTCCAATCGGATATGTGATTTTTTGTCTGGCAGGAATTTTGAAATAACGCGGGAATTCTGCGGCGAAAAGACCGCGTTCAAAGCCCGCCTGGCCTCTCAAAGACCCGGACCCGTCATCGCTTTTATCGCGGAATATGATGCGTTGGCCGGCCTGGGACATGGATGCGGCCATAATATCATCGCGGCAAGCGCGGTAGGAGCGGCGGTCGGGATGTCTGCCGTTATCGGCGAAATATGCGGCGAGGTATTGGTCGTCGGCTGCCCTGATGAGGAAGGCGCCGGGGGCAAAATCCGCCTTCTTAACGCCGGCGCGTTTGAGAATGTAAATTTTGTGCTTGAAGTTCATCCCTCAAATAAAAACCTGATCAATAGAGGGCACGTCGCCTGCGCGGAAATTAAGGTGGAATACATTGGGAAAGAGGCCCATTCGTCGATACCCAGCGCCGGAATAAACGCCCTCAGCGCCCTTATAACGCTTTTTAACATGGTTGATATGCACAGACAGATATGGCCGACAAAATGGGTGCCGCGGATCAACGGGATCATCTGCGAGGGAGGAAAGGCCTCTAACGTAATTACTCCGTATGCTTCCGGAAAACTATTGGTAAGGACAAAACATGTGGAGGAATTGCGGTCGGTAATAAAAGATATTGAGAATTTGGCGGTGGCCGCGGGAGAATCGATCGGCGCCAAGCTGAAAATACATCATGAACAAATTTTTGAAGACACCATTCAAAATACCACGATAGGCTTTAAATTTGCGGAGAATATGAAGACCTTGGGGGTGGTGATGGACTTGCCCGAACCGGACGAACGAATGGGGTCGTCCGATATCGGGAATGTCTCACATGTCGTTCCGACCGTCCATGAATACCTTAAAATCACCGATCCGGAGAACGAGACGGGAACTCATACGAAGGGGTTCGTACAGGCCGCCGCCTCGCCGCGCGGAGACGCGGCGGTGATCCTGGGGGCCAAAGGAATGGCGATGACGGCATGCGATCTGTTTACAGAGCCGGAATTAAGAGCGGCCGCCAGACGGGAATTTACATCAAGTTTAGATAAATAGAACTCCGGCGTTACCCCTGCCGCCGTTTCCAGTCGTTGACGGCGTCGATGAAGGCCTCGCCGTAGCGTTCGAGCTTGGCGGCCCCCACGCCGGGAACCTCGAGAAACTCTTCTTCATCCGCCGGCAGCATGTCGCAGATCGCGGAAAGCGTCTTGTCGGTGAAGACGACATAAGGGGGAACGCCCTCTTCCGTGGCGATGGCGCGGCGCAGCGCGCGAAGCTCTTCAAAGAGTTCGCTGCGGACGATCTCGACGCTCTTTGCCCGTTTCTTGAGGCGCTCCGCTTTCTGATTCCGCTCTTCGGTGCGGCGCATGATGAGGGGCGTCGCGCTGCGCAGAAAGGGCATCGTGCGCTCTGTGAAGGAGAGAACGGGGTAGTCGCTGTTTTCGAGGTGCAGGTAATTTTCAGAGACGAGGAAGTTGACCATCTCGTGGACGTTTTGGGCGCTGTGTTCTTTGAGCAGCCCCCAGGTGGATATCTTGTCGAAGCCGAGCCGCCGCACCTCTTCGCGCTTGGAGCCGCGCAGTACGTTCACGAGCATGGCGGAGCCGTATTTGCCGCCGCCGCTCGCCTGCGCCATGCGGTAGACGCAGGAGAGGATCTTCTGCGCCTCGAGGGTGATGTCTACGCGCTCTATCTCGTTGGTGCAGTTGCCGCAGGCGCTGCATTTTTCCGGCACGCCGCTTTCGCCGAAGTAGCTGAGGATATAGCCGCGCAGGCAGTCGTTCGTGTGGCAGTAATCGACCATCGCCTGGAGCTTGCGGTAGGAGGAGGGCCTCGTCTCCTCGGGGCTCTGCGCGATGAAAAAACGCGCCGTCATGATGTCCTTTGAGCCATAGAAGAGGATGCAGTCGGAGGGCAGTCCGTCGCGCCCCGCGCGCCCCGCCTCCTGATAGTAGGCGTCAAGGTTGGAGGGCATATTATAGTGGAGGACGTAGCGCACGTTGGATTTGTCGATGCCCATGCCGAAGGCGTTTGTCGCGACCATCACGGAGGCGCGGTCGTAGATGAAGGCCTCCTGGTTTCTCCGGCGTTCTTCGTCCGAGAGTCCGGCGTGATAGCGGACGGCGTTGATCCCGTGTCCGCGCAGCCGTTCGCATATCGTCTCGACATTTTTTCTCGTCGAGGCGTAGATAATGCCGGAAACGTCGGGAAATTGCCTGATGTACTGCATCATCGCGGCGTTTTTGTCCGCCGGGTGCTCGACGTGGAAGAAGAGGTTTTCGCGGTCGAACCCCGTTGTCAGGGTAAATGGCTCCCGCAGCGCGAGCTGCGAGATGATGTCGTCGCGCACCTCGGGGGTGGCGGTCGCCGTGAAGGCGGCGACGGCCGGCCGTTTGGGCAGCGAGGCGATCACGGGGGCGATGTTGAGATATGAGGGGCGGAAGTCGTGTCCCCACTGAGAGACGCAGTGCGCTTCGTCGACGACGATGAGCCCGATCTCGATGGAGCGCAGAAACTCCGCGAAGCCCCCTCCCTCGAGCCGCTCCGGCGCGACGTACAGCAGGCGCACCTGTCCCTGACGTACCTCGCGGAAGATATCCGAGGCAGTCTCCCAGTCCAGCGAACTGTTTATCGAGGCGGCGCTGACGCCGTTCTGCACGAGCGAGTCGACCTGGTCTTTCATAAGCGATATCAAGGGGGAGATGACGACGGCGGTGCCGCCGCTTAAGATTGCGGGGATCTGGTAGCAGAGCGATTTTCCCGCGCCCGTGGGCATGATGCCGAGCGCGTCGCGGCCCGAGGCCACGGCTTCGATGATCTCCTGCTGTCCCTTTCTGAAGGAACTGTAGCCAAATACCTTTTTTAATACTTCAAGAGCCTGCTCTGCCTGTCCCATACATCCAGTCCTTCCCTGTCGAGGAAGAGTATAGCACAGTAAAAAGCCGGGAGGGCCGCTTCCGCGGGAGTTTTTATCTGTCGCCGAGCCGCATCAGCGAAAAGCCGTCGACATTGTCGATACTCACTTCGCCGTTATGCACGCGCAGCCGCTTGTCCTGCGCCTCGGCGCCGTCCTCGCTCAGCCCATAGGCGAAGAAGGTAAGTCCGCCGCCCTTCGCGAGGCAGATCAGCGCGCTGTTGCGCGCCTCTTTGCGCCATTTTATCTTGTCGGCGTTTTTTGCGAGCAGGAAGTTCGCGACGCCGAGCCCCTCTTCCGTCTTGTAAAGCGGCGAGGCGGTCTCGATCTCGTTCACCTTGTCGGCGATAAATATCACGCGCAGTTCGCGCTGGGGGTCGTCCTTGTTGTAGAGCCAGATCTCCACGGGGTGGTCGGCCATCATCGACTTGCCGCCGACGCGGCTGAATATCTTGGCGTCGGGGCTGTCTCCGCCCATCGCCTCCTTGACCGCCATCTTAGAGGCCCCGAGCTCTATGGGGCCGAGGGATTTTCCCGGCGTGATGACGAACTTCGGGTTCGTCGGCAGGCCGAGCATCGCCTTGGCGGCGTTAATGCCGTGCAGCGGCCGGTTGTCTTCCGGCGCGGCCTTCGCCGCTAAGGCATATACCTCGATCGCGCGGCGGTAGTCTTTCAGCGCCAGCAATTCCTTGCCGCACTCCATGATCTTTTCGGGTTCCTTATAGAGCGTCGCAATGTGCGCCCAGGCCTTTGCCGCCTCTTCGCGGATTCCGGCCTTCAGCGCCGCGTCCGCCGTGAGCCGCCACAACTCGCCGTTCTTTTTGTCGCGCGCCGCCGCCTCTTTGAGCCACCGGAGCGCCTGCTCATAATGGCCGGTCTTCATATAAAGCCAGCCGAGGCGCGTCATCGCCTTGACGTCGTTCTTTGCGGTCTTGAGGTGATCCTCGTAATACTTTATCGCCTCCGCGGTATTTCCCGTCTCCTCTTTGCAGTAGGCGATATTGTAGAGGACGTCGCGCCGCTCGGGACGGATATTGATAATCCGGAGGTAGAGCGCTTCGGCCTCCGCGTACTGCTTCTCCTTCATCAGCGCGGTGGCGCGGAGATAATATTTCTCCGGGAGCACGTTCTTTCTGTAGTACCACCAGCTGCCGCCGCCGAAAGCGATGAGGAGGACGAGCGCTATTGCGACAAAGACATACCGCGGAACCCTGGGCCGCGGCGGGCTCTTGACGCTCCATTCACGCTCTTCCTCGGTCATCCCTTTTTGTTCTTCGGGGACGATATCGGGACACTTCACACTTTCGCCGTTCATCTTATCTTCATTTTCCATCTATTTATGCCTTCCTTAATATAATCATTATCACGCTGCGTATTTTAATAGAATTTTATCAGATATATGCTTTTTTGCTATGGCAGTTTTTGAGGAAAAAGTATATTCTTATCTACAGTGTTAAATAATAACCGGAAATAATATTTTATGAAAGGTCAATAACACCTCGGAGGTAATTTGCTTGGATTTAAATTTTCAGGAAATAACGCTGGAAGAGGCGCCAAGATATATCGCGCACTGGAATATGTGCGAACAGCGCACTTCGGACTATTGTTTCCCGGTGCTCTGGAGTCTGGGGGCGGACTTCGGCACGAAGCTCGCCTATGATGAGAGCGCGGACCTCTACTGGCTGCACCAGAGCAAAGTCGGACTTGCCGACCTCGCGCCGGTCGGAAACTGGCGGCGGGACGACTGGCCGCGGATACTGCGCGAGCGCTATGGAGACGAGATGGAGTTTTTTCTGGTCCCGGAAAAACTCGCCAATATCTGGTGTTCGGAGCTTGCCGGCAGGGCGAACGTCGAAGTCGTGGACGACCGCGGCACGTGGGAATATCTCTACAACATCCGGGAACTCGCGACGCTGGCGGGCAATAAATATATGAAAAAGCGCAACCGCGTCAACCAGTTCCGGAAAAACTATGACTATGTCTATGAGCCGATGACGGACGAACTGCTGCCGGAGGTCGTGGACTTCCAGTATTCGTGGTGCCAGGTGAACCACTGCGGCTCGACCGCGGGGCTGATGCAGGAGAACCACGGGATACAGAAGATTCTTCAAAACTGGCGCCGCATCCCGAACCTCTGCGGCGGCGTCATCAAGATAAAAAACCAGATCGTCGCCTACACGATCGGCGAGCTTGCCGGCGACATGCTCGTCGTCCACTACGAAAAGGCGAGCCTTGAATACGGCGCGGCCTATCAGGTGATAAACAAGGAATTTCTCTCGCACATGGTGGAGACGCACCCTGAGCTTGAGATCGCCAACCGCGAGGAGGATATGAACGACCCCGGGCTGCGCGCGGCGAAGATGTCCTACATGCCGGTCGGTTTTCTCAAAGAATGCCGGGTCAAGATAAATTTCAGATAAAATATGGTAAAATTGCCAAGGCAAAATTAAAAATAAAACGGAGGATCAACATGATGAAAATATTGGCACTCAGCGCAATGGTGGCCGCGGCGGTAATGTTCCCCTTCGCGGCGAAGCAGGCGGAGGCGGCCGACGCCGCGGAAGCTGCGCCGAAACGTCAGGTCGCTGTCTTTGAGACGAATTATGGCACCTTCAAGATCGAGCTCTTTAACGACCTCGCGCCGAAGACGGTGAAAAACTTTGTCGACCTCGCGCAAAAGGGCTACTACAACGGCCTTTCCTTCCACCGCGTCATCGACCAGTTCATGATTCAGGGCGGCTGCCCGAAGGGCAACGGCACCGGCGGCCCGGGCTATACCATTCCCGACGAATTCGGCAAGGGCCTCAAGCACGACAAGCCCGGAATCCTCTCGATGGCCAACGCCGGCCCCAACACGGGCGGTTCGCAGTTCTTCATCACCTTAGTCCCCACCCCGTGGCTCGACGGCAAGCACGCGATCTTCGGACAGGTCTTAGAGGGCATGGACGTCGTGGAAAAGATCGGCAAGCTGCCGACGGACTCGATGGACAGGCCGCTTAAGAAGGTGGTCATGGAGAAGGTTGTTATAAAGTAGCCGCCACGTACATCAGGGTAAATCGGCGTTTATACGCGCCGTCTGCGTCATAACTATGGGGTCTGCTGTCCTCGCCGTATTAATATACGGCTCCGGGCGCAGGCCCCATAGTTATTTAGCATCCGGCACGTCTAAACGCCGATTTATCTTCGATAGACCAAACGATAAATTGGGGTTTTCCAAGGTTTTGGGCTCCCTCGGCCAGGGAGCCCGGTAGCCAAATAAGGCAAACACTGATTTGTGCGCCTTTAAAGCCTCCCTCGCGAGGCGGCCAAGGAGCCAAATCAGCGTTTTTCTGATTTGTGCGATAAGTGAGGCAGAAAATCTTTGATTTTCGTCGCCGAACTTAGTTTTTTCATCATTCGGCTGGTAGTTACATCAGAGGTGGGCCGGCGGCGTTTT
>JAEXGR010000080.1 GCA_023450745.1 Synergistota bacterium
TCCCGGGGGCAAAAAACCACGGGGGCGGGGTTTTTTGGGGGGCCCCGCTTCTTCCCTGTTGGTTGGGAGGAAAGGTATATATTATTTGGTGCTGTCGGAGATCTTTTTCATCTCCACGCGGAATTCGTCCATCAGGGCCTTGCCTTTTGACTGGTCGAGCTGTCCCCACGTCGCCGCGAAGGCGTTCATCAGCGGGCGAAGCTGCTCTGTCGTGTAGGTGTGGACTTTGATGCCTTTTTTCCTCATCAGGTCGAGGTATTTCTTGTCGTTGGCCTCCGCGTTCTTGATCGAGAGCGCGGCCTGCTTGTTTACGGCCTCCTGGAGCACCTTTTTGTCGGCGTCGGAGAGCTTTGTCCACAGCTTGTCGCTGATCATGATGCCCAGGCACTCGGTGTTCTTGTTGAAGTTATACCAATGTTTGATAACGTCGCCGAGCGCCGTGTAGGCCGCGACGATCGAGTAGCCGGTGTCGCCGTCGCAGACGCCGGTCTGCATCGACTGGTAGACGTCGGCGAAGGGGATTGAAATGGTGCGGTACTTCGCGCCTTCGAGAGCCGTCTTAAAGACGTCCATGTTCGGTATGCGGAGCAGTACGCCGTGGTCCACCTTCGGGTTGAGGGGATCTCTCATCTCTTTGACGGTGCCGATGCCGACCATGCCGTCAAGATACATGCCGAGAAGCTTCACGCCAAGGTTTTTATTGAATTCGTCCATCTTCTTGAAGAACCAGCCGTTCGGGTCGTAAACCTTCGCGACCTGTTCGTAGCTGCTGGTGTAGCCCTGGACGTAGATAAGGTCCATCCGGCTGTCGAACTGGCTGGGGAAGGAGATCGCCGCCATCTCGATCGTGCCGCGGATGAGCTCTTCGTAGACGAGGGAATAGTCGCCAAGCTGGTTTGCGGGGTAGACCTTGACCTGGATGCGCCCGTTGGTCTTCTTCTCCACTTCTTTCGCAATGTCCTTCATTGAGGCCGTTACGTGGTGGTCGGGCGGGTTTTGCCCGGCAAACTTAAGGGCGAGCGGCGCGGCCTGCGCGGACTGCGCGCCGCAGAGCAACAGCGCCAGCGCGGCTGCCGCGCACGATGAAGCGAAAAACTTAAAAAAACTCCTGTGTAGCATGATGAATCTCCCCTTTTATTTATATAGAATTACAAAACGTTTTTTATTTACAAACTGAACCTTTGACGGCGGCGGCCCGTTCCGGCAGCAGCAGCAGATCTGTCACCACGGTCACGCCGAGCTCTTCAAGCTCTTCGCTCACGTCTACGGGGGTCGTGCCCTGCGCGGTGTTCTGGTTGAGCACGCCGCCCATGCAGACGGGAATTTGGTAATTTTCTTCTTCCATTTCGTCAAGCAGGTTGCGCGCGTATTCGAGCGCCATGCCGTTGTGCGTGCTGATGAAGGCCATCTCCGCGCCGCGTTTTGCCGCCTCGGAGACGACCTCGTCGGGATTGCGCTCGGCGCCGATATTGTCTACCCGCGCCCCCGCCGCCGATAGCAGACGGTCGATGAGCAGCAGCCCGTGCTCGTGCACGTCCGTCGAGGCAAGCAGCACCTTGATGCCGGCGAGCTTGGCGCGGACCTCCGCGCTCTCGTAGCGCGGCTTCCAGAGATCGACCTGCTCGAGGGTCCGCGTGAAGATGTCGTTCGGAATCGGCGCGCCGCCTGCGGAAATCCTTTTCTTGTCCCGCGCGCCGGGGTTCAGCTCGTCTTCAAAGGCCTGCGGCCCGATCTTTTTAAGGATATAGAGCATCTGTACCGCGTCTTTCGTATCGACGCCGCAGTCGGCGAAGAAGTCCAGCGCGTTCTTGAAGATCGTCTTTCCCTTGGCGCAGATCGAAGAGGCGAATCGCTTGCTTGCCGTAAAGTCAAAGTGCGGGTGCATACGGCGGGCAATGCGCTCCATCTCGCGCGCCCACTGCTGGATTTCACAAATTTCTTCAAGCGACGGCGCGCGCAGCGCCTCGGTGAAGGGCACCGGCATCAGGCCGTGTCCGGTGGGGCATTCAAGCTGGGCCATGATATCCCAGATGAGGTACTCGGCCGCCAGCGAACGGTTTTCCTCCGGCACACAGCTTGCGGAGATGGTATCTCCGTAGAACATGGAGCCGATGCAGTCGTGATCGTGTATTTCGTCCAGCGCGAATACCCAGCCGGAACGTTTGACGGGGTCGGAGACGAGACCGCCGACACAGTGGGCGAGTTTGGCTCCGAGGAGGTCTTCAACAATATACTTTTCAAGGTAGGCCCAGGCCGCGCTCGTCGCGCAGTCAAGGAAGAGGGCTCCGAAGCCGTCGTCAAGGTAGGAATGCATCAGCGTCCCCTTGTCCCTCAGCGCGCCCATGATGCCGATCGCCTTCGCGGTCTCGACCGTCGTGATGTCCGTGCGCTTCCACATCGGGGCCTCGTGGGCGAAGAACTGTGAGAGGTTGCCCACCGTCGTCACGCCGGCGCGCAGCGCCGCCATCGCGTTCACCGTCGAAGCGGGGAAGCCGATGATAAAGTCGCCCATGTGCGGCTGGATCGGCGCGGCCTGCCCGACCTCCCGCCAGTCGCAGTCGCTCTCCAAGTAAGGACCGCTCTCCTGCGGCGCGGATTTTCTCAGCTCCGGCGGTAAAGACATGCGGCGATCGAGGCAGATGCCGGCGCGGTCGAGGATAAAACCGCCGCGCTGCGTGAAGTCATAGACCTCTTTGAGCGCTTTCGCCGTCTCCTTCCAGGTGTTCATGCCGATGTGGGCGTGGTACATGATCCGGCCCTCTTTTACACACCTGCGTTTGTATTCGAGCTCGGAAGAAACGTCGTATTTATCCATAAATTTTGTGCGGCCGATAGTCACCTCGGAGGCGAGCCGGCGCGATTCATCCATGACGGCCGGGGCCTTCGGAAGCGGCGTCTCCTTCAATATGGCTGCGATGCGTTCTTTTAGTGAGATTATCATTTTTATGCCTCCAAATTGTACGTGGCCTGCAACTTGTAGCCCATACTTTATCCCTATTTTGGCGTAACGTCATTGTAAAAAGTTGATAAAAGAGTGATTTTTCTGGATTTTATTTTTGTGCATAATAAATAACGCTGTGAACTTATTGAAGAAACAAAACAAAATATCTTTTGTCTATTTATGCATCATGCACAAGAGCTTTGCCGTTTAAAGTGACCGCCGCGAGAGACGAGAGAGACTTTTCTTTGCCGATATACTCGTACTCTTCGCTGATCTCCGCGCAGGCGTCTTTGAAGCCCATAAGCTGGGCCTGTTCCGTCAAATATTTTTCGAGGGCGCTCCGGGAACGCGCGCGGACGGACATGAAATCCGCCCCTTTTATCTGGCAGGAGGGCAGAAAGGCGTAAAAATTTTCGTCAAAGAAGCTGTGCAGAATGGAGACGGAACAGGACAACGACAACGAACTTGACGCCGCGCCCGCCGCGCTGGCGATCGCCGCCTCTGCCGGCACCATGCAATTTTTCCCCTCGTCTCCGGCAAAGGCCGCGATCGGCGCGCCGACGCAGACGCGCCGTACACCCTCATCCCCGCCGCTTTCGCGCAGCGCCTCATAAAGACGTCTTGAGACCTCGCCGCGCACGAGCCGCGCGAACTCCGCCGCCGACAGTCCCAGCCTATCGCCGTATTCCTTTGAGGCGGCGACGCTTCTGGCGCCGCCGGCGAGCGGCGCGACGCCCAGAGCGGCCAGCGCGTCGCTCGGCGTGTAGCCGCAGTCTTCCGCTTCGGCGGCCCGGCAGTAGGGGCGCACCCTTTCGGGGCCGACGGTGAGCTTTCCCTCCGCGTCAATCCGCACCGCGCTGTCGCCGCCGAGGGCGATCGAGCGTATCTCCAGCGAGGGAATCATCGTGCGGTAATTGCCGATCGCCGCGCCCTCGTTGGAATAGACCGCCTTGCCCGCCTTTACGACGCCGATGTCCGTCGAAGTCCCCCCCATATCGGCGATGACCGCGTCCCCGTTCCCGATTCCGCCCAGAAGCATCGCGCCGCGCATACTCGCCGCAGGGCCGGAAAAGATCGTCTCCAGCGGGAAGCGCGCGCACCACTGCCCGCAGACGAGCGAGCTGTCGCTGCGCAGAAACATCACGGGACAGCGGAGACCATGCGAAGCCGCGCAGAACTCCACGCCGCGAATGAGACGTTCCGTTACCTCCATCAGCGACGAATTCAGAAAGGCCGTCACCGTGCGCTTCACCGAGTTAAGCTTGGAACGGGCGATCTCGTGCCCGCAGGTTACTCCCGCGCAGCCGGCGGCTTTAATTATCGCCGCGGCCTCCATCTCGTGCAGTGGGTTGCGCGGCGAATAGAGCGACGAAACGGCGAAATATCCGCCCGCGTTATCCCTTGCGAAGCGCGCCAACGCCTCGCGGTCCAGCGTTTCGCGTTCCTTGCCCCAGCCGTTATGGCCGCCGCGGGCCGAAAGCAGCGCCGCCGGCGAAATTGTCTCCAGTATCTCGTTCTTTATATGGGGAAAATCCTCGTAGCCGATGAGCGCCAGCGCCACAGGGGCGCCTTTGCCCTCGAGCAGCGCGTTGGTAGAGAGCGTGGTGGAGATGTTAAGCGACATTATCTCCTCCGGAGAGGCGGAGCAAAGCAGTTTTCCCGCGGCGGCTTCGATGGAGGCCCGGTAGTCCGTATGGTCGGTCGGAATTTTCACCGAGGCCGAGATACTCCCGCCCGCCGTGTCGTAAAGAACCCCGTCCGTATTGGTGCCGCCGACGTCGATGCCGATCGTGAGCCGTTTTCGCATGTTTCCCTGTCCTTCCCTCATAGGTGCTCTTCCGAAAATATGTCGATAATTTATTGTAACCGATACGCCGGGCGGCGATACCGTCAGTCCTTTTTGTTGAATCCCCGGGATTTTTCCCACGCGGCCCGGTACGATTCCTTCACCGCGGCCCTGAAGTTCATCTGATCCATGACGCGCAGGCTCTCCACGGAGGTTCCCGCCGGCGTGCACGATTTTATGATCAGGTCGTTTAAGTCAAAGCCGTTCTTCTCCCACATTTTCAGACACCCCATGATCGTCTGAAAGACCATCGCCGCCGCAGTTTTATGGTCGAGCCCGCAGAGGACCGCGGCGTCGATCATACTCTCAAAAAAGGTCAGCGCGGGCGCGGGGCTCGTCAGCGAAGTGAAGATATCGATCTTGTCCTCCGGGACGATGAAGCATTTGCCAAAGACGCCGACAAGCGCCATGACGCTTTCGCGCCGCTCCTTGTCCGCGTTCCGGCTCACCGCCACCGGAATCGCCCCCTCGCCGATCGCGCTGGGCGGGTTGGGAAGTATCCGGGCCACGACGGCATTTGCGAGCTCTTTCTGGTAGACGTCCATGGAGATTCCCGCGCTGACGGAGATCAAAACCTTATCGCGCAGGTCCGCCCCCTTGAGCTCGCCGACGACCCTTTGCACAACCTGCGGCTGCACGCAGACAAAGATAAAGTCAGACTTCGCCGCGGCGTCGCGGTTGTCCGCCGCCACCGAGACGCCGAACCTTTTATTCAGCTCCCCGCATCTTTCCGTATCCGGATCGGAGATCGTCAGCTCCTCCGCCTTAAACATCGCGTCGGCGATAAGGTGGTTTATCAGCAATTCTGTAATATGGCCTGCGCCAATGAAAGAGATCTTCATGATTTTTATTCGCTCCTTAATAAATTAATTCTGCATCAGCTGCGGAAGCCACAGCGCTATCTGCGGAAATGCGATTATAACGGCCAGCCCTATCATCTGCAAAATGATGAAGGGGATGGCGGCGGAATATATCTCCTCTATGGCAACGTCTTTGGGAGCGGCGCCCTTCATGTAGAAAAGGGTAAAGCCAAAAGGAGGCGACAGATAGGCTACCTGCAAAAGGACCATAAAGATAAGCCCCCACCACAAAGGATTGAATCCCGCCTTGGCGATTAGCGGAGAAACGATGGGCGCGGCAAGCATTATCATCGCTGCCGGCTCAAGGAACATTCCCAAAATGAAAATAAAGAGCAGCGCTACGGCGAGTATCGTCCATGATCCTCCCGGCAAGCTGGTCGCAATGTTGCTGATGAGGACATTGCCGCCGATTCCTGAGAATATCGAACCGAAAGCTGAGGCCCCGATTATAATCCAGCAGACCATGGCGGTGATCTCCAGCGTTTCAATGGAGGATTCAAAGATGAGAGACTTGGAAAGTTTTTTATTGAGAGCCACCAGCAAAACCGCGCCGCCTGCTCCGAAAGACGCCGCTTCAGTCGGAGTTGCGATTCCGGTCAGGATGGAGCCTAGCACTATAATTATAAGCATGCTGGGCAGGAACACATTACGCAGGGCTTCAATTTTTTCTCTTGTCGTGGCCCGTTCGTTCAAAGGCAGCGCGGGGCAGAGCTCCTTATTAAAATAGCTTCTTATAAGTATGTAAAGTGAATAGATAAGGGCCAAGAGCAAGCCGCAGGTTATGCCTCCCGCAAAAAGCCCCCCGATGGAAACCCCTGTCACCGCCCCGTAAACAACCATATTTGTGCTGGGAGGGATCAGCTGTCCTAAAGTACCTCCGGCCATAACCGACCCTATGCCTATCTTTCTGTCATATCCATGCCGCGTCATCTGCGGCAGGCCAATCAAGCCAAGGCCGATCACTCCAGCAGCGACGACTCCCGATATTGCGCCAAGCATCGCGCCGACAAGTATGGTGGCAACCGCCAAGCCTCCGCGGAGCGGCCCCGACCACTTATAAAAGGCATCGTAAAGATCCTCGACGACCCTCGCTTTTTGTAATACCAACGCCATGAAGATAAACAAAGGAATGGCGATGAGAGTAAAATTGTTCATAGTGCCCCACACCGCTGATATTGCCAAGCTTATTCCTCCGGCTCCCCACAATGCCGTTCCGAATAAAAGCGCGACGATGAGAAGGGAGAATGAGATTGGAATACCGACAGCGAGCGCCAACATCAGCAAAAGGAACATGTAAAGAGGAGTATAGTCAAGCGCCATGGTTATTTATCCTCCTTTGGAAGTGAAGATTCTTCAGTATTTATGGGCGGTAAAATTATATTCGCGATCGACTGCAATGCTACGAGAAGAAATGAAACGGGGACAAACCATTTAAACCACCAAACCGTCGGGTTAAAGTCTGTTTGGTGTACGGAGCGCTCGTTGATAAGCGTCGCCTCATAGGCCCATTCGCTGGCGTAATAGGCCACGACAAAACAGGCGGCGGCTATCATTATGTTTGAGAGCGTATTTAACCGTCTCTGCCACCTCTTTGGCACGTATTTGGGGAGAATGTCGACGTTAACGTGTTTGCCGCCTACTTGGCATAAAACGCCGCCGATAAGAAAGAATATTCCGTAGATGAAAATAGGAACCTCATATCCCCACGAAGGCATACTGTCGAGGAAATAGCGCTTGCAGGTAGCGTATACTATCAATATGATCAAGGGTAAAATAAGAAGAGCGGCTATGGTGCCAATACGCCTTGATAGACAACTGATTTTTTCAGCAAATTTTTTCAGCATCATCTTTCTCCTAAATTATTTTTAATAAAAGGGGCATAACCCCATTAAGATATGCCCCTTGTGGTGCCTATATCAGGTAAGTAATGATTATTGGTTATTTATTTGTGTCCCAGCACCTTTGCCTGCTCTTTGTAACCAAGCTCGTTGAGCACTCTTGAGTAAATTTTTATAAATTCCTTGCCTTCCGCTGTTTTACCGGCCTGTTCGAGGATTACCTTCGCTCCTATCTGGCGCGCTTTATTCACGTCTTCCTTCGGCAGTACGATAATTTTAACTTTCTTGTTTATCCAGTCCTGCTTCGCCATGATACTCTGCGGAGGATTGGTTATTGCCGAACGATACCTCGAATGATCTCTGGCGGCAAGGACGATATCCTTGAGATCCTGCGGCAGTTCGTTCCACGCCTTTGTGTTGACGATGAATCCCTTGTCTTCATTGGATCCGAGATGCAAACAAGGCTCGATAACATATTTCGTCACCTCATGCAGCCCCATATCTTTATTCTCTTTCCAGTCGGAGAACTCCGCGGCGTCAATCGTCTTCATTTGCAGAGCGGTATAAATTTCAGGCGCGGCGATACTGACGGTGTTGGCTCCAAGAGCTTTGTAGAAAAGGGCGCCTATTCCGCCGGCGCGAATGTTCTTGCCCTTGAAATCCGACAACTTATTGATAGGAGCTACAGAACATAGGATTTCGGGCGGCATAAAGTCCAGCGTCCCCAAGTATGTAACGCCATATTTCTTGTAAAGCTTCTCCTTGACGGGCATAAGCTGTTCTTCAAGGTACATTTCATTGCTGAAATCCGTGATGGGGCATCCCGGACGGTTGCCAAGCACGGCAAAGGTAGGATCTTTACTGGACCAGTAGCCTGACCAAACAAAACCAGCCTGTACGATGCCGTTCTTTACCGAGTCAAAAGAGTCGTAAACAGGGAATAAGACGCCTGCTCCGAAAGGTTCAATAAGGAGGCGCCCGCCGGAAGCCTTCTTAACAGTGTCACAGAAATCCACTACGGTCTGATAGCGTTCGGTACCGACCATGGAATGTGTTACCAATCTCCACTTATAAACCTTGCCGGCTGCATTTGAGGGGACTGTCGTTACTGCGAGGTACAACGCTACTAAAGAAAATACCATAAAACTTTTGAAAAATCTGTTCATTCAAATTACCTCCTTTAGTTTTTTGTAACATAACACGATGTAGATAATGTATTTCAAATTATTGAATATGTCATTGGAATGGAGGCACAAAATAAGTTTGTGTTATTTTTAGTATATTGTGCATTTTGCACAAATACTGATATTTCATGATTAGAGAAAGTAATGATATATTTGTCATTGAAAACGTAAAATAGCTGGCGGCGACAAAAGCCTGCTTTTTATTTTCGCAGAAAACCGTAGACTTTCGGTAGAGACTTAGCGTAGAATTATCAAAGAGAAAGATTTATTCCCGTGGTCTTTTTAGGCATTTTGCAGAGGTGGTCAGCCGATGAAACAAATCATCAAGAATAAAATTCTTTTATCAACGCTTCTGATATTGTTTATGGCGGGTAACTGCCGTGCGGCGCGTGCGGCAGACGCATCCGCAGGCTTGCCCCCTAAGGAAATCTCTAATGTTCGCGCCGAGCGCGAACAGGAGGCGGCGCACGCGGCAGACGCATCCGCGGAACTGCCCCTCGAGGGAGTTTCCGGCGTCAGCCATGACGAGCAAGGAGAGGCGCGCGCGAAGTTCGCCATCGGCAGTCCGGAGACGCGAGCGCACATCCAAAGCTGGGGCTTCCCCCATAAGGAGGGCGTCGTGCTGGTGCTTTGCGGCGGCGGCATGAAAGGGCTGTCGCACCTCGGCGTCTTCGAGGTGCTTGAACGCGAAAAAATCCCCGTGGCCGCCGTCATCGGCACGAGCATGGGCTCAATCATGGGCGGCCTCTACGCCGCCGGACGCACCCCCGCGGAGATGCGCGAGGTGCTGTCACGCGTAGACCTTATGGAGATCATGTCCGGGCGCAACCGGACAGATATCATAAACGGCTATAATAAGCCCGCCACTCCGGGCGATTCGCTCTTCTCCCTCACGATCGACAAAGACAAAAACGAGCAGGGACGCCTGGGGGCCCTCAACGCGAAAGACCTGTATACCTTCCTCAGCGATCTCACCTCCAGCGTGTCGGTGACGGACTTCGACCACCTCCCCATCCCCTTCGCCGCGGTGGCGACCAATTTGGGCAACGGAGATACCGTCATCCTGCGCAACGGGAACCTCGCCTCGGCGCTGCGCGCTTCAATGTCGATACCGGTCATCTTTGACCCCTGGCCGATGAATAATATGCTTCTGGTGGACGGCGGCCTGAAAGCCAACCTGCCGGTCCTCGAAGCGAAAAAGATCTTCCCCGGGCACCCAATCGTCGCCGTCAACCTGTCGCCAGAGGACATCACGAAGAAAAACGAAAGCTTCCGCACCATGTTCGATGTCGCGGCACAGACGCTGGACATCCTCATGGTGCAGCAGATACGCAGAAACGTGGAGGCCGCGGACCTTATCATTACCCCTGACGTGAGCGGATTCAGCACCTTCGCCTCCGGAGGCTACGACAAGATAATCGATAAAGGAGTCGAAGCCGCCGAGGAAAAGGTCCCTGAATTGAAAAAGCTTGTCGAAGAAAAATGTCACACCTGGGATCACGGCAGAGTGGAACGCATTCGGCGGCACGGCCCCCCGACCGTCGCGGAGGTTCGTTTCGAGGGCGTCCCCGAGGGCATCGCGGAAGAGCTGCACGAAAAATATGAGGACTGGATCGGCAAACCGCTTGACATGAGGCTCGTCGCCGCGACGGTGACGCAGATCTCGGCCCGCGACGATATAAAATCCGTCGACGGACGCACGGAAAATATCTCGCGCGGCTCGGTAGCCGTCGTCTTCCAGATAGAACGGCCCGCCAAATATGAATTCGGCATTGACGGATATGCGAGCAACCTCTATTGGAACCGCTGGATATCGCTCTCGGCGGTCGTACACGATACTCTTATGGCAGGAGACTCAACCTCGCTCGAATACCGTTTCGGCACCACCTGGGGCGCGATGATGCGCTACTTTACGGTGGAGGACGAAAAGGATTCCCAGTGGGGGCTGGTGGTCGCGGGACGGCGGGAGGAGTACGAGCCATATAATTACGGTACCGCCGAATTTGAACGGTTTACGGCGAAGGGCTCCTGGTACAAGCGGCTAAACAGCCGCTCGCGCATCGGAATCGGCTACGGCGCGCAGCGCATAACCTCGCTGGGAGACGAGGCGATCAACGATCACGGCCCGTATCTCTCGTTCAGCTTCAACACCCTCGACGACCCGATACTGCCGACGAAGGGCATGGTCGTCATGAGCGATCTCTGGTTCCCAATAGACCATAACGTGGTCTCCAACACCCAGTTCCGCGCTTATGTCCCCTTCCTCAAAAAAGGCAAGGTGGTCTTGGCGGGCGGGCTCAAGACCGGAGACGCCGACAGCCTCGCCTACGCGGCGATGCTGGGAACGCGCGAGGAGCTCTACAGCCTCGGACAGCACCCGCTCGTCGGCGATCAGGCTTACTGGATTCACCTCGGCATAGAGCGGGCCTTTACCCGTTCATGGTGGGGCGGCGTCAACGTGGAGATCTTCGGCAATTACGGGCAGGTCATGTACGACTGGAACAGCGCCGACAGCCGCTGGGAGGTTGGCGCGGCGCTCTCCGTCCCGACCAATAATTTCAGCGGCAAACTGCTCCTCGTCTACGACGACGACGGCGGATTTACGATCGGCTACACCATCGGCGTGCCGCGGTTCTGGGATGGGCCGCTGCCATAATCCCCCAGAAAAATCGATAAATAGGGGTTTGGCGTTCAATCGCAAGAAATAATCCACCGTCAATTCGGCAGCTTCGGTTTAGATTTTGACCTTGGCTCCCTCACGAGGCGGCCAGAGAGCCAAATCAGTGTTTTTCTGATTTGTGCAATAAGTGAGGCAGAAAATCTTTGATTTTCGTAGCCAAACTTAGTTTTTTCATCATTCGGCTGGTTGTTACATCAGAGCTGGCCCGCAGGGCCTGAGGGAGTGTTGACCTTGGTTTGATGTTTTTATCTTCCCTTAATAAGGTCAACGTCAAAACTCCCTCCGACCCGGCGAAAACCCATCGCCGGCCCACCTCTGATGTAACTACCAGCCGAGTCGCACAAATCAGAAAAACACTGATTTGGCTCTCTGGCCGCCTCGCGAGGGAGGCTTTTAAGGCGCAAACCAAAATCGCTGAATACCGGCAGCTTGTTTTTTTGTAAGCAGATTGTTTTTTTGTAACTAGTACGCTAAACCCAAATTTATCCTTTACCCCATCGAAGATAAATCGGCGTTTAGACGTGCCGATGACGACGCGAAATAAAGCCGGAAAACCGCAGGCGCACTTTGGTGCGTCGAGGATTTTCCGGCTTTATTGAGCTAAGTCAGCGGTGCGTATAAACGCCGATTTTACGCTTCGCCGCAGATGCCGAAGAACCCCACCTCTTCCGGCGTCATCTCATAGAGGACGGGGCTCTTTTCCGCGCTCTTCCTGACGGGAATGCCCCGCCCCGCAAGATAGTCTTTCAGCGCGGGAATCGGTATTTCGTTGAAGTGGAAGAGCGAGGCGGCGAGCACGGCGTCGGCCTTTCCCCGCGTCAGCGCCTCGTAGAAATGCGCGTACTCCCCCGCGCCGCCGGAGGCGATGACGGGGATGTTCACCGAACCGCTGATGAGCTCCGTCAGTTCAAGGTCGTAGCCCGCCTTCGTGCCGTCGTGGTCCATGCTCGTCAGCAGGATCTCCCCCGCGCCAAGCCGTTCGGCCTTCACCGCCCAGCAAAAGGCGTCCATGTGCTCGGGACGGCGGCCGCCCGCCGTGTAGACCTCCCAGTAACCGTCGCCCTTGCGTTTTGCGTCAATCGCCACGACGACGCACTGGCTGCCGAAGACCTTAGCTGCTTCGCTGATGAGGCCGGGATTTTTCACCGCCGCCGAGTTGAGGGATACTTTATCCGCTCCCGCGCGCAGTATTTCGCGGATGTCGCCGACGCTTCTGATGCCGCCGCCGACGGTGATGGGGACGAACACTTCGGCGGTGACGCGGCGCACAAGGTCCACGACGGTCTTTCTGTCGTCGCTGGTGGCCGTGATGTCGAGGAAGACGATTTCGTCGGCTCCCGCCTTTTCGTAGGCTTTCGCGCATTCCACGGGGTCGCCCGCGTCGCGTAGCCCGACGAAGTTCACCCCTTTAACGACTCGTCCGTCTTTTATATCCAGGCATGGTATTATTCTCTTGGCAAACATTTTATTTATTCTCCTTTTGTAAGTTCGATGAAATTTTTTAATATCGTCAGTCCCGCCGCGCCGCTCTTTTCGGGATGGAACTGGCATCCGAAGATGCCGCCCCGCTCCGCCGCCGCGTCGAAGATGATGCCGTATTCCGCGATGGCGCTCACGTCGGGGCGCGCCGCCGCCTTCACGTAGAAGGAGTGCACAAAGTACATATAGGGCCCGCGCGGCAGCCCCGCGAGCAGGCGGCTCTCTTTCAGCGGCGCGATGGAGTTCCAGCCCATGTGCGGTATCTTAAGCCCCATATCCGGCGGGAAGCGCCGCACGCGTCCTTGAAGGAGGCCTAGCCCCTCCGCCCGCGGGCTCTCCTCGCTCGACTCAAAGAGGAGCTGCATGCCGAGGCAGATTCCCAGCAGCGGCTTGCCGTTCTTCGCCGCTTCTTTGACCGCCTCTTTAAGGCCGCGCTTTTCCAGCTCGGCGGCCGCGGTGCCGAATTCGCCCACGCCGGGCAGTATCACCGCGTCGGCGAGCAGGACCTCTTTCGCCGTGGAGGCCCGCATGTTTACGGCGCCGAGGCGGTCGAGAGCGTTTTTAACGCTTTTCAGGTTTCCCGCGCCGTAGTCGACGACCGCGATCATGATTTTTTCGCTCCCTGATTACGCGAGGCCAGCTCGCGCAGCACCTCGTCAAAGGGCACCTCCGCCGCAATGCAGGCGACCAGCAGATGGTAGAGGAGGTCCGCCGCCTCGTAACGGAAGCCGCCGCGGTCCTTCGTCGCGCAGGCGAGCGCCGTTTCGACGCCCTCTTCTCCCACTTTCTGAGCCACGCGCGAAAGCCCCGACCGGAGAAGGCGCGCCGTATAGCTGTCTTTCGGGTCGTCGTTTTTTCTGACGTTCAGATAGCGCCAAAGCCGCCCGAGGAAGGTAGCCTCCGTCGCCTCCGCCTCGCCGCAGAGACTGCGGTAGAAGCAGCTTCGCTCTCCCGTGTGACAGGCGGGGCCCGCCGGTTCGACGAGCGCGAGCAGGGTGTCGCCGTCGCAGTCGATCCGCAGCTCGCGCAGGCGCATCCGGCTGCCGCTGGTCTCGCCCTTGTGCCAGAGCTCGCCGCGTGAACGGCTCCAAAAGACCAGCTCGCCGCACTCCGCGGTTTTGACGAGCGCTTCGGCGTTCGCCCAGGCGGTCATCAGCACTTCGGCGGTGACGGCGTCCTGCACGACGACGGGAACGAGCCCCTTGTCGTCAAACTTTATCAATGAAAGGTCTATTTTAGTCATTTATATTTCCCTCTTTATTGTCATTCCGCGCAGGCCGCCAAGGCCTCCGCAAGCGTTATGCCACCCTCGTACAGGCTTTTTCCGATCACGGCCGCGTCGACCCCGGCCGCCGCAAGCGCGCGGATGTCGTGGAGGTCCGTCACGCCGCCCGCCGCGGCGAGAAAGCGTCCGCGCGCGGCCAGCGCTTCGTATACGGAAGCCTCCGTGCCGGACATCATGCCGTCGCGCTCCGTCTGGGTCACGAGAAATGAGGAAAAGCCCATTTCCGAAAGCCCGGACACCGCCTCGGCGGCGCTTAGTTCCGTACTTTCGAGCCATCCTGAATGGACGACCTTTCCGCCTTTTATATCGACGGCCGCCATTATCTTCTCTCCAAAACGCGCGCTGAGCGCGGAGGCCCGCTCCATGTCCTTGAAGATGAGGCTGCCCGCCATTACGCGCCCCGCTCCCGCCGACAGAGCGTCGGCGACCGCCCCGGCGCTGCGCAAGCCGCCGCCGTACTGCACGAAGAGCCCGAGAGCGGCGATCTCCGCAAGGACGTTCAGGTGCCGCGGCTCCCCCGCTTTCGCCCCTTCAAGGTCGACGATGTGGATATAGGGGCAGCCGGCGTCTTTAAAGCTCTTCGCCGCGTCGAGCGGCGAGAGCGCGTAATCGCGCCGGCGCGCATAGTCGCCCTGCGTGAGGCGCACGACGCGGCCGCCGTAGAGGTCTATCGCCGGCAGGATGATCATAGCCACAGCCCCTTTGTGCTGGGATCGACCGAGGCCGGGGCAAGCGCCTCTTTCAGCGCCAGCCCTACTCCTTTGAAGGCCGCCTCGGCGGCGTGGTGCGAATTGTCCGTCTCAAGCAGCGCGATGTGCAGCGTCAGGCCCGCCTCGCGCGCCAAGCCCGCGAAGAATTCCGGGACCAGTTCCATGTCAAAATCGCCGCATTTCTGCGAGGGGAACGCCCCCCGCCACCAGAGTCCGCCGCGGCCGCTGAAATCAAGCGCGACGCGCGCAAGCGAACCATCCATCGGCAGCAGCGCGGAGCCATAGCGGCGTATCGGCGCGGCGGCGGCCAGCTTCCGCAGCGCCTGCCCCAGCGCGATGCCGAGGTCCTCCGCAAGGTGGTGATAGTCTACCTCGACGTCGCCGCGCGCCGCGACCGTTATCCCCAGCGCCGCGCGGTGACAGAGCAGGTCCAGCATGTGCGCGAGGAAGCCGCAGCCGATGTCGAGCGCGCGCTCCCGGCCTTCGCCGCTCAGCACGAGCTCGATCTGCGTCTCTTTAGTATTCCGTACTATCTTCGTCTCCATCACGCCGCCCTCACGACCGTGCCGATCGCGTCCACCACGCCGAAGAGCGCGTTCCAGCGGAGCTGCACGGAGGAAATCCCCGCGACGAGGCGCAATGAGACGGGCATCGTCTCTTTGATGACGCGCAGGCCGTTGGCTTTCAGCGTGCCCCCCGTCTGTACGACGTCGAAGATGCAGTCGGCCAGCCCCAGCGCGGGAGCCAACTCTACGGACCCGTTAAGTTTGAGCAGCTTTATCTGAATTCCCCATTCCGCGAAGGTCTTCTCCGCGAGACGGGTGTATTTCGTCGCGACTTTAAGCCCCATCAGCCCCGAGACGTGGCCGCAAAACTTTTCCGCCATCTCTCCGGGGCCGGCGACGGCCATCACGCAGCGGCCCCTGCCGGTATCGAGAAGCTCGGTCAGCGCGATTCCGGCCTCTTCTATCACGTCGTTTCCCGCAAGCGCCAGGTCGGCCGCGCCGTAGTGAACCATCGCGGGGACGTCGGAGGGCTTTGAGAGCAGGTAGCGGAAGCTCGCCTCCTCAATCACCAGGTTGCGCCCCGCGTTTTTCAGCTTCTCGGTGGGCAGCCCCGCCCGTTCCAGAATATCCACGCAGCTGTCGAGCGAACGGCCCGTGGGAAGTGCGAATGTCAGCATGACAGTACCTCCGATTCAAACTCGTTCAATGAAATCTCGCGGCCGCCGGGGAGCTGAGTCACCCTTCTGCCGCCCAAATCTATCCACCATTTATATCCGCGCAGCGAGGCCGTCGAAAGCGACTCTTCCCTGTTCTTGGTCCAGCTCAGCTCAAAGGCGGTATTTTTTCTTGAAAGCGCGTCGGCATAGCGCAGCGCCTCCGCGTTGCCGCTCGCGCCGCCCCAGAGCATCATCAGCGGCGCGGGCGCGGGAGAGGCGCAGTGCGCGGCCAGCTCTTTCAGGTTGAGCGCAAATCCCGCCGCCTGCCCCTCGATCCCCTCTTTGGCAAGCAGACCGTCGTAACGTCCGCCGCCGCCGAGCAGAACCCCATCGACCGACGAGTAGGCGTTATATATCGGACCGCTGTAGTAGCCGAGGTCGCGCACAAAGCTCAGGTCTACGCGCAGCCGCTCCGCGTAGCCAAGCTTGCAGAGGCTGTCGCAGAGACGTTTGAGCGGCAAAAGCGCCCCGGGGCCATCCAGAGAGGCGGGCAAACCGCGGCCAGCGCCGGCGGCCTCATCCCCCTCGCAGGCGGAGACGTCCGCCGCCAGAAGCCCCATCGCCTCGCCGATCACCGAAACGTCGCCCTTGAGCGACGGCAGCCGCCCGAGCAGCCGCGCCTTTTTCTCCGGAAGCTCAAGCTCCGCCAGGATCGTGTTATATTTTGTATAGGCCCGCTCCTGCAAGGCTTCGATGAGTTCTGCCGCGCCTCTTGCGGGCAGTCCGCGGAAGATCGCCGAAAGGACGGAGACGTCGCCCAGCACAAGCGCCGACCTCTCGATGCTGAGCAGGTCCAGAGTACGCATCAGCAGCGCCGCCGTCTCCGCGTCGGCCCCCGTGTCCTCCCAGCCGATAAGCTCGACGCCGACCTGGTTTTCCTCCAGATTGTTCTTCGGCGGCTGCGGCACGGCAAAGACGCGGTCCGCATAGGAGAGACGCAGCGGCCGTTCGTTCCGCGCGTGGTGGCTCGCGAGATAGGCGACCGCCGAGAGCGTCAGGTCGCCGCGCATCACGCAGGGTTCGCCGAGCGGCGACATCAGAGGAATGAGCCTCCGCGCGCGCGCCGGCGCGATCTTGCTCCAGACGTCTTCCACAAGCTGGAACTCCGCGGGGCTGAACGGATGGTATCCGTAAAGGGAAAAGAGGTGCATCGCCGCGCCTCTGCAATACTCCATATTGGCCGCGATCTGCCCGCCAATATTATTACACCCCTTCGGATTCCTGTTCATATTCTTCATCCTTTCAACATTTTTTGCTATCATTTTACTTAGCTAAAGTGATAGCTTGATAATTTCATAAGCGGGATATATAATAGCACTCGTTTGCCGCTTTTGCAAATATGAAACGTCAGAAACCGGCAAAAACACAACGAGTAGGAGCCAGCTTCCGCCGCCGGGAAAACTTTTCGCCCCGCGTCACGCGCCCGGCAGCGGAAAAAATAACTTGGAGGAATCAGCGAGTGATGAATAAAGATTTTAGGGCCGACGCCCTCATATTTGACATCGACGGCGTGCTGCTCGACGTCGCCCGGTCATTTCCCGAGGTAATACGCCGGGCGGTCTTCGCCGGCTGGGAGCGCTTTTGCGGCGGCAGGTCCGACGTCCCCGGCTACCGCGAGGGACACGAGCGCGTACTGAAGCGCCACGGCGCCTTCAACGACGATTACGACATCGCCTGGACGCTTCTTTCCATGGCCGCGGCCAGCGGCGAGAAGCTTCTTTCGCGGGCGCTGCCCTCTCCCGAAAAGCTGCTCTCCGAGCTGGAAAGCTATCGCGCCCCCCTCGCCGCCTGGGTCGCGGCCAGGTACGGCGCTACCGTTCCGCGCCCGGAGGTACGCGAGCTCTGCGCCGAACTTTACGGCGGAAAGGGCTGCGGCCTGCACCTGCTCGAAAAACCGCTGATCCGGGAGCACTGGAAAGCGCTCGGGCTGCCGGTGGCGATATATTCAGGGCGCAACGACCTCGAATGGGCGCTGGCAAAAGAGAGCCTCGGCTGGGAGGACTTTCCCGACGATCTGATCATAAATTCCGACAGCGGCGTCACGAAACCGTCGCCCGAAGGGCTGGAGATACTGTGCCGCCGCCTCGGCTCCGCCTCACCCGTCTTCTTCGGCGACACCGCGAGCGACATGCAGGCGCAGGCGGCCTTCGGCAGGGGACGCTTCGCGGCGGTCGGCCCGCTGCTGCCCGAAGCCGAGTTCCGCTACGACACCACGGAGGAGGCCGTGCGCGCGGCGCTCGCCACCCTAAAGGCTTAGATAAAGGAGAAAAATATCATGCAGGAGAGAGAAGAGCTTTTCCGCGCAATGGCCCGCCCGGCGATCCGCGGCCTCGAACCGTACGACGCCACGGTAAGCGGAGAACCTAAGATCCGCGTATCGGCAAACGAAAATAACGAAGGCCTGCCCCCGTCCGTCCTCGCGGCGATGCGCCGGGCGCTGGCGGAGGGCAACCGTTACCCCGACAGCAGAAACGCCGCGCTGCGTGAAAAACTCGCCGCGCGCTTCGCCCTCACACCGGCGCAGATAATCACCGCAAACGGCCTCGACGGGTTCTTTACGATGCTCGGACGCGCCTTTCTGGACCCCGGCTGCGAGGTCGTCTGCGGCGAATGTACCTTCAGCGTCTACGCCGATACGGCGCGCATCGCCGGGGCGGCGGTAAAAAAGGTCCCGCTGGGCCGCGCGTATGAACAGCGCCCGGAAGACTTCGCCGCCGCCGTGAGTCCCGCGACGAAGATGCTCTTTTTCTGCAACCCCAACAACCCCACCGGCACGCTCGCGGAGACCGGCGCCGTGCGCGCGATGCTGGAAAAAATCCCCCGCCGCGTCGCCGTGATCCTGGACGAGGCCTATGTCGACTTCGCGGAGGCGGACGGCGCGGCATCGTTCAGGCTCCTCGAAGAATTCCCCAACCTCATCGTCTGCCGCACCTTCTCAAAGATATTCGCCCTCGCGGGCCTGCGCGTCGGCTGGGCGGCGGGAGACCCGGCGCTGCTCGATTACCTCTACCGGGTGCGCGAGCCCTACTGCGTCACCGCTGTCGCCGAAGCCGGAGCCTGCGCGGCGCTGGACGAGGCGGAGTATCTCGGAAAAACGCGCCGCCTCGTCGCCCGGGAACGCGGCAGGCTCTGCGCCCTGCTGAGCCGCGGCGGCGTGGAGCATATCCCTTCGCAGGCCAACTTCGTACTGATATTTCCCAAAGACAGATACGACCGTCTCGCCGCCGCCTTCGCCCAAAAAGGCATCGCCGTGCGCAGCCTCTCGCTGCGCGGCGAGCGGGTCATGCGCATCTCCGTAGGATTACCGGAAGAAAACCGGCAGATCGCGGGAGCCATCGGAGAAATTTTTGAAATAGGTCAAACTAAGGTATAAACAATAAGCACCCCCGGGAGACAACCGTTGCCCGGGGGTATTGCAAAGTGACGCTCATATCTCAATCAGTTCAACAAAAATCCCGGCAGCAGCTGGTCTCGACATTGTTCTATAAGCCAGCTAAATCCGGTGATATTGGCCTCGCCATTCACATAGGGGATAATGGCGTCAAACTCGCCAACCTTGGTCTTCTCAGTGTAATGGCTATTAAAAACTGTGCCTATTATGCTTTCGTGTTTAAAAATTTCATTGGCTTTAAGCTTTTCCTGTGCCGCCAAGAGAGCCATCTTTGCAGACGTTCCGGTTCCGCACGGGGAACGGTCCACATTTGACGTGCCAAATACTACGCAGTTCTTGGCATTTTCACCGTCTCTATGAACGCCAAATTCCACCAACAAGATCTTATTATTTTGCGGAATCAACGGGTGCTGAACTTTAATTTGTCTGTTTGCCTCTTCAAGTATCTCCATCCCCAGTCTGCTCATAGCCTCTGCTTCGGACGGAACTAGCTTGAAACCTAAATCTTCCGCATCAATAATAGCGAAGAAACTGCCGCCAAAGCAGATATCAACCTTAACCTTTCGAGCAAGCGACGGTATATAAAGAGAGCGGCCGACAGCATAAACAAAGGCAGGGACATTGCGCAGGGTGGCCCCGACAGCCTCTCCATCTTTGACGTCCACAGATATTGTTACCAAGCCGGCGGGCGTATCGAGAACAACCTCCGTAACAGGTTCCTTTACTGGCACCATCTTCAAATTTACCATTGCAGAAGCTAAGCCAATGGAACCATGCCCGCACATTGAAACACTCCCCCCCGTATCGCAAAACACAACTCCTGTATCAGCCTCTTCCACTGTAGGGGGCACCATAACCGCCCCAAACATATTAGCGTGGCCACGGGGCTCCATCATGATAAAACGCCGGAAGTCGTTGTGGTTTTCTCGAAAATCGTTCCATTTATCCGCCATGCTGTGCCCTTTGAGCACCGGAGCACCGCCGATCACAATACGTGTCGGTTCGCCGCAAGTATGGGAATCGACAACGGCCACCAGCTTTCCTATCTTCATTTTATTTCACCTCGCATGAATATTGATACCTCTCATAAAAAGCCAACTATCCTTTATTAGAAACCATGTTATTTTTAAACTGATATAATGTATTGAATTATTTTGCTGTATTTTTCTATTTCATTTTAGCCACAAAAAACTAACAGCAAAATTATTCAAGATTATCTAAAAAAATTACCTTATCATTCTTTCATAATCTTTAATATGTGTCGTAACGGCCGGACACAGATCTACAGCGATCATAACCAAAGGAGGGAATGTTTTGAGACTTGATTTTAAGACCCTCAATATTAAGGGACTCGAGTGGGGCAAAAAAACGACGGTAATCAACAACGTCTTGTATATTAACCCCATAGAGGCTGTCGTAGCCTGCGGGACTCACCCCTATATTGAGAATATTACCCTTCACATCGCGCGTCCTGGCGAAAGCATCCGCATCATGCCAGTGAAAGATGTGATCGAACCCCGGTGTAAGACAGGCAAAGAGGGAGCTATGTTCCCCGGATTTGTCGGAGAACTTAAGCAAGCTGGTATCGGCGGAACGCTGGCTCTTAAAGGGACGGCTGTTGTTGTAACGGAAAGCAACGACACCAACGCTGTTTGCCGTACCGGCGGGTTTATTGATATGGCCGGCCCAGCCGCCGAATACTGCCCTTTCTCCGTTCTGTATAACGTTGTGATGAACGTACGGGTAAACGAGGAAGCGCAAAAAAACGACACCCGGGCTGTAGACGACGCCTGTAAACTAGCCGGCCTCCGCCTCGCCGTCTACCTCGCCGAACATTGTAAAGACACTAAACCCGACGAGGTAACAGTTTACGAGACGCCAGAAACGGATCCTTCACTGCCAGGCGTAGTATATGTGATGCAGATGCTGGCGCAGAACCCGCTTATAAAAGACTTCTACATTTATGGACAACTTGCCGGGGCAACCATGATACCGACGATACTTCACCCCAACGAGATTTTAGACGGCGCGCTTGTCTCTTTTGTTGGATCGCACAATACTGTATGTTCGGATAAACAGTATATGTACGAAATACAAAACGCGCCAGTGATCGAAGAATTCTACAGGCTTCACGGCAAAGGCGTGCGTTTTCTCGGCGTTATCGCGCACAACGAAGTCCTGACGCTGCCCGGCAAAATCCGCAACTCTCTTTTTACGACAAAACTCGCGAAGATGCTCGGAGCCGATGGAGCGGTACTTGTCACGGAAGGACATGGAAACCCTGATGAGGACATTATGCTGAATGTGAAAAACCTTGAGAATGCCGGGATCAAAACAGTCATCGTTTCCGATGAGCTCGGAGGCAGGGACGGCAAGAGTCCAGGGTTGGCAGATTGGGTCAAAGAGTGTGATGCAATGGTAAGTGTGGGAAACACCCATGAATTATTGGCTATCCCACAAAAAATGGATACCTTCATCGGCAACGAAGCCAGCTTGGAGATACTTCATGTGTCGATAGACCATCAGCCAGAAGAGCCCGATTACTTCTATACGGAGATGATTCACGTTACTGGTTCCTGCGCTCAGGCCGGGCTTTGCAGTCTCTCAGCCAAATGGATGTAAGGAGGTGTATATACAGTGACATATAAAATACTACATTATATAAATCAGTTCTTCGCCGGCGTCGGTGGAGAGGAGACGGCAGACTACGAGCCCGAGATTAAAAAAGGTGCAGTTGGCCCAGGACTACAGATCAATAATCTCTTTCAAGGCGAGGCGGAGGTGGTAGCCACCTTCATCTGCGGAGACAACTATTTTGCCACCCATACAGGAGAAGTCTTGGAGAAGTTTGATGCCGTTCTTGAAGAATACCGGCCAGATATCATCATCGCTGGGCCCTCGTTTTATGCAGGACGCTACGGCCTTGCCTGCGGGAACATCATCAAAGAGGCGGCCAAGGTCCTAGGCATCCCCGGCGTTGCCGGCATGAACGTCGAAAGCCCCGCCGTGGAGATGTTCCGCAACGACGTCTTCATCATAAAGACAGGCGATTCCGCGCGTGACATGAAAAACGCTTTGGAGAAAATGGTACGTTTGGCTGGAAAACTTCTCCACAAAGAACCGATAAGCGGCGCCGATGAAAATGGCTATTTTCATAGAGGTTTCAGAAAAAATTTCCGTTTAGAGAAATGCGGCGGCAAGCGTGCCGTAGAAATGCTTCTCCGCAAAATAGCCGGCAGGGAATTTACCTCCGAGTACATACAGCCAATCCCAGAGAAGGTAGAAGCCGCTCCCCACGTCAAAGATATGAGTAAAGCCACCGTCGCATTGCTTACGACCGGCGGGATGGTCCCAGCGGGAAACCCCGACCGCATAGAGGGCTCCGCGGCGACAAAATTTGGCGTATACTCAATGAAAGGGCTTAATGCCCTTGAAAAAGGCAAGGTTGTCTCCGTTCACGGGGGATATGATACTAGCTTTGCTTATGAAAATCCCAATAGGATCGTACCGCTTGATATTTTAAGAGACCTGGAAAAAAATGGAAAAATCGGCAAAGTTCACGAATTTTTCTACAGCACCTCCGGCACAGGAGCTTCCCTGCTAAACGGCGAAGCTTTTGGGCGAGCAATCGCGGGAATGCTGAATAAGGCGGGAGTCGACGCTGCAATCATGGTCTCAACTTGAGGATCCTGCACACGTTGCGGAGCAGCGATCACCAAGGAAGTCGAGCGTTCGGGAATCCCCTGCGCTCATGTTACGGCAATCGACCCGATAGCGCACACATTTGGAAGCAACAGGATCATACATGGCGACGCCATACCCCACCCTCTCGCACCCCCCGATGCAAACCCAAAGGCCGAATATGAGGCACGTAAAACAACTGTTATGAAAGCTCTCCATTCACTGCTTGAGGAGGCTAAATAGGCTGTCGATAAGCGCATTTAGGTTCTGTGATATTATTACGGGACCTAAATGCTCATTGTTATTTCACGGAAATTCAATATATGGAGGGATATAGATGGCTGGGAAACGTTCCGTCCAATTAAAAAAAATCGTTAAACGTTACTGGAAATCACGCCTTAGTGACGAGATGCGTTTCCTGGCTGCGATGTCTGCAGATGACTTACAGATATCAAGTATTCCCAAACCTCATTTTCATAATACCTTTACGATGAGCGCTCTGGAAGATGGGAGCCTGCCGATTTCATTCCATGGAGGCACCGTAATCCTGCACCCCGGAGAAATATTGATCATCGGCCATAACATACCCCATATGGTCGACCTGGCCCATATCAACGACGCTTGTTACTACAGGACGGCAACGATAAACGAGAGTCTCCTCGACTATTCTGTTCTCGCAAAGATAAAAGAGGCAGAAAACACTATCTCAAAGATATCAGATAAAAGCCTTTGGGAAAAGTTTGTTCGTGAGCAGAGAAACATTGAAAGCGGCGATACAGACAAAATCAACGCCATGAGATCACTTTCCGAGACGATGCTCTCCGAAATATCCAAGAATGTTCTTCTGCGTTTTCAGGTAACATCGCCATATATAAGGCGAATAATGAAATACATGGAAGATAATTATATGGTTGCACTTAGTCTGGAAGACCTGGCGAAGGAAGTAAACTTGAGTCCCTTTCATTTTACTCGGTTATTTAAACAAGAAGTGGGGATGTCTCCTCACGCCTACGTCACGCAGCTTCGTGTAAACAGGGCACAGGACTTGATACTGCGTGGTGAATCTCTGTTAGGAATCGCCTACGAACTGGGGTTTGCGGACCAGAGTCATTTCTCAAGAACCTTTTTAAAACTCACCGGCGTATCGCCGGTAAGGTTTAATACGACATTCAAAACAGATTGATGTTATACAGGGAGGTATAAATTATGAACGCAAAACGTATGGCGGCAATTGTAGACACACATACCAGCGGCGCCCCGACAAGAATAATTATCGGAGGCGGCCCGCTTCTCAAAGGAGAAACTTTTGCCGACCGCTGGCTGGATTTTAAAGAAAACCATGACGATTTTCGCCGTTTTGTAATGTGGGAACCACACGGACATGACAACATGTTCGGTGCTCTTTTGACGCGTCCTGTAAATCCGGAAGCACATTACGGGATCGTTTTTATGGACAGCGACAGCAGCGTTTCCATGTGCGGACACGGTTCAATAGGAGTCTCACGTACATTAATAGACTTGGGGATGATCGAGAAAAAAGAACCCTATACCGAGGTGGTACTCGAAGCTCCGGCTGGGCTGGTAAAAGTCAAAGTCGAGGTAAGAAACGGCGTCGTCGGGGACGTAATTCTGCAAAACGTTCCTTGCTTCGTACAGATGAAAGATGTTGAGATAACTCTTCCATCCACTGGTCAAAAGATCAAGCTTGATATCGCCTTTGGTGGAAATTATACGGCGATGGTCCCCGCAGATCAGTTTGGCTTCAATATCGACCCCAATGAGATAAAAGAGATGATCCCGTTAGGGATAGAGATCCGAGACGCGGTCAACGATCAGATAAAATTCCAACATCCGACCAATTCAGCGCTGAATAAAATAATTCTCACAGAATTCACTTTGGACGCTCCCCAGGGAGAGGCAAAACGTAATCTGGTCACCTGGGCCGCTGGGCAGCTTGCCCGTTCCGCCTGCGGTACAGGGACAAGCGCACGCCTGGCCTGCCTGGCAGACAGGCGGCAGCTCGCCCCCGGCGTATGGTTCGACCACGCTGGCGTCACAGGCAGTATTTTCAACGGTTCATATGAATCCGGCCCAAAGGTCGGCGAATTTGATACCATTATCCCTTACATAAAGGGGCGCTCCTATGTAACCGGTTTCAACTGGCTCATCCAGCAGGAAGGCGACGAGTTAGCGGACGGATTCCTTATCAAGAGATAACGAATCTATCTCAGCAAAATTTTATAAAACAGATCATATGTCTCTACGGAGATGTACTGTTGGTTTGTTGCTTTTTAAAATAGAAATAAAAAAACCAGAAGGGAAGTGATTTTATGGATTATTTGGTAGTTAAAAATCCCGATATTGCGGTGATCGTTATATACTTTATGGCGGTTATTGGCAATGGCATCTACTGGAGCAGAAAGGCAAAGCAAAGCAACGATTTTCTGCTGGGCGGCAAATCCTTCGGAATATTCTCCACTCTCTGTACTCAGGGCGCGACAATGAAAGGCTCTGGGGCTCTGATGGGGTACAGTGCGGGAGCCTACGTCAGCGGGACTGGAGTTCTCATTTCCAGCCAATGTTACAGCCTCGGCGCATGGGGAGCCATACTTTCCGGAATTGCACGGAAACTTAAAAAATGTTCCAATATCATAGACATACGCAGCTCAGGCGATCTTTTTCTCAGAAGGTTCGACAGTCCCCTGCTAAAAAAACTATCGGGACTTGGCGGCGCGTGGCTGGCGCTGTCAATAATGAGTGGAAATATGGCGGCGGTCGGACTGCTCATACATTTGCTATTTAACAAATACGGGCTAACCTTTGAGGCTTCGCTCATTATCGGTATGACAGTTACAATCATCTACACAACTCTCGGCGGCCTAGTCTCTGTCGTTCACAACGACGTGCTTCAATGGCTGATCATGACGCCGCTAATCTTCATTGTCGTTCCTGCGATGCTAATAATATACGGCGGGGCGACACCGACGGCGATCCATGCCGCGCTGAATGCGGAACAATATTTCTCCTTGAGACCTAACATCTGGTGGCTGGGTTATCTTCTAAGCGGTGTATTGGCGGCCTGCTGCGACGTAAACCATCTTACAAGATTTATCACCGCCAAAGATGAGAAGACCGCCGTCAAAGGAAGCATGCTTGGCTTCACCTTCTGCACCTTGCTTGCCGGGCTAGTGATCTTCTTCGGCCTTACTGCGGCGATGCTCATTGAACCATCTGTTGTCGCTTCAAATAAAGACGGCGTGATCCTCGCCCTTATTTCTAGGATACTGCCGGCGGGCCTCGTCGGCCTCTTTATCGCGGCAACTCTCGCTATGACCATCTCTACGATCGACTCAAACCTCAATACCTCCGTCCTTTGCGTAATGGTCGACATTGTTGAACCCTCGCTGTCCAAGGAAACAACGGAAAAACAGAAACTTTTCTATTGCCGCGTTATCAACTTTATCATCGCCGGACTCTCAATATTCTTCGTACTTAAAGTCAAGGGGATCGTGGCAATAATGGGAATGGGCTTCAACGTCTACTCTTCGGCGTTCTTTGTTCCGCTTATGTCCTGCATGTTCTGGAAAAAGGCTACGAAAAACGGCTGCCTTAGCGGGATCGTCTCCGGAGGTCTTATGGCAATCATTGCCATTAATATGAAACTGCCGTTACCCGTCGTGTGGGGCGTAGCTGTCTCGCTGGTATTGACAATTTTAGTCTCCTTGGCCACCTGCAAAGACAATGCAAAGAGAGACCTGCTGCCGGGATTCAGCGACAGCGGGCAGAAGATCGACCGTCAAGTATTTACAGCTTGTATGCTCGGAGCCTCCGGTTCGCTGATTTTTTCTATCGGCGTGGGGATGTGGATAAACTGGATCTGCATTTTTATTGGCGCGGCGGCAATGTATTTCTGCGTACGTATTCTCGATAGAGCGTTTTCAGAGTATCAGCTGAGCGTCTAGAAGAAAAACTAAAAAGGTTTGTCCATTAGCCCGTATCATGCTTCGGAAGAGGCCCTGCCGAGGTAAATGGTACGGGCCCTTTTTGATGCGACAGTAAAAACAGGCCATAGCGCATCTCCGTAGGATTACCGGAAGAAAACCGGCAGATCGCGGGAGCCATCGGGGAAATTTTTGAAATAGAATCATAGCGGGAAAAATAACGCCCGGGAGGGACGAAAATGGAAGATTTTATCTATTCCTATAAAAAGATGTTCGCCAACTACTTCGTTTTTGAGGGCAGGACCTCGCAGGCGGATTACTGGCGGGCGGCGGCGGTCAATATCGTCATCGGTCTCGCCCTCCTGATGTTGAGGCGCTTTCTGCCGGCCTTCGGCCTCCTAAGCTATCTCTACGGCCTCGCCGCCGCCGTGCCGCTCCTCGCGCTGACGGCGCGCCGCCTGCACGACGCCGATAAGAGCGGCTGGTGGACGCTGGCCGCCTTCTTTCCGGCGCTCAACATCGCGCTGGTCGCCTATTGCTGCCTGGCGGAGGGCAGCCGCGGCAGGAACAGATTCGGATTCTGACACCCCCTCTTACGCGGGCAATAAAAAATCCGGCCTCTTGAAGGGCCGGATTTTTTATTGCCTATTTTTACGCGGCGTTTATTTCGGGATCGTGCCCTCGACGCCCTCGACGAACCAGCTCATAGAGAGCATCTCTCCGTCGTTGAGTTTCTTTCCCTGCGGCACAACCACTTTGCCGTCCTGTCCCTTGATCGGGCCGGTGAAGACGTCCCACTTGCCGTCAAGGATCTTTTTCTTCTCCGCCGCGACAAGCTTTCTGGTATCCTCTTTGACGTCTTTACCGAACTTTGAAAGGTCAACCATGCCGTCCTTCATGCTCCACCAGATCTGCTGCGACTTCCAGGTGCCTTTGGCGATCGCCTTTGTCGAATAGTCATAGTATTTGCCCCAGTTCCAGACGGGGGTGACCAGGTGGCGGGTCGGCGCGTACTTGTCCATCGGGTAGTTGTAGCCGATGACCCACATGCCGAGCTCTTCCGCGGCCTGCGGCGCGCCGCCGGTGTCGGCGTGCATCGCGATCGTGTCGCACTTCGCGTCGAAGAGGGCCTTCGTGGCTTCCTTCTCCTTCGCGGGGTCATGCCAGGTGTAGATCCAAACGACCTTGACCTTCGCGTTCGGGTTCACCTTGCGCACGCCGAGCGTAAAGGCGTTGATGCCGCGGATGACTTCGGGAATCGGGTAAGCGGCGACATAGCCGATGAGGTTGGACTTCGTCGCCTTGCCGGCGACGAGGCCGGAGAGGTAGCGGGGCTGATACATGCGGCCGAAGTAGGTGCTGACGTTCGGGGCGTCTTTGTAACCGGAGCAGTGGTTGAAATAGACGTCGGGGTATTTCTTCGCGACGTTGATGACGTGGTCCATGTAGCCGAAGGAGTTCGCGTATACGACCTTCGCGCCGTTGCGGATGGCCGTCTCCATGACGCGCTCCGCGTCGGGGCCTTCGGGAACCGATTCGACGATCGAACCCTTCACTCCGGGGTTGGCCTTCTCCATCGCCTGACGGCCGAGGTCGTGCATATAGTTATAACCGCCGTCGGCGACGGGGCCGACATAGATAAATACCGGTTTCTGATCCTCAAGTTTGATCGGAGCCAAAGCGAACGCCGAGGCCGCGAATGCCGTTACAAGCAGCAACGCAAGCAAAATGCCCTTTTTCATTACCAAGTTTCCTCCCCAATTTTTCAGTCAGAATATTAAACTAACATTTGGTTAGGATACCATACCATCGTCAATTTTGCCATATAATTTCTCGCTCGGCGGCAAACTTCATATATAACGCGCGCAAGGAACGGCCGCGGTTTTATTTGCCGCTGGCGTCGTAAAATTCGTCTACCGCTTCAAAGAAAGCGTCTATATTGTTCCACGGCGACATCGCGGGAATGTCGCAGCCGGATGAGATCACAAAGTTGTCATACTCGCAGCACTCGCTCATGATCCGCTTCGTCTCTGCCTTTATCGTCTCCGGCGTGCCGCTGTAGAAACAGGCGGAGGGGCTGACATTGCCCATTACTATCTTGTCTTTGGGCATCAGCGCAAGCATTTCCCTGAGGCATATCGAGTCGCCGAAGTGAAAGGCCGCCGCGCCGGTGCGCGCTATTGAATCAGGCATTTTTATCGTACTTCCGCCGCAATTGTGATAAACGACGATAAACTCGTCGTCTTGAACGGCGTCCACTATCCGGCGGACATATTCCTCCGAGAAATCTTCCGCGAGCGATGGCGAAAGGAGCCCCGCCAAAGGCTCGGCCATCACGATGCCATTTGCTCCAATGGCCTTGTAAGCCTTGATATATTCAATAAGGAAGGGGGTGACTTTTTCAAGCACCGCCGTCACCATCTCTGGCTCGTCGATACAACTGACCAGGGCCTCCGAGACGTCGATAAGCCTTCCAGCGAGCGAGAACGGGCCAATAACTCCGGCCAGCACGGGCCTGTCGGTGATAAGCTTGCAGGCCTTGCCCAGCGCTTCAACATATTTTCCTGTGCGCGCGGTGCCCACGGCAGGAATTTGCAGCGCTTCAGCGTCTTCCAGGGACTTCACGATCGAGCCCGTCACCGTAGGGACTTCATCATCCGAAACGTGAACGGTCGAGCCAAAAGCCTCGGCTTCTACGGAGAGGTCCATCATGCTGACGGAGGCTGCGGAGTTGATCCTGTCGGCAACAAGCTTCATGCCCCTTGCCTGGAGTTCGCTGTCGCTTATCAGTTCGCGAACGGTTATCCCCATCAGGGTGATGCACGGGAAGGAGAGGACGGGCATCGCCTTCTTGATCTTCGCGGTTTTCATTTCTTCGAGCCAGAAATTCATGTTCATTAACATTCACCTTTCCTTTAGTAAAATAATTGTGAGAAGAAAAATTTTCCGCAGTCTACCGGCAATGTATTTCCGCTTAAAACGGTAAATGATTTTTGAGAGGTAATATACTGCCAAACTTTATATTAGACTATGTCTAGTATGTTATCTCAGTGAGATAAAATTTTCAACGTTATGACTTATAGCATTTATTTAGCGTTTCAAGGAATGAATTACCAGCGGTTATATGTCCACATCAAAAGCATAACATAATTGCGAAAACGCGCCGTCCGTTATGCCATTGCCGGTAAGGTGCTTTTAAATGTGATGAATAGACGTTTTTTATAAGAAAAGATTATCTTTTATCCGTTTTGAAACATCTTGCAAAATACCGTTCCATAATATAATATTAGATAACGTCTAATAGATAAAGTCCAATATAAGATGAGGTCGAATAACAATGACAAAATGTGCCTGCCAGGGTTCCTTTTTAGAAAGATTTATCCAGCCGTCTATCCTCTTGCTGCTCAACAGGGAGCCGATGCATGGCTTCTCCATCCTCAAGAGCCTCTACAAAAGCGACCTGATGGACTACAGCAGCCTCGACCCCACGGGCCTTTACAGGATGCTGAAGAAGATGGAGGAGTCTGGAATCCTCCGCTCCGAACTTGAAATAGAAAACGGCGTGCAGGGAAAGCGCATATATTCCATTACCCAGGAGGGACGCGTATGTCTCGTCTTCTGGAAGGCGACGCTTCTTGATTATCAGGCAAAGATCGGACGCCTGGCGGACGCCATCCCCGATATGGTGGAAGATGGAATGTAGCTTGCCGTACCGCCGCGGGCGCGTTTTTTGTCCGCGCTAACGGGCCTTTGGTAAGCGCGGGAATAAAAAGCTGCATAAGTAAGTAAAACAGACGATTTTACGAGGAGGAAATACCGATGACGGCGAAAATAATCTTTTTAGGCGGCTTTCTCGGCGCGGGCAAGACGACGATGATGTGCAAACTGGCGGAGCTGACGCGGGATCGCGGCATAAAGGCGGCTTTCATCACCAACGACCAGGCGCCGGAGCTTGTTGACACAATATTCATTAAGGAACTCTCGGAAGCGGTGGGAGAGATCAGCGGCAGCTGTTTCTGCTGTAATTTTAACGGCTTTACGGAGGCGGCGAAGAGGCTGGCCGAAAAACATCAGCCGGAATTTATCTTCGCGGAGCCGGTGGGCAGCTGCACCGACCTCTCGGCGACGATTATGCAGCCGCTTAAGGCGCTGTACGGCAAAGAGATGGCGCTGGCGCCGCTTACGGTGCTCTGCGACGCGGCAAGGATGAAGACGCTGCTCGAAAACGCGCCCGCCGGCATGCACCCCAGCGCGGCCTACATCGTGGAGAGGCAGCTTGAGGAGGCCGATATCATCTTGATCAGCAAGGCCGACACCGTCGAGCCCGCGGAGCTTGAGGCGCTGAAGAACGGCGCCGCCGCGAGGTGGCCCCACGCGCGGATAATGGCCGCCAGCGCCACCTGTGCCTGCACCCCCTACGGCTGCGGCGTAAAAGAGTGGTTCGACTATGCGGCGTCCGCAAAAGAGGCCGGCCTGCGTATCGCCGAGGTGGACTATGACCGCTACGCCGAGGGCGAGGCGGCGCTAGGCTGGCTCAATGCGAGGGTCATGTTGAACGGCGGCGGTTGGGATGATTTCGCCTCCCGCCTCATGACATCGCTTGCGGAATATTTTGACGCGCGCGGCTGCGCCGTCGGCCATATCAAGCTGATCCTCAAAGGCGTCGGCGGCTGTGTCGCGGCCAACCTTACGGGTAAGAGCGAGACGCTCAGCGTCAGAGGCGAGGCCGGAAGCGGCGGCTTTGCGGAGATGATTTTCAACGCGAGAGTAGAGACGACGCCGCAAAAACTTGAAGAAGCTGTACGCGAAAAACTGGCGCAGGCCTGCGGCGAAAAGATCACGGCAGAGATCGTTGAGCTCCGCTCCTTGCAGCCGGGACGCCCCAACCCGACGCACAGGTATAAAGAGGCAGTCCGTTAGCAGATTTAACTGAGGGCCGCCGCGCGCCTTTCGCAAGCGGCAGCCCTCAGCCCATCTATAAAACAGAAAATGGAGATGGCTTAAATGGCGGCAAATGGCAGCGACGAAAGAAGTTTCGCGGCAATAACGACAAGATGTCTGGATTTTTTTAACGCTCCCGCGGGGAAAAAACCGCTGGAGATCGTCACCGAGGTGATGGACGACGTGAATTTTCCGATGCACAACTTCGCCCACCACTATATGGTCCCGGCGGTGCTGCTGACGGCGGCGGCCGTGAACACGGGTATGGCGCCGGAAAAATACCAAAAGAAGATGGAAGAGGCCGCCAAGCGCGCGAAGAATGTACTGCCGGCTTTCTGCGGTTTTTACGGGGCCTGCGGCGCGGCCGTCGGCTGCGGCATCTTCATGAGCGTCTATACGGAAACGACGCCGCTCACAAAGGAAACCTGGGGGCTCTGCAACCACGCAACGGCGGGGGCGCTCGAAAAGATGGCGGAGATGGGCGGCCCGCGCTGCTGTAAACGAAACACCTTCGCGGCTCTGGAATATATGAAAAAATACCTTGCCGAAAAGCTCTCCCTCGACCTCGGCCTCCCCGATGAGATCAAATGCGCCTACAGCAAATTCAACAACGAATGCCTGAAAGAGGACTGCCCCTATTACAACGACAAAAAGGAAGATGCCGCACAATGAAGAAATTCTTATTTTTCGCGTTTATCCTGACCTTCGCGGCGCTGGCCGCGCCGGCAGACGCCCCTGCCGCCGAGAAACTTACCGTCGGCAACACCGGCAGCAGTATCAAACCGGCGATGGTGGTGCTCGCGCACCAGATGGGATATTACCGGGACGAGGGGCTTGACGTGGAGATAAAGCAGATATCCAATCTCAACGAGGGCGTCACCGCCGTACAGATGGGCAAGCTCGACATCCTGCCGCTCGGCATCATCCCCTCGCTCACCTTCATCGCCAAAGGCGCGGACATAGTCATCTACGGCGGCACCATCGCCGAGGGCGGACAGGGGGTCACGCTGCCGCAGAACAAGGACAAATATAAGGATATGAAGAGCTTCAAGGGCAAAAAGGTCGGCGTCCACCGTCCAGAGACGGGACACATGATCGCCAGGGCAAAGATGCGCGAAGCGGGGCTCGATCTCGACAAGGATGTGGAGATGATCCGAATCGACGGTTTTCAGTCGATCATCGAGGCCGTCTCCAAGGGGATCGTCGATATCGGCTTTGTCAACAGCGGCTTCGGCCTCATCGCCGAAAAAAGGGGACTGGCGATCGCCTTCAATATCGGCGATATCGCGCCGAACGCCGTCTGCTGCCGCCAGACCACCTCCCGCGCCGTCTATGAGTCAAAACGCGGCGCGCTCGTCAAATTCCAGACCGCGAACCTGCGCGCCTATAAGCTGATGAGGGACGACCCGCAGACCGCCGTAAAAAAACTCATGGAATACTCAGGCCAGCCGGAGGACTATGTAAAATACTGCCTCTATTCGAACGTCATGGTGATCACGATGGACCCGGCGGCCAACCGCATCAGGGACTTTTATGAAATTATGGGCAAAAACGGCGACCTGCCGAAGAACCCCAAAAAGGATATCGCGAACAACATCGACGCTTCGATCTATCGCGCGGCGCTCGACGAGATGCTCAAACGCTATCCCAACGACGCCGCCTTCAAAAAGATGGACGGTGAGTTCGCAGCCAACAACCTCTAATGGAAGAGACCTACGCGGTAGAGGCAAAAGAGCTTTCGTTTAGCTACGCCTCGGAGAGCCCCACTCTCCGAGGCCTTTCGCTGCGCGCGCGCCAGGGAGAATTCGCCTGTATCCTCGGGCGCAGCGGCTGCGGCAAGAGCACGCTGCTCAGCCTCATAATGGGGCTGATGGCGCCCGATTCCGGCGTAATCAGAATAAACGGCGCCCCCATGCGGGGACCGGATACCGACAGGGCGATCGTCTTTCAGGACTACTCGCTCTTTCCCTGGATGACGGCGCGGCAAAACGTCGCCTTCGGCATCGAGCACTCGCGCACGCACCGCCCGACGCCCGCCTCGGCGGGCGCGAAAAAATTCCTCTTTGGGCAAACCGGCGGGCGCGCAGCGAGAAAGGAGGCGTCGGCGCTCGCCGATGACTTTCTGGCGCAGGTCGGGCTTTATGAAAGCCGGGACAAATATCCCCACCAGCTCTCGGGAGGCATGCGCCAGCGGGCCGCCATCGCGCGCGCGCTGGCGATGGATTCCGACATCTGGCTCTTCGACGAACCATTCAGCGCCCTTGACCCGCAGATGCGCGGCTCCTTGCAGACGCTGGTGATGGAGCTGGCTAAACGCGGAAGGCCGCGTACCGTTCTCTTCGTCACCCACAATGTCGACGAAGCGGTGACGCTCGGGGAAAAGATCTTTTTTCTCGCCGGCGGCCGCATCCGCCGCGAGATCGCCGTCCCCTTCGCCTACCCGCGGGTCAAAGATGAGATCGCGCGCGCGCCGGAATACTTCGCGATCGCCAGCGAACTCGCGCAGCTCTTTTACGAGACGCGCGGCAAAGAGAGGGCCGCGGAATGAAGAGCGCGTTTATCGCCACCCAGATACTTTTCGCGGCGCTGACCGCGCTGGTCCTCGCCAATCACGGCGGCAGCCCCGCGCAGAGCGGGATATTCTTCGCCGTCCTCGCCCTCGTTGAAGCCGTCTACTGCCTGCGCCTCCGCCGCGAGCGCGGGAAGGCGATTCCCTTCTCCGTCATCACCGCGGCGATAATCTTCGCGCTTCTGGCCTGGGAGCTCGCGGCGGTCAATCTGAAAATCGCCAACCCCATCCTCCTGCCGCCGCCCGACGAGGTCTTTCAGGTCTTCGCGGACTGCCGCGCGCTGATGCTCAAAGGCATCCTCTCTTCGCTTGCGCTGTTGGGATTCGGCATGGGCGTCGCGCTGGCCTCCGGCGTGATACTCGGGCTCGCCGTGGGCCGGGCCCCGCTGCTGCGCGACATCTTCCTGCCCATCGCCAAGGTGTTGAGCCCGATTCCGCCAATAATCTACAGCCCCTACGCCGTCGCGGTAATGCCGACCTTCCGCAGCGCGGCGGCGCTGATCATCGTCCTCGGCATCTTCTGGCCCACCTTCATGGGGATTATAAACCGCGTCACGGCGATGGACCGGCGCATCGCGGACTCGGCGCGCGCGCTCGGCCTCACCCCCGCGGAGATGGTCTTCCGCGTGATGCTCCCCTACCTCTTTCCCGGCATCATGTCGGGTCTGCACGTGACCCTCTCCACCTCCTTCCTGCTGCTGACGATGGCGGAGATGATGGGGGCCTCGAGCGGCCTCGGCTATTTCATAAAAAATTATTCCGACTACGCCAACTACGCCAACGTCATCGCGGGAATCATCCTCATCGGCGCCGTCGTGAGCCTGCTCAACGCGCTGCTGAGCTTCGCGGAAAGAAAGCTGATAAAATGGAAAGAATAGGCGGCGGCATAACGCCAGCCCGCCGCCAAACGCGAGGACGGTCATCGCGCGGCGGCGGGCTCTTTTATATCTTATCGTGAAATTACCCTAAAAACGCAGCTCCAGCAGCTTGATCCCGGCCTCCTGGAAGAGCCCCGGAATCTCGCGGCGCGCCCGTTTTTTCCTGATGAAGATCGCCAGATTGCGCGGCTGGGCGAACCCCTCCGCCGCCGGCGAATAGACGGGCTTGCCGTTGCCCACGATGTCAAAGACCTTCCATTGCCCGTCCGTATCGACAAAATAGCCCTTTGACCTGACGATATCGTCGGGCAGCCGGTCCAGCACCTCTTTGAATTTCTCCGCGTCCCCCTCCCAGAAGACGCTCAGCGAGGCCAGGTTGTCGGGCGGCGCCATGTGCGGCGTCATATTGCTCAGCGTGTCGTCGATAAACTTCTCCCACTCCGCCATCTCCGGGACGTCTCCCGCCTTCTCCTCCGCCTCGGCCGCGGGGCAGAAAACCTCCCAGGGAACGTTGCCGAAAGCGGCCCGCACGATGCGCGCCGCGGGGTTGAGCTGACGCAGGTGCGCCTCCAGAGCGTCCGCATCCTCGGCGGAGACGAGGTCCGTCTTGTTGATGACGAGGTCGGTCGCCGCTTCCGTCTGCCTGATGACGGCGTTGAAAAGATCGAGCCAGTCCTCGAAATGGACCGCGTCGATCACGCAGATATTGCCCGCCATCTGGTAGTAATCATGGAGCATTCCGTGGCTCAGGTCCTTTTTCATATCGGTGGTGTCAGCGACGCCGCTCGCCTCGACAAGCAGGATCGTAGGCTGATAATCCTTCAAGATCGTATAGAGGCCGCGCAGGAAATCGCCCTTCGCGCAGGCGCAGAATATCGAACCGCGGCTGATCTCGATTATTTCCAGACCGTTCTTGCGCACCACGTCGCCGTCGACGCCGGCTTTGCCGAATTCGTTCATGAGTACGGCGATCCGCTCGCCCTCGGGGTGTGTCTCAAGAAGATGTTTGAGCAGCGTCGTCTTGCCGCTGCCAAGAAAACCAGACAAAAGGAAGACCCTGCATTTGTTCTCTTTCATTTCTATATTCGCTCCTCCGCGGCCCGTGACCCGCAAAATTTTTCATGGCGGCTTATCGTAGACTATCACAAGTATTAGACATTATCAACTATATTATAAGTAGTCTATATATAATAAAAGCAGTCTAATATTTATAGTTCCGTCATACGAAAAATGGCTCTCCGAAAATGATCATCATCCCGGAGAACCCTTACGCGCAGCATATATAGGCTCTAAACGCCGCCAAAGTCCCGCCGCCGTTAGATAATAATATTGCCGCTACCTGCGTCGGGGAATATCGCGGCAATCGGCACGGGCGGCGGTCCTGGGTTTTCACGTTAAGAGACTTTTTTCGCCCGCGCGCGGTATCTTCGCACCTTTATGAGGCTCGCGCAGCGGTTGTCGCACCATTTTCTTGAGCGGTTTTTGCTGTCGTCGCAGAATATCCAATCACAGTCGGGATTCGCGCACTCTTTGATACTGCCGGCGGGGCAGGCGGAGAGCATATCCATAAACGACTTCGCCGTGCGGCAGATAAACGTGTTGAGGGCGGAGCCGTCTGAGGCCTCTTCAAGGCATGGAGAACCGTTTATCATTACCAGACTGTAATGAAATTTTCCCAATTTCAGAGAGCGAGCCAAGAAGTCTACGCTCTGTTCCGATAACTCTTTACCGTGACAGCACTCAAGAGCGGCGTCAAAGAGCGAACTTCTAAATTTTTTCAGCGTTTCGACCGTCTTGTCAGAGTATTCCGGGCACACAAGCGACCATTTCGCGCATAGCTGCGCCAGCCACGCGGCGTTTTCCAACGGGTCCTTATACGGCCTATGGGTCAAGTACCACCTAGAATTTACAAATTCAAGCGATAAAAATTCCATCACCGCCGCCTCCTTCAGATATGTTAAATCTTACGTTGGCAGCTCGGCCCTGTCAATCTTAGTTGTTACGGCTAAAGCGTATATTGACAGTTATATCTCTCCGGTTATAATGGCCGTCATAGTAACTGATATAAATATATTTAATCAGTTACATTTTAAAAGGAGATGCCGCTGTGAAACGTAACGCCTTCGGCTCGCTCATGCTTTTGACCGCAACGCTGATATGGGGCACGTCGCTTGTCGCGCAAAGCGCGGGCGTAAAATATTTAGGTCCCTTCGCCTTCACAGCCGCGCGGTCTTTTCTCGGCGGTATCGTTCTGCTGCCGGTGTTCGTCACCCGCCGCCGCCCGGCGGCATGGCCGTTTGCCCCCGGCGCTTTTTGCGGCGCGGCACTATTTATTACGGGAGCCTTTCAGCAGGCGGGTATCGCGCACACCACCGTAGGCAAAGCCGGCTTTATCACATCGCTCTATATCGTCATTGTGCCGTTGTTCAGTTTTTTTAAGGGCAGAAAGCCAGCGCCCTTTACATGGGGCTGCGTTTTTACCGCCGTTGTCGGGATGTACCTGTTATGCATAAATGAGCGTTTCCTCTTTGGTTACGGCGATCTGCTCATATTGATCTCCGCCGTCTCCACCGCTGCGCACATCCTGCTGGTAGGGCAGCTGGTGCGAAAGTATGACGCGGCGGCATTATCAGCGGTGCAGTTTTTCGCCTGCGGCGCAATCGGACTGGCGGCCGCGCTGATTTTTGAAAAAACTACGAGCGAGGCTTTGCTGGCGGCGTGGCTCCCCGTTCTATATACGGGGGTTCTTTCAAGCGGCGTCGCTTATACGCTGCAAGCGGCAGGCCAGAAATACGTCGCCCCCGTGGCGGCGGCGCTGATTTTAAGCTTAGAGTCCGTCTTTTCCGTTTTCGCAGGCTGGCTCGCATTAGGCGAAACGCTCTCCGCGCGCGAAGCTGCCGGATGCGTTTTGATGTTCGCGGCGATCATCGCGATGCAGCTCTATGATACAGGGAAAAAGGGATGACTGTTTTATTCGTTGTCTGGAGTAAATTTTATTTTGGGGCAAGGCGTGCCGAATCAAAAGCAGAAACGTAAACCTTCCTGAATCTCCGCATCATCTCACCATCAGAAGATTGTCGCTATTTGCTTTTGATAAAAGCAGGCGGCATAATATCATTACAGCTTCAGGAACAGACGCGGCGCAAGCTTTGACTCGAAATATCCCTTATCAGAAATGAAGAAAATCTAACCTTATTGAGCACGTCTATTGACTTGCAACGTCATCGCCTATATTATATTAGACATAGTCTAATATAAGACTATGTCTAATATTCATTTTTGATTCTGAATTATCTTAAAAAAGAAAAACAAATACCTAGCAGCAGAAACATAATGATTTCATTTCAGGAAGGTGACCGTAATGAATATGAGGACTTGGCTTGAAGAGGTGAAAAGCGCTCCCCGAAAAAAGGCGATGCCGATACTTTCTTTCCCTTGTATCAGCCTGATGGGGATTACCGTGCGTGAGCTGATCAGCGACAGCGAACTCCAGGCGAAAGGAATGAAGTTGGTGTCGGAAAGGGTCAAATCCGCCGCATCGGTAAGCATGATGGATCTCTCCGTGGAAGCAGAGGCGTTTGGCGCTAAGGTGCATGTTTCCGACGCCGATGTGCCGACCGTGGTCGGTTCGATCGTAAACTCTCTGGAGGATGCGCAGTCGCTCGCGATTCCCCAAGTGGGAGCCGGACGCACGGGGAGGTATGTGGATGCTTTCGGCAAAGCCTGCAAGCTTATCCAGGACAGACCCGTTCTTGCCGGCGTCATCGGCCCATTCTCGCTCACAGGCCGGCTTGTCGGGGTAGCGGAATCTCTCGTTAATTGCATAGAGAAGCCGGATATGATGACGGCCACGCTGCAAAAGGTCACGCCCTTTCTTATCGAATATATAAAGGCATACAAGGCCGTAGGGGCAAATGGGATCGTAATGGCAGAACCTCTGACCGGGCTCTTATCGCCGCGTCTTGCCGTAAAATTTTCCGAAAGCTACGTCCGCGAGATCGTCGAGGCCGTGCAGAGTGACGATTTTATCGTCGTCTATCATAACTGCGGCGGCAGCGCGAGCAAGATGGCCGAGTCAATTTCGCGTACCGGCGCGGACGCTTTCCACTTTGGCGATTCGATAGAGCTTCGCAAAATGCTGGAACAGATGCCTACGGACAAGCTTGTAATGGGCAATGTCAGCCCTTCGATCTATTTCCACAGCGGTACGCCGGAGTCGATAAAAGAAGAGACAAAGAGGATCATGGGCGAATGCTGCCAATATCCGAATTTTGTGATCTCTTCCGGGTGCGACATACCGGCTATGGCTCCCTGGGAGAATATCACGGCTTTCTTTGAAGCTGTGGACGAATTCTACGACGCTCAGGAGAAATATACGCAGGCTGATAAATTGTAAATTTAGCGCAGGACTGGCGGTGGTTGGCTTTTGGCCAAGGCTGGGGGAGTTTGGGTTTTGACCGTGGTTTGAGCTGTGGCAAGATAAATGTCAAGGTCAAATCGAGTAGGGGACCTCTCACTAATTGGGAGGTCTTCTTATGATGCCGTGCGTACCATCCGGTATGCGGCGGTTTGATAACGGGAGTGCATTGCTTCGTATCGCAGGGATATGCTGTTGTATCCTTGCAAGGTAAGGTATTTGTTCGTCAAGGTTGCGGTCGATATCCATGTCTTGTATATATGTCAATATCCAAGTCTGCTGCTTGCCATCGCCATGCGTCTCTGTTTTCGATACCCCCGCCGTTTGAGACTCTAGTATCTGGGGCAGATTCTTTCTCACTGTTTCCCAACGACGAACACGATAGCGTCACGGAACATGCCGCTGATAAAACAATACACAGCCCCAACCTTAAAATGCTGAAAGCCGAGATTCCGGTGTTTTGGGGATACTAACGCCGAAATCTTGAGGTAAAACTTTTATTTTTTGGAAATAATAGGTTTTTCAGCACGGGTAATATAATAAAACTTAGTGGCAATTAAAGAGCTGCAAAAGCTTTCTCAACCCGCCGCTGCTTCATAACGTCTTTGTGGAATATCAGCCGCGGCGCAGAGCCTACTTCTTCGATATCGCGGCCTTTGACTATGTCAAAGACTATAAGCTCTGCGAGCGCAATTGAAAAAAGGTTCTAGAGCGGGTAAGGACGTCCATTCACGACGACCGTATGCCCATCGCCTATTTCAACGGCGTGGGCTGCATCGTGAGATAAGAGAATCTCTCCGGCAACAGCCACGCCGAGGCGAACAGCATCAGGAAGCTCCTCTCATACGCCGAAGAAAAGGACAGCGAAATCTGCGGAGACTACATCGCCGAGGTCACCGCAGAATCATCCGTCTTCGATTTCGACAGCCACCTCTCCCTAGTGAAGATGCAGATCCCCGTGCGCATCGTAAACGTGGTATCAGCCAAGCCGCGTTTACATGGGTAATTTTTGCATCGCAACCTCATTTCTGCTCTAGGCGCGAGTATTCGCGATATAGTTTTTAAATGGGGACAGTTTGGTTTGATTACAATTTGCTCATAAAATTATAATCTTTGAAGACGAACATATCTGCTGAAATAATAGTTTTCTCGTATTTTTTAAGGTGTTTTTTGATTTCTGTCTCGTTTTTTTGATATATAGCGACTAATATTGCATGCAACAACGTCATGGCTGGAGCGTTAGGGTCTACGAAGATCAGATAGCGCTGAGGGGTTATCAGGTAGTGTGTGCAATACCTGATAATGGGGGAAAATTTGCTGTCCGTGATGCCTATCGCGGTTATCTCTCTGCCTGCGATGGCTTCGATCATCTTTTGCGTTTCGACGGGGTACCGGGGGTAACTGAAAACAACGGCGACAGAGCGTTCCGTCATTGATTCCAGAGTCCCGAAAAAAGGCAGATCGAGAGACTGCGCGATTGTGACATTGTGGTGAAAAAGCGTTAGAAAATTGGCAAAATACTCCGTTAGGAATCTATGCGTCGGTCCGCCAACAAGCAAAATATGATCCGCATCAACCAGTTTGGCAACGCATGTGTCAAAAACAGTTGGGTCAAGCGCACTTAGCGTCTCATCCATAAGGCTTTTTTCCAGCTCAAATACCCTTTTAAATACGGGACGATCCTTACGCCCATATTGTTCTTGACGGAAGGGGTTGTTGAGGTTAGATTCCTGCGTTTGTTTACGCAGAGCCAGCAGGAAATCTGAGAAGCTTGAATAACCCAGCGCGTATACGAAACGTGTCAGGGTAGCGTCGCTTACTCCAGCGCTCTTTGCGATCATTGGTGCGTTCATGAAAGCCACGGCATATATATTTTCGCAAATATACCTGCCCAAGGCCGCTTGCTTTTTTGTCATATTTGGAATGGCTTCCATGATTTTATCACTAACCATTTTGTCTCACCCGGCAATCTGTGTCCAAAGATAGAAATATATACGTAATTATATTATACACATTTTAACAAAAAGATATTCACCGCATTTTAAAAAATGAAAATATCTTTTCAAGTTCAATTTTACAATGTTTTTCATAAAATATCCATAGGTTTTCATTGTTAATAACAAAAATTATCTCATATTCATAAATGTAAAATAAATTTTCAAACAATAGCTTGACATTACGAAATATTATTATATAATTTTTGTAAAGTTATTTTCTTACTATAGATTTATGCAAAAGTATTTTCAAAAAATAGAGGGGGGAGAAAAATGGCAAGTGGAAAAGAGCTTGTCTTAGGTGCTCTACGCTTTGAAGAAGTCGAAAGAATACCTTGGGTGCCATTTACCGGCGTTCATGTCGCGCGTTTAATAGATATGGACGCGGAGAGTTTTTTGAAAAATTCGGAGGCGATAGTACGAGGGGTTGTCACGGCGGCGAAGCGTTATCGTGCGGACGGCGTCTGCTCCGTATTCGATCTTCAGGCGGAGGCAGAGGTACTTGGCTGCGAATTGAAGTGGGCGCGAAAAAACCCGCCGGCAGTGGTTGGACATATCCTTGAAGACGGCAGAGATATCGCCTCCCTGCCTGAATTCACGAAAACTAAGGGCCGAATTCCCTTGTGCCTCGAAGCAACACGCAGAATCGTCGCCGAGATCGGTGATACTACGGCGGTCTTTGCTCTGGTCTGCGGGCCATTTACCCTGGCGATGCATCTCGCCGGCAGCTCTTTTCTTACAGGAATGATCGAGAATCCAAGCAAAGCGCAAGAGCTTATGGATTACTGTGGCGAAATAGCGATAAAAATGTCTTCTTGGTATCTGGAAACCGGCGCGCATGCCGTCGCCATCGTCGACCCGATGACGAGCCAGATATCACCTCGTCATTTTAAGCGCTTTGTGACTCCCTGTATGGAACCGCTCGTCAAAGCGATACATGACAAAAATGGTATTGTTACACTATTCTGCTGCGGCAACGCGACGAAGAACATTGAACTGATGATGCAATGTCAACCCGATGGGATCGCTTTTGACGAGCAGGTGGATTTGGGAATGGTTGCGGGCCTGGCTCATAAATATAGGGTCTGCTTTGAAGGAAACATGGCCCTCACGACAACGTTGCTCTTCGGTTCCCCTAACGAGTGTGCTAAAGAGGCACAGGAACGCATGGCGGTCGGAGGGCGCCGAGGGTTCATCCTTTCCCCAGGTTGCGACCTCCCCTTTGATACCCCTTTCTACAACCTGGAAGCTGTGGGGAATTATGTACATGATGGCGTGATTCCAGATAAGGACGCCGGTTTTCTATCTCTGGAAGAAGCTTTGCGGCGGTGCGGAGAGTCAGAGGGAGAGGAGGAGGCAGTATCTGTAGAAGAGGGTAAAATTTTTATTGAGATCGTCACGTTGGATTCCGAGGGCTGTGCGCCGTGCCAGTATATGGTCGAATCAGTTAAATCGGTACTTGGACAGTATGAAGGAAAGATTGTTTGGAAAGAGACTTTGATAAAAAGTCTTTCTGGTATAAGAAGAACACAAAAACTTGGCGTCTCTACCCTGCCTACGATGCTTATCAATAATCAGGTCGTTTTCGACAACATTGTACCGAACAAAGAAGAGCTTTGCGCGGAGATAAATAAACGCCTGAAATAGTCACACAAAAATACAGAAAAACTTTGAACGGGAGGTTTACATCTATGGGCACTTTCAAACTTTTAAGCGATGCCGATCTTTTACGCATTGACCAGGCATCACGGGCATTGCTCTGGGAGGTCGGCGTGGAGGTCCACGACGAACGGGCGATGGACTACTACGAAAAAGCCGGCGCGCATGTCGACAGAAACAAGTGCAGGGTGCGCGTTCCCGATTACCTCATATCTGATACTCTGAAAAAATGTTCTTCCAGCGTGCGGCTGTACAATCGCAAAGATCCTGAGCCGCTGGTCATCGGCGGCGACGATGTCTATTTCGGCACCGTCGGGATTGCGACGAACGTTTTGGACATCAATACGGATCAGTACAGATCAGTGTTAACTCAGGACCTCATAGATATAATCCAGCTCTCCGACGTGCTTGAGCGCCCTCATTATATTCTTGTGCCTGCGACGCCTACCGATGTACCGTCCGCAGTAGTGGATCTTGTAGAGACCAAAGCATTGCTTATGAACACCAGCAAGCACTTTATAACCGAAGCTCAGAACGCGGAAAATTGCCGGAGGGCGATCGAAATGGCTGCGCTCGTAGCTGGCGGCCTAGATAAGCTTGTCGCAAAACCTTTTATGACGATGCTTGTGACGCTGACCAGCCCGCTGCATTTCCGTCAAGATGTCGCCGATCTCATAATCGAAACGGCAAAGGTGGGGCTTCCGCTCTTTATTGAATCTGGCCCCATGGCTGGCGGAACGGGGCCGGCGACGATGGCTGGCAATCTCGTCTGCGCCAACGCGGAGATATTGAACGCCTTTGTGTTGGCAAAGGCCGTCAACCCAGAGGTCCCGCTTGTCTATGCCAGTTGGGCGCGCCTTCTAGATATGCGTGTTGCCACCTGTTCTCACGGGGGACCAGAGTTTGCCATGCTAAGAGTTGGTACCAGCCAACTGGCGAAATACTATGGACTGCCTTGCGGCGGAGGTTCAGTACTGGCAGACACGAAGTCGATAGATGTTCAGCTCGGAATGGAGAAAATGGGAACGGGGCTATTGCCCGCGCTCGCCGGGACGAATATGTGCACAGGAATGGGACTCTTTGCCGATGAAAACGCCATCAGCCTTGAAACCCTGGTCATTGATTGGGAAATAACGGGATGGATAGAGAGGGTCCTTCGTGGCATAGAGGTAACAAAGGAGACTTGCGACCTCGCTGTATTCAAAGAGGTTGGCCCGGGGGGCGATTTTGTACGTTGCGCTCATACGAGAGAAAACTATAAGAAAGAGAGTTTCCTGCCGCACATCATGGACAGGGGATATCTTGCTCTAGACAAAGACCCTTTGGCTAAAGAGATGCGCAAGCGGGCAAAGAATATGTATCCGAAATTGATGAGAGAATACAAGGCTCCGGAAATCCCCGCTGAGATCATACGGCAGATGGACGAAATTATTGCAAGATAGGGGGCAAATATGATGAGTAAACAGGAAATGCTGGGCAAAATTATTGCGGCGCTGATGGACCAAGATAGGGCGGAGACCAACGCTTTAGTGGACAGGGCTCTGGAAAACGGCGTAACGCCGATGGAAGTTCTGAACGAGGGGCTGGCTGCCGGACTGCAGGAGTTGGGCGTCCTCTTTTCCGAGGAAGAGGTTTTTCTGCCTGAGCTATTGCTGGCCGCGGAGATTACGACCGATATAATGACGCGCCTTCAGGATAGATTCGAAGCAGAAGACACCAGAATTGAGAAGCGGGGAACTGTGCTCCTGGCCACTGTCGAGGGCGACGTACACGATATTGGAAAAAGCCTTGTCGGTATGATAATGAACGCCTCAGGGTATAACGTCATCGACGCGGGAAAAGACGTGCCGAATCAAAAAATGATAGAACTTGTAAAAGAACATAAGCCAGACATCGTGGGGCTTTCGTCCCTGCTTTCGACGACGATGCCCGCGCAGCAGGAGTTCATTGAGCTGGCAAAAGAGGCCGGTATAAGAGATCAGATAAAGGTAATTGTAGGCGGCGCTCCTGTATCTCGTGATTGGGCAAACAAGATCGGCGCTGACGGCTATGCGGAGGATGCTTCGGGAACCGTTATTGAAGCGGATACACTGCTTGGGCTGAAATAGAAACATAGTGCGGGCTGGAAAATATTTTCCAGCCCGCGAATCATTGCGCGAAATTTGGGAGAGAGCGGAGTCAGATAAATCTTTGAATTGGGGTGAAAAAATGAAACTGGAGAAAAATAATGGGCTAGAAACTAAAAATATGGAATGGCCGACTTTTATTTTGAGCGCGGGGTTTTTTGTTCTGTTTGTCATCCTATGTTTGACGGATGAGGAGTTGGCGAGTAAATTAATCTATGGCGCTCATAAAAAGATCGTGAGCTATAGCGGAGCCATCATGCAATTTGTATTCCTCGCTATATGGCTTATCTGCCTTGTCATTGCCTGTTCCAAATATGGCGATGTCAAAATCGGCGGAAAAAATTCCGTTATAGATATGAAGACTTTTAATTGGTTTGCAATTATTTTAACTACGTTGCTTGCTGGCGGCGGCGTATTCTTCTCTGCAGCTGAACCAATGTACCATTTTTTGACAGTACCGAGAGTATTTGGACAGATAGCCTCAGGCACGGCTGAAGCGGTTGCGCCTGCGATGGCGCAGAGTTTTCTCCATTGGGGGTTTCTGGCGTGGGGCGCACAGGCAATTGGTGTGATGATTCTTGTCTATGCCTGTGATTTTAAAGGAATGCCGCTGAAAGCGCGCACGCTCTTATACCCGGTGCTTGGCGAGAAAGGAGTTCTCGGTTACCCCGGAACTTTGATGGACGCTTGTTCGCTTATCGCCGTTGCGGCAGGGACCATAGGGCCGATAGGATTTTTATCTTTGCAGATGAGTTATGCGCTTCAGGCAATTTGGGGAATCCCCGACGCCTTTGCCTCTAGATTGATAGTATTGGTCATAACTACCGCTGTATTTACCATCGCCGCATCTACAGGCATATATAAAGGAATAGATTTCCTTGCAAAATGGACGGTGTATCTGGCGATATTTATGATTGCGTTTGTCCTGTTTTTCGGCCCCGGAGTGTTTATCCTAGACTCATTCATGAGCGGAATGGGAACATATATTTCTAATTTCTTTAAAATCAGCATGTACAGAGGAGACCATGAATGGCTTGGTTGGTGGACTGCTTTCTATTGGCCTTGGTTTCTTAGCTATGGGCCGACGATGGCCATTCTTTTGGTGCGTATTTCCAAAGGCAGGACGCTGCGCCAACTTCTATTTGTCGTTTGTCTTGTCGGGCCTATCATCACTAATTTCTGGTTCTCTATTCTGGGAGGAGCGGGAATTTTTATGGAGCTGTCTCAACCGGGAATAATATCTGGGCCATTAAGCAGTAATGGAATGCCTACGGTTCTGCTTACGATAATGCAAGGTATGCCGGCATCAGGGTTTCTTGTCCCACTTTCGCTGCTCCTGGTAGCTCTGTTTCTCGTTACGACAGGCGCCGGCGTAGTCTACAGCATGGCCATCGGAGTAACTGGAATGGAGCACCCCTATCGCTGGGTCAGAATCCTCTGGGGAGTATTATTAGGAACGGTAGCGACTTTCCTGGTGAAAATCGGTGGAGAAAAGGTAATGAACTCGCTCCAGACGTTTATTGTAGTAGCAGCCGTGCCGTTGTTTGTTTTTTATGTGCCTCAGCTCTGGGGCGCCTTCGAGTGCGCAAAAAAGTGTTGGAATATAGAATATGGATCTTCAAAATCTCAGGAAAATACACAAATCAAGATAAACGATAATAGCAATATTAGCTCCTCATGATTAAAGCAAGTGTTAAGTATGTCGTTGGATTATAATAAAAGTCAATACGATAATGGTATCTATTGTTTACTGCAGAATGTTTTATAATGTGATTTGTTGCAAAATCTAGTCCCCAATAAATAGATTAGGGGCTAGATTTTGGGGTTTTAGCGGAATGGCGTATATTGTTTATTTTCCCGGATGGCTTGGTATATTGAAATTTTGCAGCAAGGAAGGTGTCTATCATGAATGAACCTGATAATGCCATGCAGCAAGGAATCCTTGGAATAGATGCGGGGGGGACCTTTACCGACCTTGTTTTTTGGAGTGAACCAGACGGTACGGCAATCGCCTCGGCGAAGACTCCCACCATGCATTCAGATCTTGTGGGCACCATAGAGAACGGCCTGAAGCTAATACTTGCGGAGGTGGCTCCAGAGCAGATCAAAGCCTTCAATCTGGCGACGACGCTAGCCACCAACGCCATCGTAGAGAATAAACTCCGCCCCAGCGCTTTAGTACTTATAGGTTATGATAAAGATATTACTGAGAAGTACCACCACGAAAAAAAATTTGGCACAGATATAATCTATCAGGTAAATGGCGGCCATGATCCAAAGGGCAACGAAGCGGCGCCGTTTGACGAGGCGGCGTTTTGCGAAATCTGTGACACGATTTCGTCAGACGTTGAAGCTGTAGCCGTGTCGTCTTTTTTCTCCGTTCGCAACCCAGCGCATGAAATATGCGCGCGCGGCATCATCAGCGCCAAAAGGCCTGATATTCATGTAACATGCGGCCACGAGCTGGCCACAGAGCTTGACGCGTTGAAAAGAGCCACCACCGCAGCGCTGAACGCGGGGCTAATTCCGATAATCATCGAGCTTTTGGACTCAGTCGAAAACGTCTGCGCCAGATTTGGCATCAATGTGCCGATAATGGTTGTGAGGAGCGACGGTTCGCTCGTGAGCATGGATTGGGCGCGCGTGCACCCGATAGAAACGGTGCTTTCCGGTCCCGCTGCCAGCGCCATCGGCGCATGTTACCTAGCAGAGGCAACGACGTTTGCCAGAGGGGCATGTGCGGTGGATATCGGAGGCACGACGACGGATATAATCTATCTTGATGATAGAGGACGCCCTGTTCTCGGCACGGAAGGCACGACGGTAGGCGGCCATAAAACTCTTGTGAAGTCCATCGATATCTTTACATTTGGCCTTGGCGGAGACAGCCGAGTACGTTTTTCAAAAGATAAGGAACTGTTGATAGGACCAAGGCGCGTCCGTTCTTTATGCTCAGCCGCCGCCGATAACCCTGAGGTGATAACCTGTCTGAAAGATATTCTCGCGGAAGCCGTCTCACAAGAGCCGATCGTCGTCTTTCGCGGAGAACGCGGCAGGACCACTGGCAGCTTTGAAGAGAGAATACTGTCCGTACTTGGTGAAGGGCCGTCAACGATAAGCCGCTTGTTGAAGGGTGAAAAACTTCTGAATATGGGAATGGTGCAGCTTGAAGAGATGGAAAAAAGAGGGCTGATTCAATTTGCGGCCTTCACGCCTACGGATGCGCTGGCCGCGCTTGGCAGGCTCCATAAGTGGGACTGCCGTGCATCCGAGTTGGGGGCCAGAATACTTGCCGGAGGCGACGTGGAATCGGTTGCGGGTTTGTGTAATTCAGTGTGTGAAGAGGTGAGCAAACTAGCGGCGAAAAATATTTTTGTGAAAAAGCTGTCTGGACAAGGATTTGATCTCAGCCGGCACGAAGGATCGATGCCGCTTATCGACTTTGCGCTTTTTTCCCAGTCAAGCCTGCCTCCCATGATCCAGTTGAAATTAAATACGGAATTGATCGGTGTAGGGGCTCCGTCGTGGGCTTTTATACCAAGGACGGGGGAGATACTTTCCGAAGCGGCGATACTGCCAAAAAACTCCGAGGTGGCGGGAGCGGTCGGTGCCGCGGTGGGAACTTTCTTCCTTCGGTACTCGGTGCTGATAACGCCGCTGCCCGCAGAGGGCGGTTACCGGGCCCATCTGCCCGTAGAAATAAAAGATTTTGAATACCTGGATGACGCGGTGAACTATACTATAACTGTTATCGTTCCTTGGATAAGGGAGCGGGCGATAAGTGCCGGGGCAAAGCGGCCAGTCATCAATTATAAACGTGAAGATACTGAAGCTTTGGTCGCTGGAGGCATACGGAAAATCCACCTTTCGACTCACATCTATTTTAATGTTTCCGACGACCTCGCAACGTAATGGTGTCTTTGTCCGGCGGCAGAGGAGAGATGGTTTAATGAGAGATACTGAAGGCAACTTTGTATATCTGATTTCTTGTAGAAGTGTGGAACCTAATAAAGGGGAAACTCTGGGGGAGCTTATGAGGCGTTCCGGCAGTACGGTGACGGAACCGTGCGGCGGAAGGGGAACTTGCGGCAAATGCAGGGTGAAGGTTGAAGGCGTCGTCCCAGACTGCACCGAAACAGAACGTTTATTTCTCACCGACGAAGATATTGAGGCCGGTATCAGGCTGGCCTGCATCACGCCGGCAAAAAAAGGTATGGTGGTGAGCCGCGTAGACGAGATACCGCGAAGCATGAAAATTCTTTCCGGCGAAAAAGATGCGGTGCCCTTATACGCCTCCGATAAAGACGGAAGAGCGTTATTCTCCGTCGCGATCGATCTGGGAACCACAACGCTTGTCGCCTATCTTGTCAATAAAAGCAGCGGAGCGGTGATCGCGGTTTCCTCGGTGGTGAACCCCCAAGTGATGTTTGGGGCCGATATTATCTCTCGTATCAGTTACGCCTCTAAGAGGGAAGACGCTCTGGCCGTGCTTCAGAACAGAATTGTAGACGCGGTCAACAGGCTGATATTCAACCTGCAAAGGCGGGCCGCCGTCTCGGAAGAGGAGATAACGGAAGTGGTCGTTTCCGGCAATACGACGATGGAACATATCTTTGCCGGCGTATCGCCAACAAGCATTGGCAAAGCGCCTTTTACGCCTCAATACCGGGAATTCCCGCCGCTTACCGCCGCACGCATGAATATGGCGCTCTCACCAGAGACAGCGGTCCGTTTTTTGCCCAACATATCCGGATTTGTCGGCGGCGATATTACCGCTGGGATAATCTATACAGGAATGGCTAAATCTGAGAAATTGTCGCTGCTCATAGATATCGGGACAAACAATGAGATGGTGCTTGGCTGCAAAGATTTTTTACTCTGCTGTTCAGCGGCGGCAGGACCGGCCCTTGAGGGGGCAAAAATATCTCAAGGAATGTGCGCCTCCGAAGGCGCTATAGATCATGCCAAAAAAGGACTTGGCGGAATATGCGTTTCCACGATAGATAATGCTCCAGCTGTTGGAATTTGTGGTTCAGGCTTAGTGGACGCGATAACCATACTGCTGGAAGAGGGTATCATTGATAAAAGTGGGAAATTCGCGAAGCCCTCCTCTGGCGAACGTGATCTTTTTGAAAGGCTTGACGTGGAGCGAAAGCGGTTCCTGCTTTCAAAAAGCAGCAAAAAAAGCGTCTTTGTGACACAGAAAGATATTCGAGAGCTGCAGTTAGCTAAAAGCGCGATCTATACCGGCATCGAAATAATGCTTGATGAAGCGGGAAAAGAGTTGGAAGATATCGAGAGGGTCTTTCTCGCGGGGGCTTTTGGAAATTACCTCAACATAGAAAACGCCATGAAAGTGGGGATATTGCCCCTGCTTCCGCTTGAAAAAATCAAGTCTGTCGGAAACAGCTCCGGGTTGGGGGCAATCGAGTTCATCCTTCATTCGGAACGCTGGGAAGAGGCAAAAGAAGTGATTTCATCAACAAAGCATATTGAATTGGCCACACATAGAGGATTCCCGTTGAAATTTGTGAAGAACCTCTCTTTTTATTTACCGTAAATAGGGGGTGTGCAAAATGGAGGTAATGAAGTTTGTCAATGTTGGATTCGGATGGCAGGATATGCTTGCTAACTCTTTGAAGAGAGGGCGCAATAAGCAAGCGTCTGAAGATATGTCCGAGATCGCCCAACGGGCATACTATGAGGGTGTCAAAGTTCTTAAAATGCGGTCTGTACTGGAAATATACAAGAAAGAGCGTGATTTTGAGGATTGTATTGTCATATCTCACCCCGAGGGCGGTGAGGAAAGGCTCTATGTGGGGCCGAGGGCTGGTTACCTAATCCCAGCCCAAGAGGTGGCGGTGCTTCTGTGCAGTGTCGGCATGCCTCTGGTTGCGCTTATGCAAGAGTATGCCAAGGCCGAAAATTACTTGATGATGTATTATCTCGATGTTCTCGGCGTACAAGCACTGGCGGAGATATCCGGTAAAATGCGCGCCCATGTAGAGTCATTAGCGGCGGAGAAAGGGTGGGGAGTCAGCCCTTCCATGCAGCCTGGGTCTGTCGATGGATGGAGTGTAGAGGGACAGCGTGACCTTTACCGCCTGGGGAATGGGGGGAAAATAGGGCTTTCCCTCAACGATTCTTCTTTTCTCATACCGCATATCTCCAACTCATCCCTAATCGGCATTGGCCCCCATTACTCTGAGAACAATGTAGGCTCGCTGTGTCACGAATGCCCGAGATACCGTTCATGTCTATGGCGGAGGGAAAATATTGGAAAAAATTGACATTGGCGGCATAAACAAGGACGCTAAGGGTTTACCTATTTTATATGTTCACTAAGCCGGCAGACATACCCGTGGCGGCCATAGCGTCGTGCGGCCTGTGTCGGCAAATGAAAACTGTTTTGCTGAAAAATTTCATCACGATGTATCTATAACCTGTCAGCGTCCAAGGATAAACTGAAATGCCCAAAGGCTAGTTAAACGTGTTGTTTCTGGAGAGGAGGGAAAATCGTGAGTGAAAAACTTTTGACATGCAGCAGTATGAAAAATATACTTATGATCACCGAAGAACAGGCCAGGCAAGCTGTCAGTATGAAAATGGCGCTCCCTATTTTTAAGAGGGCCTATGAAGCTTGTGTGAGAGGAGAAATGTACGCGGGAGGGCGGATCGTCATCCCCATTCGCGGAGAAGAAAACTGTGGGCAATGGCTGGTGGCAAACTGTACAAAGGTGCCAATCTTTGGCGCGAAGTTTTCCTCTGTTTTTCCCGGCAATATTCCCAAGGGAATACCCAGTATCTTTTCGCAGATCAGCTTATACTCTGCGGAGACGGGAGAACTCATCGCCCTTATCGAGGCGAACTATCTGACTGCGGTCAAGACCGGAGGCAGCGCCGCTATTGCCACGGAGCTGATGGCCCGAAAAGACGCTTGCCGGCTTGGCGTCATTGGCAGCGGCGTTCAGGCTTTCACGCAGGTGCTGGCTATCCAGGAAGTACGTCAGTTATCTGAACTGCGCGTCTATGATCGTTTCCCCGAGCGTATTGAGGCTTTTGTGACAAAAATTAAGGGTGTCCGCAACAATCCATATAAGATAATTAAATGTACATCGGCGGATGAGTGCGTGAATGCTTCCGATATGATCAGTACCTGTACCACATCTTTGACACCTGTCTTCGATGCGGCGGCCCTGCGCCCCGGCACCCACCTCAACGCCATTGGCTCTTTCACACCTTTTATGCAGGAGGTTGACGAGGGTACTGTTATGCGCGCCAGTCGTGTGGTTACCGAGCATGTTGGCGGCCTGTGGGAAGCCGCCGGTGACATTTTAATTCCCTTCAATAAAGGATTGATCACAAAAGACAAGGTTGCTGGGTCAGTGGGGGAAATGCTGGTGGGGAAAATTCCCTCTCGCGAAAGCGACGCTGAAATTACGATGTATGAGAGCGTCGGTTCCTGCGTGCTTGATGTGGCTATTGCTATCGCTGCCTACGATGCCTTTAAAAATAATTCAGAAGAATGAAAAGCCCATGTTTCTAATTTTGAAAAAAATTATTTAAGAGCTTTCTCAGGCTGAAACAATGAGTTGTCGTTGATTTGTCGCTGTCTGTCGTATTTTAAAATTGGCGTTAAATTTTGGCTAAAGCAACGGCAGCTCTTAGATTTTACTTTTTAGGAGGTCTTATTTTTACCCATTGAGGCAACAACCAGTTTTATCAACGACGATGAAAGGTTGAGGGCCATTGCGCAGGCAGCTTCTATCTCGTTTTTCGAGTGACTTTTCTCAAGAGATGCCAGGCTCATGCAGAATTTATAACGAGGAAGGCTACCGGTGCTGGGAAAAGGGGCTCATCCTGACCTTTCTCAGCGACAATGTCTTGAGAATACAGCCGCCTCTCGTCATCAGCGGCGAAGAAGCGGAAAAAGGGCTTACAATAGTGGAGGAATCCATCAAAGATTACCAAAACGGCGCCATCGGCGACGAGGCGCTGCGATTCGCAAAGGGGTGGTCGTAATGGGCAATAGCGAAGATAAGATAGTCATAACCTTCATGCCTGACAATATAAAGGCCGAGGCGCGGCGCGGCGCGCTCGCGGCGGACGTCGCCGCCGGGGCCGGCGTGGGCATCGGACGCCACTGCGGCGGCGCGGGGGTCTGCGGCAAGTGCCGGGTGGCGGCAGCGCCGGAAAACCCCTTCGGCCCGCTGACCAGGACGGAAGAAAGCCTTCTGACTCCCGAGGAGATAAAAAGCGGCGTCAGGCTGTCGTGCTGCGCGCAAGTGGTAAAAAGCGGCGGCATCTACGTCATAGACGGGGTAAAATCCACGGGGAACAACATTCTGGAGGGATTTTCTCACGACATCCCGGCTTGGTCTCCCGACCGCGAAGGCTTCGGGATCGCCGTCGATATCGGCACCACCACGGTCGTCTGTTGCCTCCTGGACCTCGCGGGACGCCGCGTCATCGACAGAATATCTTTCCTGAATCCCCAGGTCGCCTTCGGAGATGACGTGATCTCCAGAATCGCGTATTCCTCAAGCCAGCCGGGGGCGCTGGAGCAGATTCAGCGCACGCTCATCAAGGAAATGAATCAGGCGGCCGGCGCGATCGCGGCGAGAAATAATATCTCACCGGAAGAGATAACCGAGATCACGATCGCGGCGAACACCGTCATGGAACACCTCTTCGCGGGCGTATCGCCCCAAAGCATCGGCCGCAGCCCCTACCGGCCGGAGTTCCTGCTGATGCCGCCCTTCAAGGCCGCCGACGTCGGGATCAGGATAAATAAAGACGGCGTCGTCAAAATGATTCCCAACGTCGCGGGCTACGTCGGGGCGGACATCGTCGCCGGCGTCGCCGCCCTCGACATGGACAGGCAGGACGGGATAAAGCTGCTCGTCGATATCGGGACCAACAACGAAATCGTCATCGGCGGCAGCAAAGGCATGTTCTGCTGCGCGACGGCCGCCGGCCCCGCCCTCGAGGGCGCGCGAATCCAGTACGGCATGCGCGCCTGCACGGGGGCGATAGAAAAAGTCACGCTGGAAGACGGCGTTCTCCGCTGCGGCACCATCGGCGGCGGGGCCCCGCAGGGGCTATGCGGCTCCGGCCTCATCGACGCCATCGCCCTGCTGCTCAACGAGGGCATCATAAACGGAAGCGGACGCTTCGCGTACCCGGAAAAATGCCAGGACGAACGTTTCAAAGCGCGGCTTGGACGCAGCGAAAGCGGCATGGTCCGGCTGCTTTTGACGGACGGCGAACACCCCGTCTATCTGACGCAGAAAGACGTCCGTGAAGTACAGCTCGCCGTCGGCGCGGTAAAGGTCGGCGTGGAGGTAATGCTGGAACGGGCGGGAGTCACGAAAGACGAAGTGGCGGAGGTCTGCCTCGCGGGCGCCTTCGGCAACAATATAAACATCGAAAGCGCCGCGCGCGTCGGCCTGATCCCCGATGTCGAGCGCGGCAGGATACACGGCGTGAAAAACACCTCCGGCCTGGGGGCCTGCCTCGCGCTCGCCTCCGCCGGCTTTTACGAGAGGACGAAGGAGACCGCGGAAAAAATGTCCTATGTCGAACTCTCGTCGCTGCCGGATTTCCAGAAGCGATTCGTTGACGCGATGACCTTCTGAGCGGATAGAGGACGAAAACGAGATGAAAAACATAAAGATCTATCACGCCGCCGCCGGCGGAGAAAACTTCGGCATCATGGAAAGCGCCCCCGTAGAGGCCGACCTTGCGGCGCTGGAAGATTTTTACGCCGCCATGGGAGAAAAACACCGGCGCTCCTTCCTAAAATTCAACGACTACTGGAAAAGCGAGGGCTGCGAAAAATTCTTCAACCCGCGGGCGGTCGTCAAAACGCTGCCGCTTGACGTCGCGGCCGAAAACTTCGGCGCCAAGACGCTGCTGCTGAACGAGTCCGTAGACCAGGCGGTCATGGCGGTATGGACCATCGGCGCGGAGCTTGAAAAAGAGGCGAGCGAAATGATGTCCCAGCTGGGAAACCTGATGACCGGCTTCCTGCTCGACGTCGCCGGCTCGATCGCGCTTTACAACATGCACGCGGAGCTCATTCTCTGGATCAGGCAAAATATCGCCGTACCGAATAATAAATTCATCAACGGCGAATTCTACCCCGGTATGGGGAGCATGAGGCAGGACCTCATGGAAAAGGTCGTCACGCTCGGAGAGACCGAGCGCCTGATCGGCGTCAGCGCAAGCGGAAACTCTCTGCTGCGTCCGCGAAAGTCACAGTGCTCCTTCCTCGCGCTGGGCGCGTCGGAGCATGAGACAGAGGTGAAAATGGAGCCCTGCAAACCCTGCAATGGCAAAAAATGCCTCTACTACCAGCTCGGCGGCTGCCACATGATGATGGGAAAGTAAGGCGGCGAATACGGGGCGGCCCCGCGCGGACAAAAACTATTTCATCTTCTGCGAAATATAGACGCCCGCCAGGATCAGCAGACCGCCGGAAACCGCGAAGAGGGTGATCCTCTCGTTCAAGATCAGCGCCGAAAAGAGCATCGTAATCGGCGGGGTGAGGTAGATCAGATTGTTCGCCTTCACCGCGCCGAGGTTCCAGATGACGATATTCCAGCCCCAGGTACAAAAGGCGGAGGCGAAGACCCCGAGAAAGAGAATATTGCCGGCGACGGCCGGACGCAGCAGCTGCGCCGGATGAAGCGTTACCACCGGCGTAAGCGTCAGCAGCAAAAGCGAGAGCAGCGTATAAAAAAGCATCTTGCGGGCGATCTGCGCGGGGGTATAGTCAGACTTCACATCCCGGATGACGACGGAAAAGGCGGCGAAGGATAAGGCGGCGCAGAGCGCGATCAAATCTCCCAGCGGGTTCAGCTTGAGAATGAAATGGCCGTTGCAGACGATAAAAAATATCCCGACCAGACAGAAGACGCTGCCGATGATAAAACGGCGGGATATCTTCTCGCTCGCCGTGAAGATATGGGAAAGGACCCCCGTCAGCAGCGGCGCGGTCGAACAAAGAAGCGCGACGTTCGAGGCGGTGCTGAAAGAGAGCGCCGTATTCTCACAAAGGAAATAAAGCGTGATTCCCAAAAAGCCCGCCGCCGCAATCCGGGCCTCCGCCTTCAGGCTCATCATCGGCAGAGGGCGCGGGCTGACCGCCACAAAGATCGTGTAGGCGACGGCAACGCGATAGAGCAGAATCTCTCCCGGCGAAAGATAACCAAGCAGATACTTAGTAGCAACAAAGGTAACGCTCCAGATAAACGTCACCGCGGCGGCAAGCCCGTAACTGGGTAATTTTCCGCGGATCTTAAACATCTCCATCAGAACTCTCCTCATTTACTCCAAACTGCAGCAATTATATACGCTTGCCCACTTATTGTCTTGAAAGATATTTGCTGTTACTATTTACATGCGAACGGGGGGCGTTGTAATGGCCGAAACTACCAAAACACTTGTATCGATGCGAGGAATAGACAAGATCTTTTACGGGCAATACGCGAACAGGGGCGTGGATTTTGAGCTGCTCGCCGGAGAGGTGCACAGCATCCTCGGTGAAAACGGCGCGGGCAAGACGACGCTGATGAACTGCCTCGCGGGGATATACATTCCGGACGGCGGCTCGATATACATCGAGGGAGAACCCGTCTTCCTGCCCAACCCCAAGGCGGCGATCGCGAGCGGCATCGGCATGGTGCATCAGCACTTTATGCTCGTCCCCGTCTTCACCGTCTGGGAAAATATCATCCTCGGACTCGGCGGCGTTCCCCTCGTCATCAACAAAGAAGAGATCATCGCGCGCATCCGCGAGATATCCGACCGCTACGGCCTCGCCGTCGACCCCGAGGCCAAAGTCTGGCAGCTCTCGATCGGCGAGCAGCAGCGCGTTGAGATACTCAAGATGCTCTACCGCGGCACGAAGGTGCTGATCCTCGACGAACCGACCTCCGTCCTTACGCCGCAGGAGACGCGCGAATTCTTCAAAACCCTGAAAAACATGGTGGCGGCGGGACACGGCATCGTCCTCATCTCACACAAAATAGAAGAGATCATGGAAATCTCCGACCGCCTCACGGTGCTCCGCAAGGGCGTGCGCGTGGCGACCAAGCGGGCCGCCGGCATCTCGAAAGAGGAAATCGCGGAGATGATGGTCGGGCACAGCCTCGAGGGCGCCTCGCTCGCCGCGGACCGCCGGCTGCCGGGCGGCGTCGTATTTGAGTGCTCGCGCCTCTTTCTGAAAGACGACCGCGGCGCGGAGGCGCTGAAAGAGGTCTCGCTTACGATACGCGGCGGCGAGATCTTAGGCGTCGCCGGCGTAGACGGCAACGGCCAGGACGAGCTTTGCGAAGTCCTCGCGGGGCTGCGTTCCCCCGACTCCGGCTCGGTCTCCATCGCGGGACGCGACATCACCGGAGAATGCGCGCGCTCCTATATAGAAGAAGGCATCAGCTACATTCCCGCCGACCGTAAGGGCGTTGGGCTCGTCGCCAACATGAGCGTCATTGAAAACATGGCCCTGAAGGGCTACTGCCGCCCGCCGATGGAGAAGGGACGATTCTTCATGGACTGGGCCTATATCACCGATTTCGCCGCGGGGCGGGTGAAAGATTACGACGTCCAGATACCGAACCTCTTCGCGCCGGTGCGCGTGCTCTCCGGCGGAAACCTCCAGAAGCTGATGCTCTCGCGCGAGATATCCGACGAGACCAAGGTCATCATCGCGATGCAGCCCACCTGGGGGCTTGACGTCGGAGCGGCGGAGTTCGTCCACAAACGGCTCCTCGAGGCGCGCGAGGCGGGGGCCGCCGTGCTCCTCATCTCCAAAGACCTGCAGGAGCTCACCTCGCTCTCCGACCGCATCGCCGTCATGTACAGCGGCGGAATCAGCGGCATCGTCGAAGAGCCGCGCAGCGCCGACATCGAAAAGATCGGCCTGCTGATGGCGGGAGTAAGGTAATTTAGGGTATATAATAACTGCAATGGATGCCCGGCGATAAAAACCATGAAAAGATAACAGCGGCGACAATCAGAGGTTCGCGTTTGTGTCGTGCACTGCGTTTTAAACGTCCTGCGGAAATTCTCTGACGGGAAAATATGGCAGAAAAAACAGGTTCGCGAAAAGCGTCATGTTTGTCCGCATGGCGGCTATTATATTAAGGCAGTGTATCTCAACTCACCCCCACGCGGGGACGGAAACGTGGTGCTATGTGTTCGTGTAGATTGCTTGTTGAATCTCAACTCACCCCCACGCGGGGACGGAAACCTTATCTCATATTTCTTAAAATAATAATCACTCATCTCAACTCACCCCCACGCGGGGACGGAAACGGTCGACGTCCCGACCTTCATGATATTTACAGCATCTCAACTCACCCCCGCGCGGGGACATCTTTTATTTTTTCATTTGCCACTCCCGCTTTTCTATTGTAAAATTATGATGTTTTTTATTTACAAACAAAACACAATAGGAGGGGACGGCATGGAAAAGTACATACTTTTTTCACCTGTCGGCATGACCGACCCGATAGCGAATTACCATGACGGCGCGATGCTGCATATTGCCCGCCGCTTTCATCCGTCAAAGATTTACATCTATATTTCGCAGGAGGCGGCCGCCTTCCAGGAAAGGGACGACAGATATCGCCGGGCGATAAAGCTGCTCGGCGATTCCTTAAACGTCGATTTCAAGGTGGAAGAGATCACGCGCCCGAAATTGGTGGACGTTCACCTCTTCGACGAGTTTTACGATGAATTTGAAGATATCATCAAAAAGATAACGGCGGAGAACCCCGGGCACACCATCCTGCTCAACGTATCCTCCGGCACGCCGGCGATGAAAAGCGCGCTGCATACCATCGCCGCGATGACCGACGACGCCGACTGCGTGCCGATACAGGTCTCCACGCCGGAAAAGGGGCACAATCCTCGCAAAGACGACGTCTCTGTCTACGACGTCGAAACCCAGTGGGAATGCAACGCGGACTGCCAGCCGAACTTTACCGACAGGACCTCCTGCTCAAAGAATTACAACCTCATCGTGAAGATGAAAAAAGAAATCCTGCGCAAGCACATCGACGCCTATGACTACCACGCCGCGCTCTCCGTCGCGGAGGAAATCTCCCGCTCTTTGCCTCAAGAGAGCCTCGATTATCTCCGGGCCGCCTGCGCCAGAGTACAGCTCGACATGAAGGGGATGGATTCCCTGATACCCGCGGGCGGGGCGGCAAGCGCGCTCTTTTCCCCCGTACGCGAGGTTGATAAGCGGAGCGTCGCGGAATACTTGCTGTGGCTGGATCTAAAAATAAAAAAAGAGGAATACTGCGACTTCATCCGCGGCATCTCCCCGCTTTTTTTGGATCTTTTGGAAAAAATCCTCGAAAAGAACGGCATCAATATGCAAAGTTACTGCGTTAGTTTTAAAGGAAAGCGCACTTTGCGCCGGGAACGCCTTGACGGCAGTGTTAAAGGACGCGAAATATTGAGCGTTCTCGACCCGCTCTTCGGCAGAGACGGCTTTCGCGACAGCAGTTTAGGCTCCGCCCAGCTCTCGCCGCTCGCCGTGCATTATCTAAACGACGCCAGACTGGCGTCGAGGATAAAAGCGCTGCGTGAAAGCGAGGATAAATGCCGCAATATCGCCGCCCACGAGATAGTGGGGGTCACGGAGAAATGGATACGGGACAACTGCGGCCTGTCTCCTAAGGAAATTATGGATATCCTCACAGACCTCGCCGATTACAGCGGCATATCGCGGAAGAGAATCAAAGATTCATACAGTGCGATGAACGAATTCATCAAAAAATCAATGATCTAGGAGGCGATAAATTGCGAAAAAATACCGCAGAGTGTACGATGGGAGGATTGCTGCACGACGTTGGGAAGGTAATTTACAGAGCCGGCTTGGACGCGGGAAATCACAGCGAGTCAGGCGCCAGGTGGCTTGAAAATACCCTCTCCCAGCGCTCTGAGTTCCGCCCGCTCTTTGAGTGCGCGCGCTACCATCACGCAAGATATCTGAGAGACGCGCGCGTTGACCGCGCCTCTCCGGCGTGGATAGTCTATATCGCCGATAATATCGCGGCCGGCGCCGACAGGCGGGAACGCGGCGACGAAGGAACGGGGGGCGCGCTCTTCGAAAGAGAGATACCGCTGTCATCTGTCTTCAACATCCTGAACGGCGGCAGCGGCAGGGGACGGCACGCGCCCGCCAACCTCTCTCCGCTGGCAAACTATCCCTCCCCGAATACCCCAGCTATAGGCAGCGATGAGTATCGGAAGAAGGCCGCCGAACTGGAGGGAGAATTAAAAAAATTTCTCACTTCGGATGGGAAATATATCAATTCGCTGCTCGGGCTGCTTGAAACGCTCTTCTCTTTCATACCGTCGAGCACCGCGACCAATGAGCTCTGCGACATATCCCTCTATGACCACTGCAAGGTGACGGCGGCGGTCGCGGCGGCGATATCCGAATATCTGGCCGCGCGCGGCGTCGATGATTTTAAAGAGGCGCTCTTCACCAAGGAGAAGAGCTTCATGGATGAGAAAGCCTTTCTCCTCTTTTCCTGCGACTTTTCCGGCATCCAGAAATTTATCTATATGGTCGAACCGGGAAAGGCGCTCAAATCGCTGCGCAGCCGTTCATTTACCCTCGAACTTTTCATGGAACATGTCATTGATGAAATCATCGAAGGCTGCGGCCTCTCGCGCGCCAACCTTATCTATTCCGGCGGCGGACACGCCTACATGCTGCTGCCCAATACGGAAGAAACCAAGAGCTTTCTGCGCGCCGCGAAGGCGGCTACGAACCGGTGGCTCTCGAAAAACTTTGGCACGGCGCTCTTTCTCGCCTCTGCCTGGCGCGAGTGCTCGCCCAACGATCTGCGAAACGTCCCCGCCGCCTCCGCCCCCTATCCGCGCCTATTTCGCGAGCTGAGCTCCATGCTCTCCGCCGCCAAGAACGCGCGTTACAGCGCGGAGGAGCTGCGCGCGCTCAATTCCGCGAAGCGGGACGACGGCAGAGAGTGCCGCATCTGCGGCACGGAAGAGGATGTAAACGGCGACGGCCTCTGCCTCTGGTGTTCCTCCTTCGCTGAAATTTCAAACGAAATACTCAAAGAGGATATCTTCATCTCCGTCACCAAAGAAAGAGAAGCGGGACTTCACTCCATCGAACTGCCCGAGGTGACAGCAGGAGAACGGAGGTTCGCCGCCATAGCCAATTTGGACAAAGCGCGGCGGCTCGTCGATAGCGGCGCGAGTCTGAGGACATACAGCAAGAACAGGCCGCACTCCGGACTCAACTACAGCACCAACCTCTATATGGGCGATTATGTCAGCGAAAAAGAGATGTCCAGCCTGGCGGCGGAAGCGGAAGGCATCGAGCGCATCGCCATCTGCCGCGCCGACGTCGACAACCTCGGGCTCGCCTTCACCGCCGGCTTCCAGCGAGGCGGCGCGAACGCCGAAGAGCGCTTCCGCTATCAGACGCTCTCTCGCTCCGCGGCTTTCTCCAGAGAGATGTCGCTCTTCTTCAAGTACTATATCAATTCAATCCTGCGTCGGGACGACCGCGGCATCACGCCGCTGAACATATCTTCCGCACCGGCGGAGAAGGGGCGGAAGCTGCTCGTCGTCTATTCCGGCGGGGACGACGTCTTCATCGTCGGCGCGTGGGACGACGTAATCGGCGCCGCCTGCGACATTCAGAAAGCCTTCGAAAAATATACGCAGGGGACGCTCTCAATCTCCGCCGGAATCGGAGTCTTCAAGCCGAAATATCCGATTTATCACGCGGCGGCGCTGACAGAAGAACTTGAAGCGGCCTCAAAGAGCGCCGCCGGCAAAGGCTGCGTGACGCTCTTTGACGCTCACAGACACACCTATAAGTGGGAGCGCTTCCGCAGCGGAGTCCTGCCCAAGGTGCGTCTGCTGGAAGAGTACTTCGGCCATTCGGCAGAGGGAGAAAGCGCCAAGGGCAAGGCTTTCCTCTATAGGCTCCTCGACCTCGCGAGAAACGCCGAAGAGAAGATAAACATCGCCCGAGCCGCTTACCTGCTGGCACGCATGGAACCCTCCTCGGCGGAGAGGAAAAAGGAATTTGCGCATTTTTCTGCGAATATCTTTTCGTGCTTCCTGAACGAAAATGAACGCCAAGAGCTGATAACCGCGATATATATCTACGTATATATGGTACGTCAAAGGAGTGAAGAGTGATGGTTGGCCCCGGAAATAACAGAGGCGGAAATAATAATTACAGAGGAAACCCTTACCCGCAGGATCAGAGACAAAGGCAGGAGCCTGTTTCTCCGCCGCGCCCCGCGCCCGCGGAAAAGCTGCCGGAGGAATATGTCGATAGCGCGGAGCGGGTGATAAAAAAAATCGGCAGGCCGGACAGATATGATTCAGAAAAATTGTCTTTCAGCCTGACCAATACAAAAATACGCCGCCTGCTTTCGCTGATGGTCGGCATCGTGAACGCCGAACGGCTGAGGAAGGAGCCCCTTATGTCGCAGGAGAGCGTCGAAGGGCTGATGATGGCGCGCGTCCGCGTCGCCTACGAAGCGGGGCGCGATCCCGAGGTATCCGAATTTGTCAAAGAGGCGAAATTGATGGAATATATCAAGGGCGTGGGAAAGGACAGAAAAGAATTTATCCGTTTCGCGCGCTACATGGAGGCCCTCGTGGCCTGGCACCGTTTTTACGGCGGGAAAAACTAGGGAGGAAACGATCATGGGCGGAAAAATCAAGATAGACACAGAACTGGAAGTCGTCACAGGAATGCATATCGGCGGTTCGAGCGAGTATTCCCCCATCGGCGCGGTAGACAGCCCCGTAGCCTCCGACCCGCGCACGGGACAGCCGATAGTGCCGGGCAGCTCCTTAAAAGGCAAGATGCGCGCGCTGCTCTCGGCCAGCCTCGCCGGAGGCGAGAAGAAAACTCCCAACGACGACCCCGAGGAGATATTGCGCCTTTTCGGCGCCAGCGCGCCGAAAATCATTCGCTCCCGCCTTCAGTTTGCCGACGCCTTCGTCGTCAACGCTAAAGAATTCAGCGAAATCGGCCTCACCGAAGTCAAGTTTGAGAACGCCATCAACAGAATCACGCTCGTGGCCAACCCCAGGCAGATAGAGCGCGTCGTGAAGGGCGTCAGATTCGGCGTCGGCATCGTCTACGACGCGCCGGACGACGAAAAAGAACGCGCGGAAGATATGCGCCTGCTCGCGAAGGCGATGAAGCTCCTGCAAATAGATTATCTCGGGGGTCACGGCACTCGGGGCAGCGGACGAGTAAGCTTCAAAAATATAAAACTCACCTCTCCCGACGGCTCCATCGCCAAAGAAGGGCTTGACGGCCTCGAAGAGCTATTCAAGGAAGCAGAGGGTTATGAACTACTGCCTCTATAAGCTCTCTTTCACCTCGCCCCTGCATGCCGGCACGGGCGAGATGGCGAAGGGTCTTGACACCGCGCGGATGACGCTTTGCGCCGACACGCTATTTTCGGCGCTCTGCCACACGATTCTGAAAAAAGAGGGCGCCTCTTCAATGGCGGAATTCTGCCGCCTCGCCGCCGCGGGGAAGCTGCTCTTCAGCGACACGATGCCCTTCCGCAAAGAGAGCCTCTACATTCCCAAACCATACATCAGGCCCTCCGTGAAAATAGAGGGCGATTCTTCCGCCGACAACAGAAAGGCGATGAAGAAAATGGCTCATATCCCCGTCTCTTCGCTGCCCGCTTTCTTCGCCTCGCTGCGCGGCAAAGGGGAATACGACGCGCTCAAAAACAGCGGCGTATTCGCCTACTCCTCCATATCTGCCAAGAACACCATCGACGCCGCGGAGGGAGCGACGCCCTATTCCGTCGGCCTCTGGCACTTCGCCGGCCATTGCGGCCTGTATTTCATCCTCGGCTTCGAAGAAGAACGCGATTGCGATTGGCTCTCCAACATCCTGACTGCGCTGGGAAGCGGCGGCGTGGGCGGGAAAGTCAGCGCCGGATATGGAAAATTCGTTTTAGCGGACGACCCGATTTTTCTTGACTCGCCTTTTGACGACGACACAAACATCCTGAGCAAAATGCTGAGCGACGAGAAAGCGGATATTCACATCAGCCTCACAACCTCCCTGCCCGCCGACGGCGAGCTGGACGAGGCGCTGGAAGGGGCCTCCTACGGCGTCACGCGGCGCGGCGGCTTCGTCTATTCCGAAAATTTTTCCGAGCGCCTGGTCAAGAAACAGACGCAATATTTCCTCTCCGCCGGCTCCACCTTCACACGGCGGTACTCCGGAGAACTTTTTAACGTCGCCCGGAACGGAAAACACCCCGTCTTCAGATATGGGAAACCGATCTTTTTAGGAGCTGAGCGCCTATGAAAAATTATCTGCTCAAATTATCCGCCGTCACCGCGCTTCACGTGGGCAGCGGCGTTAAATACTCAAAAAAAGAATATATCTATGACGAAAGAGAGCGGCGCGTCACCCTCATAGATATGAAAAAGGTGATGGGCTGGCTCGTGCGCCAGAACAACCCAGCCCTTATCGACGCTTTCGAATCATTCATGCTCTCAAGGCAAGACAACGACCTGAGAGCCTTCCTGCAAAGGATAAGAGTGCCGGAACAAAAGATAAAAGAGGCGCGGATATATTCGCTCTCCAGCGGAGACGCCTTTGTGGGAGGCGGAAACAAGCGCGACCTCTGCGCCTTCTCGCGCGACGAGCGCGGACGGCCATATATCCCCGGCAGCTCGCTGAAGGGGGCGCTGCGCACGGCGCTGCTTGTCCGGGCCCTCCTTGACGGCGAAGGGTATCGCGGTACGATTGACGTTCGTGATAGAAGAGCCGCGAAGAAAACCACGGAAGAGATCGAGACGGCGCTGCTCCACAGACTCAAGCGAAGCGGACGCGCCGGCGACCCGCGCAACAGCCTCATGTCCTGCCTCTCGGTATCTGACAGCGCGCCATTCTCGCCGGAGGCGATAATCCTGGCCGGCAAAGACGATATCTTTACGGACGGGGAGAAAAACTCGCTTCCCCTCGTCAGAGAATGCGCCGCCCCCGGCACGGAGATTAGCTTCCGCATCTCCATCTCGCCGGATGCGGAAGGCCTGCTCTCCATCGAACAGATAAAAAGAGCGGTAAATTCCTTCGGTGATTATTACCAGGAGACCTATCTGAACAAATACCCTCAAAAACTGAGGGAAGATTTGCGCGGCTGCATATTCCTCGGCGGCGGCTGCGGCTACTACGCGAAAAACATCCTCTATCCGGCCCATGGCAAAGACCGGGAAAGCGCGCTGCGGGACGCCGTAAATATAATGAAAACAAACTTCGCCAAACACCGCCATGAAAAGGATTACGGACTGGGAATATCGCCCCGTGCGCTGAAATGCACGTATGCCGGGGGCAGCACGCGGCAGATGGGAATTTGCCGCATAGAAATAGAGGAAACGAAATGATAAAGCAGTACATCGCCGCGCTCTCTTCGCGAAACGGCGAACAGCTTTCACAGCATGATTCATACGCCGTCTATGCCGCTCTTCTCGAAGAGATAGGGGGAGATTTCGCCGGCCGGCTCCATAGCGGCGAAGGCTGCCTGGTATCTCAATACCTGACCCCGCTTCCGGGGCGTGGAGAGACCCTCTGGACGGTAAACCTGATCGGAGAGGAAGCCGTCAATCATGCGGCCCCGGCGCTGGAAGCGATGAAAAAGATCAATCTGCGCGCAAGAGACGCCTCACTGTCGATGGAAATCATCGGCAGGCGCGGAATACGCGGCTTGTCAGAACTGCTCGGTGAAACGGGCGGCGACATGGACTGCGGACGTTTCTTCTTTCGGTTTTTATCTCCGTGCGCCTTCCGCACCAACAATGAATATGTAATCTTTCCCTCCGTACCGCTTATGCTTGGAAGCCTGAGGCAAAAATGGGACGCGGCCTTTCCCTCGGCCCAGGTCAGCGACCCGGACGCGGTCTCCGCATTAGAGGCCGGAGTAAAGATTACCGGCTACAACCTACGCGGCGCCTCCTTTCGGATGAAAGGCGTCTCTATCCCTTCATTCTCCGGCGGCGTCACGTTGAACGCGCGGCTGTCTCCGCCGATGCTGCGCCTCTTCCGTTTGCTCATGGCCTTCGCCGCCTTCAGCGGCATCGGCATAAAGACCACGCTGGGTATGGGCGGCGCGGAGGCAAAAGAGTCTCCGCGCCCGCCGGCAAAACAAGGGGGCTGAAAAACAGCCCTCACACAGCATAAAGCGACCGCCGCTCCCGCGGCGGCCGGCACCTTGAAAAAACAACAGCGGACAGTTCGCGCTCCGGGCCATAAGCGGCTTCACGGCCTTTTTCCACCAAAATTCCGCCGGAAAGTCACCGGCAAAACGAAGGTTCGCGGAAGAAGCCATTTTTATGCTTCCGCGAACCGGCTTTTTGAAGTATACTATTCCAACTCACCCCCACGCGGGGACGAAAACCTAACCCATACCTCGCCCCACGGCGGAATTCCATTCCAACTCACCCCCACGCGGGGACGAAAACCGTATGCGATTGTCAAGGTTTGCCGCGTAGCTGATTCCAACTCACCCCCACGCGGGGACGAAAACTCAAAGGGGAAATGAACATGACAAATACCTATATTCCAACTCACCCCCACGCGGGGACGAAAACCACCGGACTGGTTGACCGTGACGGCAAGGACATATTCCAACTCACCCCCACGCGGGGACGAAAACATAGCTACATGCCCCCTAAACTGCTCAGCGTTTCATTCCAACTCACCCCCACGCGGGGACGAAAACTC
>JAEXGR010000014.1 GCA_023450745.1 Synergistota bacterium
TGGAGGACTTTATTGACGTCCATACCCTTTTCTTTGCACTTCTCGCGCTCTTCGTCGTTGCGCGGCCAAAGTTTGCACTGCATGTTGCCGCCGACGCATTTGAAGGCGCAGGCGGTGATGACCGCCTCCGGCGAACCGCCGACTCCCATGAGGAGGTCGATGCCGGCATTGGGCTTGCAGGTCGAGAGGGCGCCAGCGACGTCGCCGTCTGGGATGAGGCGGATACGCGCGTGGAGCGAACGTATCTCTTTGATAAGTTCCTCGTGGCGCGGCCTGTCAAGGACGACGACCGTGACGTCTTCCACCGATTTTCTCAGCGCGCGGGCGACGGCTCTGATGTTGTCGGTCGGCGTGGCGTCGATGTTGATCGCGTGTGCCGCGTAGGGGCCGGTGGCGATCTTGTTCATATAGAAGATATGCTGCGGATCGAAGAGCGTATTCCTCTCCGCGAAGGCCACGACGCTGACGGCGTTCGGAAGTCCGAGGGCGGTGAGGCGCGTGCCGTCGATCGGGTCTACCGCTATATCAACCTGAGGTTCTGTTCCGCAGCCCAGCTTTTCGCCGTTGAAAAGCATCGGCGCTTCGTCTTTCTCGCCTTCACCAATAACAACTACTCCGTCCATATTGACGGTATTGAGAATAAACCGCATCGCGTTGACCGCAGCTCCGTCAACGCCGTTCTTATCCCCGCGTCCCATCCAGCGGCCTGCGGCCATAGCGGCGGCTTCTGTCGCCCTTACCATCTCAAGCGCTAGATTTCTGTCTGGTGCAGACATAATAAAACCCCTCCGTATTGTTATTTTGAGGGCACAGCCGCGGCAAGCTCTGGAAAGCGGCTGAAGACCTCGTCTATGTGCTTTAGATAATACCCCAAATCAAACAAAGATTCCAGCTCGGAATGTGTCATTTTCGTGATTCTCGGGTCTGATTTAAGAAGTTCGAGCAATGGGACCTTTTCATTCCAGCAGCGCATGGCGTTGCTCTGCGCGATCGCGTAGGCGTCCTCGCGGCTGACGCCCTCTTTTTCAACCAGGGTTATGAGCACGCGTCCCGAGAAGAGGAGTCCCTTGGTGATGTCGATATCCGCCATCATCTTGTCGGCGTTCACGACAAGGCCGCTCATCACTTTGATCATTATTTTCGTCATATAGTGGGCAAGGTGGAAGGCGTCGGGCCACATGACGCGCTCCACGGAGGAGTGGCTGATGTCGCGCTCGTGCCAGAGGGCGATGTCCTCAAGCGCCGGCACGGCGAAGCCGCGCAGCAGGCGCGACATGCCGCAGACCCGCTCGCAGAGGATCGGGTTTTTCTTGTGCGGCATCGCGGAAGAGCCTTTCTGCCCCTTTTTGAAGGGTTCAAGGGCCTCCAGCACCTCAGTGCGCTGGAGATGGCGCACCTCGAGCGCGAGCCGCTCAAGCGTGCCGCCAAAGATGGCGAGGTCGGTTATGATGCGCGCGTGTCTGTCTCTCTGGATGACCTGCGTCGAGACGGGGTCTATGCCGAGGCCGAGCAGCTCGCAGACGCGCGCCTCTATCGAAGGAGGGCAGTTAGCGTATGTGCCGACGGCTCCCGACAGCTTCCCCACCATCATCTCTTTTTTTGTTTCTGTCAGGCGCTCGATGTCGCGCCCCAGTTCGGCGTAATGGTTGAGCAGCTTGAGGCCGAAGGTGGTCGGTTCGGCGTGGATGCCGTGGGTGCGCCCGGGACAGGGCGTCAGCTTATATTCGACGGCTTTTTCACCGAGTATACCGTGAAGCTTTTTAAGCTCTCCGATGACGACGTCCATGCTCTCGCCGAGCAGGAGCGAGGAGGCGGTGTCGATGACGTCGCTGCTCGTCAGTCCAAGGTGAACGAAGCGCCCCGATTCGCCGATCGTCTCGGCGACGCTCGATACGAAGGCGATGACGTCGTGCTGCGTCACCTCTTCTATCTCGCGGATGCGCGCGACGTTGAAACCGGCTTTTTCTTTGATATTCCTGAAGTCCTCGTCCGGGACTACTCCCGCCTCGTTCCAGGCCCGCGTCGCCGCCAGCTCGACGTCAAGCCAGCGGCCGAAGCGGTTTTCGTCGGTCCATATTTTTTTTATCTCTTGTGTTTCGTAGCGCGGTATCATAGAGATTGCCTCCCATTATAAATTGTATGGATAACTTTTATGAAAATTTCGCGGCAAGCGTGTCAGCCGGTTTAAACTCAGTAGAAATCTTAATCTTCGCCGCCGCTGGCAGCCGCCGGCGCACAGCGAACCTCTCTCTTCCAGTCCTCGCGCACAAGTTCCAGCCATTTATCATAGGCGCCGCTCTTGAAGTCGGGGAAGGTATAGAAGAAGTTTTCCCAGCGGCCCTTGCGGCGGCAGAGCGTCACCTCGCAGAAGATGCCGTCGCGCAAGTAGACGCGGTGCGCCTGTCCCTTTGTCGAGGCCAGCAATAATCTGGCTCCGTCTATCGTCCCCGGGTCAAGGTTGACGCGGCGGCTTGCGCCCGTCTCTCTCTCGATGCGGCAGCTCGCGATCTTCCAGTCCGGCAGCGCCGAGGTCGGGTAAAGTCCCGGGTAGGAGAAGAATATTCTGTCCAGTTTAGGCGCGATCTCCTCGTAATAGTTGGTCCAGACGAACGGTATTCTTTCGCTCACGCGTTCCGGCCTGCCCCAGATATTTTCCAGCAGGCCGCGGGTATCTTCATAGACCGCGGTCTCGCCCCTGGGTACAAGGAGGGCGAGAATCTTTTTTACGAGCGGGTCGCGCGGGTGCCGTCCGTTATTCACGCTCTCCGGCATCGAGCAGCGTCTCCACAAAGGTGCGCGGGTCAAAGAGCTGAAGGTCGTCTATCCCCTCGCCAAGCCCCACGTAACGTATCGGCATTTTAAGTTTATCGGCGATCGCGATGACGATGCCCCCTTTTGACGTATTGTCAAACTTCGTAAGCACCACGCCCGTGATAGGCATCGCTTTGCTGAAGGTCTCGGCCTGCATGAAACCGTTCTGCCCCGTCACGGCGTCGAGCACGATAAGAACTTCGGCGGGGCCCTCCGGTATTTCGCGCTTGATGACGCGCGTCACCTTAGAGAGCTCCTCCATGAGATTTGACTTCGTGTGAAGACGTCCCGCGGTGTCGGCGATGATAACATCGTCGCCCGCGGCCTTGGCGGCCATTATCGAATCAAATACGACGGCCGCGGGGTCGCTGTCCTGCGCCTGAGCGACCACACGCACGCCCGCGCGCTCGCCCCAGGCTTTGAGCTGCTCTATCGCGGCGGCGCGGAAGGTGTCGGCGGCGGCCATTATCACACGCCTGCCGTCAGCTTTGAGCTGAGAGGCAAGCTTGCCCGAGGTGGTCGTCTTGCCGCTGCCGTTGACGCCGATCATTATGACGACGGCGGGCTTCTGCGAAAGGTCGAGAGGCTTTCCCATTCCCGGCACAGCCTCCAGACGTGAGATCAGCAGCTCGGCAAAGGCTGATTTCAGCTCCTGTTTATTGGTTATCCGGCGATCCACCATCACCTGCTTAAGGTCGTTTATAAGCGCCTCCGTCGTATCGATGCCGACGTCGCCGAGGATCAGGCTCTCCTCCAGTTCATCCCAAAAATCATCGGTAACCGGGTCGTCTGAAAAGAGGTTTGATACGCCCTGGGTCCATCTGTTCCCCGTATTTTTCAGCTTCTCGGCAAAGTTTTTGAATATTCCCATTCCTACACCTCCGATTTAGCGGGCGCCGCGTTATCGGAGCCTTTTTTGGCCCCGGGCCTCCTGCGGCGCTGAAAATGACGTTTCGGCCGCTCTCCGCCGTCCTGCGCCGCCTTATCCTCTTTTGGCGGCCTCGCCTCGGCGGCGTGCTTCACCTTCTGAACGACGTCCTCGCGCGGATCTTCATGCTCGTCGCGGATAGTCTGCGGCTCGTGCTTCACGCGGCGCTTCTTTTTCTTTTTATTTCCGCGCGGTTTTTGCTCAGGATTTGCCTCCCCTCCGTCGGGGCGGCGTTTGGCGGCGTTTTCCTCACGCTTCGGCTCGGCTGCGGCTTTTTCGTGGTGGCTGCCGCACTGCATGCATTTCGGGAAGAAATCCTGTATTTTCAGGACCGGCTCCGCGATCTCCTCCTCCGGCACCACCCATTCGCCGCCGGACGAAACGGTCTCTTTGAACTCTTCAAATTTGTCCCTCGGGACTTTAACCTCGCCCTTGCCGGCGATGAAGCAGCGCAGGCTCTTGCTGGGCAGGTCGATACCGGCGATGATGACGTTGCCGTTCGGCGTCTTTATTTTCGAGCCCGGGTTGGGAAAACCCTCCCATGCCTCGTGGTAGGCTTCGTGCTCGTAACACATGCAGCACATGAGCCTGCCGCATATACCTGATATTTTGGCCGGGTTCAGCGCCAGGTTCTGCTCCTTCACCATCTTTATGCAGATGGGAGCGAACTGGTTGAGCCAGTAGCTGCAGCAGCAGGGCTGACCGCAGGGGCCGACGCCCCTGATGATCTTCGCCTCGTCGCGCACGCCGACTTGACGCAGCTCTATGCGCGTTTTGAACTCACGCGCGAGGTCGCGGACATAGGCGCGGAAATCGACGCGCTGCTCCGACGAGAAGTAGAAGAAGAGCTTCCGTTTCGCGCGGAGGAACTCGACGTCTATCAGCTTCATCTCCAAATTATGGGGCGTCAGGAGCTCCTTCGCCTCTTTGAGGATTCTGTTTTCCTCGCTGCGGTAACTTTCCGCCGTCTCGATGTCCTCGTCGGCGGCAAAGGCTATGAAAGTAAGGTCCGTTACCACGGGCTCGGAATTCTTCACCATGCCGTCGCCGTGTTCCGAGGCGTTGCGCAGCAGACGGTAGGCCGACTCCTGCTCGGCGTTGATCTCCCCCACCGCCACCGCGAGCTCTTCGCCGCGCACCGATTCCACGATGAGCGTGGAGCCCTTTTTTATTTCTCCTTCATACTCGACAAGCCCGAGATAGCGGGGCTTACCATAAATTGCCAAGTATTTGTTCATTGGGAACTTCCTCCTTGAATAGAGCAAAGACCAAATCCTGTATCACCGGCACGGAGAGTCTTCTCTGCTCCATGAGGCGTATCAGCGAATCCAGCTCGGATGCCTTTATATAGTCGTTCTTTTCCGCGAGGTCGCGCGCCCAGCCCTGCATTTCAAGGTAGAGTATCTCGGGGCTCGGCTTCCGGCCCGAATCCATCCATTGCGCCCACTCCTGAACGCTCGCGGGCATCGGATGACCCTTTAATATTTCCTCGGGCAGATCTATGTGTATCGACCAGATACGGCTCTTGATCGTCGGGATGAGGCTGTCCTCTTCCGACATAAAGAGTATGTTGCCATGTTCGGGGGGCTCTTCGGTGATCTTCAGCAGACTGTTGGCGGCCTCCACCGAAAGTTTGTCGGCCATCCAGACGACAGCCAGACGGCGCGATGAAGAGAGCGGGTGGAGCGCCAATTCTCCCTGCAGCCGGCGGCATTCGTCGATCGACGGCGGAAGCGCGGCCGTCCCGGCGCTTATCATATCGGGGTGCTGGCCGTCCTTCCATAGGCCCTCGTCATTCAGCACCAGCCGCCCGTACATCTCGGCGAAGGTCTCCTGCATTACGTGCGGGATGGTCACCCCCACCGACTGCGGGGTCCGGCCCCCGTCCGCCGCGTTGGCAAGCTCCTTCCAGCCCGGCGAAGATTCGATCAGAGCGACCGTCTCCTGATTCACAGGGACAATCCTCTTTCAGCGAGCGCGCCTTTTACCCGAGAAAAAATTTCCGCGGGACTCTTTTCGCCGCACTCGATTACGGACCAGCGCCGCGGCTCCCGCGCCGCCAGCGCACGGTACCCCTCGTCGACCTTTTTCATGAAGGAAAGCCCCTCCCGCTCAAACGAATCCGGCTCTCCTCGTTTACCGACGCGCGAGAGCGCGGTTTCGGGGGAAATCTTGAAGAAAAACGTCAGGTCCGGCACGGGCAGCGCCGCGAGCCTGGCCATCTCGCACAACGGCGCAAAGGGCATTCCCCTGCCCCAAACCTGATAGGCGAGCGTCGAATCATGATAGCGTTCGCAGATCACGTGACGGCCCTCCGCGATCGCGGGGGCAATGACCCGCGCGGCGTGTTCGGTGCGGTCGAGCATGAACAAAAAGAGCTCGCTCCACGGATGGCGCAGGCCGCCGTCAAGCACCAGGCCGCGCAGCGCGCCTCCGCCCTCCCAGCCGCCGGGCTCTCGTGTGAGAACCGCGCCGCCCTCTTTATTCAAAAGTTCGAAGAGCAGCCTTGCCTGCGTCGATTTTCCGCATCCGTCGATGCCCTCGAAGGTAATAAACATCACACCCACCGCCTTTACAGTAGATAATCATAACATATAATTCATGGTAATATCATCAGGGACTATTCTAATTTTGCACGAATTGGAGGCGCGAAAAATGTATGAGCTTATTCAGGCCGGCGAAAAGAGCTGGTATATAAAAAATCCCGCGAACGTAGGTGTCTATGCGCTCGGAGACGGCGAAGTCTGCCTCATCGACTCCGGCAGCGACAAAGAGGCCGGGCGCAAGATACTGAAGAAGACGGCGGAAGCGGGCTGGCGGGTATCCTGCATCATCAACACCCACTCCAACGCCGACCACGTCGGCGGCAACCAGTTCATCCAGAGCCGCACGAACTGCCGCGTCCTCTCCACCGGCATCGAAAACGCCTTCGCGAGGCATCCCGAGCTCGAAAGCTCATTCCTCTATGGCGGCTATCCCTACGCCGGGCTGCGCAACAAGTTTCTTATGGCGAAGCCGACGGCAGACACAGAGGACATCGACGCGGCGCTGCCGCCGGGACTTGAGATCATAAAGCTTCCGGGACACTACTTCGACATGATCGGGATTATGACCGACGACGGCGTCTGCTTTCTCGCCGACGCGCTCTTCAGCGCCGACATCATCGCCAAATACCACATCGTCTTTATCTATGACGTGGCAAAGTTCCTTGAGACCCTGGAGATGCTTGAGACCCTCGAGGCAAAGCTATTCGTCCCCGCGCACAACGAGGCGGTCACGGATATCAAAGAACTGATCGCCGTCAACCGCGCGAAGGTGCACGAGGTCGCCGCGCTGATCGGCGAAATATGCGCCGCGCCCAAAACCTTTGAGAAAATACTCAAAGAAGTATTCGACCGCTACGGCCTGACAATGGACCACAACCAGCATGTACTCGTCGGCAGCACCATCAGATCATACCTCTCCTGGCTGCATGACGGCGGCAGGCTCAATATTGAGTTTTGCGACAATGAGATGCTCTGGAGCGCGGCAAAATAGAAAATTCCCCGGAAGGACAAACAGGCCGTTTGCCCCTGCCGCAAACTTAAAAAAGAAGGGAAAAACAACGCCCCTCCCTAATCCATCGCAATTGAGAAGAGAAAACTCGCATTTGGAATCGGCAAGGCGCGCCTTGAGATATTTAAAACAGCTCAAAAATAAAAAAGTCCCCTGCGAAAACCGCGGGAACCGTTGGTATCAAATGGCGGAGGCGTGTAGGAATCGAACCTACCTGGACGGGCGTTACCCACCCACACCGGATTTGAAGTCCGGGCCCAGCACCAGCTGAAACGCACCTCCGAATCAACGCGGTAAAGTCTAGCAGAAACTTGGCCTCACTGCAATCGTCATTTGCACAAAAGATGTATGCGCCGCCGTTTTTTTGCATGTTATACTTTTAGAAACGAGTTTCAGGAGGGAAAAGAGATGGCGGTCAGCATTCTCAACAATGTCGTCGGGCCGGTGATGCCCGGCTCTTCCAGTTCGCATACGGCGGGGCCGTACCATATCGCGAAGCTCTTTCGCGGTTTTACGGAAGCTTTGCCGGAGCGGGTCGTATTCACATTCGCGCCGGGAAGCTCCATCGACGAGTGTTACCGCGACCAAGGGTCCGATCTGGCGCTCGTCATGGGTATTCTCGGCCTGCCGCTGACGGACGGCCGCTTTAAAGAGGCCCTTTCTATTTTTCCCTCATTCGGCGTCGAGATAGAATTTGCGATAAACGATTTTGCGGGAGCGCGCCACCCCAACAGCATCATGATCGAGGCTTGGATGAAAGGCGGCCTGACGTTCAGCGCCGTCGCAGACTCTACAGGCGGAGGCGCTTTTACGCTTCATTCGCTGAACGGCATGCCGACGGATATTACCGGCGACGCCTATTATCTCCTGGCCGAATCTGACGCGCCTCTGCCCGGCGGCTTTCTGGAAAAATACGGCGCCGTCATAAAGCATGGGAACGACTGTCTCGTCACGTCGCCATACGAGATTCCCCAAACGGCGGCGGACAGCCTGCGCGGCATGCCGGGGATAAAGTCGGTCAAAAGCGCGGAACCGGTCTTTTATCCCGTGCGCGGCGGGGCGCTCTACAAAAACGGTCGCGAGATGATCGAGTACGCGCGCGGGCACTCTCTGTCACTCGGAGAAACGGCGCTTGAATATGAATCGGCGCTGCTTGATATGTCGAAAGAGGCGCTGAACCAAGAGATGGAGCGCCGCCTTTCGGTAATGGAACGGGCCGTCGAGCTGGGACTCTCCGGCGATTCGCCGCCGATGTCGCTGCTTTCGCCCACCGCCAGCAAAATAATGGCCGCCGAGGCGGCGGGCAGGCTCGCGCTCGGAGGCATCCACACACGCGCCGCGGCGCGCGCGATGGCGGCGATGCAGGTAAACAGCGGCCAGGGCATTGTCTGCGCCGCCCCCACGGGCGGTTCGGCGGGAGTATTGCCGGGAGTGATCGTCACCATGCTCGAGGACCTGAAGATTTCGCGCGCCGAGGCGGTGCGCGCGTTGTGGGCCGCGGGCGCGGCGGGCTGGGTGCTCGGCGAACACGGGACTTTCGCCGCCGAGGTCTGCGGCTGTCAGGTGGAGATCGGCGCGGCGGGAGCGATGGGCGCGGCGGCGGCGGTCGAGGTGGCGGGCGGTTCGGCGGCGCAGTGCTGCGACGCGGCGGCGGTGATGTTCCAGAACGCGATGGGGCTCGTCTGCGACCTCGTACAGGCGACCGTGGAGATCCCCTGTCACACAAGGAACGCCTCCTTCGCCTCTCAGGCCTTTATTTGCGCCGATCTGGTTCTCGGAGGCTATCGCAACCCCGTGGGCATCGACGGCACGGTGGAGGCCGTCTGCGCCACCGGGCGGATGATGCCCTGCGAACTCCGCTGCACCTCGCTCGGCGGCATGGCGGTGACGGCCGAGGCCTTGGCGATGAAGAAGAGAAGATAGCCGTTGATACTGCCGGCGTTCTGAACCTACGGGCGCGGCCTCATCCGGAGCAGGCGTGTTTCCGGGCGGCCGCCGGCCCTTATAAACGGCGGGAGAGGAACGGAAGCGCTCCTCTCCTTTCGTAATTTTCAAAGGTTTTATCGTTTAGAATACGTAGTCCAGTATCAGCTCGCGCCGTTCCGCGCTTCCAGACACCGCCCAGCAGTCCGCGAGGTATTTCATCGCCTCGGCAAGCTTTGAATCGTCATTGTAGAGCAGCTCTATCACCGTGTCGCCAACGGAGACGGCGTCTCCGACCTTTTTCAGCAGGTGAATGGCGGCGGCGTGATCTATCTTGTCCTCAAGCTTCATGCGGCCGCCGCCGAGCGCGCGCAGCGCCTCGCCGACGGAGAGCGCGTCGAGCTTTGAGAGGTATCCCTTTTTTGAGCTTTTTATTAGAAAGCTCTTTTTCGCCCGCGGCAGGATTTCAAGCGGGCGGCTGACGACCGCGGCCTCCCCGCCCTGCGCTTCGATTATCTCGGCGAACTTCCGCAGCGCCGAACCGTCGTCAAGGGCGCGTTCGGCGAGCTTCGCCCCCTCCTTCGCGTCCTTCGCGATGCAGGCTACGGACAGCATCAACCCGCAGAGCGTTACACAGAGCTGTCTGGTATCTGCGGGGCCGCCCCCGTTCAGCACCTCCACGGCCTCAAAGACCTCAGCGGCGTTTCCCACCCATTCGCCGAGCGGCTGTTCCATGTCGGTGATCGCGGCGACTGAGCCTTTGCCAAGTTTTTTGGATACTTTGACGAGGTTTTCGGCAAGCGCGGCGGCGCTTTTTCGGTCTCTCATAAAGGCGCCGCTGCCGCATTTTACGTCAAAGACGTAGCCGAAGGCGCCTCCGGCCAGTTTTTTGCTGACGATGCTCGCGGTGATGAGCTCCGTCGAAGGGACGGTCCCCGTCACGTCGCGCAGCTTGTAAAAACATCCCTCCGCGGGAGCCAGCTGCTTTGAGTGTCCCGAGATGGCGCAGCCGATACGGCGCACCTGCGCGAGAAATTCTTCCGGCTCCAAGTGCATCCTCATACCGGGAATGGATTCAAGCTTATCCACCGTACCTCCCGTAAACCCCAGCCCCGGGCCGGAGAGTTTTGAGACGACCGCGCCGCAGGACGCGGCAAGGGGCAGCAAAACAAGCGTCGCCTTGTCCCCCACGCCGCCGGTACTGTGCTTGTCGACGATGTGCAGGTCGGCCGGAAAGGAATAGGTCTCGCCCGACTTCGCGAGCGCCTCCGTAAAAAACATCGTCTCGTCTTCGTCCAGGCCGTTGAGGAAAGCCGCCATCAGCCAAGCCGAGAGCTGGTAGTCGGGGGCCTCCCCCGCCATCAGCTTCGTTATGAGGTCGTTGAATTCTTCTTTGCCGTGCCTGCCGCGATCGCGTTTTTTTTCGATAAATTCGATCATATTGAACATTTACAGACGCACCTCCCCGATAAAAGCCTCGATCAGCCGCGCTACGGATTCGCCGGCTTTGGACATCGTCTCCAATACCTCCTGATGGGTGAGCTTCTCCGAGGTAATCCCCGCGCCGTAATTCGCCGCGCAGGAGAGGCCGAGCACACGTATGCCCATATGATTCGCGGCAATGACCTCGGGGACGGTGGACATTCCCACGATGTCCGCTCCGAGGGCCCTGGCCATGCGCACCTCGGCGGGCGTCTCGAAGGAGGGGCCGCTGAAGGCGATGTAGACCCCGCGCCGCAGCGCAAGGTTCTCTTTCGCGGCGGCCCGCTCCAAAACGCGCAGGAATTCTTTGTCGTAGGCCTCTGTCATGTCGGGAAAACGCGTGCCCCAATTGTCGTTGTTCACCCCGATGAGCGGGTTCGTTCCCATGAAATTGATGTGGTCCTCGATGGCGACGATGGAGCCGGGGGCGACGTCTGTATTTACCGCCCCGGAGGCGTTCGTCACGACGAGCGCTTTGATGCCGAGCTGGCCCAGGACGCGCACCGGAAAGGTGACCTCCGCCATCGTATAGCCCTCGTAATAATGGGCGCGCCCCTGCATGGCCGCGACGGGCATGCCGCGCAGGTATCCGAGCAGGAGCTTTCCCTCGTGCCCCGGGGCCGTGGAGCGCGGCCAGTAAGGTATCTCCTCGTAGGGAATGATCTCCGGGCGCTCAAGCTGTTCCGCGACGCGCCCCAGCCCTGACCCCAGCACGATCGCCGCCTGGGGGCGAAGGGAAGTTCTTTTCTCAATATATCTCAGCGCCTCGTCTACTTTGTCCCAGTGATACATGTACCTCTCCTCCTCACCTCAAATTGATAAAAACAAGATATCGCCGCTTTAACGCCCGGACCGCCGGGAAGATATGCCGGATGCCGCGGGCAGGCGCGTTCCTTACGAGCGCAGGCGTATATCGCAGCCGGCGCCGAAGGGCTTACGCGGCGGCGCTTAGGCTCTCGGGTGGAAACGGTCGTAATAGTCCCTCAGCTCCGTGTCCATGTGCGTGTACTTTTCCGTCGTCATGATGGAGCTGTGTCCCAGTATCTCCTGCAGCGTCCGCTGGTCCATCCCGTTGCGCAGCAGGTGCGTAGCGAAGGTGTGGCGCAGGACGTGCGGATGGAGCCGCGAGGCGGGGATGTTCGCCATCAGCCCGCGCTTGTGCATGATGATCCAGAGCGTTTCACGGTGCAGCTGCCTGCCGTTCTTTGAGAGAAACAACCACTCGGCCCCGTGCTTGTCCAGCTTCGGGCGGTATTCCGCGATGTATTCCTCGATCACGCGGCGAACGGCGCCGATATAGGGGATCGTTCGCTCTTTGTCGCCCTTGCCGCGCGCGTAGAGAATCCCGTTCGCGGCGTCAAGATCGCGCAGCCTCACGCCACAAAGCTCGGAGGCCCTCATGCCCGCCCCGTAGGCGAGCTCGATAAAGGCCCGGTCGCGCTTGCCGATCGGCGTGCCGTCTTCGCAGGCGTTGATTATTCGCTGCACTTCGCCTTCGGTCATCACCTGCGGCAGCGACTGCGTCTTCGACGGCAGCGGCGCAAGGCGCGGCAGGCTGTCGGTGACGCCGTCGTACTGCAGGAAGCGCGCGAAGGAGCGGAGCATCGCCCCCAGGCGCTGTACCGAAGATTTTTTGCGCCCCTCTCCCTGCTGCGCGAGCAGAAAACGCGATACGGCGTCGGCCCCCATATCGAGAGGGTCATGCCCGTTGGCCCCGCAGTGCGCGAGCCATATTTGCAGGTCGGAGTTGTAGGCGCGCTGCGTGTTCTCGCTGCAGCCGCGCTCGAGCCGAAGGTAGTCGGTGAAGCGTTCGATCGTCTTCCGCAGCTCTCCTTCGGCGTGGATGATCATTTTTGCCGCCCCCTGGCCATATACCAGTAATAGGCCATCAGCGTCTTGCCATCCTTGATCTTTTTTTCGGCGATCATCTTCCCCAGCGTTTCGGGGGCGAAGGCAAAGACTTTGATATACTCGTCGTCGTCCTCGGGAAGTTTGGAGGAGGTCAGGTCCGTCGCGTAGTAGATGAAGATCTTTTCCGTGCAGAAACCGGGGGAGCTGTAGATTTCCGCAACCTCCTCTATCTCTTTCGGCCGAAAGCCGATCTCTTCCTGAAGTTCGCGCACCGCGGTCTCGCGCGGGTCCTCTCCCTCTTCGACGAGTCCCGCCGGTATTTCGTAGATCTCTTCGTCTATCGCGTGACGGTACTGCCTGACGAGAATTATCTCTCCGCGGTCATTGACGGGCAGTATCGCCACGGCCGATTTGTGGAGCACCACCTCGCGCGCCTTCTCCGCACCGGAGGGAAATTTAACGGTGTCCACCCGAAGGTCGACGACGCGGCCTTTGTATTTATAGTCCGAGCGCACGATGTTGCGCAGCAGATTTTTTGAATCGCCCACTATATAAGCACCTCTTATCCTATCTCTTCGCCCTTATCTATACGTGCGCCGCGCGCCCAGTCTTCCGCGCGCTGCGTTTTTTTTCCTTCAGGCTGCACTTCGACGAGTTTCAGCGCGCCTTCGCGGCAGGCGATCACCGGCGCGCCGTCAACCATCTCGCAGCGGCAGACCTCGCAGTCAGCAGAGGGCAGCGGTTCCGCGGCATGCACGCGCAGCCGCCTGCCGCGCACCAGGCAGTAAACTCCCGGAGAACAGCCGATGCCCCTGATTTTATTGGCGATCTCGCAGGCACTCTCCGCGCGCCAGTCGATCCGGCCCTCCGCTTTGTCTATCTTCGGCGCCGCCGTCGCCTTTTCGTCGTCCTGAGGCGTGAAGCGCCAATCCTCCGGGGCTGTGTCGCAGAGGTAATGGAGCAGGGTCTCGGAACCGAGCAGGGCGGCCTTTTCCATCAGCGTCCCCGTATCGTCCGCCGGCAGTATCGCAAGCTCCGGCTGCGCGAGTATCGGGCCGGAGTCCATGCCCGCGTCAAGCCGGAAGATGGAGACCGCCGTCTTCGCGCGTCCCTCCATCAGCGCCCTTTGGATGGGAGCCGAGCCTCTGTATTCCGGCAGCTTTGAGGGATGGACGTTGAGGCAGCCGAGAGGCGCCATGGACAGCACCGGCTCCTTTATGAGATGGCCGAAGTCTATCACCAGCATCACGTCCGGGGTGTTTTGTTTCAGCCATTCGATACGTTCGCCGTCCGCCGACAGCCTCTCCGTCGTGAAGACGGGCAGCGAGAGCGACCGCGCAAGCTCCCAGACGGGCGTGTTCTGTAATTTAAGCCCGCGCCCCGCAGTCCGCGGCGCGTTCGTCAGCACCCACGCGGGGCGGAGCCGCCGCGATATTATCTCCAGGCAACGCGCCGCAAAGCGGCCGGAGCCCATGAAGCCGGCGGTAAGCTGTCTCATTATTTTTCCGCCGCCCGTTTGGCGATTTTTTTCTTGAGGAACTGGCGCTTGAGCGGGGAGACGCGGTCAATCAGCAGCCGCCCGTTCAGATGGTCGATCTCGTGAGAGAAGACGCAGGCGGTAAAACCGTCGAGCGCAAGCCTTTTTGGGGCGCCATTTTCATCCTGATAGACGACGGTGATCCGCTCCGGCGAATCGACTTTTTCATAAATGCCGGGGAAGCTGAGGCAGCCCTCTTCGTTCGTCACAGAGCCTTCGGCCTCGATTATTTCGGGATTCACGAGTACATATTTTTCCCCGTGATAGTCTATAACGACGACTTTTTTCGCGACTCCCACCTGGGGCGCGGCGAGGCCGATGCCGTCGCTCGCGTACATAGTCTCAAACATGTCGTCGACGAGAGTCTTCAGCTCTCCGTCAAATTCTTCCACCCGCGCCGTCTCCTCGCGAAGCACGGGATCGGGGTAAACGCATATAGTTCTAAGGGCCATAGTTGACCTCCTGTCAGGTGTTTTCATCTTTGCCCTATTGTAACGTAAAAAGAGACCCCGCTCAAGATGAGCGGGGTCTCTATATCTTCGGACGCGGCTAAAGCCTATTCGGCCTCTTCCCTCTCACGCTGCTTGAGAAGGTCGCCGATCGAGAAGTTCATCTCTTCCTGCGGAAGCTGGCTGTTTGAATTTTCCTGTCTCCGGCGGTCTCCGCCTTCGGGGCGGCGGCGGCGCGGACGGTCTTCGCCGCGCTTCGCGGGGGCTCCGCCGGACGCGGGCTGCTCGTGAGATTCCTCACGCGGCGCGCGCCTTACGGGCTCTTCGTTCGCGGGACGCAGGCTGAGGCGGATGCGGCGCTCGACGGGGTTCACTTCGAGGACGCGGGCGGTGACTTCCTGTCCCTCTGTCAGCACCTCTTTCGGGTTCTCCACTCTCTGCGTCGAGAGCTGGGAGATATGGATGAGTCCTTCGATGCCCTCTTCGAGTTCGACGAAAGCGCCGAAGTCGGCAATGCGGACGACCTTCACGGGAACTTCGGCGTCCTTCTGGTACTTCTCGGCGGCATCCTTCCAGGGATCGTTAAGCTGCTTATAGCCGAGGCTGATGCGCTTACGCTCCGTGTCTGTCTCGATGATCGAAACTTCGACCTTCTGTCCCTTCTTGAGGACTTCTTTCGGATGCTTGATGCGTGTCCAGCTGAGGTCTCCGATATGGATGAGGCCCTCTACGCCGGGCTCTATTTCTACAAATGCGCCGAATTCTGTCAGGTTGGTGACGGTGCCCTCGGTGACTTTGCCGGGCGTCCAGCGTTCGGCCGCCGTCGTCCAGGGGTCGTCAAGCGTCTGGCGGATCGAGAGGGAGATCCTGTTGTTCTCCTTGTCGATGCCGATGACCTTTACTTTGACGTGATCGCCCTTGGCGACGATCTCTTTGGCCTTGGCGTTGCGCTGCCACGAGAGCTCGCTGATGTGGACAAGTCCTTCCATCGCACCGAGGTTGACGAAAACACCGAATGAAGTGATGCTGCTGACATCGCCTTCGAGAACATCGCCTTCGTGTACCTGCTCATAGAAGGCCTGGCGGATGCCCGTAAGTTCCTCTTCGATAAGGCTGCGGCGGGAGAATACGAGGCGGCGCTTTCTGCGGTCTTTTTCGATCAGCTTCACGGGGAATTCCTGGTCAAGAAGCTTTCCAGGGTTCACTCCGTGGCCCTCCTGCGTGAGGTGCGAGATGGGGATGAATCCCTCGATGCCGCAGCAGCTCACGATGAGGCCGCCCTTTACCTTGCGGATTCCCTTTACAGAGATCGTTTCGTTGTTCTCCGCCTCTTCTTCGAGCTTGTTCCAGCGCTCGTCAAATTCGCAGCGCCAGCGTGAGAGGCCGAGCTGGGCGTCTTCGCCCTGCCCGATATTTGTGATCTGCACTCTGACCTTGGCGCCGTTCTCAGGCTCGGGAGTCTCTTCTACGAGAACTCTGTGAGTCCATTCTTTGCGCGGAAGAAAGCCTTCGCATTTGTAGCCTACATCTACGAGCCAGCCGTCCTCACGTGAATCGACGACGGTACCCTCCACGACCTTGCCGCGGTGGAAGTCGCCCATCACATCGTACTGCTGCATCATTTCTTCCATTGTTTCTTCTTTTTCCTGTGTTTCCATTACGTCTTCTGTGCGAAGCTCGTCAACCATTCCCAACATCCTCCTGCTTACATCATCTTTAATTTTTGGATCAGTTCTTTTATCAGCCAATCGGGGGTGCTGCCTCCCGCGGCTATTCCTATCGTGTCCTTATTTTCCAACCAGCCCCTTTCCAATTCTCCTGCGTGTTCTATCCACAAGGTCGGCACTCCGGAACCGGAGCCGATCTCTGCGAGCTTTCTTGTGTTGGCGCTGTTTCTGCCGCCCAACACGATCATGCCGTCCGCCTCTTTCGCCAGGCGGCAAACGGACTGCTGGCGCGCGAGAGTCGCGCGGCATATCGTATTATATACCTTTATCTCGGGAGATGCAGAGACAAATCCGGACACCAGCGCCGCAAAAGTCTCCACGCGCTGCGTCGTCTGACTAAGTATGCCGCACCGCTTTCCGTAAAGGCCGCGCGGTATCTCGTCCGCGGAGGCCAGCACGTGTACCTCCCCCGATACATAACCCATAATGCCCTTGACCTCCGGATGGGAGGCGTCCCCTAATATTATCACGATATAGCCATCTTGGGAAAGGGTCTGCGCCCTTTCCTGCGCCGTTTTTACAAAAGGACATGTTCCGTCGACCATTTTTGCGCTTCTCTCGCGCAGCAAGGCAAATATTTCCGGCGTTACTCCGTGCGCCCGCACAAAAGATACGGCGCCTTCGGGTACCTCTTCCGGAGAATCGACGACGATAAGCCCCATTTTTTCCAGCCGCTCGATCTCCTGCGGATTGTGTATCGGACTGCCGAGCGCGTAGGCCTGACGGGTCTTTTTGAGCTCCTCCTCGAGGGTCGTGATCGCGCGCTTCACTCCGAAGCAAAGTCCCGTCGGATTGGCGATGATGATCTTCACGCGCCGCCCTCCAGATGCGCGAGGCAGCGCGGGACGACGTCTTTCAGCGCGTCCTCCTTCGACACCTCGTCGAAGTCGTACCACCGCGCGGGCTCAAAGTGTTTGAACCAGGTCATCTGACGGCGCGAGAAGGCCTTCGTCGAACGGACGTCGCCCTCGATCGCCTCGAGGAAGGTGCATTCGCCGCCGATATATCGCACAAGCTCACGATAGCCGAAGCCCTGCAGCGCCGGCAGCGAGGGGGAATAGCCGTTGTCGAGCAGCCACTTGACCTCTTCGGGATAGCCGCTCGCGAACTGCTCCTTGACGCGGCGCTCGATATTGCGGTAGAGGTTGGCGCGCAGCCGCGTAAGGCCGATGTATAAGATTTCGCAGGGGGACTCCATTTTGTCCTGCTGCCGGTACCACCAGCTTGCGTTCTTGCCGGTGAGGCGGAATATTTCAAGCGCGCGCATCGTGCGGACGGGGTCGTTTTGATGTATCTTCGCGCCCGCCTCGGGGTCGACCGCCAGCAACTCGTCGTGGAGCGCCGCAAGCCCGCGCTCGGCGATCTCCGCTTCCAGCCGCGCGCGCATCTCCGCCGACTTCGGCAGGTCTTCCGAAAGCGTCCCGGCAAGCGCCCGGTAGTAGAAGGGCGTCCCGCCGATCAAAAGCGGCACGCGCCCGCGGGCCGTGATGCGGCGCGCGGCGTCCGCCGCGTCCTCCGCAAAGTCGGCGGCGGAATATACCTGGTCGGGGTCGACGACGTCGATGAGATGATGGATCACCTCGCGGCGAATCTCGCGCGAGACCTTGTCGGTGCCGACGTCAAGATAGCGGTAGACCTGGCGCGAATCGACCGAAATCACTTCGGCGCCGAGCGACGCCGCAAGCGCGAGGCTGAATTCCGTCTTGCCGACCGCCGTCGGCCCGATTATCGCGATAACGGGGATTTTTTTATTCATCATCTCTCAAACCAGTCGCGTAATTTTTTATTTTCGATCAAAAAGACCGTCGGTCTGCCGTGCGGGCAGGTATAGGGAGTGTCGCAGCGTTCGAGGCGGCGCAGCAGCTCCATCGCCTCCTCCGGCTCAAAGCGGCGGCCGAGCTTGACCGCGTCGCGGCAGGCGAGGCGCGCCATGCGCCACCAGACTTCGCGGTCCCGTTTCGCGGGGTCGTTCTCCGTCTCCATCCCGCGCAGCGCCGAACGAAGCATATCGATCGGCGAGAGGTGCCCCTTGCCCTTGATCGCGGGAACCGCCGTCACTTTGCCGCTCTCCGTGCGAAAACCGAGCGCCGCGAGCTCCTTTTCATAGAGCGCCGCCTCGGCGGCCACCGCCTGCGGGATATCCATCGGCAGCGTCAGCCACTGGGTCGCGATATTGTCCTTGAAGTTCTCGCAGATCTCCTCAAACAGAATGCGCTCGTGCGCCGCGTGCGGGTCCATCACCGCAAGCGCCTCCGGGAAGTCGAAGATCAAAAACCCCTCGGCGCTCTGCCCCACATAGTTTTTATCAAAGAAAAATTCGTCTTGCTCCCGAGGTTCTTCCGCCGCCGGCGTGAAAATATTTTCCACAGACGCCTCGGCGCTCAGCGGACTGGCGGCGCGCCAGGGGCCCTTTTTCTGGAAGCTCCAGCCGTTAGGGCTATAAGAGGCCGGCGCGGGAACGGGCTCCGTTCTCAGGGGCGCCTGCGGCAGCGTAATAAACTCGCCTGCGGCGGACGGGGGCAATGGCGGCGCGGCGATCGAATGCCGCTGCGCGAAGATCGCCTTGGCGTTGTCATAGACGATCTTAAAGACCTCGCCGCTCCGGCGGAAGCGCACCTCCTCCTTCGTCGGGTGGATGTTGACGTCGACATCCTGCGGCGGCAGGTCAAGCAGGACGAGCCATTCGCCGTAGGCGGCGGCGTCCGCCGTCGAGAGCGCGGCGCGTATCGCGACGTCCTGCACCCGGCGTCCGTTGACGAAAAGCATGATCACGACGCGGCGCGAATCGGGAATTGGGTTCCACCAGAGGCGGGCCGCAAGATTTCCGCCGCGCGACTCGGAGTGGTAAATCTTCGTCTGCCGCCCCCAGCGGCGCAGCAGCGTCTCGTCCACGCAGGACGCTCCCGTATATTCAAGGATCTTTTTATTCTCCTCGTAGAGGCGGAAGGTCACCTCGGGATGGATAAGCGCGTAGTCGTTGACGATCTGAACGATGCGGCGCAGCTCCGCGGACGACGTTTTAAGGAATTTGCGGCGCGCGGGAAGGTTGAAAAAGAGATCGTCTATCTGAATCCGCGTCCCGGGCCTAGCCGGAGTCTCCGTGTGGAGGGTGATCTCGCCGGCTTCGCAGCGGATTAGACCGCCAGTCCCGGCGTCGGCGGTCTTGCTGCGAATTTCCATCCGCGAAACGGCGGCGATGCTCGCGAGCGCCTCCCCGCGGTAGCCAAGCGTCGCAATCTTTTCAAGATCCTCAATCGCGGTAATCTTGCTCGTCGCGTAACGCTCAAGCGCGAGCGGCAGCTCCGCGCAGGGGATGCCGCAGCCGTCGTCCTCGATGACGAAAGAGCTCTTGCCTCCCTGTTCCGTCTGTATCGAGACCGTGCGGGCTCCCGCGTCGAGCGAATTTTCAATAAGCTCCTTCGCGACCGAGGAGGGGCGTTCGATCACCTCTCCGGCGGCTATCCTTGTTGAAATATCGGGGGCCAGTCTCTTGATCATTTGAATCCAAGTACCTTTCTGCTCTCTTCGCGCAGGCGGCAGACGAGTTCCAGCGCCGCCATCGGCGTCATGTTGTTCGGGTCGCAGGCCGAAAGCTCCTCAAGTATCGCCTCCTGGCGCACGTCAAAGAGGGTCAGCTGATTCTGCTGGGAGTGCTTCACTTCTTCGTTCTTCTCCGCGCCCCGCTCCTCGAACTTTGCCAGCAGCTTCTCGGAGCGGCGCAGCACGGCGGCGGGCACGCCCGCGAGGCGCGCCACCTCGATGCCGTAAGAACGGTCGGAGGGCGCTTCGACGATCTTATGGAGGAAGATCACGCCGTGTTCGCCCTCCTCGACCCCCATGCTGAGATTCACAATTCCCGGCAGCAGGTCGGCAAGCTGGGTCAATTCATGGTAGTGGGTGGCGAAAAAGACGCGCGGGCGGGCATGTTCCTGCCCCTGCAAAAACTCCACCACGGACCAGGCGATGCTGAGGCCGTCATAGGTCGACGTTCCGCGCCCCACCTCGTCGAGGATGATCAGGCTGCGGTCGGTGGCGTGGCGCAGGATATTCGCCGTCTCCACCATCTCCACCATGAAGGTGCTCTGCCCGCGCGCGAGTTCGTCGCGCGCGCCGATGCGCGTGAAGACGCGGTCGATAAGCCCAATCCGCGCGCTCTCCGCGGGGATGAATGAGCCCATGTGCGCCATCACCGCGATCAGAGCCGCCATGCGCAGGTAAGTGGACTTCCCGGCCATGTTCGGGCCGGTGATAAGGGCGATGCGGCGGCCGTTCTCGGCGCTGAAATTAAAATCGTTCGGCGTGAAAGGGTTCTTGCCGAGCGTCACTTCAACGACGGGATGGCGCGCGTTTTTAACGACGAAATCCTTGCTCATATCCATCCGCGGGCGGCAGTATCCCTGCTCGGCGGCGGTGGCGGCAAGCGAGAGCAGCGTGTCCAGCTCGGCGATGAAGTTCGCCGTGCGCTGGATCGCCGCCGCCTGCGCCAGGACCTCGCCGGCCAGGCTCTCATAAATCCTCTCTTCTATCGCGAGCATCTCGCTCTCGGCGCTGAACATCTCGCGCTCAAAGGCTTTCAGCTCGTCGGTGATAAAACGCTCCGCGTTCACAAGCGTCTGCTTACGTATATAATTCAGGGGCGCGCGGTCGGCGCTGCCCTTGGGGATTTCAATGTAATAGCCGAAGACCTTGTTGAAACCGGCCTTCAAATTTTTAATGCCGCTTTTCGTCCGCTCCTCTTCCTCAAAGGCGGAAAGCCACGAGGACGAATTCTCCGCCTTGCCGCGCCATGAGTCAAGCGCCGCGTCGAAGCCGCCTTTGATGACGCCGCCGTCGCGCAGAAAGCGCGGCACCGTATCGGCCACCGCCGCTTGCAGCAGCGCCGCGAGCGGCGCCGTGTCGCAGGCGGGAATAAGCTGGGCAAACGCGGGTTCGCCGGCGATCAGCGCTTGAAGGTCCGGCGCGAGGTTGAGAGTCTCTTTGATGACCAGCATATCGGCGGGGGAGCCCATATTGAGAGTGAGGCGCGAAAGGGACTTGCCCATATCGCGGCAGCCGGAGAGCTGCTCGCCGAGGCGCGCGCGCAGATGCGGGTCGCCCGTCAGCCGTTCGATCATCTCCTGCCGCGCCTCTATCGCCTCAATATCCTGTAACGGCGAGGTAATCCACTCCCTGAGCATCCGTTTGCCCATCGGCGTGCGGCAGCGGTTGAGCACCCAGAACAGCGACGTGGCGCTCTGGTCGATAAGTTCCAGGTTGACCTGGGTGTTCTGATCGAGGATTAGATTCTCCCGCGGCAGTATCGGCGTAACGCAGGTGATGTGCGAGGCCTTCGAGAACTGGGTCTCTTCAAGATATTTCACCGCGGTGGCCGCGGCTCCCGCCGCCGCGTCGCGGTCGTCAAGCCCCATCGCCGAGAGCGAGGAGATGTTCCACTTGCGGCAGAGCCAGGCCGAAGCCTGCGCGGGGGCAAAATCCCCCTTATCGCGCTCTACCGTGTTGCAGGAGACGAGCGTCGGGCAGTTTTTTAGAAACTGATCGCGCTGGCCGCGCCGCAGAAGCACCTCGTTGGGAGCGAAGGCCGACAGAATCGAAACGCCGCCCTCGACGGCGAAGGTTCCGGCGCGCAGCGCGCCGCTTGCGGAATCCAGCAGCGCCACCGAGAGGTTCTTGCCCTCAAAGAGGCAGGCCGCGACCTTGCCGTCGCCGTCCGAATTTTCCGGCAGCCAGGTTCCCGGCGTGACGATCCGCGTCACGCTGCGCTCAACGAGCGTCTTGCCGTCCGGCTCGGTGATCTGCTCACAGATCGCCACGCGGTAACCGGCGGCGACGAGCCTGCCGAGATATGAATCGACGGAATGGAAGGGAACGCCCGCCATCGGTATCTGGTTTTCGGAGTCTTTAGAGCGCGAAGTGAGGGTGATGTCGAGTACGGCAGAGGCCGTTTTGGCATCTTCAAAGAACATCTCATAAAAGTCTCCCATGCGGAAAAACAGCAAGCAGTCGGGATACTTGTCCTTCCAGTGCACATACTGTTCCAGCATAGGCGTCATTCTGATTCCGACGGGCAGTTCCAAAATTTCTCTAATTCCTTCCTTCCAGCCAGATAAAAAACCTCAAGCCGCCGGCGGCGAGGCGCGCCGTCGGCAAATAGACAATGAACCGAATTTTTTACTTACGCGCGTCAAGCGCGGCAAAAACCTGTGATTTTCGCGGCCGGCCCTTGTTTTCCTGTCAACCGCCGGTAATCAGCGGCCGCGGTCGAGATAGCTCTGCAAAAGCAGCGTCGCCGCTATCTTGTCCACCTTTTTCTTTCTCCCCGCGCGCGAGACGTCCGCCTCGAGCAGCGCCTGCTGCGCGATCGTCGTCGTAAAGCGCTCGTCCCAGAACTCGGTCTCCAATTCCGGGAAATATTCCTGAATGGTCTTCGCCGTTTCGCGCATCCGCGCCGCCTCCGGCCCTTCGCTGCCATCGGTACGGCGCGGCATGCCGATCAGCAGCTTCGGGCTCTCATACGGCGCCGCGATCTTCGCAAGCTCCGCAAGCCAGTTTCCCTTCGCGTCAAGCACAGCAACCCCCTGTGCGAAAAAGCCCAAGGGGTCGCTGACGGCAACGCCGATCCTGACAGATCCTATATCAAGAGCGATTATTCTCTGCATTACTTTCCTTTGGCCATGAGCTCCTCAAAGAGTTTCGGCGCGGCAGCGAAAGCCTTGTCGAGATCCTTTGAGCTCTGCGCTCCGCCCTGCGCGAGCGTCGGACTGCCGCCGCCCTTGCCGCCCATCTCGGCGGCCACCGCCTTAAGCAGCGCGCCGGCGTTCGCTCCGAGCTTCACGATCTCGGGCGAGGCCATCGCGGTGACGACGACGCGTTTTTCCTCGCCGACGCCGGCGAGCAACATCAGCGCCTGCGGATATTTCTGACGAATCCGGTCGCCGATCTGACGCAGCAGGTCGGGCGTGATATTGTCAAATTTTTCCACGATCAGGTCCACGCCGCCCGCGTTGGCCTTCGGCTTCACGCTGTTCTCGATATCGGACATCGCGGCCTTCACCTGGAGCTCGCGGTTTTTGCGCTCAAGCACCTTCTTTTCGTCAACCATCGACTCGACCTTCGACATCAGCGATTCGACGTCGCCGCCGACCATCGTCACCAGCGAGGTGATGGCGAGGCCGAAGGACTGGAAGAGCGGCAGCGTGGACGAACCGGCGACCGCCGTGATCCGGCGGATGCCGGAGCCGATGCCCTCTTCGCGGATGATCTTCACAAGGCCGATCTCGCCGGTGTTCTTGACGTGCGTGCCGCCGCAGAGCTCCGTCGAGAAATCCTCTATATCAAGCACGCGGACCTCGTCCCCGTACTTTTCGTCAAAGAGCGCGCGGGCTCCCGTTTTTTTCGCATCTTCGATCGCCATGACCGTCGTAACCACGGGCTTGTTTTTCAGCACCTCGGCATAGACCAGTCTCTCTACCTCGCGCAGTTCGTCGAGCGTCACCGGCGCGAAGTGGTTGAAGTCGAAGCGCAGGAAGGTCGGCGTAACGATCGACCCCGCCTGGCGCACATGCTTGCCGAGCACGCGCGCGAGCGCCTCGTGGAGAAGGTGCGTCGCCGTGTGATGGCGCTGTATCTCGGCGCGGCGCTCCCCGTTTATCTCGGCGGTCACGCCGTCGCCGGTCTTCACCGTGCCCGCCGTGACCTTGCCGCGATGGACGATGAGGTCGGCCACCGGATAGACGGTATCGGCGACTTCAAAGACCATGCCGCCCGCCGTTATCCGGCCGGTGTCTCCCACCTGGCCGCCCTTTTCGGCGTAGAAGGGTGTGTCGCTGAGGACGATATCGGCCTCGGCGCCCTCCGCAACGCTCTCGGCAAGCTCGCCGCCGACGATGATCGCCTCGACCTTCGCCTCGCACTTTGTCTTTGTATAGCCGCAGAAGGGGCTCGGCGCGATCTTATCGGCCAGTTCGGTGTAGACGTTCTTCGATATCACGCTGCTCGTCTGCTTGCTCGAGGCGCGGGCGCGCTCGCGCTGTTCCTCCATCGCGACCTCAAAACCGTCTTTGTCGACGGTTATCCCGCGCTCCTCGCACATCTCTTCCGTCAGTTCGAGAGGGAAGCCAAAGGTATCGTAGAGGACGAAGGCAACGTCTCCGGGCAGAATATTCTTGCCGGCGGCTTCCAGCTTCTCAATCTCGGAGTCCATCAGCTCGCTTCCCTGCGAAAGGGTGCGCGAAAAACGCTCTTCCTCCGTACTGAGCACCTGCTCGATCGCCGAGGCCTGCTCGATGAGCTCGCTATATTCATCGCCGATGGACTCGCGCACGACGGGCAGCAGCTCCGTCAGGAAGGGGCGCTCAATGCCGAGCAGCCGCCCGTAGCGGACGCAGCGCCTGATGAGGCGGCGCAGCACGTAGCCGCCGCCGTCGTTCGTCGGCAAAATGCCGTCGGCGATCATGAAGGCCGAGGCGCGGATGTGGTCGGAGATGACTTTGACCGCCATATCCCGTTTCGGGTCTTCGCCGTATTTAACGCTGACCAGTTCACAGGCCTTGTCCATAATCGGCCGGAAAAGGTCCGTCTCAAAATCGTTGGGGACGCGCTGAACGACGGAGGCGAGCCTTTCAAGTCCCATGCCGGTGTCGATATTTTTATGGGGCAGCGGCGTGAGATTGCCGGCCTCGTCGCGGTTGTACTGCATAAAGACGAGATTCCATATCTCAAGATAACGGTCGCAGTCGCAGCCGACGGTGCAGGTCGGTTTGCCGCAGGAGTACTTCTCACCCTGATCGTAGATTATCTCCGAGCAGGGGCCGCAGGGGCCTACCGGTCCCGCCGCCCAGAAGTTGTCGTCCGCGCCGAGGCGGAAGATACGCTCCTTAGGCAGGCCGACCTTCTCGTGCCAGATGTCGAAGGCCTCGTCGTCGTCAAGGTAAACGGTGGCGTACAGCCTGTCCGGGTCAAGACCGACGCGTTCCGTGAGAAATTCCCAGGCCCACGGGATGATCTCCGGCTTGAAATAATCGCCGAAGCTGAAATTCCCCAGCATTTCAAAAAAGGTGTGATGGCGCGCCGTGCGGCCAACGTTTTCAATGTCGTTCGTGCGCACGCATTTCTGCGCGGTCGTCGCGCGCGTCACCTCCGGCGTCTTCAAACCGAGGAAGTAAGGTTTAAAGGGCACCATACCCGCGATAGTAAAGAGAAGAGTAGGGTCGTCTGGCACCAGCGAAAAGCTGTGGTACCTTTTGCATCCCTTCTCCTCGAAAAATTTTAAAAACAGTTCCCGTAACTCTTTGCCGCTGCGGCGTTCCATTAAAATTGCCCCCCGTTAAATTCAGACTGACTAAACATTATATATGATTTATAACAAATTTGCACAAAAAAGTATCAATAGGCAGAACGAACATCGGGGAGGCTGCGCCGCCCGCAGCGGCGGCGCTTTGGCCGCTGCGGCCATAAAATGTTGTGCGGCCGTCTTATAATTTATCTGAAATGGCAAGGCTTTCAATTACGTAAAAAGACAAAACTCGGTGTCGCATACTTTTAACTTGTTTTTTCCCCTCGCGGCTGTTACTTTAAGTCCATAACAGCGGAGGAAAAACATTGTTTACGGCAGAAGAGATAAAGAATTTACGCAGGCAGCAAAAATTAACTCAGCAGCAATTAGCGGATCTTGTCGGCGTTTCACGAACGACAGTGATAAACTGGGAGATGGGCAAAAATATCCCTGACAGTCAAAATGTATTTAACATCGCGCAAGCCTTGAACGTACCAGTCTCCGCGCTTATTGGTGAAGGCGCTCATGACTCCCCGCCGCCCTCACCGAAAATAACGCCGGCAGAGATCGCAAATGGCGGAAAAGCTTCCCCCGCACACGGTGAAAGCAAAGATCACCAGACCCGGAAAGAGGTCATAAAACAGATCGTCATAGACATATTTGACGCCCAAGAGAAAATCGGCGGCGCACTTTCAACAGTCAAAAACTTGGGCGACATCTCCGCGGCAGACGCGGAGCTGATTGACTGGCATTTAAGATACATGGAGAACCGCATCTTTCTGGCAAGAGAAAATCTTGCCGCCATAATTGAATTGCACAAATAATAGAGGTATCCTCTTTCTTCCATTGCCGTAATATGCTTTTTGCGTGATTACGGCAATGGGTCTTCTTTATCCCGCTTACGGACCGCCGCCATTTTACATTAAAAGCCGAATTCCGCCGAACCGCCTATCGATAAATTTTCGCCGTTGGGGGTTCGGCGGCGTTAAAGACAAACGACGCTACTTGCGTTCCAGCTTTTCGCGCAGCTCCTTGTTCTCCTCCCTAAGCTGCAGCAGCGCTGTCTGTACGTCCGCCAACTGCCTCTGCATCTCGGTCATGTCTCTTGCAAGCGCCGGTTTTTTCCCGCTTCCTTTGCCAACGGCGATGCTGATACCAGCGCGCCCCATCACGTCGCCGTCGGAGGCGATGGACATACCGGCGTTGACCAGCAGGTTTTCGCGCACATAGTGGAACACGCCAACCGCTACCGAATATTCGTCGCGATAGGTGCCGAACCCCGCCGCAAGCGTCGTCGGCTCATAAGGATTATATGGCACGGGATGCAGCGCGGAAAGAGCTGCCGCGTGCGCGCCGACTATGTGGATGTCTTCGTTGAGGTCGTCCATCCTTTTGTAAGCGTTCCAAAGTTGGCCGCCCGTCACCGCGTCGCTGCTTCCCTGATATATCCCCCCAGGGCTGAGACCCGTTATGCCGCCGCCTCCCATATTTACGCCGCTCTGAGAGATATCCACCTTACCCACTCTGAGGCTTTTAAAATCTGGATTGTCAACAACGTTGAAGGAGTAAGCGCCGTCTGTATCTTGCCTAATGTTTATATTGCTGCCGTCTTTGACGGCAAACTTATCGCCGTTACCGATGCCGGTCTCCTGGCCGTTGACGTCAAGCGTCCACTTAGCCTCCAGCGCGTCGGTCACCGCACTCTGAATATCCGTGTAGCTCTTTGCTCTGGCGGTCCCGGCGTTGGCGGTAAACTGGCCGCTGACGCCGCCTTCCGCCGTATAGCTGAACCCTTCGCCCAGAACAGCCGCGGTGGAACTGCCAAGCGTTTTGATATCAGCCTTGTTGGCGTCGATATCAAGCCGGTTTTGCGCGACATTCTGGTTTGTCGCGTAAAGCTGGCCTCCATTAACGGCCTCGGTGCTGCCTTCGGCAATTTCTCCCGCCTTGACGTTGCCGATCGTCGTACCGCCGCTGCCGGCAAGCGTAATTTTATCTCTGGCGTTGCCGTCATATTTGACAGAGAGTTTATCGCTCTCCTGGAGGTTGGTGATATCGGTCTTGATATTCGTAATATCTCCTTGAATGTTCTCAACATTCTCCTCAAGCGCTCCCACTCTCTGGTTCGTCTCCCACAGCTGTCCGCCGTTTACGGCGTCGGTACTGCCCTCGGCAATTTCACCGCTTGCAATACCGGTGATTTTGACCGGACCTCCATCGCTGTTCGCCAGCGTCACCTGATTTTTTCCCGCGTCGTCATACTTGACCGCCAAACTGTCGAGGCTATCGATCTGTCGCTGCGTCTCCCAAAGCTGGCTTCCGTTCACCGCCTCCATACTGTCCTTGCCGACCGCGCCGGCTTTCAGGTTGGCGATCGCAGTGCCGCCCTCGCCCTCCAGAGTGACTTTGCCCTTTTGCGTGCCAATGTCATATTTCACAAAGTCGCCGGTAAGCCCCGACGTCGCATCGTTGAGCTGTTTGACGTTTACCGCGTCGGTTTCATCCACCCCGGCAGCAAGATTAGTTATCCTGGTACCGCCCATGTCAAGGCCGACGCCGTTTTCGCCGCTAACGGTAATCTTTGTAAAGGCAGGCGCATCGGCAATGCCGAACTGATAAAACTTATTACCCATGTCGTCCGATAGAGAACTTATGGAAAGATTTTTCCCATCATCGGCAATAGCAAGCAGCTCATCGTTGTTTTTTATCACATCCTCGCCGGTCTCGCCGCCGTTAACCCGAAAAGTCCACTGCCCCTTATCGCCTACCATCTCTTTTACTTGAGCAAGGTTCACCGCGTCACTGTCAACGGTTCCGGCCGCGAGGCCGGTGATTTTCTGACCGTCCATTGCGATACCGCGGCCGATTGTGATCCTGCCTGCGCCGGAAGTCACGGTAACCTCGTCAAAAACCGGCCGGTCGGCGACGGCGAAGGCGTACTCGCTTCCGCTCTCAATGATAGATATATTGCGTCCGCTTTTAAGCGCCACGGTGTCGCCATTTTTTATGGTCCTGGCAGAATTGCCATCCACTTTGAGTTTCCAGCTGCCCTTATTCTCCGCCTCGGCCCGCACCTCGCTGAGCTGTTTGTAGTTTACCGCATCGTAAGCAGAGCTGCCGTTTGCCACCCATCTGATTTGCCGCTGGATACTGGAACTGCCTACGGAGACGACATTACTCTCGTTACGCCCCACATAAGAGCTGCAGCCTATGGCGATGCTGTTCTCCCCCAAACTCTGCGCCGCGCAGCCGATCGCCTGCGAATGGTTGCCGCTGGCAACGGCGCCGTAACCTATAGCGGTGGCATACTGCCCGGTAGAACTTGAGTTCTCCCCGATCCTTACCGACGGGTACAATCTATTCACGTTATTCGTTTCCCAGTCATTATTGCCGCCGATGGCAATATAGCCTGCGTAACTCCATGTTGGAAAGCTCGCCCAAAAAAATGAAATGATCAATACGTAAACCGCTGGCACCAGTATGGGCACCCGACGCTTCTTCTCTTTCATTATTTTCCCTCCTTAATATTTTTACAGTTTTTGATACCATTAGCCTTACTTTTCTGAAAAACCTATCGTTACGCCGTCAAAAATCTTCAATATCTCGCCGCTGATATCCGCCTTGTCTAAATATCCAAGCAACGTATGCGCGGGAACGACGACTGTCACCCCCTTCCCATAGCCGCTGAGCCACTCGCGTATGACGGCATGAAGACGCGCTACGATCAGCGCGGTCACTCGGTCATACTCAGCCTGATATTCTCCATTCAGTTCACGCTGTTTATCCGTGATCAGTTTTTCGGCATCTTTTGACTTCGCCGCTTTGTCCCTGAAACGCCGCAGTTCCATTTCCAGCTTGGCCTTCAGATCATCCAGGTACTTCTGACCGGCCTTTCCCGGCCGGCTCGCATCAATAACGCCAGCCATGTCGACGACGGCAACCTCGCCGGCTCCCGCAGGAGGTGCGGCCCCCAAACACCCGTTCAAAATACATAACACCAACAGCAGCCGTATCACTGCCCTCTTCAAGCGCATACAACCAAACGTCCCTTCATTATGTAATGCATAAAGTAATTAACATAAAGTTGTGTTTTAACAACACTACATGCGATAGTTTTACACAATCATTCGTATATGTCAAGCAAATGCCATTGTTATGTATAATTTATTTGTCTATTATGCCGCGATATGTTAAATAGTTTTAGGTATTTTTGTCAGCCGCGGCAATGCCGCCTCAGGATTTGTCCGCCACGGACGTTTCGTAAATGTCTTGATAAACGAGGTTCGGAATTATTTCAAGATATGTGAGAAAGGAAAGAACGGCGGGAATTTTACTCATGACGCCGGCTGCAATACAGCCGCCATCCGCGGTCAGCAAAAAAGTCTTGCCTCAGAAAGAAAACCTAGGCAATAAAAAAGAGCGGATACGTACAACGCGTATCCGCTCTTAACAGCACAAGGCATAGAAGGCCTTTTATGATTCCGGGCCGGTTCACACCGTTACGCCGTCAGGTACTCTCTGACCGACGCGGCCTCCGCCATGATTTTTTCCGCGTCCATCTTCGTAAAAGCGCCCATGTGGTAGAGCGTCTCGCCCGCCACGACGGTGGTCCTGACGTCCGCCGAGGAACCGGCGTAGACGAGGTAGCCTGGCAGATTGCCAAGATTCCAGCCCACGTAGTGCGGCTGGTCGAGGTCTATTAAGATGAAATCCGCCGTGTAGCCCTCTCTGATAAGCCCCGTTTTGTCGAAGCCGAGCGCCCGCGCGCCGTTTACCGTCGCCATGCGCAGCGCCTCTTCCGCGGAAAGCAGCGTCGGGTCCATATTGGCGCCCTTCTGCGCGAGCGCCGCGAAGCGCAGTTCGTCCCACATATCGAGGCGGTTGTTGCTCGAAGCGCCGTCCGAACCGATAGAGACCGTCACGCCGGCCTTTTGCATCGCCGCCACGGGGGCGGTGCCGCTGCCGAGCTTCCAGTTGCTCTTCGGGTTGTGCGCCACCGTGATGTTGGGCCGCGCGTAGAAGGGCAGCTTTTCCTTGTCAATCCAGACGCAGTGAGCGAGAAGCAAGTGTCTGGCGGCGTCCAGCCCCGTCCTTTGCAGGAACTCTTCCGGCGTCATGTTTTTCGACGCCTCGGAGAGCGGCCAATCGCGCGTCGTCTCCAGCCAGTGCAGCTGGACGGCGAGGTCATTATCCTTCGCGGCGGCAGCGATATCTTTCATCAGTTCATAGGGCACGGTGTAGGGCGCGTGCGGCCCAAGCTGTACGTGGACAAGCCCCTGCGCGCCGTTGTAGTCTGCCGCGAGCTTCAGGTTCTCCGCGAGTTTTGCCGCACCGTCCGCGCCGCCGACGATCCCGCGGCAGAGGCCGGCACGCATCCCCGCGGTGAGCGCCGCTTCGGCGACCCGGTCCATGAAGAAATACATGTCGGCGAAGCAGGTAGTTCCTGTGGCGAGCATCTCCATGATCGCCAGCTGCGTCCCCGTATAGACGCGGTCGCCGTTAAGCCTGTTCTCTACGGGCCAGATCCGTTTTTCAAGCCACTCCATGAGCGGCAGCTCCTCGCCGAGGCCGCGCAGCAGCGTCATCGCCGCGTGTCCGTGCGCGTTGACGAAGCCGGGGAGCAGGGCCGTCTTGCCGCGCCCCTCGTAGGCCGAGCCGTAGCGGAAGGTCCCCGCCGGTTCGACGGCTACGATCTCCGCGCCCTCGGTACGCACGTCGCAGCGGCGCGCCTCCTTGGATTCCCCGTCCCAAACGATCACGTCGCGGTAAAGGTTCTGCATCTTATTCCCTCCAGCTCGCCATATATTCTTCCTGTTCCGGCGTGAGCTTCTCGATCGTAATCCCGAGCGATTCAAGCTTGAGTTCCGCGATGCGGCGGTCAAGCTCTTCAGGAACGTTGTAGAGGCCCGGCGCAAGCCGGTTGTTCGCGATGTAGAGCGACGAGAGCAGCTGCATCGCGAAGCTGAGGTCCATTATCTCCACGGGGTGTCCGTCGCCGGCGGCGAGGTTGACGAGGCGTCCCTCGCCAAGCAGGTGGAGCCTGCGCCCGTCGGAGGTCACAAAGGTCTCTATGTTGTCACGCGACTGGCGTCTTTCGACGGCGAGTTCGCGCAAGTCTGGCACGTAGACCTCGACGTCGAAGTGTCCCGCGTTCGCAAGCAGAACGCCGTCTTTCATATTTGCAAAATGTTCTTTGCGGATGACCTTCGTGTTTCCCGTCACGGTGATAAAGACGTCGCCGACTTTGCTCGCGGCGTTCATGTCCATTACCTCAAAACCGTCCATCAGCGCTTCGAGCGCGCGGTGCGGATCGACCTCGACGACGATGACGCGCGCGCCGAGCCCCGCCGCTCTCTTTGAGGCGCCCTTGCCGCACCATCCATAACCGGAGACGACGACGCTCTTGCCGGCGACGATGAGGTTCGTCGTGCGCAGGATCGCGTCCCACACCGACTGCCCCGTGCCGTAGCGGTTGTCAAAAAGGTGCTTGCTCTGCGCGTCGTTAACGGCGAGCATCGGGAAGGGCAGCACGCCCTCGCCGGCCATCGCTTTAAGGCGTTTAATGCCGGTGGTCGTCTCTTCGCAGCCGCCGAGGATGTTTTTGATAAGGTCGCGGCGCTCCTCGATGATCATCGAGACAACGTCGCCGCCGTCGTCGATGATCACCTGCGGGTCCCATTTGAGCATTTCACGAAGGTTCTCACCGTACTCCTCCGTCGTCATGCCGCGGCGGCTGAAGACGTGGACGCCCTCCTCGACGAGCGCGGCGCAGATCGGGTCCTGTGTCGAGAGCGGATTGCTGCCCGCCGTGACGACCGTCGCGCCAAGCTGCCGGAGCACCTTCAGCAGGCAGGCGGTCTTTGCCTCCAGGTGCAGACAGGTACCGACCACCACGCCCGCCAGCGGCTGGGCGGGAGCCTCTTTTTCGGCGATCAGCCGGAGGACCGGCATGTATTCCCAGGCCCACTCCATGCGCCGGTGCCCCTCGGGGGCGAGATTTATATCCGCGATCTTGAATTCGTTCCTCATCTTTACCTTTTCCTCCCCGGAAAAATTTTTTCTATATTTTCGCTGTACGGCGCGCGGATGATGCCGCGCTCCGTAATGATTCCTGATATAAGTTCGCACGGCGTGACGTCGAAGGCCGGATTCCAGACCTTGATCCCCTCGGGGATTACGCAGACGCCGCCGATCCTGCGCACCTCGGAGCCGCAGCGCTCTTCGATCGGGATCTCCGCCCCGGAGGCACAGCCGGCGTCGAAGGTCGAAAGCGGCGCGGCGATATAGAAGGGCACGCCGTGCCGCTTCGCGGCGATCGCCAGGCAGTAGGTGCCGATCTTGTTTGCGGCGTCGCCGTTCATCGCCACGCGGTCCGCGCCGGTGACGACGGCGTCTATCCGCTCGCGCGACATCAGGAAGGCGGCCATCGAATCGGTGATCACCGTCACGTCGAAGCCGTCCTGCTGAAGCTCGTAGGCGGTGAGCAGTCCCCCCTGGAGCCTGGGGCGCGTCTCGTCGGCGTAAATTTTTATCTTTTTTCCCGCTTCGGCGGCGGCGCGGAAGACGCCGAGCGCCGTCCCGTATCCCGCGGTCGCGAGCGCCCCCGCGTTGCAGTGGGTGATCGCCTTGCCCTCCGCGGGCAGTATCTCCTGCCCGAAGCGTCCGATGCTTCTATTTATCTCAATGTCCTCGCGATGGATTGCCTGTGCCTCTTTCTCCATCACACGGTAAAGTTCGTCTTTATCCCGGTTCCGGTTCGCGCGCCAGAGCGCCTCCATGCGCCGGATGGCCCAGAAGAGGTTCACCGCCGTAGGGCGCGTCGCGGCAAGGCGTTCCGCAGCCGCCGTGAAGTCTTCGCCTTTAAGGGCGAGCACGAGACCGTAGGCCGCGGCCACGCCGATGGCGGGAGCGCCGCGGACCGTCATGTTTTCTATCGCGCGGGCGGTATCCTCCGCGCTTTCGCAGGCGGCGTATGCCAGCCGGTGCGGGAGGAGCCGCTGGTCAAGGAGCAGCAGCCGCCGGCCGGCCTGCCATTCTATCGTTGCGGGCAGCATCTCATTTTGCCTCCCCGTAAAAGGTTTTATTGGATATTTCTTTGATGACAGCCTCGGCGCTGCCGTCGCTCATGACGATCTTTATGCCGTCTCCGGGCTTGAACGAGGCGGCCGAGCGAATCACCGCGCCGGAGAGGTCGGTGCAGATGCTGTAGCCCTTCGCCAACAACGCGAGAGGCGAGAGGTTCGCAAGCCGCGCGGCAAAGGCGGCAAGCCGCGAGCCCTCGTCTCGCAGCCGTTTGGCGGCAGAGCCGTCCAACGAAGCCGCGGCCCGCGCGGTAAAATCCGCGGCCGGCTGCAGGTGGCCTTTGATGATGCCGCGAGCAAGGCGGCCCTGCACGACGGCGATATTTTTATCCATAAAGCCGATGCGCGCCTCCAGCCGGCCGCGCATGCTGCGCGCCGCGTTCATCAGCGCCGCGTCAAGCGCCCTGCCGTCAGGGAAGAGCCGCTCCGCCGCCCCTGAGGGCGTGGGCGCCGCCGCGTCGGCGGCCATATCGGCGAGCGTGCTGTCTATTTGGTGCCCCAGCCCCGTGATTACCGGCACGGGAGAGAGGCGTATCGCGCGCACGACGGACTCGTTGTCAAAGATGTCGAGATCGTCGCGGTTTCCGCCGCCGCGCGCGAGTATGACGCAGGAAAGAGCGGGGAGACGGCGCGAAAGCTCAAAGGCACGCACGATTTCCTCAGGGGCTCCCACACCCTGCATCAAACTTGGAATGACAATGATCTCCGCGCAGGGAAAGCGCAGCGAATGGAGCTTTAAAATGTCCTGCAGCGCCGCGCCGGTCGGCGAGGTGATCACCGCGACTCGCTGGGGATAGCGCGGCAGCGGCCTCTTGAGGCGGGGGTCGAAGATTCCCTCCTGTTCGAGCCGCAGCCTCAGCGCCTCTTTGGCGCGGGCCTTCGCGCCCGCTCCGAGCGGCAGCAGCGTCGTCGCGTATATCTGGTAGGAGCCGCGCGCGCCGTAGACATCTATCTTGCCGCGCACCAGCACCTCGTCGCCGTCCTTTGGCCAAACGAGCACAGAGCTGGCGTACGAACGGAAGAGCACGCAGGCCACGCGGGAATTTACGCCAAGCAGCGTAAAGTAGGCGTGCCCGCTGGTGTGGAGCTTAAAGCCAAGCAGTTCGCCGCGGATGGAAAGGTTTTGCAGCGACGGCTCGCGAAACAGGGCCTCCCTCACGGAGGCGGTCATTTCATCTACCGTGATGATATTGTTCTTACTCGTGTTCATTATCGCTGCGTACTATACGGCCGAGCACCCCGTTGACAAAGCGCCCCGATTCTTCCGTGCCGAAGGCCTTGGCGATCTCCACCGCCTCAGATATCGCCACGTTCACCGGAACGTTCTGCGCGATGGTTCCCTCATAGAGGGCCAGCGAGATCACCGCCTTATCGATCGCGACGAGCCTCTCGGGACGCCATTTGCTCTCCATGTTTTCTCTGATAATATCCTCGATCTTCGCGCGGTTGCTGCGCACGCCGCGAAAAAGTTCCGTCGCGTAGGCCAGCACATCCTCGCGCTCTGCATCGGATAAAGAGAGGTCGAAAGCGGCGACCGACGGAAACTTTTTTTTATCCGGCGACTCCGCGCCCTCCTCCGCAAGCTCCGCGCTGAAGAGCTCAAGAGCCTCGTCGGCGGGAAGCAGTTCCAGCGCCTCCTGCGGCTGGGTCTCGGGCCTCATGTCGAGCATATAGACCAACTGCAGCGCGACCTCGCGCGCCCGGTGGCGCAGCCGCGCCTTACGGTACATCACCAAAAAATCATCTCCTGAAATGTTCTTTCAACGCCGCTATCTGCCGCTGCCCGTCGTCCGTGATCAGTATCCACGCAATCCCGTAGCCGACCACCGCCGAGAAGACAGACCAGAGTATTCCCTTAAGGCCCATGTGGAAGAGCGCCGTGATGCCGGCGGCGGCTGCGGCCCAGAAGAGCGGCAGCATCCATACCGGCGTCGTTTTTTTATTGTCCTGCGGGGCGATGTTCACCCAGTTCAGCTGCACCGCAATGCCGGACTTGCTGAATATGCCCTCGAAGCGCCCTTCAAGGGAGGCTTTCGTCTCAAAATCCGTATCCTCGGGCGCCGCGATGTAAGCGTTAAGAAGGTTCTTTTCACCGATAAACGAGACCTCCTGCACATAGAGCTCCTGCGGGAGGCGCTTCGATATGATGAGCTTGACCGCGTCGCCGTCTATCCAGATCTTACCAAGTTTTGTCGTTGTCCATAGAAAAAGCATACTCTGCACCGCCTCTCAAAAAAGAAGGCCGGTCATCGCAAACCGGCCTCCTTGGTAGTTAAACGCTGCTAAATCAGGCCCCTTCGCCGTGCATCAGATCGGTCTCGTCGGCCGCTTCGCCGTCGGGTCCCTTCTTTTCCGCGAAAGTGATACCCTGAACGTAGATGTTTACGCCTTTGATCGCGTAGCCGGTAAAACGCTCCACCTGCTCCTTGATCGCCTCCTGAACGTCCCAGCAGACGTCGGGAATCCGCAAGCCGTACTTCACGGAGATGTAGGCGTCTACGACGATCTCGGGGGAGTCGCCGTCCGATATCGAGATCCGGACGCCGTTTACCGTCTTGCGTCCCAGCCGGAGGTTCGCCATCAGGCCGGGGCTTGCGGGTGAAACTCCCTCGACGCTGTTGAGCGCCTTGGTGGCAAGCTGCGCGATGACGTCCTCGGAGATGCGGACCTTACCCTCGAGATTTGTCTGGCCAAGGCCGGATTCCATCTCCTGTTTTTCTTCGACTGTGAAATTTTCGTTCATTGAATCAACCATGACGTAATTCCTCCCTCGCTACGAGATCTCTAAACTCCCTCAACAAAGACGCGGTACCTCTTCTCCCGGGCGGAACCTGCGCCGCCTAATCCTCCGGAAGCTTGAAGGGTTTGCCGCAGTGAGGGCAGACGAGATCTTCTTCTTCGTCGTACATTGCCGGCTCAAAGTAAAAATCGTTGTTGCAGTTCGGGCAGGTTACCGACTCGTATTCCTCTTCGTCAAAATCCTCGAAATCTTCCTCGTCATCATCCTCATAGTGATGGTGATGGCAGCACTCGTCATCATCCTCATCCTCATAGAGCTCGTCAAGCTCATCTTCGATATTCGAGACATCCTCGTCAAGCTGTTCGAGGTAGGCATTGAGCTCCTCATGTACCTCTTCGTGATCCTCAATTGCAACAGCCAGGGAATCCAGTGCATCGACTAATGCGGTGTAAAACTTTGCTTTGTCAGGCGAATCAGCCGTTAAATTCTGTCCGTCGATAAGCCCCTTCAAATATGCTATTTTCTCACGTGCGCTCATTTGAATCCCTCCTGTTGGATTATGCG
>JAEXGR010000029.1 GCA_023450745.1 Synergistota bacterium
AATCGGCGTTTAGACGTGCCGATGACGACGCGAAATAAAGCCGGAAAACCGCAGGCGCACTTTGGTGCGTCGAGGATTTTCCGGCTTTGTTGAGCTAAGTCAGCGGCGCGTATAAACGCCGATTTACAACTTTTATGAAAGCACCAGCTGCACGGCGCTGAGCATAAGAAGCAGCGCCATCGCGGCGTTGAAAGGTTTGTAGTGTCTGGCGATGAACCCCTGAAAGACCCCGCCGGCGACGCCCCACGTTATGCTCCCCGCAACGCCGAAGAGCGTGAGACAGAGGGCGGCGGCCAGCAGGTAACGCGGCGACTGCGAGAAGGGAAGGACATAGCCAGTGTAGACCGTAACCGCGTAGAGGATGATTTTTACGTTGACGAATTGCAGGGTAAACCCTATCCAAAAAGATTCTCCGCGCCGGCCTTCTCCACCGCCTGGTTTGGAGCGCAGGACATGGAGGGAGAGCCAGACGATATAGGCGACGCCGATATATTTGAGAAAGCCCGTCAGCTTCGGCATCAGCCGGGCCATGCCGAAACAACCGGCCGCGCAGAGCAGCATCACGCACAGAAAACCGGAAAAAATTCCCAGCATCGTCATTTTGCCCCGTCTCCAGCCATAAATGCTGATGGCGTTCAGCGCCAGAATATTGTTGGGCCCCGGCGTGAAGGCCGTTACAAACGCATAAGGGAAAAACGGCAGCATTATAGATATCAACAAGATTCACCTCTTCTGATTAATTTAATATTGGCGATTGGCGGCGCCGCTTTTGCCACGCCGCACAGCAAACAGTAAACGAAACGACGAACCCGATGACTGCCAGCCCCAACCACATAGGGGCGGCGGCGGGACAGGACGCGATTGCCCAAGCGCCGGCGATCACGGCCGCCAAACTTAATAAGACGCCGGCCTCAGCCCAGGCGCGCGTTAATTTTTTCATGATATGGCCTCCATTAATAATGTGTATATACACGTTTTACGCGGAAAAATTATGCGGCGGGCGGTCGAAAAATATATTTTTACCGCTCACGCTCAGGGGAATGCCGAGCCACATTACATCTTCGTCCCGATAACCCATTTCCGCCGCCGCTTTTCCAATAGAAAACATAATGCGGTTATCGATGTGTTCGGCCGCCGCCACGGCCGCCGCCGAGGCGGACGCGACGCCCAGGTCGACGAAAGCGAAGGCACAGCGTCCGCCGGCCCTCGCGCACGCCGCGCAGTCCTGAAACCCGCAATAAGAACAACGCGGCACGCCGCGGCAAACATTCTCCGCGCCTATCAATACCACCACCTGCGCCCCGCGCACACAGCGCGCGTCACGGCCGAACCAGCCGCAATCCTCGCCGCCCTGCCCGCGGCTGCCGATCTCATCCATCTTGTCGGCGAGAAGGTCCTTTTCCTCTCCGGCCAGCGCCAACGTATGAATGATGTCCACTCCCTTTCCCTTGGGCGCGGTACGGGCCGCCGCACACATCTTCGAGGCCGCTTGCAGCGCCGCCCGCGCCTCCATCTCCCTCTCTTGATAAATCATGACCATTCCTCCATTATCCATACCCTTATTTTTCGGCGCGCCTTCTCGCCGCCGGTTGTCACTATATCAATCGTGTATATACACTATTTTTTGTAAAAAATTATTGCCCGTACAATTGCCCTAAAATATCGTAAAGCTCCTTTGTTTTATCGCCTCCCAGCCGGCGTTCGATCTCCGTCTGCGCCATCTCCCACAGCGGCAGCCCCTCAGCAAGCAGCTTTTCCCCCTGTCTGGTAAGACGCAGGGCCCTCTCCCTGCGTCCGGGCATTGACACGTCCTCAATCAGGCCTCGCGCCATCAGGGGCTTCAGGGCGCGCACCACCGTGGTCCGCTCGAGGCCGACGTAGCTGGCAAGGTCGCTGACACTTCCGCATTCCAAGCGGCTCAGGTTGACCACAAGCGAGAATTGATTCACGGAAAGTCCCACGGGTTTTAAAAAACCGTCGTAGATTTCGGAGACCGCGTTCGCGGCTCTTCGGAGACCGATACAATAACAGGGGCTTTTTCTCTTTTGTACCTGTGACATCGTGCCTGCCACCTTCCTTTCGTGTATATACACTATATTAGTTGCCCCTCAATTTGTCAAGAGGCGCGAAAACCGTGCCAAACAGAGCCTACAGGGAACCCTAAAGCAAAATTAAAACCAAGGTCAATTCTCCCTCGCCCCGCTTCGCGGAAAGCTAAGCGGCTCGCGCAAAACGAGAATCATCGCTTTGGCTCCCTGCCTATCAGCGAGGGAACCATTAAAAGCAAAAATATTATCACGATGATTGAACGCTAAACCCTAATTTATCCTTCACTCTATCGAAGATAAATCGGCGTTACGCTTTAGCCTGATGGCAGAAAAATCGGCGCGAAGAAGTGCCGTAGGCTAAATAAGTCGGCCCCTGAGTACCGGAGCCGTATTTTTCATACGGCGAGGACACTCAGGGACCGACTTATGACGCATACGGTGCTTATTCGCGCCGATTTTTATAAACGCCGATTTAATGGCTACCCCCACAGCCATGACAATTACCCTCAATCTCACCGTGGTGATGATGGCTGCACTCCGCCGCGGGGTCGTCCTTCAGCTCTCCCGCGAGGAAGCGCCGCACCGCGTCGTCGATGGAGCCGCTGACGCCGGAGATAAGCTCGATGCCGGCCGCCGCGAGGACGTTCTTCGCGCCGCCGCCGATACCGCCGCAGATGAGCAGGTTCACGCCGTTTGCGCGCAGAAAGCCGCCGTGCGCCGAATGGCCGCTGCCCTCCGCGTCAATCGTCCGGCGCGACGCCACCGAGCCGTCCTTGATCTCGTAGAGCGCGAAGTAGCGCGTATGTCCAAAGTGCTGAAAAATTTCTCCGTTTTCCTCCGTTACCGCGATGATTCCGTCTTTCATAATCGTTTCCATCCTTTCCCTGAGAGCTTCGCGGCTCTCGCTGATAAAGGGACAGCGCCGGCATCTGGCCGTCCCGCCGCACCACTCGCCCGCGATCTCGTAATTGCCGCCGCCTATATAGATGCCCTTGCCCGTGCAGAGGGCCTCGGCGACTTTGGCGTGCGCGGCATAGATGATGCGCTGCAGCGTGCCGCGTGAGACGCCCATCCGGCGGGCCGCGGGTTCCTGATCCAGCCCCTCGAGGTCGCAGAGGCGCAGGCTCTCAAGCTCCTCAAGCGAGAGGTCGAGAATCTCCGCCGCGACCGCGTCGGGCATAAAACGCAGCGCCGCGGGCCGGGCGCAGACACGGCGGCATTTGGTGCTTCCTGCCATGGCGTAGTCCCCTTTCAAAAGTCTGGATATATTTTAATGTGCATATGCCCATTATGTCAATGGGCATATGCACATTACTTTTTCATCCCTGAGAGCTCCCCCATCGCGGAAGTCAGCGCGGCAAAGCGTGTTTCGTCAAGCGTATAGTGCATCCACTTCCCCTCTTTGCGCCCCTGAACGAGCCCCGCGTGGCAGAGCGTCTTCATGTGGTGCGAAAGGGTGGGCTGTGTGATTCGAAAACGCTCCAGCAGCTTACAGGCGCAAAGCTCTCCTCCGGAGAGCATCTCCACGATCATCAGCCGATTGGGGTCGGAGAGCGCCTTGAGCGCCTCGGAAAGCTCCTGATAATTTATCACGCGATCCCCTTCTTTCAACTAAAAGTATGTCTATTTATCTATCTATTATAGCAAAAATTTATTCCCGCGCCGGCCTTTGATAAGATTAGAACAGACGCATCAGCCTTTTTTATCGCCGCTTTGACCCCCGGGAGACAATTTTTCACGCGCTTACCCCGCGGCTAGGCGGCGTTTCTGTTTCCCTGCTTCGTCATTAGGCTTATAATATAGAGACCGTAAATGAAAAATTAAGATCAGGAGAGTAGAAAAATGATCCGTTTTGAATGCGACTATGGCGAGGGGGCCCACCCCCGTATATTGGAGCGGCTGACCGCCACAAATATGGAACAGACCGCGGGTTACGGCGAGGACCCGCACTGCGAAGCCGCGCGCGGCTACATCAGGGAACTTTGCCGTATGCCGGAGGCGGACGTGCATTTCCTTACCGGCGGCACCCAGGCGAACCTCACCGTCGTTGCCGCCGCGCTGCGCCCGCACCAAGGAGTAATCGCCGCAGAGAACGGCCACATCAACGTCCACGAGACAGGCGCGGTGGAGGCGGCGGGACATAAAATCATCGCCGTGCCGGGCGCGGACGGCAAAGTCACCGCCGGCACCGTGCGGGCGGTCTATGAAAGCCACTGGAAAGACCCGACCCATGAACATACCGTCCAGCCCGCGATGGTCTACATCTCAAACCCAAGCGAAATCGGGACGGTCTACACGCTCGCCGAGCTGGAAGACATCTCCAAAGTCTGCCGCAAATGCGGTCTGCCGCTCTTTATGGACGGCGCGCGTCTCGGTTACGGGCTGGTCTGCGAGCTCTGCGACTACTCTCTCGCCGACATCGCCGCCCTCTGCGACGTCTTTTACATCGGCGGGACGAAAGTCGGCGCGCTCTTCGGAGAGGCGGTCGTCATCACTAACGACGCGTTGAAAAAAGATTTCCGCTATATAATGAAACAGCGCGGCGGCATGCTCGCGAAGGGGCGTCTTTTGGGAATACAGTTCGAGACGCTCTTCGAGGACGGCCTCTACTTCGAAATCTCAAAACACGCCGTGGCGCTGGCCATGAAGCTGCGCGCCGCCTGCGCCGCCAAAGGCTATTCCTTCCTCGTCGATTCGCGGACGAACCAGCAATTTCCCATCCTGCCCAACGGCCTCATCGAGAAACTCGGAGAGAAATATTCCTTCGCCTCCTGGCAGCCGACAGACGCGGCGCATACGGCGGTGCGCTTCTGCACGAGCTGGGCGACAAAAGAAGAACACCTCGACGAACTGATTGCGGCGCTCTGAAAACGAGGCTGGCGGCGCGCCGCCAGCCCTTTAAAACCCCAGTCTCGTCACCAGATAAGCCGCGGCGATCGAAGCGGGAAGCACGACGAGGACATTGCCGCTGAACCAGCCGGTAAGAAAGGCGACGGCCGTAGCGGCGGCCGAGCTTTTAAAATCTCCCGTCGCCAGAAGAATATCGGGGAAAATTAAAGAGCCGATAACGGCAAATGGAATATAGCCGAGCACCGAGGAGATAAAGGGCGGCAGCCGGCGGCCGGTGAGAAAAAAGGGCGGCAGGATGCGCGAGGGCGCGGTGACGCACATCATCAAAATTGAGAGAAAGACGATCTTCGACATCACTCACGCACCTCCTTCGCGGCCGGAAAAAGCAGCGCGCCGGCCACGGCGGCGGCTCCGGCGGATATGATTATCGCCACGCCGCGGTTGAGCGGCGTGAAAAGCGGCAGCCATTTAAAAAGCGCCGAAAGCGCCATCGCCGAAAGCGTGACGACGAGCGCCGCGCGGCTCCGGCGGGCGGCGGGGATAATTATCGCCACAAAAAGCGCGTATATCGCGACGCCCATACTAGACTGCAAATCCCGCGGCAAAAAAGAGGTCCCGAGATAACCGCATACGGTAAGGACGTTCCACGTCAAATATATCGGCAGCTGCACCCCCCAGAGAAAGCCGGAAGAGACGGTCTCCGCCTCCTGCAAAGAGGCGAGGCTGAAACTCTCGTCCGTGAGAAAGAAAAAAAGTGCGCCCTTCGCGGCAGGATTCATCCCCCGCTCCATGCGCTGCGAAATCGAAGAACCCATCATAATATGGCGCGCGTTAAGCAGCGCGGTCGTGACGAGAATATCGGCGACGGAGGCCCCGATCATCAGCATATTGAGCGCGGCAAACTGGCTGGCGCCCGCGAAGACGACCGCCGACATAAACAGGCTCTCCCAGGCCGTCAGCCCCGCCGTCTTTGCCAGAATCCCGAAAGCCATCGCGCTCGGCACCATGCCGATGATGACCGGCAGGGATCTTTTAACGCCGCCGGCAAACCCTTCCACGGACGGCCTCTTCCCCGCGGTTTTCTCAAAAACCTGTTTCCCCATCCACAACACCCCTGAAAATTTATTCACGGCCATTGTACACTGCCACCCGGCAAATAACAATGCCGCCAGTAAGCGTCAAACCTCCAGTACCTGTTAACATCAGGCGTAATCCTCTAAACTCCCCTCATCAGGAACCACATGCATAGAGGGGAGTTTTACAATGATCAACGGCGAAGGCAAAGAGATTTACATCATCTGCGGAGCTACGGACATGCGCAAAGGGATCA